>CAQDYY010000003.1 GCA_948777935.1 uncultured Clostridia bacterium | reverse complement strand
CAAAGATTACATATCCTTCTTCGTTTGTTACTCCTTCGGTTTCGTTTCCTTGTTCATCTATTAATACTATTGTTGCTCCTCCTAGTCCTACACTTGTGTCTTTTATTACTTTTCTTATGCTAGCGTTTAATATGTATGTGTTTGTTATTGTGTTTGTTTCTTCATCATAGCTTGGTACATAATATTTTAAATCACCTGTATTTACTTCTGCTTCAGAGATTGTATATACTATTACATTTCCATGTTCATCATATTTGGGTAAATTTGTAAATATTGCTACTTCTTCTGTATTTAAAATTTCTTTTTCTTGTACTACTTGGTCTCCACGTTTTATTTGTATTTTGATGCTTTCTGGTCTATGTACTTTTTGTTCTTCTGTATCTTGCCACACTTTATTTACTGTTATTACTACTGCTTTTTCTAAATCTAATGTATTTTCTATTGTTATATTTACATTTCCCTCTTCTGTTACAACTACATTATGTGTTTCTTCATTTATTGTTATTTGTTTTGTTTCTGGATCTCTTGTAAATGTAACTATTGTTACATTATTTCCTAATAAATAATTTGGTGCTGCTTTTATTTCTTCTATTTTTACAGTTATTCTTCCTGTTCCTTTTATATCATTTAAGTTTATTTGACCATTTTTGTCTGTTTTAATTTCTTTATAGTAGTTTTCTCCACTTTCTGCTTGTACTTGTACACCTATTAAAGTATTTGGTATTACATATGTTTTGTCCATACTGTCTACTTTGTTTATAGTTATTTTATATGTATTATTTCCTTCTGGATCTTCTATTTCATTTGGTGTATCTATCAATTTTAAGTGTACATATTCATCTCCATATACTTCTACTGTTCCATTACCACTTTCTACGTACGCATTTGTTATTTTATTTATTCCACTTACTTTGCTTACTTCTACTTTTAATACGGTTGGCACTGTGTTTAGTTTATATCCAAATGGGGCTTCTATTTCTGTTATCGTATATGTATATGTTCCAACACTTACAGGGCTTGGCATCAGTATATCTTGTGCTGCAATTAGTCCATTTGCATATTGTACTAATGTATGTACTGTAGAACTTCCTTCCATTTGTATTTGATATTTTGCTCCATATAGTATTAGATCATTATCTACTTCATCTACTTTATTTGCTCCTATTACAAATGTTCCATCTGGATAGTTTCTTATCCTTATTGTTATTTTCTTTGTATCATTATCTACAAATGCATCTACATTGCTTGTTTGTTTATCTAGTTTTATCCAACCTGTTTCTTCATCTATATTTAGTATTACTTGTTTTTCTTTTGTGTCAAATCTTCTTCCTGCTGGTGGTTCTATTTCTGTTATTTTGATCGTAACTTTTCCTGTTCCATATATATTGTTTACATTTATTTTTCCATCTGTATTTGTTAGTGCAGTTTTACTTATGCCACTTTGACCAATTTCATTATCTATATCTAGTTTTATTTTTGCATTTTCAAATGTTATGCTTGAATAATATGCATCTGCTTTTATTAATTCTATATCATATTTTGTTCCATGTTCTGTATTTTTTGCGTTTAATATGTTTGCTTCTATATATTCTGTGTTTTGTGTTGTTACATATGCTAGTTCATCATTTCCTACTATTTGGGCTGATGTTATTAATCCATTTAGATAATTTACTTTTAGTGTTAATGTATCTGTTAATGCATTATACCCTACTGGTGCCTGCATTTCTCTTAAAGTAAATGTATGTAATCCATTTTCTTTTATTGGTAAGTTTATATATCCCATTCCTTCTTCTAATGTTTCTAATTCATATGTGTCATTTGTTTCATTATCTATTATTTGGAATTTGCTATTTTTTAAACCTATTAGCTCATCTTCATAGTCTTGTTTTAATATTGCAAATCCTATTGTGCTTGGTGTTTCTTGTATTGTAATTTTTACCATTTTGTTTATATTGTCTATTCTTGCAGATGCATTTTCACTTAAGTCTTTATCTAACATTGTTATCATTTGCGATTCTTGGTCTCTATGTATTCTTACTACTTGTTTATTTTCGTCTAATGCATATTCTTCTGGTGAGCTTATTTCTATTACTGTTATTTTAAAGTTCCCAAATCCTAATAGTCCTGTAAGTGATATTTTTCCTGCACTATCTGTTGTTCCTATTTTTGTTTCTGATTCGTTTGTCTCTTCATTTAATATGTTTATCGCATATCTTGCATTTTTTACTTTTATTCTATTATTGAATATATTTACTTTTTCTAATGTAATTCCAAAGTCTGGCTCTTGCTCACTTGGTGATACTGGTGTTATAGGACTTGGCTTTTCTTCTGGTTTTATTGTTCCTGTTGGTGTCGTTGGTACTTTTGGATCTTCTGGTGTTGTTCCAGAAACTGGTGTATATGCTTTTTTGTCACATCTTATTTTTACTTTTATTCTATGGTTTCCTACATAGTTTACGGTTTTATCTATTTCTGCTACAATTCTTCCTTGTGAGTCTTGCTCTCCAGATATAATTTCAGCAGACCTCATTGTTCCATTTTCACCATATGTTATTCTTAATACTACATCTTGATTTTTAATATAGCTTGATGCTCTCATTTCATAATTTTTTATTAGATAGTCTTCTACTGTGTAATATTCTGTATTTCCTAGTGATATTGTTGTTAGCCCTCTTTGGTTTGTTGTTCCTTGTGAAACGTAACTTCCTAATCTATATATTCTAAAGGTTGTTCCTTCTATTTTTACTAAATGATCTCTTATGTATTCATTTTCTATTGTGATACTATTATATATTTTTCCTTCTGGTATTGGTGTAGGATCTTCTGTTCCATCTTCTTTTATTACTGGTGTATATGATTTTGGAGTATTTTCTATAGTTATTGTTATTGTATGGTTTATATTGTTTACATTAATATCACTTTCATTTACATTTATTAATGAATTTACATCTAGTGTTAGAGCTTTTGTTACTTCATCCCTTGTAAATGATAGTTTTCTTACTGTTCCATCATATACGTATCCCCATGGTGCTGTTACTTCTTGTAAATTTACATCTATTTTTCCTGTTCCTTCAAGACCATATATATTTATTCCTCTTTCATACATGGTTTCTTTTGTTAAACTATAGTCTAATCCATTTTGTTGGTTTATACTTATATCAAATATTGCTCCATCTAGTTTTTCTTGTTTATTGTTTTTATCTACTTTGTCTATTTTTACTGTATATGTACTTGCTTGCATAGTTACAATTGGTGTATCTCCAATATTTAAATATATTGTTTTAGCTGTATGTGAATTTGATATTATTGAATCTACATATTCTTCTCCTAAGCCTTTTACTAATTCACATGATGTTATGTTTTTGTTTTCATCAAATACTACATCTATTGCTACTTTTTTAGATAGATTATATCCTGTTGGTGCTTCTGTTTCTTGTATAATATATCTACCTGATATTCCGTTTTTAAGTATTACACTAGCATATCCATAGTCTCCTGTTGTTATTTGTTTTGTTCCTTCATTATTTGGCATCGTTATACTAAACTTAGCATTTCTTAGTCTTAAGTCTGTGTTTTTTGTGCTTACTTTCTTTATTTGTAAACTTGGCTCTATATTTATTTCTTCTTGCTCATCATATACTGTAAAATATACTGTATTTCCTGAAATACTTACATTACTTGATTGCGTTTTTGTTGTATCAACTGCTATATCACTATACATATCTTGTTTTGTAATATATGCTGTGGCAATTTCATCGTTTAGTTTGTATCTATATGGTGCTTCTTTTTCTTGTACTGATATTTCTATGTTTCCTGTTCCATTTAAGTTTGTAATTTGTGTTGTTCCTTTGGTTGTATTTTTATTATATGTAGATGTCATTCCTCCTTTTGTTATGTTTATATTAAAGTTTGCAGTAGAATCTATTAATTCTTTTGTTTTACCATCTCTTTTTTTAACTACTACATTAAATGGTACTGCATATTGTTTATGTGTGTTTGTTAGTTTTACATTTATTATTCTATTAGAATCTACACTTGCTCCTTCTACTGTTATATTTCCTGCTGTGTTTGTTACTTTTATTAAATTTGGTGTAGAGTCTAATATATATCCATATGGTGCATTTTTTTCTACTATTTCTATTGTGCTTGTTCCCTCTGGGAAGTATAAGTTTTCAATACTAGCTATTCCATCTATATTAGTTGTTTCTATTGTTCTTAGTTTTCCTGAAGTAGGATATGTTAGTGTTATTTGGAATGTCGCACCCTCAAGTTTTGTATTTTCATTTTTACTGTCTACTTTTTCTATTTTTAATGTATTTAGGTTTGCTTTATCTACTATATCTCCATATTGGTTAATTACTTTCAATCTTATATCTACTTGCATATAATCTTCTTTTTCGTATTGGTCATATTCTTGGTCTACTATATGATAATAACTTAGACCATCTAGTACATTCATATAACTAATTTGTAGTGTTCCATCTGGTGTAACCTCATAATATGCTTCAAACCCTATGTCTTCTTCTATTCTTTCATACCCTAATGGTACTGATTTTTCTGTTATCCAAAATGTTAATTTTCCTTTGTTTTCAATTAAATATTGTGGAAATTCACTTCCTATTGCATTTTTAACATCTTCACTTGTTATTTTTGCAAGTCCATTATCATCTGTTTTTAGTTCCCATCTCGTTTGTGATGAGTTTTCTCTTAGTTCTAATACTACTCCTTGTAATGGACGTAAGTTTTCATCTACTTTTGTTATGAATATTTCGTTATTTACTTTTGTTTTTGCTACATTATGTATAGATGAAACTTTATATAATTGTCTATTTACTGTGATTGTTTTTGTAGTGTTGTCTATACTTACTCCTTCTATTGGTTCTTGTAGTTCATATTGTCCTTCTGCATTTTTAGTTAATTTTACTATTATTTCTTCTTTTAGTAATTTATATCCGCTTGGCACTTTTGTTCTTTTTATTGTTAGTATTACTTCTTGTCCATTTACTACATCTGTATTTATTTGTCCTAATGCATTTGTTGTTTTTGTTAGTGTTACTATGTTTGAAAGTCCTGTTGTTGCAGCCTTTTCTATTATTTTATATGTTACTCCTTCTACATTATCACCTGTATCTTTGTCTTGTTCTATTATGTGTAGTGAATAGTCGCTAAATATTGCATTTTGACTATCTCTTGTTTGTTCTATATTAATATTTGCAATTATATTTTGAATAGAATCTATAGTTTGTGTTTCTTTGGTTGCATTTGTTTTTTCTGATAGTGCTTCTACTTTTGTTATTATTCCATTTTCATCAAATGTTATATTTACATATTTTACTGTTTTGTTTTCTACATATCCACTTAAGGTAGCTAATTGCTCAATTTCATATATGAAGTCTCCTACTCCTGGTGCTAGTAAGTTAGAAATTTCTGCAATTCCTTCTTCATTTGTTATTAACTGTTTGTTTCTTCCATCTGGATATGTTACTGTAAATGGTATGTTTGCAAGTTCGATTTCGTTATCTATATTATCTATTGCATGTATTCTTAGTGTATTTTCATAGTTTAATTTGTTGTTAAATTGTGTAATATATAGAGTATTTTCATTTGTGTTTGCTATTACCCCTGCTGTTTTTGCTCCTGTTAATTCTATTTGGCTTGTTTCATTATTTACTTTTATTTCTACATATTTTTTAGAAGTATCGCTAATAAACCCACCTGCTACTGAGGTTTGTTTAAAGTATACTTTCATTATATTTTTTCCTACTACATTAGATAGTATAATATTTCCATTTTCATTAGTTATTATATCTTTAAATTCTTGTGATGTACCATCACAGTATTCTACTGTAACATCATATGTTGAGTTTTCTACTCCCTCACTATCTTCTGCACTTTTGTTTGTTATGCTAATATTAAAATTGTTTTGTACTAGTTTATCATAATATAGTTTTAATACTAAACTTCCATCTGCTTTTATTTCGCCCTTTAGTACTGTTCCTTTTGCATATTTATTCCAAATGTACCCTTCATAGGTTTTTGGTGTGGCTATAACTTCTTTACCTACTATTCCTTCTATTGTTTGTGTATCCCCTAAGACCAATTCATATCCTGTTTCTGTTTGTTTATAGTGTTCTATTTTATAACTAAAACTTTCTTTTTTTGATATTGCGATTGGCGTTTTTGAACCTTCAATGTCTTCAATTCCTAGTTCTCCACTTTCATTTCCTCCCCATACATATAAAGATCCATTTTCCTCTATTGCTACTGTATGGTTCCAACCTGCTGATACTTTTTTAAAAGTTTTATCTTCACTTATTTGTACTGGTGTGTTAGTTAAAATTTCATTTCCCGTTCCTAATTTTCCTTCTCCATTTGCTCCCCATGCATATAGTTTGCCTTCTGTATCTATTGCTAGTGTATGGTTATACCCTAATGTTATTTCTTTTATTTGTTTATCTTCCATAATTGCTATTGGAGTATTTGAATTTTCAAAAGTTTCATTTCCTAGCTGTCCATATTGGTTATTTCCCCACGCATATAGTTTTCCTTCTGTATCTATTGCTAATGTATAGTTTCCTCCTTTTGACATTTGAACTTTTGTATATGTTTTTGATGTTTCTATATTTTTTGGTGTGCTTGAAGCTTCATTTGTTCCATCTCCTAGTTGTCCTTCACTATTTTCTCCCCATGTATATAAAGCACCTGTTGTAGAAATTGCTGCACTTGAATTATATCCTGCTGTAATTTCTGTAAAATTTATATCGCTCATTATCTGCACAGGTGTGTTGCTATTATCATTTGTACCATTTCCTAGTTGTCCATTACTATTTAATCCCCAAGACCATAGATTATTATTTATATCTATTGCTAAACCATGAGAAGAACCTGCAGAAATAGACTTGAAGGTTGTTTCTGATGCTATTTTTACTGGTTCATTTGATTTTGTTATACCATCTACACCTAGTTGTCCTACTCCATTTGTACCAAAACTCCATATGTTTCCATCTTCATCTAATGCTAAACAAAATAAATTTCCTGCTGATACTTGCGTAAATTTGGTTCCTGGCTTTATTTGCACAGGGTTATTTACATCAACTTCTCCTCCATTTCCTAGTTGTCCATTATTATTTAACCCCCAAGACCACAAATTTCCACTTTCATCTATTGCAAGTGTTTGGTACATTCCAGCTGCTATTTCTTTAAATCCCATTTTGTTAAAATTTATTTGATTTTGTGTATCTGCTTGTACAAATGACATATTTGCCATTAATATAATTACACTAAATGCAATAATAAATATTAATTTTAAACCTTTTTTTGTTTTTCTCATGGTTTTACCTCTTTCTTATAATTATTTCATTTTTATTATAAGAAAGCTATATTTCAAGGTCAATGGCAGTTTTTTCATATTACAGATTTTTCTTTGTTTTTTGCTACGGCTCTACATTTGTAGGTATTTGTTTACATTTATTTTACATTTTCGTAATATTGGTATTTTTTACGGATATGCGCATATATGGAAGATTTGATTACTTATATCTTTAAAATTCAAAAAACTCCACTTTTTGCTAATTTATACTAGTTTTGAGATTTTTTGTAATTTGTAATTATATTGGTATTATAATGTACTTTTATTTTGTCCATTTCTTGTATGTTGCTTTGCCGTAGGTATTTTTAACATTTATACATTTTTATAGTGATATTATAAAAATGTATAAATGTTAAAATCTTGCAGAATGCTTGACGAATTTTATCAAAAATTGTATTATATATTATATTATTTATGGAGGTTAATTTTAATGGCAAAACATATTCCTAATTTGTTAACTATGCTTCGCTTTATTCTTATTCCTTTTATTGTTGGGTATTTGAGCGAAGGAAATTATATATTGGCTTTTGTATTTTTGACTTTGTCTGCTATAACAGATGTTTTAGATGGTTTTATTGCTCGTAAGTTTAATTTTATTACTAATTTTGGAAAGTTGATTGACCCACTTGCTGATAAGGCTACTCAAATTTCTGTTCTTACTGTTCTTACTTTGCAACATATTATTCCTTTGTGGATTTTAGTTATTGTTTTTTTAAAAGAGTTGGTTATGATTTCTGGCGCTTCTTTTCTGTATGGTAAGGAATTAGTTGTGTCTAGCAAATGGTATGGAAAGCTTTCTACTGTACTTTTTTATGTAGCTATAGTGAGTTCTTTCTTTATTAGACATTTTAATATGATTATTTTTAACCACCCAGAATATAGTATGAGACCACTTCCTGCGTTTGACCAGTATATATATTATTTGGCTTTGATTATGACTGTTTTTTCATTGTTTATGTATATTAGGGCTTTTTATACTCAAGGGTATTTGAAAAAGGAAAATTTAAAGATTGATAATAATAACAACTAAAAGAATAAAATATAAAATTAAAAAACAAGTTCGACCTGTTAACCAAAGGCGTCATATTTCTTTTTCTGGGAGTATAGTGTGTTTCAGTTTTGTTAAAACCAATTATACTAAAACGCCTACTAGAACAAAAGAGGCTTTAACATATTAGGACATTTTGATTAATTTATATGCCTCGTTTTTGTTCTACTGCGAAAATTGCAAAGCAATTTTCTGTAGAATGTATTTCTATAATGTGAAAATTATATTTTTACATTATAGAACCGAATTTTTTAATTTTATATTTTATGCTTTTTAATAATATATAGTAGTTATTCATAGTCTTCTAGTGTGCTATTTAGTTCTTCTTCTCCATATATTCTTATTCCCTCTTCTAATCTTAATTTATCAATATCAGTTAAATATTCTACTGCTATTCCTGTTTCTTCTTTTAGTGTTTCTGTATTGTCTTCATGTATTTGGTACACTGCTATAATTCCATCTTTTTGTCTTAATACATAGTGTTCATTACATATATTATTTATATCTTTTATTAATGTTACTTCATCTTTTGAAAATTGTTCTATCCTCCACCCTTCTTGCTTTTTGGCTAATTCTTCTTCATTTAAATTTACATATTCTTCTGGAATTTTTGCATATTCTTTTATTGTATGGTCACATTCTTCGTAATGCTTTTTTAGTATTAATACTGCATTTGGTGAAATTTTTTCTTGTTCTATACTACTTACACTTATGTCATTTGTAAATGTATTTTCTTGTATTTCATCTTGCTGTTTTATATTGTTTTGTGTTTGACTTTCTGTTTTAGTGTTATCATTATTTTTAAATAACATACTTCCTACGATGATTGCTATTATTATGATTACCGCTGTTATTATAATATATATCCAATTCTTCATACTGCATCCTTCTTTCTCTTTTCATATTTCTATAAACTATTATTGCCAAAAAAGGATATTTTATACAAAATAGATCAATTTAGCATCTTCTCTATCCAAATTTTTCCTTTTTTATTAACTTTTATAGTTATTTGACCATTTAAATCTGTTCTATATATCTTACTTCTTTGTTCTTCTATTTTTTTTAAAACAGCTTCATTTGGGTGTCCAAATGTATTGTTTTTTCCTACTCCAATTATTGCTATTTTGGGTTTTACTTCATTTAAGAATTCTTGTATTGATGAACTTTTTGACCCATGGTGTGCTACTTTTAATATGGTTGCTTTTAGTTTATTTGTGTTTTTATATTTTTGCAAAATAGCCTCTTCTGCTACTTTTTCTATATCACCTGTAAATATACAAGAAAAATCTTTATAGTTTATTTTACATACTAAAGAGTTATTGTTTATTGCATTTTCATTAATTATGTTTTGTGAGTTTGGCCACAAAGTATCAAAATATATGTCTTTTTCTATATTTATTTTTTGTCCTAATTCTACTATATGTACTTTTATTTTTTTGTCTTTTACAATTTTAAGAAAATTCTTGTAGTTTTCGCATTCTTCAAATTGTTTTGGTATTATTACTTTTTCTACTTGTAGTTTTTCCATAATTGTTAATATCCCTCCGAACATGGTCTAAATCAAAGTGAGATACAATTATTACATCTAATTTTGTTATATAGTGATTTAATAGATATGGTAATAACACTTTTTCTCCTACATCATAACTAGAGTTTGTACTTCCTCCTCCATCTATTAGAATGTTTTTGTGGTTTGGTGTTGTAATTAATGTGCAGTCTCCTTGCCCTACATCTATAAATGAAATTTTTAAATCTTGTGGCAATTTTTGAATGGCTATATAACATACTAAACATATGACCATTATTGCTAAACACTGTATTTTTCTTTTATAAATATGCTGTTTAAATTTATCCACATTTGTTAATAGCTTTTTTTCTATTTGTCTTTTGTATGATCTTCCGTTTTAGCTTTTTTAGGTAAATGAAAAATAATAGGATTGTATAGTAGATAAAAATTATTAGATATGTTGGTGGGCAAATTAATATATTAGATATTGGAATATTAGAAAAAATTTCTGTTATTTTTATTAATAATGATAGCAAGATTTCTAATATAAATGGCAAAATTGGTATATGTATTGGTATACTTATTATAAATCCTAGTATGATTATAATTCCTATTATGAAACTGATTAATATGTTTGAAAATATGAATGTAAGTGATATTGTTTTAAATAGTAACATATTGATTGGTAAAATTGCTATATATGCTGATATTGATACTTGTATTAGCTTCCTTATTTTTTGAAATAGATTTGTTTCTTCTTTTTGCTTTGGTAAAAGTAAGATTATACCTAGTGTTGCTGTATATGATAGTATTAGTCCTGTGTTTAATATGTAAAATGGATTTTGTATTAGTATTATAATTAGTGATACTGCCATATTGTTTATGTTGTCACTTTTTCTATTAATTAGAATTGCTATTATGCTTAATATTGCCATTATACATGCTCTTCTTACAGATGGTGTATTGTTTGTAAGTAGCATGAAAAATATTAATAATACTATTGTTATTATTTTTGTTTTCTTTTTTCCTATTTTTAGTGATGTTAATATATAGCTTGTTATTGCTATAACATATGCTACATGCATTCCAGATACTGCTAATATGTGTGATAGACTACTTTGTATAAAGTTTTGTTTTATTTCATTTTCTATACTTTCATCTTTTCCTAGTAAAATACCTAATAGTATATCTTGATGTTCTTTTGTTTCTATTTTTTTCCTAATTTGATTTTCTATTGTTTTTCCGCGTTTTACACGCAAGTTTTTGTAATAAGTTTCCATTATTTTTGCTTAATAGTTTTGCTTTTTCGCATTTTAGTGTTCCTACTATTCCGGTTTGATTTTAAGTAGTTTTTATAGTTAAATCCTTTGTCATTTCTTGCTGTGTCTGGCTCGATATATTCTCCTTTTATAGATATTTTATCTCCATATTCTAGTTCTTGTTTTTCTTTAATTTGTAAATATACTGTTATATTTGTGTTTTCTATTTTTAAAGTGTATTGTGTGCAATATTCTTTTGGTATAGGGTTGCTTATTATTATTCCTATATATTCTGTTTTTTCTTTCATTTGGTTGTTTTTGTTTTCATATTCTTTGTTTTTTATGGTTGTATATAAGCTTGCTAATACAATACATATTATAAATATCATTGTCCATTTCTGTATTTGTAGTATGTTATCATATGCTTTCTGGTTTTTAGTTAATATATGTATAGTTATAAATATTATAAATGCTACAAATAGGGCTATACTGATATTACAGTATAGCCCAAATAAAATTCCTATTATACTTCCGGATGGTTATTAGTACCAATGGTCTTTTTATCATAAAACCTTCCTTCTGGTTCCTTTTTCTCCTACATTTAGAAAGGGCTTTAGTGGTGTCATGTCCTACGATGTATTCCCTTTAAACGACATGCCCCTACATTAGAAAACGAAATTAAGAGTTTCTATGCTCCTTACGTCGCAGTAACTCTAAGTTTCGCATAACTAATCTCTATGTCAGCTTTGCTTCCTAGAGCTTAGAAAATCCTTACTGCTGTTACATATCTTTTTGCATGTGACCCATTATTTAAAGATGTGGTTATAACCCCCGTTTTTTCTGTGGATGCGTGTATAAATTGTCCTCCCCCTATATATATTCCACAATGTCCTATTCCTTTTCCAGTTTTATAGTTTGTAAAAAATACTATATCTCCTGGTTGTAAGTTTTTCTTTTCTACTTTAGTTCCTTTACTAGATTGTGCTGTTGCTGAATGTGGTAAGTTTACCCCAAATTGTTTGTATATATACATTGTAAATCCTGAACAGTCAAATCCTGAAGGACTAGAGCCCCCATAAACATAACGTGATCCTAAATATTTTTTTGCTGTTTCTACTACTTGACTTCCTTTTGAAGATGCTTCTTTTGTAGTAGTTTTTGCTTCTTCTTGTTTGTTTTCTTCTTGCTTACTTGATGTTTCTTCTCTTCTTACTGAACTTCTTGATGTTACTTCTGCTGCTTTTTTTTCTGAAACATATGTCTTTAATACATATCCTTCTTGGTCATTATGTTTTATTTTATACCAGTTTCCTTCTTCTTTTAAGATAGTTACTTTTGCATTTGTTGCAAATGTTTTTAGTACTTTACTATCTGTGTCTGCTTTTTGTCTAAAGTTTATTCCATCTGTTGTAATATATCCTGTCTTGTTTATGTTGTTTTCTTCTAATTTTTTGCTGTTATTGTTACTGTCATTATTGTTGTTATTGTTTGTATTGTTTTCTTTTGTTTTGGCTAGTAATTCTTTTCTAATCCAACCTGTTTTCCCATTTACCAAAACATATATCCAATTACATGTTTCATCCACTACTGTTACTTCTGTTCCTACTGCTAGTTTTTCCATTTTCATTGATGTTGGTAATGGTCTTAAATATACTTGTAGTTCTGCTTTTGTATATAATTTTTCTCCTACTTGTATATTTTCTAATGTTTCTTTTTCTTGTTCGTTTTTATTTTCTTCTTTTGTAGTTTGTTCACCTGTTACAGTATTTTCATTTACTGTATTTTCATTTGTATTTTGGCTTTGTTCATTAGTATAGTTTGAATTTACACCATTTTTATCGTTATTACTGCTTTGTTTTATTATTTCTACTTGTTCTTTTTTTACATATCCTCTTATTTTTTTATAATTAACTTTATACCAATCTCCCATGTCTTCTAGTATTTCAAATTCGTCATTTTTTGGTATGATTTCTAGTGTAATTGAACTGTTATCTGCTGATTTTTTTAGTTTTGCTTCTTCTTTAGCTTTTGCTGTGTCTGCACTAAATACAATTCCTGCTAATGCTAATAAAATAAGTAGAATTATGAATAACGATAAAATGGCTTTTTTTATTATTGCCATAAAAATACTCCTTTTTAAATTCGTTTTTTATTGTATAATGATATATTATATACTATGATTTGTAATTTGTCAATTTTTGGGGTTGTACAATTTTTAAAACATTTTTTTGTTATATTTGCATTTTTTATGTCAATATAGTATAATAGAGTTATATTAGTTTTTATGAAAGAAGGTTGTTCATATGAAAGATGTAAAAATGGAACCTGAAAAAATAAATCCGCAAAGCCCAGAATTTATTAGTGCTAGAAGAAAATTAGAGCATTATGCATTTGATAAAACTCTTGAAGAATATAAAAAAGATAATACTATAGATTTTCAAAAGAGAAAAGAAGAAATTGTTAATGAAGAATTATTAAAGTTAAAGAAAAAAATGCAAGAAAGACAAGAAAAAGATTTGCTTTCTGGTATTAATAATCTTGTAGATAAAAATTCTAATGTAGATGCAAGATATAAAGATTTAATTTCTAAAGAAGCATACGAAAAATTAGAAGTACGTAAAAAAGCAGATAAAATTCTTGAAGAATTAAAGAAAGAACAAAGGGAAAGACAAAATACAAAGGTAAAACCTTCTGTAATAAATGAAGAAAACAAAATAAAAAAACAAATAGAAACTGATAAACAAGCTAAAAATTTGGAAAATATAGAAATTGCTAGAAAAAGAAGTGAAGCTTTAAGACGTGCAAATTATAGTAAAGAAAAAAGACGTTATGAAGATAGACAAGGAAAAGTTTCTAATTTAGTAGAGCAATTAACTCTCATAAGTACAACACAAAATGTACCTACACAAAATACGCAAGCAAATACTGTTGTAAGACCTCCTGTTCAAAAATCAAATGTACGTCCTTCTAATATAAGAAGTCAAAATCCAATACCTGAGAGAGTTGTAATTAAAGAAGTTGAACCTACACCTACACCTAAAAAAGATGAAAAACCTATACAAGCTTTAGTTCCAAAAAAACAAAAACGTTCTTTTATGGATCGTATTCATAGTTTTGGAACAAAAGTATCTGAAGCTGCTATTACTGCATATGAGATGCTTACATTTAAGCATAACCGTGATGTGGCTGTTGGAAAACGTAAAGAGAGAACTGTGTCTCCTGCTGAGGCAAGTAGTGCATATGAAAAAAATATAAAATATGTTGATTCTAAACCAACTTTTGACGTTCGTAGTAAGAATGCAAATACACCTACTCCTTTTGTAGAATACTTAGTTAAAGTAGATGAGAGAGCTGCAATTGATGCTATGAATTCAAAATCTAAAAATGATAAAACTCGTGGCTCTGGTCAAAGAGGTGCGTAATAGAAATAAAGTCATACTTTTATGTATGGCTTTTTTCTTGTATTTCTCTCAAAATTTGACATTGTTACCATAATGTGTTACAATAACTAAAGGTGGTGAACAAATGGAAAATTTTGATATTAATCGTTTTTCAAAAGTTTTTTGGAATAGTAAGCTTTATATTGTATTTATCCTTGCTCTAAGTTTAGCAATTGGGTATTTTTATAGTTACTATTATGTAACACCTATGTATCAATCTTTTGCAACTGTTGTTTTGGTTCAAAATGAGAGTTTAGAACAAGAAACACCTAATTATTCTTCTATCACTCAAGGTGATATTAATTTGAATAAGAATTTACTTTCAACTTATACGAAAATTGCTAAAAGTGATAGCGTTTTAGAAAAAGTAATAAAGGATTTAGAGCTTAATATGTCTTCTAATGAATTAAAAGATTTGGTTACTATACAATCTGTTAATAATACTCAAGTTTTTAAAATTGGAGTTTCTTATGAAGATGGTAAAATGGCTGCTCTAATTACTAATCATTTATTAGAAGTATTTTCTAAAGAAGTGCAGTCTTTATATAATATGAATAATATTTATACAATGGATCTAGCAGAAGTAGCAATTACTCCATATAATATTCACCATACAAAAGATATGGCTATTTTTGTTATATTTGGATTTATATTGTCATGTATTTTAGTATTATTGATTTATATTTTTGATACTACTATTAAATCTGAAAAAGATATTGAAAATTATACAAATTTGAATGTATTATCTATTATTCCTAAGTATAATACTAAATTTTGGAAACATAAAAATGAATTAATTGTAAATGAAGAACCAAAGTCTCCTATTTCTGAATGTTTTAAAACATTTAGAACAAATGTTATGTTTTCTATTGGTTCTAAAAAATTTAAAACTATTTTAGTGACAAGTGGTTTTATGGGGGAAGGCAAGAGTTTTGTTTCTTCTAATTTAGCTACTTCCTTTGCAAATTCTGGTAAGAAGGTAATTTTAATTGATACTGATATGAGAAAGGGTAGAATTCATAATATTTTTAAATTATCTAATGAAAATGGTTTGTCTACTTGCCTTTCTAAAATTGGAACTTATGGTACATCTTTAAATATTAATGAATTTATTAAAGAAAGTAATATTACAAATTTACATATTATGACTTGTGGCATTGTACCTCCAAATCCTTCTGAGCTATTGTCTTCTTCTAGTATGGTAAAATTATTACATGCTTTAAATAAACAATATGATATTGTAATTTGTGATGGTACTCCTTGTATGTTAGTTTCAGATAGCATAATCCTTTCTAAAATAGTAGATACCTCTATAATTGTTACTGCTAATAAAGTTACAAAACTTGATACTTTAACTAAAATTAAGAAGTCTATTGAGATGGTTGGCGGTAATATTTCTGGTGCTATTATTAATATGATGGATGTTAATAAAAAAGATTATAAGAATAGTTACTACTATGGTGAGAAAAAGAAACATAAGTATATTGATTCTTCTTCTTTTGTACACGATACTGTTTTAGATTGCCCTTTATTTGTAGAAGATATACCATCTATATCATATAGTAATAAGATAAATTCTAACCAGTCTATAGGAAATAAAAATTCAGATATTACTCCTAATGAGGATCTTGCCACTTTGTATAATACTATTTATGAAAATACAAAGCAACTTTCTGAATTAAAAGAACTTTACAAAGATTTAATAAATTCTACTTTAAAGTTCTCAAAGGAAAATAATACTGATGCTATTTTAGAAAAATTAATAAATGTAAACTCTAATTATACTAATGTAGTTAATGCCCAAAATAGCGAAATTAGTGTTTTGCATAAAAAATTAGATGATATGAAAAATTCTAATTTAACAGATTCTATTTTAAATAAATTAGAATATTTACAAGCTGATTATTACAATTTAGTTCATGCACAAAGTGAAGAACTTAAAACTTTGTATAGTAAGCTAGAAGATATAAATTTAAAGTTTGAATCTTTAGAAACTCGTGCAATTAATAATGAAGTTTTAATTAATAGTTTATCTAAAGAAGTAGAAAATAGTATTTTTGAACCTCATAATATTAATGAGTTAGAACATAAAATAATTAAAATTGATGATTATTTAGAAGACTCTTCTAAAAGTGATGATGTAGTTATCGATGATATTACTAAAAATGATACTATTTCTAATATTACAGATGAAGATGAATCAAATGATATAATAGAACCTGTTATTAATGAAATTAAAGAAAGTGATACTATAAATAAAGATTTACAGGTTGATATACCAAATATTATAGATGATGATGTTATAGAAGATATTGTTAATGAAGTTAAAGAAACTCATACTATAACTAAAGATTTGCAAGTTGATTTACCAGATATTATAAAACCAGATTTACCTTCTAATAGTTCTTCTATAGTTGATTATGAAACAGTTAAAAATAAGCAAAAACATAAAAGATTTTCTCTATTTAAGTCTAAAGAAGTTGATATTATAGAAGATGAACCTATTACTATTGTTTCTCAAATTTTATTAAATAGTATTGAATCTGTTGGATAATAGAATGTATTGAGATAGAAAAGCCATATTATGAATATCATAGTATGGTTTTTCCTATAATTCTTATTATCACATAATTCTTTTGTTTTTAATAATATAATATAGGTGATTTTATGAGTATTGTTTCTACTAATATTCCTTATAATTCTTTTATTTTTAATTATAATTTACAAGAACTTTTAAATGCCTTTCCATTTTTACGTTCAACAATAATTGGGTATAGTGTTTTGGGTACTCCTATTTATACTATTCAGTTTGGTGTTGGCAAAAAGCATGTGTTTTATAGTTCTGCATATCACGCAAATGAATGGATATGTCAGTTGCACCATACTGACTTATAATAAAAAAACAAATTTATTTTTAAATTTACTATATTAGTTTATCAAGATTTACTTTTAGTCTAAATTCCAAATTCTTATTTGTATATATGATGATTTTATCTAATACTTGTTCTAAAACTTCTTTTGGAGGTGCATTTGATTTTATTATTTCGTCGAAATATTCTATTGCTTGTTTTACATTTTTAACTTTATCTTTTTGATCTTGACTTTCTAACTTTCTTAAAGTTTCCGTTATCTCAGTTATCTCAGTTAACTTATCTTTTATCATTTGTGAATATGTTTCTTCTACTATTTCTTCTTCCTCTGCTGTTTTGACTTTTGTCATTTCCTTTACTTTTTGTGTCTGCATTTTTCTATATTCTTCTTTTATTCTATCTAATTTAATCTTTAATTTTTCTTGATTACTCTGTGATTTCTTCTTTACTTTATCTAAATTCATACCTTTTAAGAAATCTTTATATTCTGTTCTTACTGCTTTTAAGAGTATTTTAAAATTCTCTAATATGTATTCTTCCGATACAGTATGATATGTACACCTTAATCTTCTATATTTACTATAATTTAAACATTCATAAGATTTTTTTCCATTTTTTATATAACCAGTTACTGATGCTCCACAATCACCACACCTTACAAAGCCACCAAATATGTAATAATTTTTTCCTTTCTTATATAGGCTTGCATTCTCTGCTCTTTGTTTTAAAATCTTCTGCACTCTCTCAAATTGTTCTTCTTCTATTATAGGTTCGTGGTGGTTTTCAAATCTATAATTTTCTTCTTTTGATAAAATCTTTACTTTCTTTCCGTGTATTCCTTGTACCTCTTTTTTATGTGTTACCAATCTTCCTATGTAAGTTTCATCTCTCAAAATTTTATTAATCATATCAGTTTCCCAATATTCTCTTACATTTCTTTCTATATTTCTTCCTCTTGCTTTCTTGAATCTTTCTGCTTCTACAATAGATGGATTTTTAAAATCATATTCTTTGTTAAGTTTATTTGCTATTGTTGTCATCCCATGCCCTTCTTCATACAAGTCAAAGATTGTTTGTATTGCCTCTCTAACTTCTTCATTTACTGTAAGTGTTCCGTTTTCTCCTTTTATATAACCATATCTAGGTCCTTGTATTACTATTCCCTGTTTCATCCTATCACTTAATGCATCCCTTACTTTCCTTGACGTTTCTTTTACATATCTTTCGTTAATCCACGTCGTTATTCCGACAATATCATCATTATCTTTTAATATATTAAATGGTGCTCCCATTTCTTTTATTAGAATCAACTCGACTTCCTCTGTTTTCCATTTGTTCAAAAGTGTTTGTGCAATTCCATTATTCCTTGATAATCTCGACCAATCCTTTGTTAATACTATTGGTTTTTCTGTACTATTATCTACAATTTGATACAATTCATAAAACTGTGGTCTATCTTCTATTGGTATATACCCTGATACATTATCATCAACAAATATTTTCTCAACTTTTTCCGCACCTATTTGCTTTGCATATTCATTTATAAGATTAATTTGTGTATCTATACTTCCATAATTTTTTTTATCTTCGTCTCTACTTAATCTTGCATAACCATAAACCTTTTTCTCCATATACTTCTACCTCTCTTATCTAATTTATTAGTCATATATTACTATATGAACCAACTTATTTTAACTGTTTACTGCTACTAACTGTAATATTTCTTTCATTGATGCCATTATTTCATTTTGTCCTGCTACAAAGACAACAACTCTATCATTTGTATTTCTCAACTCTTGAATTTTTGTTTTAATTTCTTCATATTCTACTTCTTCTCTTCCAACAAATATTTGTATGACTTTTTCTTTACCTATGACAATATTATGAATTTTCATTCAATATCACCTCATTATATATTATGTTGAAGTATTTTCATTATGTTTATATATGCAAAAACCTTTTATCTAATTTAAGTCTTTGTTCTTCTAATATTGTGTAATGTCATTATATTTTCTCAATTTTCTTTCTTTTTATTTGAGTGATAAAATTACTCGCTCTAATATATATGTTCCAATAGGTATCAAAAATTTGAAATTTTTATCTTTTTAAACTGCCAATGTATTTTTTATGTAGATATAATATGATATAATAGTTTTAAAAGTTATTACAATCAATAGGAAAGGAGAGAGTTATGCAAAGTATAGAAGATATGTGTAGAAATTATATAAATGATGTATATAGTTATTTAATTTGCATAACTCATAATAAAGACATAGCCGAAGAATTAACGCAAGAAACTATGTATAAAGCTATAAAAAATCTTAGAAATTATAGAGGCGATTGTAAAATAAATGTATGGTTATGTAAAATTGCAAGAAATGAATGGTTTATGTATCTTAAAAAAAACCAAAAAATAAATACTATTTCTTTAAGTGATGTAAAATCAATATCATTAGATATTAATATAGAAGATAAAATTGTTGATGAACTTACAGAAAATAATAAAAGAAAGCAAGTATATGAATTAATATCCAGATTAGATTATGACACAGCACAAATCATGTATTTAAGATTAGAAAATGATATGAGTTTTCACGAAATTGGTGCAATTTTCGATAAAACTGAAAGATGGGCAAGAGTAAAATTTTTTAGAGGAAAAGAAAAAATAAAGGAGATGATTAGAAATGATAAATCAAAAGAAAGAATGTAAAATTATATATGACTTATTACCTAATTACATAGATAACCTTACAAGTAATGAAACAAATGAATATATCCATGACCATCTAAAGACATGCCCTAAATGTTCTAATATATTAAAAGACATACGAGAAAAATTTGATTTAGAAAAGATTGATACAAGTAGTGAAATTAAAGTATTAAAGAAGGTAAAAAGAAGAATAAGACTATATATAATGCTAACAATAGTTTTTATGATAACAATATTTAGTATTGGAATTTATATAAATAATAATTATTCATTTTATAGAAATGAACACGGAAAGTTGTTAGTAAAATCGTATAATCCAAAAATAACAGTTTCAAATCTAAAACATGTCATTATAAAAGCTAAAAAAGAAAAAACTGGAACAAAAGATGGATATATTTATATTACACAAATTTTGACTATTAATGAAAAAAATAAATGTACAAATATGAGATATATCGAAGATGGCTACACAAATGCAAAATTAGAAGATTTATATAATAATTTTAAGGATAATGACAGTTTAGAAATACATACTAATGTAGAAATTAAAGATGAAAAACTATATTATAACTCTAATTCTTATAATGGAAAAAATAAAGATGATATTATAGCTGAAATGAATACTTATTATGATGTAATAGAATATATAAGTGAGATCTAAGTGAAAAGATGTCCTAAAAAATAGGACATCTTTTTCGTGAGTATAAAACAAATTCTATATAATAATTAATGTACTAATAAATCCAAACTTGAATTGATCCTCCACTTGGATTTGTCATAGAATATCTAACCGTATATGTTCCTGTAGGAACGTTAAAAATGGCAATATTTCCTTTTTCATCATTTGCGCCCATGGTCTTTGTAGTCTTGCATGACCCATTTGAATCATATACTTTCACAGTTACTGATGTAGCATTTGAAAAACCCTCTGTCTTAATAGTGCATCCTGCATATGGACTCCATGATCCATTTACTGCAAAAGAAAAAGAGCCATCATTATCATCATACTTATATCCGTAACCTGAAAGAGAACCATAAACTGCTTGTGGCTGTACAGTATCAACCTCTATATTATTGCTTGATTCATAGGCCAAAGTAACAATGTCATTTGATAAAGCAAATGACATTGCAAATACTAAAGCTAAAAACCGTAATACTTTCTTTGCTTTCATTAATTGTTTCATTTTGATTACCTCCTATAAATGAATTAAGAATTTGTTTTATACCTCTATATTACTAAATGTCAGTAATATCTATATGGAAATGCTATAGTTTAGTGTAATATTATATTATAATTTTGAAGAAATTACTTATAAAATAGCCAAAAATGTAAAAAAATAGAAAAAAAATAGAAAAAAATAGAAAAAAAATAGAAAAAAATAGAAAAAAAATAGAAAAAAATAGAAAAAAATAGAAAAAATAAAATAATAAAAAGTGAAACAAAAGTAAATTTATATAATCTATTTATATGAAGATTTTTTATTAAATTAATAAAAATATACATTACGGTACATTTCTTTTTAATTTATAAATGTTTTTCATGTGAAAGGATATAAAAAATGGTAAATATTTTAATAGCAAATGATAATATTTATTATGCAAAAGAACTTATGAATATAATTGATGATTGTATACATGATGTAAGAATTTCTAGTATTACATTAGATGGAAAAGAAACAATTGAAAAATTAAATAGTGATAATAGTATTGATATTATTTTACTAAGTTCAAAAATACCTATTTTGAATGGAGTAGAAGTAATTAGTCAATTATCAAATGATAAAAGAAAAAAATATAGTCAATCTATTATATTAATTTCTCAAGAAACCGAAATTATTAATAAACTAAAAGATGATGCTACAATATATTCTTGTATCAATAAGGTTTACAACATATCTGAAATTATTGAAAAAATAGATGAATTAGTAAAATATAAAAATAGGAAAAAAAATATCCATAAGTTAAAAGAGAATATTAGATTGGAATTACAGCAATTAGGATATAATCTATCTCATAAGGGTACAGTATATCTAATAGATGCCATCTCACTAATATATACAAAAAAAATAGAAGATGATTTAAACTTAAAAAAAGATATTTATCCTATATTAGCTAAAAAATATAATAAACCAATTTATTCTATAAAAAGCGACATTGTTAAAGCAACTAACTTTATGGATGCTACATGTAGCAAGGCAAAAAAGAAAGAATACTTTTCTTTTGAAGACAATTCAAAACTTACTGTAAAACTTGTTATATATACGGTTTTAAATAATGTACATAAAATAAAAAACAAAACTACCAATATAGAAATTCATCAAAAATAAACAAGAAAGAAAATTAAATATTTTCTTTCTTGCATATTTTTGATAAAATTATTAATGGAGGATATTCTACTATGTATCAATATAGAGTAAATTGGTTTATATCACTAATAATCTTTATTGCATTATTTCTCGTTATGGGAATTATAATTGGAATAATGGGAAAAAGTAAAAAAGTATGGATTACAAGTTTAATATTATTAATTATATATATATTATTAGTAAATCCACGCACCATTTTTATATGGGCATTACTTATCATCCATTAATTTACCACCTAACACAGCTGCAAACGCTTTTGCAAGAACTTCTCCCCATAATTTATTATTAAAATCTCCAAAAACCATTTCAAAAGGTGCTGTAAGAGTTTCAGTTCCACTAGTATAACTATATGCTTTCCTATATATTGTATCGTATTTTATTTCTCCATTAAAGGCATATGCAGCTAATCCCATATTAGTAAAGAAACTATTATATCGTTGATTTACACCACCTAATGAATAGTAATCTTGAAAAGCTTTATGGATTGGAGTATTTTCAAGTTTTATAGCTATATTAACACCATCAATGTCTTGATACCAATCTTCCCAATTAAAACCTGTTTCTGCTGCTGTTCCAAATCCGTATTTTTGAGCAGTTTCATCATTTGCACATCCTATCAATTCCATGATTTCCAATTGATCATAATGATATTTTTCATGGTCAGAATTATATTTTTCTTGTATACAACCACCTAATTGTAACAAATCTCCAAAAATGCCTGTTAAATCTACCCATTGATTTTGTTTTGAAATGTCGTTATGTTTAAATCTTACTTGTGCAGTTGCTGCCATATGATTAATTGACATATATCTGTTTGCTGATTTAATGAAAACCCTAAAGCTATTAGCTGTTGGCAAATCATCTTTTGTATTTAAAAAATTAATAAAATCACTATCTATTGCTCCCGCAACTACCAACCATGGAATATCATTATAACCCTCTGTTCTTAGATATTGCAATACTAAATCGTTCCTGTTACTAATACTATCATTACCTTTATTCGATAAGTATTCTTGTGCATAATTATACACTTTTTCTAATTTATGGTAAAGTTCTAGATTAAAATCATAAGATACTACTGGAAGTAAATTTCCCCTATATACAACTCTATCAATTTCTATATTTCCATATTCATTATCACTTAATGTTACATTTGCAATTTGATCATATTCCCAATCTTCTGGTAATTTATAGCCTATATTTCCACTAAATCCACTAGACATATCACTAACAAAACTACTAACTGAATATCCAGCTTTTTTAACTCTAGAGCATACATTTCTTGGTCCATATATTCCAACCTTATATCTATTAGAAATAGCAAAATTAATACCTTTAAAATATGGAATAATAGAATTGGTTACTTGATAATCCATTGCATCAAAGTCAACTGCAAAATATATAATTGTACCCTCTGGAAGACCGTGTTCAAGTGCTATACTACTTGCTTTTCTTGCATCTCTAAGACCAAATTCTTCTGTAAAGTCTGATTCATCTCTTCCATTTCCTTGAAATATAGGAAACATCTTTAATCCAGCATCAAAAATTGTCGATAGTTCCCCCTCTTTCAATCCTTTTTTGGTATCCGCTAAATATCTTCCCACTATATTATAGCCATTCTTCTTTAATAGTTTTCCTAAATTTGAAGTAATTGTTGTATTAGTATCACAAGCTGTTGCTGTTCTATTTTTATCACCATAACTAATCATTAACGAAGCCCACGTTTGTTTTCCAACAATACCATCACTTCCCAAAGCAACAAATGCTTGAAATGCTGTTACAGCATTAACAACTCCATTTCCAAATCCTCCATCAAAGCCATTAGGATCAAATCCATTAACATATAAAGCATATTGAAGTATATATACTAAATTTTTCTTTGTACTTCCTCTTTGCAATGTAGGACATTTATCTAAAGTTCCTGGTCCCCAAATTCCATCAACATCTACTCCAATTTCTTTTTGTAATGCTTTAATTAATGCTTTACTTGTTTGCCTATCATATATACCATTAGTAGGTATAAGACCTATGTATAAGTAATATTTTCTGTTTAATCCTTGCTGAATTTCTCGTATTTTAGCATCCCCATTAGAAAGCAATGTATATGCATCAGTTGTTAAAATTGCTTTTAGAACTATTGCAGTAATTACACCAGTTAAATTTTCAAGTCCTGCTTGACTTTGCAATGTTTTAACTGCATCTGTTAATCCATTACCAAAAGTACCATTAAATCCATGCGGATCTATTCCTCTACAATAAAAACCACCTTGCATAATATATACTATATTTTCGTTTGGATTAACAGTATTTTGGCTTAATCCATTAGGAAACATAGTATTAAATTTTTCAGTTGTTGTACCTCCTATGATACCATCTATTGTTGATTCTCCTAATTCAATTTGTAGACCTCTAATTAATCCTTTAACAGTTCCCCTCCCAGTAACTCCATCTTCATCTACTCTAACAAAATTAGGATTACTTCCGTAAGTTTCGTTTAACCATTTTTGTGTTTCTAAAACTCTTTGATCCATAATAATGACCTTCTTTCTTTAATAAAATATGTAGCAAAGCTACAGTTTTGATTTTATAAATATAATATATATTTATAATAATAAATTTTAAAAAAAATGTAAAAAAATATACTTTTGTTAAAAAATTTGAAACATTTTTACTCTTAAATAATCTATTCATATATAAAGCTAATTAAAGGAGGAAAATTTATGTTTAAAAGGATATTTATACCTATTATAATTATACTTATCTTTATAATTTCAGTTGCTGTAGGTTTTTTCATAACAAAACAAATTGTACCTGTTTCAACTAACAGTAATGAACTTACAAATCAACTAATCAAAGAAAACAATAACAAAGAAAATCAAGGAAAAATTGTTTTTACAAATTATTTATATGATAAAGAAAATCCTTTACAGTATACTATTACAGAACAAGAAAAGATAAAAGAAATCAAAAGTTATATAGATAAAATAGAATTAACCGAAACAGATGAAACATTAGATAATTGCCTTTGGAAAATAGAAATAATTAGTGAAGAACAAAAAATTTCACTAATTATCGCAAATTATTACAATAATACAGCGTTATTAACAGTACAAAAAAATCAACAAAACACTACATATAAAATCAGTAAAACTGATTGTCTTGAATTAGTAGGTTATGCAAATAAAAAATATTATTTGCATAACAGTACATTAGAAAAGCCATCAAAAAATATATGTCAAATGGCACAGCAAAAAGCATTAGAAAATCTTAGTGAATCTGAAATAAAAGAAGTGCAAAAAATATTAAGAGAAACACATACAATGTTAGAATATATGCTTATAGATGCTGTTCAATTAATTAAAGAGCCAAATAGCCCTTATTGGAAACAATTTAATATAGATGAAGTATTTAAAGATCCCTATTCTGGAGTTTTAATAGAAACACGTGGTTTTTTTGATACAGTCAATGATTTGAAGAAAATAGAAAATCTAATTAAAAACTTTGAAACTAAAAATAAATTTAAAGATATGTATACTAACCTACAAATCTCTATGAATAATCATGACATAGAAGGATGTTTTAAAGTTCATGAAGTAATACATGATTATGACTATTGGATTATAAATTATCCTGCATATTTTGATACCTTTCCACCAGCAGATTGGGGAGGAAGAGATACATATTTTGGCAATATTTAATAATTATATAGGAGAAAAGAGAAAATGAAAAAATTTTTTATACCAGTAATCTTTGCTATTATACTTATAATCTGTAGTGTTGGATTAGTTTACCTACAAAATCAATTACAGAACTTAGATGAAAATCAACAAAATGAAGAAATTTCTAAAGTAATTAGTACATATAACAACCCAATTGTTCCAAAAGGATTTAAAAAGATTGAAACATCTTCTGCAAGTTGGGATTTAGAAAATGGAATTCCTAAAGGTTGGAATAATGGACTTGTAATAGAAGATGAAATTGGTAATCAGTTTGTATGGGTTCCAAATGTAAAAGTAATAGATGAAAATTTAGTTAAAACATATAATTATAATATACAAGAACCCATGCAAAGAGAAGAACAATTAAAAAGGTATAATAAACAAATTGAAAAGTATGGTGGCTTTTACATAGGGAGATATGAAGTAGGATTATCGAAAGAAATGCAAGATAATATAAAAGAATTCTCAGCAAAAACAAATGATGTAGAGGGTATGCCTGTCAGTAAACAAGGACAACTCGTATGGAATTATATAAGTCTAAAAAATGCTAAAAAAAATGCACAAAATATGTATAATAACGAAATAGTAGAAAGTGATTTAATATCCCCCATACAATGGCTAACTACAATGCAATGGGTACATAATTGTGGATATAATATTATAGATGCAAAGGAATGGGGTAATTTTTCAAATGTAACTTTTAAGTTTGACGGTTTGTATTCAATAGATTATGGAAAAACATATCAATATGGAGAAAATAAATTAAAATCACAATATAATATGATTTTATCAACTGGAGCAACAGAAAGAAATAAAACGAACAATATTTATGATTTAGCTGGCAATCTAATGGAATATACAGATGGTTGGGTAAGAGATAGAGGATATTATAGTATTGGAAGGCATTTTGATGATATTGGAAATCATATTTATAATCTATCTCTAATAGGAGTAGTTCCTTTAGAAAAACTGGGATATAGAGTAGTTTTATATTTGAAATAAATACACTTTTTTACACTTTTTTATACTTTTTTATACTTTTTTCAATTTTTATGTAGAAATATTTTAGAATATATATGCAGATGCTTTTGCATTTGTAAATATTTTTAAGCTCCTATCAGCTTAAATTAGATAGTTAAAAGGTGTAGTAACTAACAACTTATTTAAACAAAAAATGGAGGGAACTATATGAGTAAAGTAAGTAAAAAGATCCGGACAATAATTGCTGTTATTATGGCAATTGCTATTCAGTGTACTACGTTGAGTCCTATGGTAGTAAATGCAACAGAAACTCCTACAGTGGATGTAGCATCAGTAGAAGATATCTCCCCAAGAAGTCGTGAACTAACGGCAATTGGTGATGGAACTATAAGTATTTACCCACTAGGTGAATTTAAGTTTACTAATTCAAATCTGGGAGCATATAATACTATTAAGGCATCACGGGCAAAGTACAGAGTCGAAATAAAGCCATTACCTGGGGAATCTATTGATTTTGAAGTATATTGTTATCAATATGGCGGAAAAGAAATGGCAGTAGTACGCGGTGGAAACTATGGGCATCAGTTGTCTGATGGATATTATCTGTATGAATCTTCTTGGTTTGATGTCGTATATGGTGTAGATTACCGCTTAAAATATTGGTGTAGAGAGGCTTGTCTTGACAATCCTTCAACAATGTATGTTAGAGTAACTATGTACGTTCAATAAATATTTTATAGCCTTTTAACTATCTTCCCAGTACATTGTACTGGGATTTTTAATATTATCGTTTATATATTCTTTCTTTTTAATAATTCTTTTTTGTTTGCATATACTATTTAAGCAGCGTTTAATAGTGTGTAGTCTATTATGTTGTGCTAAATTTCATTATAAAATTTGTATATATTTTTCTTAGGAGTAGATATGAAATTCAATAAATACAATGATTCTTATAATATTATAGGTGATAAATTAAAAACTATAAGAGAAAGTTTAAATTTTTCGCAAGAAAAACTAAGTAACCAATTAGCATTATTAGGTATAACTCTATATCAAAGTGATATTTACAAAATTGAACACAATGAAAGAACTGTAAGGGATTTTGAATTATGGGGAATTTGCACTGTGTTAAAAATTAAGGCAGAAGATTTATTTTATCCTAATACAAAAAAATAATTGAAAAGGATATTCTCTTTGATCAAAATTGACTTATTATTATTTACTTTCTCTCACTTGTATTTTAGTCAAGGTGTAACTGATATATACACGCAAATGAATGGATTACAAGCCCTGTTTTGATGAAGTTTATAGAAGATATTTCTACAGCTTATGTTTCTAATTCAAAGTTGTTTGGGTATTCGGCTAGAACTATATTTAATGAAACCACTATTCATTTTTGCCCTATGGTTAATCCTGATGGTGTTGATTTAGTAACTGGCTATTTTTCTCCTACTTCTTCTTATTACAAATTAGCAGAAAAAATCGCTTATGGCTTTGCTACTATACCTTTTCCTAATGGTTGGAAAGCAAATATAAGAGGTGTGGATTTAAAAAACTACCAACCAATTTCAAGATTTACTTCAATTAATAAGATCTATTGCCTCTATCTTGTTTGTTTTCTTTAATTTTTTTCCAATGTTCATCTACTTCTGCCTCAATATTATCTACTAAGTCTTTATGACTAGTTCTTTCTAAATCTTCTTTTGCTTGTACTATTAAATCATAAGTTTTGTAAATTTCTAATGGATTAGTATTATACTGTGAGCATATTTTATTAAATTGTTCTTCGAAATTCTGCATATTTGAATTACTATTTAAAAAATTAGTATGTGCATGAGAAAGTTCATACATCAATGAATAATAATAATTTTCGGCATGCGAAGATTTGATATGATCTGATTCAATCATATCTTGTGTTGGATTATCTTGATAAAAATTAAGTAAAAATTCAAAAATTTCTTCTAGTGAATTATTAGTATATTTGTATAAAGCCTCAGTAAATGTATCACTTATTGGAAATCTTTGAGTTTGTGACACTGTTTCTGTTGCTTTTAAAGATTTTTTAAATTCATTATCTTCCATAAATTACAAACCATGTTAAATTAAAACTTTAACATATAATCCTTTCTTTACTAACTGCATTTAATATTTACCAAAAACAAAATATTATTCTTATTTTGATAAATACACCACTATTAAAAACTTTCTTTATTTAGCCAATTTTATGTATCTTACTTTTTTCATTTATTAATTCTTCAATTTTGATAAACTCATCTAGTGCCTCTGCATTAACTAACTGTAGTTCACTTTGTTCATAACAGTTAGATAAATTTTCATTAATAGAATTTAGTTTTGAAAAGTTAAAATAGATATACACATTTTTGTCTTTGTCTATTTCAATTTTATTGATTAGTCTGTATAAATACATTTTATCTATTTGCTCTAATTTTAAAAAGTTTTCTATTAATTCATCTAATTCTTTTTCTTCTTTTGTTTTGTTTTTGGTGTCTATTTTGCCTTCTGCTCCAATAAGTTTTTGCTCTAATTCTTCTTTTTGTTTTATTAGATTTGTTCTGTCAAATATAAATTTTCCGAGATACTCTAATGTAATCTTCTTCGAGTATTATGCCTTGTAATTTATCCATATACATCTTATCTAAGTTGTTATTTATATCTAATATAGCTTTATCAATTTGTTCTAGTTTCTTCTTATATCCCTCTCGAATATCAAGTGTTTTATTTTGATATCTTTCATAAACACTATAAAAAATCTCTTTGTCTGCATATATTTGACAGATTTTTTTAACAACATAAATAATATGCTTTTCAAACTTTTCATAGTTAATACTTAACGGATAACAATCTCTTTTTTTATAGTCTGCACATAATATATATGGATGTGATTGTGCATTTCTTCTTGAATTTTTCTTAAGCACGATTTGCAGTTTTCTTTTGCAATGATAACAGTAAAGTAATCCTCTTAATAAGTAATCATATTTTAGTTTGGTATTTGTTCCTCTTTTTTCAAGAATACATTGTACTTTCTCAAATGTGTCTTTACCAATAATGGATTCATGTGTATTGTCTACTCTTATTTGATTTTCTTTTTCTACTGTTCTTATTTTATGTACTTTGTATGAAACAACGGATTTCTTATTTTGAACTGTATTTCCAATATACACTTCGTTTTTTAACATATTGCACAAGGTAACCTCATTCCAGTCATAGTTTGTTTTATTCTCATCTTGTATAATACCAGTTTTTCTATAACCAGTAGGAGATAAGTAATGGTTACTATTTAAGTAAGAAACTATTTCTACACTACCATGTCCATTTGCATACATATCAAATATTTTCTCTACAATACCTTTTACTTGTTCATCTACAATTAGCTTATTTTTTATACTAGGATGCCTTTTATATCCGATATGCTGGAATACTACATAGATACTCTCCATTCTTTTGTTTTTCCTTATAGACACTTCTAATTTTCTTTGATATATCCTTAGCATAATAGTCATTCATAATTGCTTTAAAAGGCGTTATATCGTTGTTTGTGCTATCAATATAGGTATCTATACCATCTGTTATTGCAACATACCTAATATTGTTTTGTGGAAAGTAATTTTCTATGTAATGCCCTGTTTTAATATAGTCCCTTCCAAGTCTTGATAAATCTTTTGTTATAACCATATTAATAGTTCTGTTCTCAATATCTTGTAGCATTTTATTGAATCCAGGTCTATCAAATGTAGTTCCAGAGATACCATCATCAACATATTCTTTGATAAGCTCTAAATCATTCTCCTTTACATATCTTTGCAAAATATTTCTTTGATTACCGATACTTTCACTTTCTTGTTTGTCGCCATCTTCACGAGATAGTCTTATATATATACCGTACTTTGAAGTTTTTGGCTTCTAAGTCTAACATCTACCCTCCTATCCGTAATCATCTACAAGTACTATTTTAACGTGCTCTGTATTAATTTGCAAATATTATTTCATTTTCGTAAAGGTTACCTTTTATCCGTTTTTAAGTTTTCAATATAATCTTTAAAAATTAGCCCTACTGTTTCTTTCACATCTTGTTTCTCTTCTGTAAAAATACAATATGTATTAAATTCTAATTTATCTATTTTTATAGTTTGCTTATCTTTCTTCACATTAGCATCAACTCCTATACTTTTTATTAAAGTATTCTAATACAGAATATTAGAGAAAATGACTTGGTATGACACTTATAGTAAGTATATTATTAAATATTCATATCTATAAAAAAGCATAAAAAAGAACACCCAATAATGTTTTCACACTATTAGGTGTTTCTATTTATACAAAATTTATTAATATTTTTATTTCCAGAATGTCTTGTAGCATAAGGATTTGCTACATTTTTGGTTTACTTTTTATACAACAACTTTTGAACGTAACAATCTATATGTAATACCAAAGTCATATTACATTTACAGCCATATTTTATAATGCTTTATTTTATTTGTCAAGACCTATTTGGAAACTTTTTACATTCTAAAATTAAGTTTATTGCATCTGAAAAACCGTATTTTATAAAACTTTTCATTTTCATAAGCTCCTATGATGTTAATTTTATCTATGTAACTATCTAGGCTATTTCTAACTTCTTCTAATTTTTCTGAATTGTTTGATAAATCCTTTATTATTGCAAATAACTTATCATAACTATCATTATTTCTTGTTAGTCTTTTTATTTTTTGCCTATCCATTTCTGTTAATGCACATAGATTTTCTTCTCTACTTTCGAATAAATTTTCTAATACTCCCTTTTCGTTTTCGCACATATTTACTACCTCCATATTTATAATTTACTTGTAGTATAACGTGCTCAAATTAATTTGTCAGCCCTTTTTTAGATAAATCATGCTATGTTTTATTCATCTTTTAGCAAACTATCTATTTTACTCTTTATATATAATTCATAATTGTCAAAGTACTCTCTCAAATTATTTATATTATCCTCATATGATTTTATAACATTGAAAGGTGCACCATAATCGCTAACTAGTCTAGCTTTATCTGATAGAGCATTATATTCTAGTATTTGCAATAATTTATTTATTCCAGTTATTTCTTCTATTTGCATATTTGACTTTTTTGATTTAATATATCTATACATCAAATCAAAAACACCCAAATATTTCACTAGTTGATATTTCAAAACATTATATACAAAATCACTAGTATCTCTTATAGCTTTATCTATTTTCACTTTTTTATTCTCTAATTGATATTGTAATAAGCCATAATATCCATTTTTAATATAATTATGTAATTTTATAGTTAGCATTGCATATCCAGAATTGCTTTTATTTTTAATTAAAGAACCTAATTTGCTATTTTGAGGCACTATTGGTCCTATTATTCTTAATATGTCTTCAAAATCATTCCAATTAAAACCCATTTTAGGCATATTTATACTCATTATAAAACTTCTTATAGAACTATCATAATTGCCACTATTTATTGCATCATATACTTTTATTTTATCAGAATAGCCTACTGCCTTAAATTGTTTCATTATTATATCTGGAATATCTCTTTTTTGCTGTTCTTGTTCAAGTATTATTTTAATATTCTTATCTTTATCAGATAAATATTTATCCTTTGTCATATAAAAATCTATTTCATTTTTGTCTACATTATCATAATTTTTATGTTTTATTATTTCTCCTTCTTCTTTTAATATTTTTTCAAATTCTTCGGATAAAATTATTACATTCCCTTTATAATGTTTGGTAAATCTCCCTGCTCTACCTGCAATATTTTGTGCATCAAAATGTTTTAGTTTTTTCTTTCCCTTATTATCTGAAGTAATTATAATGTTTTTTGCAGATGTATTAACTCCTTCTGTAATAGTTGTTGTAGAAAAAATATATTTTATTATTCCTTCATTAAAGAACTCAATAATTTGCTTTTGGATATACTTAGGAACCATTCCATGATGAATTCCAACCTTTTTTTCTAATCCTTTATATACAATCCAATCTTCGCTAAATTTTTCCTTAATATGATCTTTAAATATATTATATATATCTAATTTGCTATTATTTTTATTATCATTTTTTTCATCATTAAAATTATGTTTTTCAATGAATTCTTTCGTGTATCTTTCTGAGTCATATTTTGTTTTACAATAAATAATAGCATTTTCATTTCTTTTTTCTAATGAGCTTAATATAATTTCTAGTTTACTAGATCTTGAAATAGTATTTCCAAAATCTAATATCATATTATCAATACTATGTATTCCCTTACCTTTTATTTCTATAATTTCTTTATCAACAATTTCATAGTCATTATAGTCAATAATTTTAAAATTATTTTCTTTAACAAAATTGTCAAAAGAAAAATTTATTCTTTCTTTTTTTGTAGTAACTTCTATATATGGTCCTGCCAACAATATGTCTTTTGCATTTTCACAAGTATAAGATAATGCTAATCTGAAAGCAGTATCACGTTCATTTTCCTTAACCTCTTCATCCAGATCAAATTCATTATCTATTTTATAAATTTCATCAATAAATACAAAGTCAAATTTTTGATTAGAATTTTTATCCGTATATGACATAAATCTTTCAGGTGTATATATCCATATATTTCTTTCACCTAAATTTTGGACATTACTTAGAGTATGTATTTTATACTTTTTTCTTATCTCTGTATATTCATCATTTTGCAATAGTTTATCATAATTCTCTGATAGTAAAGAGATTGTAGGAAATATTAATACTACATTATTATATTCCATTTTCTTTATGATTTCATAAACCAAAAAAGTTTTCCCAAAAGATGTAGGTGCCGTTAATATATATCTATTAAATTTTTCCTTGCTAAATAATTTCAAAAAATTATATTGCATTTGGTGAAGCATAATGTTATTCGAAACAGTTAGTTTTGCCTCATTAAATATTGCTGCTAACATATCCATTGAAACATCTTGTGTTTCTATCTGCTTTTCTTGAAAATTATTAAGCATTGTAACATATTGTGGTATTCCTATTGAATTTGCTAGTATAATTAATATATCAATATAACTATTGATATTTTTATCGCTTTTTATATTATTAAAATAATTGCAAACTAACTTTATAAATTCTGCTTTATTTATTTGTTTTTCTTTATATTTATAGTATTTCTTTATGATTTCAATTGTTTCTTCTCTGATATCCATTTTATTACCTGCTCCTTCATTTCTTTAACTCCTTTCACTGGCAAAAATATAAAAAAAATGTCATATTCGAAAGAAGTGTCAAATTGAGGTTTTTTATCATTAAATTTTTCTTCTATATATTTTATACAATCTCTTATATAATTATCATATTCTTTATTCTTTATATCGGCAACTATCAATATAGGATATACTAGTTTCATTCTATATTTATTTATACATTTTATAAGATTTACTTCTGGGTTTTCCTCCCACTCTTCACATATCATTTGTATTGTTGAATTCTCTATATTTAATTTTTCTTTTTTGTCTATAACAGAGAGAATATTTTTAGATAAATAATTTCCACTGATTGCCTTTTCAATTTTATTTAGAACGTCATCTATTGCTCCCTTATATGAATCATAGCACTTTGCTTCTCCAAACCATAACTCTGTATTATTATTTTTTTGAATCAAGTGAAAACAATCATACCCTTTTGGTTCTGAACCTTCTAATATGTCATAAAAATGTCCTTTAGCAATTAACACTTCTGTTGCAAAAAAATATTCTAGTATACAATATAGTAATACTTCCCCATAAAATCCATACTTTTTCTTAGTTTCTATGTTTGCACTATCTTCATATCTAATTTTATTAATAATGGTTTTAGTTTGATCTCTATTTAAATTTTCATAATCTATTTCATATTCATTTTTTGCATAATCAATTATTGAATTATAAATTAATTCAGAAACTTTATCATACTTCTCATTACTATAACAAATATCTTCTATTGTTGAATATTTAGATAATTCAATATTTTTCTCAATATTAGGCAATCTATATTCAAACAATATAGATTCTTTAATTAATGTTTTTATTACTTCTCTCATTTTTCCCCCATAACTATATCTATTTTATCAGTATATATAGTAAATATTTTCAAAACTTTATTATCAATATTAATTACTTTCATACTTTGCTTTTCTTTCGTAAATTTTTATTCTAAATACTCTTTTAATCCATCAACAATCTTATAAACCTTTGTCATTGGATTTCTTTCTGATGATTGTCCATTTTTATTTAGTTCTTCCATTTGTTTGCAATTTTCTATTGCAATATGTAGCTTTCCATCTTTTGTAACTTTTTCAAAGATGTTTGAATCATTTTTACTATAATTGCCTAATCCATTCTTTTGAAATTCTTTATTTAGTTCATCTAAAACATCATCTTTAGAAATATATCTAGTTACTTTCTTTAAATGTGCTAATAACCAAAGTTCAAAATTAGGGTTTGACCAGCAAGCATTATAATCACAATTTACTATTGCTTGGTTAAATTGTTCATCACTATAATCATCTTTATCAAATACTACCCAGACTTGTCCATATACCTTACTTGCATAGTTTACAAATTTTTGAGTGTATTTTACTAAGTCTGTAGTATTCCTTCCTGTTCCTTTTACTTCAATATTAGGAATTAACACATCTACTTTATTGCCATATTTTTTATTAATTTGTTTCTTCAATCCGTTAAAATAATTAGGCTCTGTTTTCTTCCCTTCACATACAATTAAGTAATTGGCTGGTGCTCGCCTTTTACTTTTTAGCTTATCTCTTCTTGAAATATTATTATTTCTCATAGTTTATCTCAAATTCTTCTAATACTGGAATAGCACCATATCTTCCAGTTAAATAATCTTTATTATAAGTCGCATCGTTTCTAACTTTTTTACCTGAACTTTTATCATCTTCTAATATATAATCTGATAACGCATATATTTCTGAAATACCATCTCTATTTTTTTCTGCAAACCATATTTCATCTCTTCTAAAAGTATCTTTATTTAAGTTTACTGTATCATGTGTTGAATAAATCAATTGTCCATTTCCAATGTTTGTTTCACTATTATGAAATAAATTAATTATATATCTTGTTAATAGTGGATGAAGTTTTGCATCTAGTTCATCAACAAATAAAACTGTTCCATATTTCAATGCATCCATAAAGAAATCAAACAAATGAAACATTTTTACAGTACCATTTGATTCTAATTCAAAAGGTAATGCCCTTAATTTATTATCTTCACCTCTATGAATTAACTCCACCTTTATTTCTCCATCACCATTTTTCACTTGTTCTATAGATTCTGGTGTAGTTTTTATTCCTTCTATCCCTGAATCGAATGCTTTTATAAATTTTAATAACTCATTCTTATAATTTTTATCATTTAAAATACTCCCTGATACTCTGTCATTTATAAAAGTTTCAAATTCTGGATCTCCCAAATCTAAATAGTTAGTGTTCATAAACCATAAATATACACTTGCAAAATCCTCATCAGAAGAATGTAGTTTACTATATAAATTTAAAAACAATGTACTTTCATCTACATTAAATTTTTCTTTATTTTTAGGCATATTTATTTCTTTATTTTGTCTTTCGAATATTACTGAGTAGGTGTTCTTTTTCTTTAAATATAACCATTCTGATATAATTTTATCTTTTAGTATCTCGAATCCATATTTATATATTTTATTGTTTTTTGCAAATATTTCTACTTCTAATGCAATTGGTTCTTCATTTATCATAAAACTATAACAATTTTCATTATCAGTTGCTAGATAAGGCTTTATAGCATCATTGCTAACTAATATCCTTGTTTTCATATAATCAAAGGCTTGTAATACATTTGTCTTTCCACTTGCATTAGCACCATATATTGCAGCAACTTTTAAAAAGTTACCATTATCTGTTTCAATCAAATTATATTCATGTTCTTTTAATGATGTTGCTTCCATATCTAAACAATTTTCATCTTTAAAGGATTTAAAATTTTTAAAACTAAATCTAATTAACATTTTCATTTTTCTCCTCTCATAGTATATTATATGCCAATTTTTATAAAATATCAATATTTTTGAGATTTTTTCTCAAACTTTTATAATTTTATTTTGAATTTATATAAAGACAAAAGTAAATTTGTGTGATATAATTAGCATACATTAGTTAGAGAGGATTTTAATAGATTGGATTTAAAATTAATTAAGGATATTTATAATTTACACATTAAAGGATTTGAAGGATTAGATTTTAATGTTATTTCTAAAGATAATTATGAACTTACTTATAATAAAAATATAAATGATGTTTATAGTAATTTTATTTCAAATTTTGATGTAGATAATAAAGATAAATTTAATACTATTATTGATAATGCTGATAAAGTATTTCGTGATATTGGTAGAAAAACAGCTATATATTTAATTCCATATATGAAAGAACTTTACAAAAATAAAGAAAACTATTTTAATAAAGATGAGTTTGAATTAGTATCAACTGAAGTATGGCAGATCTATACTGATTTTGATAGGTTAAATGAAATAAAAACAAATTGTGAATTTGATGTAACTCTTGAGCTTACAACAGATATGGAAAAATATGCTAATATTGTAATGTCATGTTATCAATCTGGATATGAAGATGATCCATATGGCGATTTAGATGATGGTTATAGACAAGGGTATATGAATTATAAAGAAATACATAATGACATAAAGACTGAGTTTTATTTTATAAAAGTAAATAATAAAATTATTGGAACTACTCAAAGTGTCTATGATAACGAACTTTATGGTATTTATAGTTTGGCACTAAAAAAGGATTATAGAGATAAAGGTATTGGTAAGGAAGTGTTAAAAAAGCAATTAGAAATGTGTAGAAATAAAAACATTAAAGTGGCATATCTGCAAACAGAACAAGACTTTTATCCTGCTAAAATGTATAGAAAGTTAGGATTTAAAGATTTATGCGAAGTATATTATTATTTGAAGAAATAAAGATGAACTATAATATTTATTAAAGAACTATATTGGGCATTAATATAGTTCTTTAATTTTAGCAAAATTAATATTTTGAACGATTAATTCTTTGCCATACATCTAAATCTAATTTTTTAGTAATTAAATCACGCATTTTATATTGTGCTCTCATAATATCATACATCCTTGCTATTAAATTTGCTATTGCTAGATCATCTGCTTGTGTTAAAAATTTGCATAGATGTCTAACTCCTTTTGCAATCTCTTTTATTTCTTTGGTGTTTTCTGAAAATGCACTTAAAATTTCATCTTGTCCTTTTAAATCTACTTGTGTTACTTTTTCATAAATTGTAGCATCTCTTATGTAATTTGACAAATATCTGTACCCATACATTTCTGCTTTTGCTTTTATTAAAGTTTTTTCTTCTTCTGAAACTCTTACTTTTAACATCTCAGTTCTATCTTTTGAATTAAATTTCATAATATCACACTCCTTAATATTTTAATTTTATCATTAAAAACTTACTCATATAATAATATCAAATTAGCAAAGCGAAATTTGATATTTTAGAGCAAAGACTTTTGCTCCGAATTAAATCATAGTCGAAATCTTTGATTTCGTGCCTATGATTATATGCGTTAGCTGGTAGGGTATTTTCTTCTGCCTAACATTCGCCAGCATGGTCCTGTGGACCACATATTGCTGTTTAGGAGAAAATCTCCTAATACCTTTTTAGCCCGCTGGGAGAATAAGAATGTATTCAAAATTTTATATTTTTTCATTAAATTTACCTATCCTTTCTCTATAAATTTGCATATAAACTGTTTAAAAATTTTTCTGAATATTCTCTCTGATTTGTATAATTTGATATGGATTTTTTCGGCACTTTAGTATTATTTTTAATATTATTTCTTTTATTATTATCTTCCACTTTTTGATGGATAGAAGGGTAAGATACCACTCCAATTCTAGCAGTAAAAATCCAATAAAAAAGCAGAATATTTCTTTCTTTTTGAAATATCCTGTAATATAGATGATTACTGCGTTTTATTCATTTTATTTTGTGGTTGGTATATTTTTAATACCACAGGTGTGGATTTAAATTTACAGTTTCCTGCAGAGTGGTATAAGGCTAAAGAGATTAAGTTTGCACAAGGTTTTACTTCTCCTGCTCCTCGCGATTTTGTTGGTTTTGGTCCTTTAACTGAGCCTGAGGCTTTGGCTGTTTATAATTATACTTTGTCTTATCCTTTTTCTTTGGTTCTTGCTTACCATACTCAAGGTAAGGAGATTTATTGGAGGTTTCAAGATTATTTGCCTGAAAATTCTTACGAAATTGGTAAACGTTTTTCTAATGTAAGTGGATATGTTTTAAGTGAAACTCCTTATAATTCTAGTTTCGCTGGGTTTAAGGATTGGTTTATACAACATTATAATTTGCCTGGTTATACTATTGAGGCTGGTTTTGGTGAAAATCCTCTTCCTATTTCTCAGTTTGATGAGATTTATGGGGATAATTTGGGTATTTTAGTTTTGGGAGCTGTTTTATAGAACTTAATTTATTATTTTTTAAAATACAAACTACATTTTTTATATTAAGAAACCATCCTAAAAGATAAAGTTTGTTTATCTTTTAGGATTATTATATATTAATCTAATTGCCATTTATAAATTAATCAATATTAAAGAATATCAACTATTATAACACTTGATTATCTTTTTAGTTTATTTTATTAATTGTTTATAATGTTAATCGCTATTAACACTAGATATTCTACCAGAATATTTAAATAATCCAAATATTTTTTCTCTGTGATATTTTAAACTTTCTTTATTTGGAATAAAAAATGGATTTTCTGGTAAATTAATCTTCTTTCCTTCAAATTCTCCTAAATATGTATTCATTAATTCTTCATGTACTTTAATAGTATAATCATCATTAATTGTGAAAAATCCTTTATCAAAAGCCCAATGAATATCTCTAGAAAGTGCTAAACCATTATTAGGCATATAGGTTCCATTGTGTGACCTTGGCATTATATGTGCTGCTTCAAGATTTATAAACTTTTTCCATATTATAGATTTTCCAGTAACCGCACATTTATTTCCATATCCTACCATAACAAAGTCTCTAAATGATTGTGAATTAAATAAGTTTTCTATACTACTAGCTGTTCCAATAAATTCTCGCGTTCTCTCTATTACTTGTGTAGGTACAATAATGTCTATATTTTCTTGTAATTCAATCTCACTAATTTTTTCTTCTATAAGGTTTATCTTTTCGTTTACTATAGCATGTCCTCTATTTAAATTTGAATTCTCAATAATTTTATCTAAAAATTTATATATATCATTATCATATTTATTTTGTTGAGAAAATCTTAATAAATAATATAAATTACTATATTCATTTTCATATTCATTTTGAACGCTTTTAAAGACAATAATATCATTTTCTTTAAATAGTAGTTCATTATTTTCTATGTCATTATTTAAATATAATCTATATTCATTTCTGCCATTTGATAATCCTCTAGAAATTTTGTCATTATGATAAACAAAGTTGCAATATACCTTTTTCTTCAATTCTATAGATATAATAGGAAGTACAACATTATCGTTAACTACTCTTTCAGACATAGGTGGAAAAAATTTTAACACATCTTTGTTCTTTGATATATAAATATATCTTCCTCTTGATGGTCTTCCATTTTCTTTAATACTTCCTAATTCTTGGTGTCCTAATTTCTTTATATAATATTCCATATATCCTCCAATCTATGTATATAAATTATCCTACATAATCATTAAATATATCATTTAAAGCTTTTGCAATTGCATATGAAAACTTAGGCGGAACTGCATTTCCTATCATTTTATATTGGTCCATCATTGAGCCAATAAATTCATAATCATCATCAAAAGTTTGCAATCTAGCTGCTTCTCTAACTGTAATACTTCTGGCTTGTTCTGGATCTGGATGAATATGTCTCAAACCATCTTTATATAAATGTGCTGGAATAGTATTACTTTGTTCATCCCATCTTAGTACATAATACTTATGTACATTACTTTTCTTCCCAGTTTGTTGGTAATATAATTCTTTAAGTTTTTCTGTAGAATTGTAAAAATTTGTTCCATTTGAAATATCTTTTTCCAATATTTGAAATATGTTTTTATCTCTTTGACTATGAAATCTAGGAATGTGATTTGTAATTTTGCATTCTTTAAATGAATGAGAATATTTCTTACCTTCTTTTCTATATTCGTCAGTAGGTAATAATTTAGGTAAATCTCCAATTGCATCTTTTACAGTCATTTTATTAGTTTTATATTTTTTCAAATACTTATTATAAAATTCGTTTACTATTATATTAGCTTTTTCTTCTCCAAAATAGTTATTATTTACTCCTAAAATAATAATCCTATTTCTGTTTTGAGGTACTCCATATTCAGTAACATCTATTATCGCTTTTTTTAAATTTTCTAAAATTGTATAACCACTCTCATTAAATTGCTTTTTTATTTTTTCTATAATAGGCTCTCCACCTGGTGAAGCACTTAAAATCCCAGGTACATTCTCAAAAATAAAGAATTTCGGTTTATATCTATTAACTACTTTTAAATAACTTTCAAATAAATAGTTTCTATAATCATTTTTCATTCCATCTTTATTACTAATTCTTCCTGCAATAGAATATGCTTGACAAGGAGGTCCTCCTATAATCACATCTAATTTATTATTACCAATTAAATCGTCTAAACCTTTTCCATTTCCATATTCTATATCATTTTTCCAACCTAAAAATAATTCTTCTGTTCTTTGTATATCGAATCTCATTACTATATCTTTTGCGTTATTATAGTTCCACTTTTCTTTTAATCTTTTTTCTAAATTTTCACATGGTGATTTCTCCCATTCCACGCAAGCTAAAGTATAATAGAAATTACTTTTTTCAAATCCATCCATTAAACCTCCACAACCTGCGAATAAATCTATTGTGTTAATTTTTTTATCCATATTACTCCCCTATTACTTTTTATTAATTATCTTCAAAATTTCTTCTGCAACTGATTTACTTAGTAATGGTGGTACTGCGTTTCCAACTTGTCTATATTGTTCTGTTTTACTTCCAAGAAAAATAAATTTGTCTGGGAAAGATTGTAATCTAGCATTTTCTCTAACAGTTGGCACTCTATTATATTTATAATGGAAATGGTTTCTATGTCCTGTATCTATTGTTCTACTTGGCTTTGTACTATCATATCTTCTCCACGCCTCATTAAATTTTCTATTTTCTCCAACACCTTTTGGTAAATCTTTAAAATTTCCTCCATCTGGAACGAGGCTTATAATATCTTTGACTTCTTGTGTATGTTTTGTTACTAAATGATTATGAATCATTTTACTGCCTTCTCTCATAAGCCTTTGATATTCAGAAAATGGCTTTACTTCATAATTAAAATCTTCCTGATCTGGTTCATTTTCTAAAGAAGGTAAATCTCCAATTGCATCTTTAGTAGAAATATATTGATCTTCTTTTAGCTTCGACTTAGGAAACGATACATCTCCTAAGTCTTTTCTTATGCCCACTATAAATATTCTTTTTCTAATTTGAGGTACTCCATAATCTGGTGCATATAATATCTTTGAATCAAAATTGTAATCACCTAGTTTGTTGAATTCATCAATAATCAACTTATAGAACTTTCCTCCATATAGTCTTTGAATCCCAGGGACATTTTCTATCATTATTGCTTTTGGTTTAAAGGCTTTAGCTGTTATAAACATAGCTTTATATAATTTATTTCTTATGTCATCTGGATTTCTACTTCCTGTTAATGAAAATCCTTGACAAGGGGGCCCTCCTATTACTATATCAACTTTCTGTTTTCCAATATTTTTCTTTATTTCATCTACAAAGTCTTCTCTTAATAAATCTATATTTAATCCTTTACTACCTGGATGATTCTTTTCAAAAGTTTTTAAGGCTGTTTCATTATTATCTATTCCTAATATTATATTGCACCCTGCTTCTTGATATCCATATGATAATCCTCCACATCCACAAAACAAGTCTATTACGTTCATTTTTCCTCCATTTAATTTATAGTTTTCTATTACATTTTATATCATAAAACTTATTTTTTTTCTATAAATACACAAAAAATTTATCTTATAAACAATAAAATATGTATTTTTTCTATTTTTTATAAGTCTCTATTAAATTTTCCATTTTTATAATGCAGATTATCTCCATTTTTAGCCCAAAATGGTATTAGTTGTTTAGGTACTTCGATTGTGTTTTTGCCATTATTGTTATAACTTAATAAACAATAATTATTTTCATGCGATTCAATTTTATATATAGTATCTGCATCAATTTCTAGTATATTACTTTCTTTAATAAAGTTATCTTGAATGTCTTTATATTCTCTAACATCTATTAGGCTATCATAAAATTCTTTAGTTAATTCTTCTTCATAAATATAGCTGCCATTTTTAAATCTAAGTACGCTATCATTACCTATTTTATTTAAAATTTCTCTTGAAATGTCTGTTTCTTTAGATATACAATTGTTTTCTGTATTTTGTAAATATGCACCGTCTACATCCATTTCTACTACTTGATATATACAGTTTTCTTGTTTTAAAGTATTATCAGTTTTTTTATTATGAACCTTATTGTTTTCTTTTTCTAAATAATTTGATAGTTCTTTTATAAAGCTTTGTACAACATTATTTTCTTTTATACTATTAACTAAATTATTAAGTAAATCTAAATTCAATGCTCTTCACTCTCCTATTTTGTTATGTGTTTTTTGGAAATTTATTGCTAAAGACATTTAGCAATAAGATTAAATTTGAATTTAGTATATATTATTTAAGTCTATTTTTCAATAGTACTGGTTAATTTTCTTTGCTTTCTCCTGTTTTATAGTTAATTGTTATCCCTGGTTGTACATTATATACATATACATTAAAGCATATTTCTTTTCCTTTATCTTCTACAGAATATGCTTCTATTTGTACACCACTCGCAATTAGATTGTCTTCTTTATAAATTGGTGTTACTCTATATAAAACATGATTATTTCTATGTCTTTTTATATAGTCTGCTACTTTATTTTCAAATGGTAGCATACCATTAACATTAAAGTATCTTGTTCCTGTAATTAAATTTAGTTCATTTGCATCTTCATCTGATAACTGATGACCTATTAAATGACATCTATTGTATAAATATTCTCCATTGTATTTCTTTTGAATCCATCCAGTTGGCTTTATACTACTTATATCTCCTCTTTTATCTCCATTAGGTGGCATTATTTCTTTGCAAATATTGGCATATGCAACTCCACATCTTCCTTTTTCATCTAAATTGCTATATTTTTCAAATGGTTTTGTAGTATAATCTTCTTCAGTAAAATATGGATTATTATTATTTATTTCTACATAGATTTGACCAGAGTGTTCTGGTATTTCATCCATCTTACTATAGTTTGCAACTGTTACTTTATTTAGTGTGTTTACATTGTCACTAATATAGGCTAGTCCTATAAATAAAACTATAGTAATTGCAATTATTAAAATTTGCTTCCAATTTATATTCTTTTTACTGCTATTCTTTCTCATTTATTATTTACAACCTTTCATAGTAATTTTAACATATTACCAAAAAACTAACAAGATTTTCAAAATTTTATTTAAGATTGAATATAAACTGTTTAAAGCTAGCATTATCTTAAAATTTATTCACTCTCTCATTTATGCCTCGCCAAATTCTATTCCTTTTTCTTCTATTTCTTGTGTATCTTCAACCATTTGCTTGTATTTACTAGTTTCGTCTCTTTTTACTATTTCTTCTTTTAATAATTCTTTATCCTTTTCCTTTAATCCTTCTACATATTCATATACGTAAAACATAAATTTTACTTTACCTGCATCTATAACTGTTTGCACTAATTCGCTTTTATCTTCCATATCAACTGATGCTAAAAATTCATATGCTTGCATTGGGTCTTTTAATTCTTGTTGAATTAAGGCTAAATCATCTATTTGGTAAGACTTTCCTTTATATTCATTTAAATATTCAATATAGTTTGCTAATTCTGTAATTAAATTAGGATTCTTTGTAGCTTTAACTTTTTCTATTAGTAGTGGCATATTATCTTTTAGGTCTCTAAATTCTTCTAAAGATTTAGGGTAATAATCATATGTCTTTGCTTCTTCTACTAATTCTTCATAATTTGGCATTATTTGTTTTACTTCTTCTAAAACATCCCTATATTCTTCGTTTTTCATTAACATTTCCATGTATTTAGCGTTTTGTGTTTGCACTAATGCTTGACTCATTAGTATTATATTTGTACCTGGTACAAATTCCATACAGTAACACATAAGTTTTGGATTTTGACTTTCTCTTATTATTCTTTCAAACCTTTCTCTATCAAATCCCACTATATTCATATCAACTGCCAAGAACATAAATTCATATATTTGTACTATATCATTTGTAGCAATTATTGCGTCTTCTAGTTTCTTTAAGTAAATTCCGTTTGGTCCTCCTTTTGTTTGTTCCAGTATATCACATATTGTATATACATCTCCGTTATATATTTTTTCTTCAATTGTAGGTTCTGTTATATTACGAACTCTATCAAAAAATTCATTTTCCATTTTTATACTTCCTTACTTTTTATTAATTATAATTTCTTCTTTTTTTAAGCTCAAATTAATAGTTTCTTTTCCCTTATCTATCCAATATTGATTTTCTTCGAAATTTCCACTGTTTTTCTTTATGTATGATGCTTGCATAATGCTCATTGCTCCCATAGCATTTAATATAGTATTAAATTGTTCTAATTCTTTTTTAGTTATTTTGTTTTCTTTGTTGTATGTATTCAACAAATAGTTTATCCTTTTTATACTTTCTTCTCTATTATCATAAATGCATATTCCATATGCCATTACTACAAGTTCTATTATTCTTGGTAAATAACTTAGTGCTGAAAAATCAATAAGCCATATCTTTTCTTCACCTTTTATTAAATTGGCATTCATTATATCTCCATGAATATATGCTTTTGGCAAATCTTCTAAATCAATTTTTACAAATTCCTTATAGCATCTATCTACTATTTCTTTATCTTCTTCACATATTAAATCACTTTTTTTATCATATTCAGTTTTGAAATGTGTTATTGTCCATTCGTCATAATATGGAGCTACTTTAAAATCGATTTTATTTATATTGGCAGCTTGAATTGCAACTTGTCTAATTTCTTCTAATGTTAGGTTTCTACCTAGTTCATACATATTTGTCCCTTTAATATATTCCATAAGTATTATCCTTAATGTTGTGTCTTTTTTATTAATTTTTAGCATTAATTGATTATTATTTTTATAAATTCTTGGAACATTTATATTGTTTTTTATTGCAGTTTCATATATGTTAGCTAATCTTTGGCATTCTTCATTTGTTCTATCTTCATTCAATATTTTTACAAAATATCTACCAGTATCTGTGTCTAGAATAACATTAAAGTCTTCATATCCTATTTCTACTATTTTGTGTTTTTTATATTTCCCAACTTTATATTCTGCACATATTTCTTTTAATATCTATTTTATATCTTCTGTACTGCTAATTCTTTCATGCACATCTCTATATTCCAACCTTTTCCCCCCCTTTTACTTCAATACTTTTTTCAACTCTTGTGAATATTTTTTCAATTCTTGAAAACAGTTATATGCTTTTTCTACTTCCTTTTTGTTCTTTGTGATATAACCTCTTTCTTTCCCTTCTTCTGGTAAGTCTACTATTAAAGTATCTTTGTCTATTCCATCCCAACCATTTGCTACAGTTTTTAATAATTTTGGATTTTTTTGTTTTATTTCTTCGTAGTCTACGTATAATGTTTTTATATTGCTTTGCATATATATTTTTAAAGTTTTGTTTTCTTTAAATTCTTTTATTTTTTCTTTACTAAATATAAATATTCTTTCTATATTAACTCCTCGATTTGCTGCTTCTAAATTTACTATTCTAAATTTCATTTCTTGTGGAGATTCTGTCCATTCATCTTCTAGCATCATTGATGCAGACCATAAATATGACTGTTTGTCTAATTTCTTTATATAATTATTTATGGCATTATAGAATTTGCCTATTTCTAAGTTTGGTGTTTTACCTTTTGAATCTAATTCAATTTTTCCACCATCCGTTATTATTGCTGTTCCTGTAGTGTTTTTAAATCTAATTAGTAATTCTACAATATCTTCTGCTATTTCATTGTAGTTAATTAAAATTTCTTTGTTTTTTGGTATGTCTAGAATAATAGTATTTATTCTTAATCCAATTTCATTTTTTAGTTTGCTGAAAAGTTTTTGTTCTATATTATTCCTTTTAGTGTTATTGTAGTCAACTATTACTATACTTGATTCTGAATTTAGTTTTTCTGAAAATTGTGTTATAAATTCTTCTTCATTTTTGTCCATGTTATTAGTTGAAAAGTATATAAGTCCTTCATAATACTTGTCTACTTCATTTAAGTTTTTTATATCCTCTCGTTTTTTATATTCTACTATGTATCCTTCCTTTTCTAATAAGATTTGCAAGTATTCTTTTAACTGTTCCTTTGTATTTGTAATCATTATTTTTTTTGGTATATTTATATATTTGTAAATACTGCTTCTTTTGTCTGATGGTTTTAAAGTTCCTTCTGGTATTTCCCATACCATACCTTTTTTTACTGCACCATTTATTCTTTGTTCTTTACAAAGTTTGATTATTCTTCTTTCTGATATTCCCCATTCTAAAGAAAATTGTTTGGCTGTTAAATATCCCATTTTTACCTCCTTTTTGTATTGTTCTTAATTCAGTATAATGTTTCTTATATTTTTATTTTATACTATTTTCGGAATAATGTCAATATGTTTTACATAATATTCAGGGTAATTTCATAAAATATTACAAAACTGCAATATTTCATGAAATTACCCTACATAATATTAAAGCATTTTTCAGTTTTTAGTATACTACTTTTTGTTTTGTAAATACTATATCTATATTATTTTATGGGAGGATTTCTATGGAAAATCAAAATTTGAATGTTTTAGATGAAGTAAATAAGGGGGCTACTATGGGTATGGATGCTATTTCTATTGTTTCTGAAAAGGTAAAAGATGATACTTTTAAAGAGGTTTTGGATACAGAGTATAATAAGTATAAGGATATTTCTAATAGGGTAAATGTTTTATATGATAATTATTCTGATAAAGAACCTCATGAGACTAATGCTATGAATAAAATGATGACTTGGTATGGTATTCAAATGAGAACTATGACTGATGATACCACTTCTAAGTTGTCTGAGTTATTGATGCAAGGTACTAATATGGGTATTATTGAGGGTAGACGTTTATTAAACCAAAAACATGATATTGGTCCTGATGTTAAGAATATTTTGAATGATTTTGTCGTTATGCAAGAAGATAGTGTTGAGACTTTAAAAAAATATTTGTAATTTTACGTAAAAATTCTATGGTAAAATATACTAATATATTACTTGCGCTATTATGTAAAACATTGTATAATAGTATGTATAGGCTATATGTCTTTATGTAACTTTTTAATTATACGGCGATATGCCAGGAGGTAAAAAATGAACAATGAGGAAAAAAGAATCTGGGAACTTATGGAAAATCATCCTTTAGACGAAATTGAGTCTATTCTTAAAACCGAAAAAGCGGTTACAGAAAATGTAGAAAACCGGTTTTTTTGGTTGATGGGAATGGGATACTCGTTATCCCAGATTGAACTGATCTTGCTGTTCGACGGCTTTTTTGTAGACGGTTACGTATACAACGAATGCAACTAAGCCATCCCGCTTCGGCGGGATATTTTTATGCCATAGTTTTATTTAATTAATATGATAATTCAAAAATAGCAAGGTTTTTACAAATCCATGTAACCCTTGCTATTTCTATATTTTCATTACTTAATTATGCAATTATGTCTGCAACAATTCCTGAACCTACTGTACGTCCACCTTCACGAATAGCGAATCTTAATCCTTTTTCGATAGCAATTGGAGTGATAAGTTCGATTGTCATTGAGATGTTATCTCCTGGCATTACCATTTCTGTTCCTGCAGGTAATTCGATAACTCCTGTAACGTCTGTTGTTCTAAAGTAGAATTGTGGTCTATATCCATTAAAGAATGGTGTATGACGTCCTCCTTCTTCTTTTGTTAGAACATATACTTCTGATGTGAATTTTGTATGTGGATTGATTGTTCCTGGTTTTGCTAGTACTTGACCTCTTTCGATGTCTTTTCTATCAATACCTCTTAATAGAACACCTATGTTATCTCCAGCTTCTGCTTGGTCTAGTAATTTTCTAAACATTTCTACACCTGTAACAACTGTTTTTCTTCTTTCTTGAGATAATCCTACGATTTCGATTTCATCAGATAATTTTACGATACCTCTTTCTACTCTACCTGTTGCAACTGTTCCACGTCCTGTAATTGTGAATACGTCTTCAACTGGCATTAAGAATGGTTGGTCTACTGGTCTTTCTGGTGTTGGTATATAGCTATCAACTGCTTCCATTAATTCTTTCATGCATGCATATTCTGGTGCATTTGGGTCTGTAGCTGATGATTCTAATACTTTTAATGATGATCCTTTTACGATTGGAATTTCATCTCCTGGGAAATCATAGCTTGATAATAAGTCTCTAACTTCCATTTCAACTAATTCTAATAATTCTGGATCGTCAACCATATCGCATTTGTTTAAGTAAACAACGATATATTTAACACCTACTTGTCTTGCAAGTAAGATATGCTCTCTTGTTTGAGGCATTGGTCCATCTGCTGCTGATACAACTAGTATTGCACCATCCATTTGTGCAGCTCCTGTAATCATGTTTTTAACGTAGTCTGCGTGTCCTGGGCAGTCAACGTGTGCATAGTGACGGTTGTCTGTTTCATATTCTACGTGTGCTGTGTTGATTGTGATTCCTCTTGCTTTTTCTTCTGGAGCACCGTCGATTTGATCGTATGCTTCAAATTGTGCTTTTCCTAATAAACTTAAGTATTTTGTAATAGCTGCTGTTGTTGTTGTTTTTCCGTGGTCAACGTGACCGATTGTTCCAATGTTAACGTGTGGTTTTGTTCTTTCAAATTTAGCTTTTGCCATTTTTGAATTCCTCCTTTAATTTTTTTTATTTTTTAAATTTAATAACTTTATTATTGCACTAGTATTTTATAATACTTTTGCTATTTTTGCAATAGTTTTCTAGTTTAATTTATATTTATTTCAATGTTTTTGTTTCTAAGAACCCTCCGTCAGTGCTTTGCACTGACACCTCCCTTGAATAAAGGAGGCTTTTCTCTACTTTTCAAAAATACTATGCTAGTCTAAATCAGTAGAGTAATGGCCACTTTACTTAAGGGGGCTGTCGTTCGTAAGAACGACTGGGGGTTCTACACATCCTATTCTTCTTTTTTAGCACGTGATGCTACTATTGCATCTAGTACTGATTTTGGAACTTCTTCGTAATGTGATGGTTCCATTGCATATGTTCCTCTTCCTTGTGTTTTTGAACGTAAGTCTGTTGCATATCCAAACATTTCTGATAATGGTATAAATCCACGAATGATTTGGTTTCCACTTCTTGCTTCCATTCCTTCCATTCTACCACGTCTAGAGTTTATATCTCCAATAACGTCTCCCATGTATTCTTCTGGAACTGTTACTTCTACTTTCATAATTGGTTCTAGAATAACTGATCTTCCTTTTTTACATCCTTCTTTGAATGCCATTGATCCTGCAATTTTGAAGGCCATTTCTGAAGAGTCTACTTCGTGGTAAGAACCGTCTACAAGTGTTGCTTTGAAGTCTATTACTGGATATCCAGCTAAGATTCCACTTTCTGCTGCTTCTCTAATTCCTTCTTCTATTGGTTTAATGTATTCTTTTGGAACTGCTCCACCAACGATTTTACTTTCGAATTCTATTCCTTTTCCTGGTTCTAATGGTTCCATTTCTAGCCATACATGACCATATTGTCCACGTCCACCTGATTGACGAATGAATTTTCCTTCTACTCTTGTAGCTTCTCTTATTGTTTCTTTGTATGCAACTTGTGGTTTACCAACATTTGCTTCTACTTTGAATTCTCTTTTTAATCTGTCTACGATGATGTCTAAGTGTAATTCTCCCATACCAGCAATGATTGTTTGGCCTGTTTCATGGTTTGTATAAGTTTTGAATGTTGGGTCTTCTTCTGCAAGTTTTGCTAAAGCTATACCCATTTTCTCACTTGCTACTTTATCTTTTGGCTCTATTGCTATATCTATAACTGGCTCTGGGAATTCCATAGATTCTAGTATAACTGCATGTGCAGGATCACATAGTGTATCTCCTGTTGTTGTGTCTTTTAGTCCTACGGCTGCTGCAATATCACCTGAGAATACTTCTTCTATATCTTCTCTGTGGTTTGCATGCATTTGTAATATACGTCCTATTCTTTCTTTTTTGTCCTTTGTAGAGTTTAATACTGTAGAACCTGCTTGTAATGTTCCTGAGTATACTCTAAAGAAACATAGTTTTCCAACGAATGGGTCTGTTGCGATTTTGAATGCTAATGAAGCAAATGGTTCATTGTCTCCTGTTTTTGCTTCTATTTCGTTTCCATCTAAATCTACACCTTTAATGTGTGGTATATCTAATGGAGATGGCATATAATCTACTATGGCATTTAATAATTCTTGAACACCTTTGTTTTTATATGAAGAACCACAACATACTGGAACTATATTGTTTGCAATTGTTCCTTTACGTAAGCCTTTTTTAATTTCTTCTTCTGTTAGTTCTTCTCCATCTAAATATTTCATCATTAATTCGTCATCTTGTTCTGCTGCTGCTTCAATCATTTTTGCTCTATATTCATTTGCTTGTTCTTGCATATCAGCAGGTATTTCACATTCTTCTATTTCTTTTCCTAAGTCGTCTTTATGAATGAATGCTCTCATTTTTATTAAGTCTACAATTCCTTTAAATGTATCTTCTGCTCCAATTGGTAATTGAACTGGAACTGCGTTTGCATTTAAACGATCTTTCATTTGCTCTACACATCCTAAGAAATTTGCACCTGTAATGTCCATTTTATTAACATATGCCATTCTTGGAACATGATATTTATCAGCTTGTCTCCATACAGTTTCTGATTGTGGTTGAACTCCACCTTTAGCACAAAATACTGTTACAGAACCATCTAATACTCTTAATGATCTTTGTACTTCAACTGTGAAGTCAACGTGACCTGGTGTATCGATGATGTTTATTCTATGGTTTAACCAATGAGTTGTTGTTGCAGCAGATGTGATTGTGATTCCTCTTTCTTGTTCTTGAGCCATCCAGTCCATTGTTGCAGCACCTTCATGGGTTTCACCTATTTTATGAACACGACCTGTATAGAAAAGTATTCTCTCTGTTGTTGTTGTTTTACCAGCATCAATATGAGCCATTATTCCTATATTTCTGGTCATTTCTAGTGAGACTTCTCTTTTACCCAATTTATTTTCCTCCTTATTTTAATTTTTTAACTGTTGTATATATTAACCTAACGGACGAGCGATGCTCGCCCCTACATTTTTACTATACGAATTATTGTTAGTTAATATGGTAACATTGGCTATTTTATTAACATTACCACTTGTAATTTTACTAACTGTTACGAATGTATATGAGTTACAGTTAGTTAATACGGTAACATTGGCAGTTATATTATTATTACCATTTGTAGTGTGCAAATGCTTTGTTAGCTTCTGCCATTCTATGCATATCTTCTTTTTTCTTGAATGCTCCACCGTTTCCAGCTATAGCATCCATAATTTCACCAGCTAATTTTTCAGACATTGTTTTTTCATGTCTTGATCTAGCATATGTTACTAACCATCTTAGCCCTAATGTTTGTCTTCTTTCTGGACGAATTTCTAGTGGTACTTGGTATGTCGCACCACCAACTCTTCTTGCTTTTACTTCTAAAACTGGCATTATGTTTTCTAAAGCTTGCTCAAAAACTTCTAATGGACTTTTTTCTTCTTTTTCTTTGATAATGTCAAATGCATCATATACTATTTGTTGAGCAACGCTTTTTTTACCATCTAACATAACATTGTTTATTAATTTTGTAACTACTTTGCTATTATATATTGGATCTGGTAAAACGTCTCTTTTTGCTATATATCCTTTTCTTGGCACTATTCTTCCCTCCTTTTAAAATTTGATACTATATTTTTAGTATCTCGGTACTCTAAAGAAAGTTTTTACTTTCTTTCGTATAGTGCTTTTAAATCTATCTAAATTTAAGTACCTTAAGTTTAGTAAGAGTTTCAAGCACTAATATTTTGCATCTTATTTTTCTTTTCATATACATTCAAATTAAAATTAGTATATTACTAGGAAAGCGAGTAAATATTTTTGATACTATACGTCTGTATGTAGAAAAAATATTTACAAAGCTTGACGACGTAAGATGCTGATTTTAATTTGAATGCTTAGTTCTTAGGTTTTTTAGCTCCATACTTAGAACGAGCTTGCATTCTGTCTTTTACTCCTGCTGTATCTAAAGTTCCTCTTATAATGTGGTAACGAACACCTGGTAAATCTTTTACCCTTCCTCCTCTTATTAGAACAACACTGTGTTCTTGTAAGTTGTGTCCAATTCCTGGAATATAAGATGTAACTTCATATCCATTAGAAAGCCTTACTCTGGCTACTTTTCTTAAAGCTGAGTTTGGTTTCTTTGGAGTTACAGTTTTAACTACTGTACATACACCTCTTTTTTGTGGTGCTCTAGAATCTGTTAATGTTTTTTTTCTAGAGTTATAACCGTGTTGAAGTGCTGGTGCAGTTGATTTTGTAGTTCCTGTTTTTCTTCCTTTTCTTACTAATTGGTTAATTGTTGGCACTTAAATTTCACCTCCTATAAAATAAATACTAACCGCTACGGAAATGCATATTTTAAGCATTTTACCATAACGGTTAGTATTATATCACGTTATACCTCTAATGTCAATTCTTTGTAGGACTTATTTGTAATTTTTTGTTACACTATCCTCCATACATATCATAAAATTCATCTTCTTTTCTATTGTATTCAGTTTCTGATTCTTTTTGGCTATCTCTTCTATCTTTAAATACTTGTTCATTTTTTAATTTTTCTATATATTCTGCTTGTTCTTCTTCTGTTGGAACATTTTGGCGTATTCTTGCTATTAAATCGTTATATGCCTTATTTTGATTATCTTCCCATTCATTATATGTACTTGTTGCCTTTGCTCCATCTACTTCTTTATCTTTAGAATATTTTTTTGATTTTCTATTTTCAATAGCATTTCCAATAGGATGGAAACCTTTAATTCCTTCTCCTAAAGCAAGTACTTTTTCTTTTCCTTTTCCAAAGAAACTTCCTATGCCATCTTTTACTTTTTCAGCAATACCTTCTTTTCGTCCTATTGATTCTGCAACACCATATTTTTCAGCATCTTTTGCGTATTTTTTCATTTCTTTTATCATGTTTTGACTTTGTATTTTACCATTTTCATTTGAAAAATCATATACTACGCTATTTATCTTACTAGCAACCTCTGGGTTTTTAGCAAACATATGTGTATATCCTTCTAGAAAATCCTTACCTGTTTCTACTTTTAGTTGTTGTAATACACTTACTATTGCAAAATTGCCTTTTTCTACTCCTTTAACTAAGCCTTTTTCTATATGACCATTTTTATACGAATTTTGTCCATCTTTCATTCGTTGTTCTAACTTATTAAATTCTCTTGGTTTTACTTCTCCTTCTAAATATACCATTATTCTATCATTATATGGTTCTACAACAATTTTTGTTTCTTTGTATGTATTTTCTTTTATGTATTTTCTTTTTTCTATCTGTTGGATTGCATTTCTTAATTCATAAATTTCTTCATCTGTTGCTAATTCACCATTTCCTTTAGTATAATTTCCTGAAATATTGAAATAATCCTCTACGCTTTTACATAATGATAATACATTATCAACATTTGCACCTTCATAGTTTTCTAAAAAATCGTTAGTAAAGTCCATAAATTCTAACTTAGATCTTATGTAGTATTTTTTATAGTCATAATATAAGCTTGGTAATAAGTCTTTATATCCTTCTTCACTCTTTGCATAGTAGTTTTCTATTTTTTCCTTAATTTCTTGCATATATGGTGGTATTTCCCCTAAGTCTATTGCTTTTGCTCTTATGTACTCAATTTTATTTTTTAAATCATTATAGTCTATTACTTCCTCTGCTTTTACAGTTGGTTCATCTCTATTAATTTCTAAAATTTTAAGTTGTTCTTCACAATATTCTAGCAATTTAAAATTACTTAATAATTCCGTGTTTTCTCCCTTAGCATATTTGTCTATTAAATCTGTTTTATCTTTAAAATATATCCTTGGTAATATATCCATACCATATTTTTTCTCTATGTTTTCAAAGAATTTAGTTGCTTGTTCTTTTCTTTCATTATGTTGCTGTCTTTCTTTTTTTAATTCTTTTTCTTTTTCTTTTATCTCTTTTTCTCTTCCTTTTAGCATTTCTAGTCTTACTGATAATGTCGTTTTAAGCTCTTCATGTTCTAACTTTTCTTCTATTTTTGCATCTAATTCTTCTTCAGTTTGTACTTCCTCTATTGTTTCAGTATCTTCTAAATCTTTGATAACTTGTTTTACATAAAGTTCATATATTTCTACTAGAGATTTTTTGTTTAATGCTTTTCCTAATTGAGGTAATGCATATGTGTTAATTAACCTTTCTTTTAGTGCTTGATATGGTAAATCTTCTTCTAGTAAATCTTCATAGCCTTTTTCTTTTTTATTAAAAAATTCTTCTTTCTTTTCTCTTATTTTTTTCTCTTTTTCTTGTCTCTTTTCTTGTTCTTCTTTATTATTATTTCTTTGCTCATCAATTTCTTCTATCCTTTTAGCTTCTTTCTCTTCTTCTTTTTTTCTTTTCTCTTCCTCTTGTTCTAATATATCCTTTTCTTCTTTTTCATCTTGTTGTCTTTGTTCTTCTTGCTCTTTTTTATATTCTTCCCACATTTGTTCTTCTTCTAGCTTTCTTTTTTCTTCTTGTCCTTCTTCGATTTCTAAATCAGCTCTTGTTAATACTTTTTTAGGTTTTTCAACCTCTACTTCGTCTGGATTAATTCTTGGAAATACAGTGGTTTTTTCTTGATCTTCTTGTTTTTCCTCCTCTTCTTGTGTATTTCCATTATTATCTAATTCACTATTTTCTTGTTTCTCTTCGTTTTCTTGCTCTTCTTCAGCTTCTCGGGTTGGTTGTTCTTTCCCAACTTTTCTTCTTTGTTCTAGTTCTTCTATTGATACTACTTTAGTATTATCTAATGTTTCATATGTTTTATCGTTATTTCTAATTGGCTTACTATATTCTTGTTCTAATTCTTCTATTCTTGAATTGACAATTCTTATTATATCTTCTATTGTCTTCTCACTTTCAAAGTCAATGTTTCTATATCTTTCATCTAAAAGTTCTATTGCTTTTAATTCTTTAGTTCTATTATACTCTTCTTGTAATTCTTTATATACATCATTAGCTTCTCTAAGCTCATTTAATGCAATTTTAAACATATTATCTGTTGATCTATATGCTACATCACTTATTGTTTTTGCCATATTTCTTATTTGTACAGCTTTATTAGCATATACATATTTGGGTTTTAGCTTCTCTCTTGCTTCATCAAGTTGCCTTTGTTTTTCTTTTATTATTTTGTCTTTCTCTTCACTTCTATCATTTTCTATAAATGCTTTTGTTTTATCATATATTTCTTGTTTTAAATTTTGTAATCTTTGCTCTCTTATTGGCATTATTTCATTTATTATTGCTCTTCTTCTTTCTATGCCAAGATCATTTAATTCTTGATTATTATCTCTTACATATGTATCAATTAATGGTTTTATCTCTTCTAAAAATTCTAATTCTTCGTTCATTTATTTTCTCCTTTCAAATTTACCTAATTTTGTAAATTCACGCTTATGTTTATTTTATCACATATATACACTTTTATCAATAGTTTTATGTAAATTAACAAAAAAAAGTGTAGTTAATTAGGCTTTAACTACACTTTTGATACTAATTATCTAGTATTGTAAGCACATCTTTAATTTCTTGTTTTGGATCTGTTTTATTCTTTATAAAATCTCTTGAATTTTTAGCTTGTTGTGTTTCTGATGGAGCATCTTTTTTTATATCTTCTTTAAATGTATTGGTTTCTTCTGGATCTTCTTCTATTGGCTCTATTAAAGCAGGTATAATTTTTCTTTTAAAGAATGATTTTGCCTTTTCCCATAGCCTTTTTACTATTCCTTTTTTAGGAACATCTTTATTTTCTTCTTGCATATTTGCTTCTTTTTCTTTTTCCATTTCATTTATTTCTTTATCGATACTTTCTTCAAGTTCTCTCATTTTTTGTTCTAAATATTTATTGTATTCTTCCTTTTTTTCATCTAATACTTGCTTAGCTATTTGTTTTTGTATTTCTTCAAACTCACTCTTTCTTTCTTCATCTACTTCTTCTTGCATATCCATCATAGTTTCTATATCATTTATTACATTTCCTTGTTGATCTTTGACACATATATCTTTTACTACATTTTGATTCTCATCATATGATTTACTCCATGACATTCTATTTGTTTTACTTTCTTCGTTTTCACCTATCAAAGCATCTAATCTATACATCTCTTTTTCAGTTATATAATCCAAATCCCCATATTTTTCTTCAAATTCTTGTTGTGCCTTTTTTAGCTCCTCTATTTGTTCTATGTTAGATTTATACAATTCTTGTTCCTTTTCATATTCTTGCTTCATTTTACTAAATTTTTCTATTTCATCTTTTTGAGTTATACATAGTAATTTATATGTATCCTCATCTTTTCCTTCTCTTTTTGTTTCCTTTATTGCTACATCTCTTGAAATTATACCTTCCTTTATCTGCATTATATTTCTAATTTTATTGGCACGTTCTATATTAATTTGTATGTTTTCTGCTTGTATTCTTTCAATTTCTTTAGTTAACATTTCTTTATATGTTGTTTTAAATTCATCTGTTTTACTTTGCACTTGTTTTCTAATATCAACACATTCCATTTTGCTTTCTATGTTTGTTTCTTGTTTTCTCATTTCTATAAATTGATTAACTAGTGGTTTTATTTCATTTAAAAATTTTTCTTCTATTTGTTTTAATTGTTTCATTTGTTTTCTCCTTTCCAAATTTGCATAAATATGCAAAGTCGTACTTATGTTTATTTTAACATATTGGAATAAACGTGTCAATTATAGTTTACATAATTTTTCAATTTCTTCTATTGCTCTATCTGCAAGATATGTATACTTCAATTTTTTATCTCTTATTTTTTCTGCTAATTCTGGCAATATTCCAAAATTTGCATTCATTGGTTGAAATTTCTCGTTTTCGGTACTTATATAGTTTGCTAATGCTCCTATCATTGTTGTTTTTGGAAATTGTATTCTTTCTCTTCCTTGTAATCTATTTACTACATTAAGCCCTACTACCATTCCAGAACTAATTGATTCTACATACCCCTCTACTCCTGTTATTTGCCCTGCAAAGTAAATATTGGGATTTTTCTTTAAGCAATATGTATTATCTAATAATTTTCCTCCATTAATATATGTGTTTCTATGCATTACTCCATATTTTACAAATTCTGCATTTTTTAAACCTGGAATATTAGAAAATACTCTTTTTTGTTCTCCAAATTTTAGGTTTGTTTGAAATCCTACTAAATTGTATATTGTTCCATTTACATCATCTTGTCTTAGTTGGACGATAGCATATGGTCTAAATCCTGTTCTTAAGTCTGTAAAGCCTACTGGTTTTAATGGACCAAAGCGTAGCGTGTCTTGCCCCCTTTTTGCCATTATTTCTATTGGCATACATCCTTCAAATATTTCTCTTTTTTCAAATTCATGTAATGTTACAATTTCTGCATTTACTAGTTCTTTTACAAATTCTTCATATTCTTCTTTGTTCATTGGTAAATTAATATAGCTTGCTTTTATATTTGATATTCGCCTTTTCCATGAATCTATATCTTCTTCTTTTCCTCTTTCTTGTTCATAACGGTCTCCATAGAATGCAATGTTCATATCTATGCTTTCTTTTGTTACTATTGGTGCTGCTGCATCATAGAAGTATAGATCCTCTTCTCCTGTTATTTTTAGTATGTTTTTTGCAAATTCATCTGATGTTAATGGCCCTGTTGCTATTATGGTAATATTGGGGTTATATGAATTGGTATTTAGCTTAGCCTCTGAAGTTTTAGGGCACAGTGGTGTCGTGTCCAAAGAAGTGTTCCCACAAACGGTGCCCCTACATGTCAAATCTGTTCCTATATATTCTTCATTTATTATTTCTATATTTGGGTTTTGTTTTATTTCTTTTGTTACTAACTCTGAAAATTTGTCTCTATCTACTGCTAAGGCTTGCCCTGCTGGCACACTTGTTTTATCTGCACATTGTATTAATAAAGAATCTAACATACGTAGCTCTTCTTTTAATAGTCCACATGCATTTGTATGCAAATTTGATTTAAATGAGTTACTACATACTATTTCTGCTAAGTTTTTATTTGAATGTGCATTAGAAAATTTTGTTGGTTTCATTTCATATAATTTTACTTTATATCCTTTTTTTGCAATTTGATATGCTGCTTCACACCCTGCAAGCCCTCCACCTATTATTGTTACTGTTTGGTTCATATTTTGCTCCTTAATTTAAATAATGGTTTACCTATATTTAGGCTATAAGAACCCTCCGTCAAGGCTACGCCTTGCCACCTCCCTTAAATAAAGGAGGCTTTTCTCTACATTTCAAAATTACTGTGCTAGTCTAAAACAGTAGAGTAATGGCCCCTTTACCTAAGGGGGCTGTCCACGAAGTGGGCTGGGGGTTCTTTTACCTTATTTTATTCAAATAGTTTCATTATATCTTCTTTTGAAAGTTTACTAATAAATGATGTTTTGGTATCTAGTACATCATCTATTAGTTTTGCTTTTTTCTGTTGAAGTTCATATATTTTTTCTTCTATTGAGTTTTTGGTTATTAATTTATATACTTGTACATTGTTTTTTTGCCCTATACGATATGCACGGTCTGTTGCTTGGTTTTCTGCTGATAAGTTCCACCATGGATCATAGTGTATTACCATGTCTGCTCCTGTTAAGTTTAATCCTGTCCCTCCTGCTTTTAATGAAATTAGAAATACTTTTATTTCTGGATTTTGGTTAAATTCATCTACTAATCCTATTCTGTCACTTACTTTTGTTTGTCCTGTTAGTTTAAAATATTTTATGCTTTCTTTTTTTAGCTCTTTCTCTATTATTTCAAACATTGCTGTGTATGTAGAAAATAGCAATATCTTATGTCCGCTTTCTACCATATCTTTTACTAGTTCAATACATTGTGTAAGCTTACTTGATTCTCCTTTGTAGTTTTCTAAAAACAGGCTTGGATGACAACATATTTGTCTTAACCTTGTTAATAATGCTAGTATTTGTATCTGACTTTTTTCAAATCCTATTGTATCAAGTTGTTGTTGCAATTCATTTTTTGCTTCTGATAAATATGATAGATATACTTTTTCTTGCTCTTCTTCCATTTCGTTATTTAACACTGTTACTATTTTGTCTGGAAGTTCTGTTAGAACTTCTTTTTTTGTTCTTCTTAATATAAATGGTTCTATCAACATTCTAAGTTTATTCATTGCTTCTTCGTTTTGCTCTCTTACTATTGGCATTTCATATTCATCTTTAAATTTTTTATATGAAAATAGATATCCTGGCATTAAAAAATCAAATATTGACCACAGTTCTGATAATGAGTTTTCTATTGGTGTTCCTGTTAGAGCAAATCTTGTTTTTGCGTTTAACTCTTTTACTGCTTTTGCATTTAGTGTATTACTATTTTTCATATATTGTGCTTCATCTGCAATTATGTAGCTAAATTCATAATTATGTTTTTTATATGTTTCTATATCTCTTTTTAATAAGTCGTATGAAGTAATTACAACATCTGCATTTGGAATTTCTTCTATTTGTTGTTCTCTATATGTAGCATTTCCGCCTATTACTATTGTTTTGATGCTGTTTGCAAATTTTTCTATTTCGGCTTTCCAGTTTAGACTAAGTGAACTTGGACATACTACTATAACTGGTTTTTTATCTTGTTTTGTGTTTTCTTTATATGATAGTATAAGTGATATTACTTGTAGGGTTTTTCCGAAGTCCCATGTCATCTGCTAATACTCCACCAAACCCATATTCATCTAATGTTTTTAGCCATTTGAATCCTACTTTTTGATATTGTCTTAGTGTATTTTTTAAGCTTTTTGGTATTTTTAATTCTTGTATATCTGTTTTGTCTTCTATATTTTCTACTATCTTTTTATATTTCTCATCTTTTTTTATAGTTGTATTATCAATTTTTTCTAGAATTCTATTTAAGTATAAGCTCCTATATACTGGTAGTTTTATATTTCCATCTTCTAGTTGTTTGTAGCCTATTTCACTACCTTGCATTAAGTTTTCTAGAAAATCTATGTCTTCATTTTGCTCTAATGATAAAAAATCTCCATTTTTTAACCTATGATATTTCTTTTTTAATGTGTATTTTGTAAGAATTTCTTTTAATTCATTTTTATCAAAGTTTAGGCTTTCTAAATTTACGTTTAATAGGTTGTTTTCTATTTTTACTCCTAATGCTGTCATTTTAGGCTTTTTTATCTGTTTACTGCTAAAATCTTCTGATGCTAATACTTCAAATTTTTGCATATATTCGTTTATGCCTTCTGATAAGAAGTCATATATTTTTTCGTCATCTATTAATATAAATTCAAACTTTTTGTTATCTAACATAAATCCAGTTTTTCTAAACATGTTTAAATTTTCTGCTTCTTCTAGTGTACTCCTTGGTATATTAGGATTTTCTTGTAATGGATTAAATTCTTCTTCTCCATAACAGAATTTTACTTTTGCTATTATATAGTTTTTATCGTTAAATTCTAAAAATACTTTTACTCCTAATTTTTCTGGCATATACTTTTGTATTTCTTCTTCATCTAGTTCTCCTAGATCTATGCTTTCTCTTGCTTTTGGCAGTATTATAGAGAAGAAATTGGGAATTTCTTCTTTAGAGAATCTCATTTTTGTTGTATAGTTTCTTTTATATGCATCTAATAGTTTTAGCGTGGTTTCTTGGTACTTTTTTGTGCAACGGTATAAGCCTTCTTTATATAAAAAATATACATATTCTTTTCCTCGTATTATTTCGTAATCGTTATGTGATTCTATATTACAATTTAAAGAATATTCACTTCCTTCTACTTTTTCTAATTTGAATTTTATATCTGGCTGTTTGTCTATTAATGTTATTGTTTCTAAATTATATGATTGTTCTAATACAATTTCTTGTCCTTTTAATATTTCAAATAGTTCGTCTATTGCTGTATTGGTTAATATTATACTATTTGAATTTAATACTTTTCCAAAATATCTATATCTACTGTTTGCATTACTATTTACATATTTTATGGTTTCTGCATGTTTTAATATGAATTTTAGTATTGGTTTTGCTTCTTCTAAAAAAGATTCTTCTTCATGTATAAATTCTAATTTTGCTCCATATCTATATGTTTGTTTATTCATCATATTATCATAAAATTCTGTTATGTCTTTTAATTTGTATAATTGCTTTTTTGTTCCTATTTTAAACTCTACACTTAATTCATTTGCATATATATTATATATCAGTTTTGGTATAATATTTATATTCTTATCTAATGAATTTTCTTTTTTCTCTTTAGGTTCATCTATCAGTTTCATTTCATCTTCATAAAATGTATTTAATAGGTCTTTAAAATCTGTATATTTTTTCCCTTTTTGTGTATAATTATTTTTATCATATTTTGTGTTTCCATCAACTTCTAGTAAAGCTGCTACAATATGCTTGCATGCTGCATAATGTTTATGGTAATCTTCGCATTCACATTTAGCTTGTTCTAGTTCTCCATTTTTTACATATATTGTTACTCTATAATCATCATAGTTCCCTTCTATTTCTGCAAAAATAGAAAAATTATTTCTGTCTTCATATGATATTTTTTCTATGTAGACTCGTTTTTCTTTTACATATTTCCTTGCTCTAGATAGTCGTTCTATTCCTGCTTCTTCATATATTTCTCTTACTACTCTTTGATTAATATACATGTTTATTCCCCTTTTAATATGATTTACCATTATATCACATTTTTTTGGTTTTGGAATATGTACAATAAAGAAATTTTAACTTTTATGAAAAAAGCCTAAGTACAATTAACTCTACTTAAGCTTTTAATATTGCTTTAAATTGCAAACCCTGGAGCAATACTTCTACTACCACTAGCACCATCAGAAAAAATTTTTCCTACTCTGCTAATAAAGCAAAAATTATTAACACTATCATAACTAGCAGATCGTAAACACCAAACACAATCTGTTTTTTTAAATTTTCTTATAAGATTACTATTTTCACTACTCGAACTTGGATTTATACTCTTATAATATTTGTATTGTTCTCCTTCTTTTGCTACAGCTAAGCCATATGGCTGACCACTAGATCCATTATTCCAAATTTCTGAACATGATAATAACCATATTTTATCTTGTGATGTTGTTACACTATTTGCATCATTATATGTTTCTATATATTGTTTATTTACTTCTTTTATATATTCTTTATTTTCTAAAGTATCATATGTTGTACTATTTAAATAGTCTCTTGCGTTAGATTGTTTCCATCCCCCTAAATTCGTGGCTGTATTATTCATTTGTAGATATTCCATTATACATTCTGTAAATTCAAATGAAATTCCTGCATATGTGTTTGTTTCTCCTTCTGGATATGCAACTTTACTCGTTAGCTCATCATGGTTGAATCCTAATATTCGCACTTTATACCCATTTACTGTTGTCCAATCTCCTATCCCTAGAGTATCCTCTTTTCCATTTATACTTACATTTACTTCTACTGTGTCGTTGTTTACCTTTCCTTCTTCTAATCCGTAGTTATCTGATATTACTTTTGCTATTGAGTTCAATTCCTCCCATGTATATTGTATTTGTTTTGCTGTGTGAGTTGTTGCTCCTACTTCTATTGTTGGTGGAGGTGCCTCTATTTGTATGTTTTGTGTTTCTTTAATAAATGTTCCTTCACTTGTTACTAATTCTACTTGTATTATATACTCGTTATCTATAGATAAATCAGCAAATGTATATTCATTACTGTTATTTGTATCTATAAGTGTAAAACTTGTCTCACCAGTTGTTATATTTTTTATACTATATTTATAACTTCCTCCATCACCATTACTTGCAACTACCTTTACACTTATACTATCTATTGTTGTTTCTATTACTTGGATTTTCGCAATTCTTGGCTTGTTGTCTGGTATTCCTTGATATGTTATTTTTATATTCCCATCTAATTCTTTTTCTACTAAAAAGATATATCCCTCTACTACTATATTTTTGTCATTATCATCTATGTCTATTACATCTGCCATGCTTATTATTCCTTTATTTGTTAAATGGTCTATATATTCCTGTACACTTGGTAATTCTCCATTCTTTCTTAGTACAAGATCTACTTTTTCTAGTTCTAATTTTTCTAATATTTCACTAATTTTATACTGTTCTCCCGCTTGCTGTGCTTGTTTTAATATTCCATGCTCACCTATGCTTAAGTTTATTACTACTCCTGCTAAGATTAATAAAATAATTATTGTGATTACTAGGGCAATTAATGTAATTCCTTTTTGTTTTTCCATTTTCTTTTGTTTCCTCCTATTATACTTTATTTTTCATCATCATTTTATATTTGTTTACTTATTTGTACAATAGTTTTAGTTAATGTTTGATATCAATTGTTTTCATAAATTTTAAAAAATACGTAAGAGTTGATTTCTTACGTATTTTATATTTCTTATTTACTTAGTTCCTTGTACCTCTTTATTTTCATTGTAGATGTTTTTTCAAATTCACCTTCTTTTATTTCTAATGCTTTTACTGATTTGTATGATGTTAATTTTTTGTTTACTTCTTTTATTTTGTTCCATATTATTTTATAGATTTCTTCTTTATTTAGTTCTCCATGTAGTTCTTTTATTTTGTCATAATCTGGTAATACTCTTGCTGTTATTATTAACTCTTTTTCTTCTTTTTTGCTTTCTTTATCTGGCTTTGCTCCATATACCATGGATTCTTTTATTTCTTCTATTTTGTCTAACATCATTTCTATTTCTTCTGGATAGATGTTTTTTCCGTTTTGTGTTACTATTACGTTTTTACTTCTTCCTGTAATGAATATATATCCATTTTCGTCTATGTATCCTATATCTCCTGAATGGAAATATTCGTCGTCATCTATTACTTCTTTTGTTGCTTTCTCATCTTCGTAATACCCTATCATTAATGTTGGTGTTTTTATTAGGATTTCTCCTTCTCCATTTTCGTTTTGGTTTTCTATTTTTATGTCTGCTTGCACTATTGCTTTTCCACATGAGCCTACACATGGATTGTATTCTGGTGTTAGGGCTGAAATTGGTGCTGTTTCCGTTAGACCATATCCTTGTAAAAATGTTATACCTATGTCTTGTAGCCATATTCCTACTTTTTTATCTATTGGTGCTGCTGCACATACCATTATTCTTAAGTTTCCTCCTAAGTTGTCGTATATTTCTTTAAATACTTTTCTTTTTATATCTATTCCTGCTTTTTTTAGAGCATTTGTAACTGATATCATTGTATTTACTATTTTATCTTTTTTACTGTTTACTATTTTTTCGTTTATCTTTTTATATAGGCTTTCTGCTAATAGTGGTACTGCTAATATTGCTGTTGGTTTTGCTTCTTGTAGGTTTTGTACTATATATCTTAACCCTTCACATACTGCTATTGATGCTCCATTTGCTATTGGTAATAGAAATCCTATTGTTGATTCATAGCAGTGGTGTAATGGTAGTATGGAAAATAGCCTATCCATTGGATATATTTTTACATATGCTGATACTGCGTTTATGTTTTCTGCTAAGTTTCTATTGTTTAGCATTACTCCTTTTGAGTTTGATGTGGTTCCTGATGTAAAAAATAGTATTTTAAATTCTTCTTCATCTATTTCTATTTTTTCAAATGAGTCATTTCCTGCTTTTATTATGTTTTTTCCTGCATCTATTAAATATTGTATTCCAACGTTTTTGCCATTTATTTTTTCTTCTGATTGCATTTTTATAAAGTATTTTACTTCTGGCATTGTTTCTTGTATTTTCTTTATGTCTTCTTCTTTTTTTGGAGAGTATATGATTGCAGATGCTTTTGAACGTTTTATTATGTTTTCTAGTTCATTTAGTGGTAGCTCTTTATCTGTTGGTACTGCTATTCCTACTCCACATAGCATTGCCATATATGATACATACCATCCATACTGTGTATCGCCTATTATCATTACTCTTTTATCTTTTAAGTTTAGTAAATGAATTAGTGCTGTTCCTAATGCTAATACATCACTTCCAAATTCTTCGTATGTTGTTATTTTATATGGTTCTTTATGGTTTGGCTTTTCTAAAATACATGGACGGTTTGGATATGTTTTTATTGCTCTTAGGAAGAATTCTTTTACTGTTTTATAGTGTGTAATGTCTTCATATGGTGTAGTACGGTTTTTTAGGTTTTTCTTTTCTATGTTTTCAAAATCTATTTCATCTAACATGTCTGCATTTATTTTCATTTTTTTGAATTTCATTTTTGGTATTTTTATATCATGTATTCCCATTTTTAGTTCCCCCTATCTTTATTATTATATATCAAAACAGATTTTTTATCATTATACTATGTGGTCAGTTTGTAGATTTATCTTACATAGCAGAAAGTAGTTCCACGTGTCGGTTATGCTTTTTTGAAACCTACATCTTTAATGTGTAACTTTTAGTTTATTTCTTTCAAATAATTTTCAGTATTCCAAATAAAATATAATGGAATATTTAATATGCTTTTATCAAATGTTATATTAAGTAGAGAATATCTTAAAGCAAATTTAGGATTATATTCTTTCATATATATTTTTAAGCTTTGAGCTCTAACATTTACTCTAGCTTTTGCCTCAACTGGTATTATTAAATTTTTATATGCAAATACAAAATCAACTTCACTCTGAAATTCATTTGACCAATAATAAATAGTATTTATCTTTGGTATATTTTTTAATTCTTGAAGTACAAATTGCTCAGTGAGTAATCCATTAAATTCATTGTATATAGCATCTCCATTAATAATTGTTTCATATGGCAATTCGCATAATACTCTTAGCAATCCAATATCTAGTAAATATATTTTAAATGCTTTTAAATCTTCATATGCTTTTAACGGTTGCTTATCTCCACATTTAACTCTATTTACAACTCTAATTAAACCAGTATCTTTAAGCCAATTAATTGAATTTTCATATTCTCTTGCTCTTGCACCATCTTTTACAACTCCATATATAAATTTTCTATTTTCTTTTGCTAATTGTGATGGTATACTGTTCCAAACATATTGTATTTTTGTTGCTGTACTATTATCAGTATGTTTTGAAAAATCTCTTTCATATGCTTCTAAAATTCCTCTTTGTACCCTCTCAACAAGTTCAAAATCTTTTTCTTCAATCCATGTATTTACGGCTCGTGGCATTCCACCTATAACAAAATATTTTTTTAAGTAATCTTTTAATTTATCTGTTATTAAATCTGGCAATTTTTCTAATTTGTTTTCTATAATTAAATTAATTAGTTCTTTTTCATTATTAGCAATTAAAAATTCCTCAAAATCTAGTGGTTGTAACTCTAAAAAGTCTACTTTTCCAACAGGGAATGATACTTGATCATGAAGAAATACTCCAAGTAAACTACCAGCACAACATATAGCATATTCAGGGGTTTGTTCTGCAAAATACTTTAATGATGTAAGTGCTCTAGGTAATTCTTGTATTTCATCAAATATTATTAATGTTTTTTCTGGTTCAATTTTTTTATGATGAATAGCTGATAAATATTCTATAATTCTTTTTGGTTCTATATTTCCTTCAAATATGCTTGATATATTTCCTGCATTTTCAAAGTTAATATATAATACATCATCAAAATATTCTTTGCCAAATTCTTGTAAAATCCATGTTTTTCCTACTTGTCTTGCACCTTTTAAGATTAATGGTAATCTGTCTTTTTTATTTTTCCATTCTTTTAATTCTATTATAATTTTTCTATACATTTTATCAGCCCTTTCAATTTTTGTTTAAGAAATTAGTTTGTAATCACGTTTTGTTGACCGTGACATACTGTTTTTTCACATTTTCTTGACCGTATCATGTATATTATATCACATTTTCTTGACCATATGCAATATTTTGTAATTTCATCCAAATATTTTATTGCATTTTTTAGTTTATTACACTTTTGCTCTAAATCTTTCTTAGTTTTGCTACAAAAAAGCCTTCGTATAATTCATTTGGTGGTATGCATATTGTTCCTTCTATTTTTACAGGTAAAAGTGGTAAGGCTTCTACTTTTATTGGCACAATTTCTACTTTTCTTGCTTTTATAAATGGCTCTATAATATTTTCGTTTTCTTCTTCCAATATTGAACATGTAGAATATACCATTTCATGTCCCTTTTTTAATATCGTAACTGCTTTAGTTAATAGTTTTTTTTGTTTTTCTACTGATTTTTTTATTAGTGTACCTGTAAAAGTTTCTTTTAGTTTTGGGTTTTTACTATTTAGTGTTCCACTTCCACTACATGGCGCATCTAATAATATTTGGTCAAATGCAAAGAAGTCCTCTAAGTTTCTTGCATCTTTTTGCATTATATATACACTGCTTGCTCCCTGTTTTTCTATGTTGTATTTTAATCGCTCTAATCTTACTTTGTTCATTTCACATGCTGTAATATGTGCCATATTGTTTGATAATACCGCAATCTGGGTTGTTTTTCCTCCGTGGTGCTGCTGCCATATCTAATATGTCTAAGTTTTCTTTTGGGTTTAGTATTATTGGTGGTAACATTGATGATAGGCTTTGTAGATATATTTCTCCATTTTTATATAAACTTAGTTCCATAATTTGCTCTTTTTGTGCATTTTCTATTATGAATGCATTTTCATACCATGTTACATTAGAGTATGTGATGTTACTATCTTCTAGTGTTTGCTTTATTTGCTCTTTGGTTGTTTTTAGTGTGTTTACTCTAAATGTGACTGGTCTTTTATATGTATATCCTTGTATTATTTCTTTAGCTAAATCTTTTCCATATTGCTTATCTAGCTTTTCATTTAAAAAATCTGGAATATTTGCTTCTTGTTCCATATACTTCTCCCTTTCTTCCACAATTGTAGCATATTTTTTACATATGTTCAAATAGAATAAGGGCACAGTGGTGTCATGTCTAACTGGTATTCCCACAAACGGTGCCCCTACGCTTTTAATCTAATTTAGCATACTTTCCTATTTATATAATAAAAAGGAGCATTTGCCCCTTTTCCTATATTATCAATAAATTCTGTAATATGTGATATTGCATTATCAGTCCAAATTACCATTTATTTATAATCTCCTTTACTTCTTTGCTAGTCTTTGTATTTCCTTCTTCCATATCTCTTATTCCCTTTTGTATTTCTAGTTGTGTATAAAGTGTATATAATATTTCTTCATAACTTGTTTTATCGTCTACTTTTTGGACTGTATTTAAAATTAATTGTTTATCACTCATTCTTTTATCCTCCTTCATATGCACCTATTCATATTGTAGCACAAATATTAGGTTTTTACTACTATTTTTTTATTCTATCTCATCTTCGCATTCTTCGAATTGTGAGTTGTATAGTTTGGCATAAAATCCGTCTTTTTTTAGTAATTCTTCATGTGTTCCTTGTTCTACTATGTTTCCTTGATCCATTACTAGTATTAAATCTGCATTTTTTATTGTAGATAACCTGTGTGCTATTATGAAACTGGTTCTACCTTTCATTAGGTTATCCATTGCTTTTTGTATTTGTTGCTCTGTTCTTGTGTCTATTGAACTTGTTGCTTCGTCTAGTATTAGTATTTCTGGATCTGTTAGTATTACTCTTGCTATTGTCATTAATTGTTTTTGTCCTGCTGATATATTGCTAGATTCTTCTCCTATTACCATGTCATATGATTTTGGTAGTGTTTTTATGAAGTGATGTACATGTGCTGCTCTCGCTGCTTCTATTACTTCATTGTCTGTTGCTTCTGGTTTTCCGTATTTTATGTTGTCTTTTATTGTTCCTCCAAATGTCCATGTGTCTTGTAATACCATTCCAAACATTTTACGTAGTTCTCCACGTTCAAAGTCTTTTATGTTGTGCCCATCTATTAATATTGCTCCTCCTGTTACATCATAAAATCTCATAAGTAACTTTACTATTGTGGTTTTTCCTGCTCCTGTTGGCCCTACTATTGCTATTTTTTGACCATCTTTTATATGTGCATTGAAATCGTTAATTATTATTCTATCGTCATCATATCCAAATTGTATATGATCAAATGTTACATTTCCTTTTAATCCTTTTGAACTTATTGGATTTGCTATTGTAGGTGTTTCTTCTTGTTCTTCTAAAAAGATGAATACTCTTTCTGCTGCTGCTACCATTGCTTGTAACATGCTTGATACTTGTGCTATTTGGTTTATAGGCTGTGTAAATTGTTTGTTGTATTGTATAAATGATTGTATGTTTCCTACTGTAATTCTTCCTTTTATTGCTAGATATCCTCCTAATATTGCTACTGCAACATATCCTATGTTTCCTACAAAGTTCATAATTGGATGGATAAGCCCTGATAAGAATTGTGATTTCCATCCTGAATGATATAGTGTATCATTTGCTTTTTCGAATTCTTGTAATGCTCTTTCTTCTCCATTAAATGCTTTTACTATTGTGTGTCCTCCATAAATTTCTTCTACTTGACTATTTACATGGGCTAGGTATTCTTGCTGTTGCCCAAAGTATTTTTGTGACTTTCCTACTATTATTTTTACAATAAATGCTGTTATTGGTAGTATGAATAGTGATATTATTGTCATTATCCAACTAATAGAAAACATCATTATTAGTATTCCTATAATTGTACATATTGATGTGATTATTTGAGTAATACTTTGGTTTAGGTTTTGGCTAACTGTATCAATGTCATTTGTTATTATTGATAATACTTCACCATGTGTTTTTTTATCAAAATAGTGCATTGGTAAATGATTTATTTTTATTGCAATATCGTTACGTAGTTTGTAGGTTATTTTTTGTGATACTCCTGTCATGACAAATCCTTGTATAAACGAGAATATTGAACTAATTATGTATAAGCCTAATAGTGTTAGTAATATTTTTGCAATGTTTTCAAAGTTAATTCCTGTTCCACCTGATAGTTTGCTCATTATTCCTGTAAATACTTCTGTTGTAGCATTTCCTAATATTTTAGGTCCTACTATTGTAAATATTGTACTTGCTACTGCAAAGATTAATACTATGGCAATTTGTAGTTTATATTTTGCAAGATAGCCTTTTATTAGTTTTTTTGTTGTTCCTTTAAAGTCTTTTGCTTTTTCTGCTGGAGCCATATGCCCTGGCCCTCCTGGCATAGGAGGTTTTTTATGTATGTTTGCCATTTAACCAATCTCCTCCTCTCCGAAGTTGTGATAGTGCTATTTCTTTATATGTTTCGCATGTTTTCATTAGTTCTTCATGTGTTCCTTTTGCTATCATTTTTCCTTCTTCTATTACAATTATTTGGTCTGCATTTAGTATTGTGCTTATTCTTTGTGCAACTATTATTACTGTTTTGTTTTTGGTCTCTTTTGCTAATGCTTCTCGTAAGTTTGCATCTGTTTTTAGGTCTAGTGCTGAAAAGCTATCATCAAATACAAATATTTCTGGGTCTATTGCTATTGCTCTTGCTATTGATAAACGTTGTTTTTGACCTCCTGATACATTGGTTCCTCCTTGTGAAATAGGTGAGTTATATTTCTCTTCTTTTGCTATAATAAATTCTTCTGCTTGTGCAATTTTTGCTGCTTTTTCCATTTGTTCTTTATTTATTTTTTCATTTCCATATTTTATATTTGATTCTATTGTTCCTGAGAATAACATTCCTTTTTGTGGTACAAATCCAATTTTTTTCCTCAATTCTCTTTGTGATACTTCTTTTATATTGACTCCATCTATTAATAGTTCTCCTCCTGTTACGTCATAAAAACGTGGTATTAGGTTTACTATTGTAGATTTTCCGAGAGCCTGTGCTTCCAATAATTGCTGTTGTTTTTCCGTGGATTTGCTATAAAGTTTATATCACTAATTGATTCTGTGTCTGCATCTGGGTATCTAAATGATACATTCCTAAATTCTACTAATCCTTTTTTGTTTTCATCAAATTGTTTTGGTGTATCTATATCTTTAATTTTTGGTTTTGTTTCTAGTACTTCATTTATACGGTTTGCAGATACTCCTGCTCTTGGTAGCATAATTGATATCATTGATATCATTAAGAAGCTCATTATTATTTGCATTGTGTATTGTATAAATGCCATCATGTCTCCTACTCCAATTATTCCTTCATCTACACTATGTCCTCCTACCCAAATGATTAGTAACATTACTGAGTTCATAATGAACATTAAGGCTGGCATCATCATACTCATTGCACGGTTTACAAATACATATGTTTTCATTAAGTCTTTGTTTGCGTTTTCAAAACGTTCTTCTTCTCTTTGTTCTGTATGAAATGCACGTATAACTGGTAAGCCTGTTAGTATTTCTCTAGATACTAAGTTTAGTTTATCTATTAGTTGTTGTAGTTTTTTAAATTTTGGCATGGCTACTATAAATAGTACTAATACTACTCCTACTACTAATAGTATTGCAAGTCCAATAATCCATGCCATTGATGTGTTACTGTTTGCTAATACTCTTAAGAATCCCCCTATTCCCATTATTGGTGCATATACTACTACACGAAATAACATTGATATTAACATTTGTATTTGTTGTATGTCGTTTGTGCTACGTGTAATTAGGGATGCTGTTGAAAAGTTACTAAATTCTTCTCCTGAAAAGCTTAATACTTTGCTAAATACTTTGTTTCTTAAGGTTTTTCCTAACATTGCTGCTACTCTAGATGATAGTAGCATTATGCTTATTGCAGATACCATACTGATAAATGCTATTCCTAGCATTTGCATTCCTATTTCTAATATATACCCTGTATCTCCATTTACAATTCCTACATTTACGATTTTTGAAGTGTAATCTGGTAGGGTTAAGTCTGCCCATGCTTGTAGGCATAGTAATAGTACGATTATTATTACTGATACCCATGTTTCTTTCAAATTTTTTAATATTTTAAACATTGTTTTCTTCCTTTCTATAGTAGTCTTATATTATATTAAGTAAAGCCACAAATGTCAATTCATTTGCGGCTTATATTTTGTAAATTTTTGGTGAATTTTTACTAATACTATAGAAAATTTAGTAAGAACCCCCAGTCACCTTCGGTGACAGCTCCCTTAAGTAAAGGGGCCTTTACTCTACTCTTTATCATTTAATATTTTATTTATTGTTTTGCTTTTTACTCCTAGTAAATTTATTTTTATACTTTTAGTAAAATTTTGTTGACTATTTGTAAATGATGTGATATTATTGTTTATGCAGATAATTGGTTAAGCTTCGGAAGTGTGGTTATCACCCTATTTTACATATGAGAAAGGGGTGATGTTTATGAATAAATTGCTTTTAAAATGTTTTATTATTTCTATAATAATAAATATACTATTAACATTCATAATATTTGCCTTATTTATTACTATAATAATGGCATAAAAAAACTACATTTCTGACGGTCATCGGAAATGTAGTATAAATAAACCTACCAATGATAACCACACTTTGTGGATAACCATTTATCTGCTTTTATTATATCATATTTTGGGGAAAAGTAAATACTTTTAGCCAAATTTTACTTTATTTTTGTTAATATTTACTTTATTGTTTAAAATATACGGTAACTTATTTTAAGTTTTTTATTCTTTCTATTGCTTCTATGGTGTTTTCTCTTGAACCAAATGCTGTTAATCTAAAGTACCCTTCTCCACTTGGTCCAAACCCTACTCCTGGCGTTCCTACTACATTTACTTTTTCTAATAGGTAATCGAAAAATTCCCATGATGTATACCCATCTGGCACTTTTAGCCAAATGTATGGTGCATTTTTTCCTCCAAATACTTCATATCCTGCTTGTTGTAATCCTTCTAACATAATTTTTGCATTTTCTTTATAATATTTGATGTTTTCTTGTATTTGTTTTCTTCCTTCTTCTGTATATATGCTTTCTGCTGCTCTTTGTGTTATGTATGGTACTCCATTAAATTTAGTACATTGTCTTCTATTCCATAATTTGTTTAAGTATACCTCTTCTCCTTGTTTTGTATATGCTTTTAATTCTTTTGGTATTATTGTATATGCACATCTTACTCCTGTAAATCCTGCTGTTTTTGAAAAGCTTCTAAATTCTATTGCTACTTCACGTGCTCCTTCTATTTCATATATACTATGTGGTACATTTTCTTCACTTATAAATGCTTCATATGCTCCATCAAATAGTATTACTGCTTTATTTTCTCTTGCATATTTTACCCAAGCTTTAAGTTGTTCTTTTGTTAATACTGTTCCTGTTGGGTTGTTTGGAAAACATAGGTATATCATGTCTACTTTTTCTTTTGGAAACTCTGGTATGAAGTTGTTTTTTGCTGATACTGGCATATATACTATATTTTCATATTGGTCTTTTTCTTTGTTATATGTTCCTGTTCTTCCTGCCATTATGTTTGTGTCTAAATATACTGGATATACTGGGTCTGTAATTGCTACTATATTATCTGTTCCAAATATTTCTCCTATGTTTCCTGTGTCACATTTTGCTCCATCTGATACAAATATTTCGTCTTTATCTATTGTAATTCCTAATGTTTCATAATCGTATTTTGCTATTTTTTCTCTTAAGAAGTCATATCCTTGTTCTGGACCATATCCACGAAATGTTTCTTTTTTTAGCATTTCGTCTGCCCCGCTTTTTTATTGCTTCTCCTACAACTGGTGCTAGTGGCAATGTTACATCTCCTATTCCTAGTTTTATTACTTTTTTATCTGGGTTTTCTTCTGTGTATTTTGCTATTTTTTTTGCTATTGTAGAAAATAAATAGCTGTCTTGTAATTTTAAATAATTTTCATTAATTGTTATCATAATAAAATTCCTCCTTTTTACTATATTATTTTTTCGTATAATCTTATAAGTAAAATATGTAAAATTTTCAAATCCGCTCGTTCAAGATAAATTTTGCACAGTATGTAATAAAAATTTACTTTCAAGACGCTTCTTTTCAAATTTTAATATTTTTACTTATAGATTATACTTTTAGATTATAAATTAGGTTATATACTAAAAAATGTTAAATTATAATTTTCTAATTCTCTAATTCTCCTTCAAATACTGTAACTGCTGGCCCTGTCATATAAATATGGTTATTTTCTTTATTCCATTTTATTTGTAAATCTCCTCCTAATAGTTTTACTGTTACATCTTCTCCAGTTAGTCCATTTAAGTTACATGCTACTGCTACTGCACTTGCTCCTGTTCCACATGCAAATGTTTCTCCTGAGCCTCTTTCCCATACTCTCATTTTTATTGTGTTTTTATCCACAATTTGTACAAATTCTATGTTTGCTTTTTCTGGAAAATGCGGATCTACTTCTAGTTTTTTACCATATTTCTCTACTTCAAAGCTATCTACATTATCCACAATTGTGATTGCATGTGGATTACCTACAGATACACATGTAAATGTGAATTCTTTTCCTTCTGCTTGTAGTTTTAGGTTTTTTACTGGGTATTCCTTTGATATTACAGGAATATGTTCTGCCTCTAGTATTGGCTCTCCCATATCTACTTCTACTGTTTCCACTTTTCCCTCTACTACCTGTAGCTTTAAATTTTTTACTCCTGCCAGTGTTTCTACTGTAATCTCTGTTTTGGAAGTTAATCCCTTATCATAGACAAACTTTCCAACACATCTAATTCCATTTCCACACATCTCAGCTTCTGTTCCGTCTGCATTAAACATCCTCATTTTGAAATCACATGTATTGCTTTTGCAAATTAATATAAGCCCATCTGATCCAACTCCAAAATGACGGTTGCTAACAAAACAAGCTAGTGAAATGGCGTCTTCTGGCTCTCCACTTTTTGTGCAGTCCATATAGACATAGTCATTCCCTAGCCCATGCATTTTTGTAAATTTTAACATAAAATCACCTTCTAATAGGTTTAAATTAACGAAAAGAATATATTTATATCCTTTTTTCTTGCTATTTTATCATATGTGTGTCCCTTTGTAAAGATGATTATTTTTTCTTTATTGTCTTATTAAATTATCAAACCACACATTCGTTTATATTGAGAAACCTGCTGAAATCCCAGTAACATATCTAGCATAATTATTTGTGCAATAACCATTTAAATGGACATTACAGAAACTAGTATTACGAGCATAATGAGGCGAACGTAACCACCATGGACTAGCATAACCATTGTTATTTTTCATAATGATAGAATTCGAATTACTATAAATTGAATCTATATTTGAGTAATACTTGTATTGTTCCCCTTCTTTTGCTATAGCTTGTCCATAAGCTCCACTAGTATATCCATTATTCCATATTTCTGAACATGATAATAACCATACTTTATCTTGTGATGTTGTTACACTATCTGGATTATTGTATATTTCTATATATTGCTTATTTACCTCTTTTATATATTGCTTATTTTCTAAACTATCATATATTGTACTATTTAAGGTAACTCTTAAAGTGCTTGCTTTCCATCCTCCTGTATTTATGTCTGTAGTATTCATCTTGTCAGTTCCTATACATTCTGCATATTCAAAGCTAATTCCTGCATATGTGTTTAAAGTTCCTGCTCCATATTGTGGTGCTATTGCCTCTGTTGTTCCATCTTCATTTTCTCTTTCGGTTGCTAGTTCATCATGGTTAAACCCTAATATTCGCACTTGTTTTCCATTTACTGTTGTCCAGTCTCCTATTCCTAATGTATCTGCTTTTCCATTTATGCTTACTTTTACTTCTGCTGTATTATTGTTTATTTTTCCTGCTTCTTGCCCATAATTATTTGATATTACTTTTGCAATTTGGCTTAGTTCTTTCCATGTATATGGTATTTCGTGTGCTTCATGTGTTTCTCCTCCTACGGTCGATGCAGATATTGGTTTATTTATTATTGTTTCATATACATCATCTACACTATTTATATCTTTTTCATATATTTCTTTTATTCTTGCAGTCTCAGCAACTAAAGTTTGCTCTTTTCCGTGCATTTAACATATACATTCCTGTTAAAAATAATACGAAAAATAGCATTGATATTAATACAAATAGTGTTATCGATCCTTTTTCTTGTTTTAGTTTTCCCATTTGTTTTCCTCCCATTTTTTCATCCAACTTACTCTTTTAGCATGTAACTTTTCTTTAAATTTTTCTCCTTCTATATTTGGATATTTACTTTTTATTACTTCTCCATTTATTTCTTGTATACACTTTTTTCCTATTTCTGCAAAAGAAACTTCCTCTTCTTTTATATTTCTTGTACTGCATTTGTCTGCTATTACTACAATTTGAAGACCATCTAACCCTATTTTTGTTTTTGCTACTCTTTCTATAAATTGTACTTTTTTTGCTAGTGTCATTTTATAAAAAATCCCACCTTTCATGTGCTCTTTTGATGCTACTTTTCCATATGATTTCCACAAATTTGGTACATTAATTCTATTACCTAAGTTTTCTACTAATTTTACTCCTTTTTCATCGTGTCCATGATGATGTGGATACATTTCTTTTGGTGTAACACCTTTTCCTAAATCATGCACTAGACATGCAAACCTAATAGCTGTATCATTAGTTAGTTCAGTTGATTTGTCTACTACTATCATTGTGTGGTTATAACTATCTCCTTCTGGATGATATTTTTCTGGCTGTAGAGAACCTATTAAATCATATATTTCTTTAAAGTGTACATCTAATACATTTGCTTTTCTTAATACATTGAAAAATATTGATGGTTTTTTAGTTTCTAATGCTTTTTTAAATTCTACAAATATTCTTTCTTTTGATAGTGTAATTAACTCTTCTTTTAGATTTTCCATTTGTTTTAGCGTTTCTTTTTCTACTTCGAATTCTGTTTGCGCTGCAATTCTTGCTACACGGTATACTCTAAGTGGGTCTTCTTTAAATGCATCTGATACTTTACGAATTTTCTTGTTTTCTATGTCTTTTCTTCCATTAAATGGGTCTATTATTTCTCCTGTTAATACGTCTTTTGCTATTGCATTTATTGTAATATCTCTTCTTTCTAAGTCTTCTTGTATGGTAATTTTTTCTCCTGTTTCTATTTTAAATTCTTTATGTCCTTTTCCTTGTTTTGTTTCTTTTCGTGCTAATGCAAATTGCATATGTGCTATCTCGAATACTTCAAAACTTTTTCCTAGTATTTTTGCTTTTGGAAATAACTCTAGAAATTTTTCTTTTGAAATTCCTGTAATACAGTAGTCTTTATCATATATTTCTTTTCCAATTATTTCATCTCTAATAGCCCCACCTACTAAATATAAAGTTCCTCCATTTTGTTTTATAGTTTTTGCAATTTGTTTTATATCCATAGAATTCTCCTTTTCTGCTATTGTATACTATTTTATATATTTTATCAATATAAAATTTGACCATTTCGTATAATTATTTTTATTGACATACTTCGTTTTTAAGCATATACTTGTTTTAAGTTTTAATATACTTTAAATTTGTTCATAATATTAAATAAAGGAGGTTTTGTTCGATGAGTGACTTAATCGAAATTAGATGGCATGGTAGAGGTGGCCAAGGTGCTAAAACTGCTTCTTTATTATTAGCTGATGCTGCTTTTAATACTGGTAAGTTTATTCAAGGTTTTCCTGAATATGGCCCTGAGAGAATGGGTGCCCCTATTACTGCTTATAATCGTATTAGTGATAAACCTATTACTATTCATAGTAATATTTATGAGCCTAACTATGTCGTTGTGGTTGATGATACTTTACTAGAGAGTGTTCCTGTAACTGCTGGTTTAAAAGAAGATGGTGCTATTATTATTAATACTACTAGGGATAGTGCGTATTTGAAAAAGGTATTAAATGGATATAATGGTAGTATTTATACTATTGATGCAAGAAAGATTTCTATGGAAACTTTGGGTAATTATTTTCCAAATACTCCTATGCTTGCTGCTATTGTAAAAGTAAGTGGAGTTATGAGTGATGAACAATTACTAGATGATATGAAGGGGTCTTTTAAGCATAAGTTTGCTAAGAAGCCTGAGGTTATTGAACCTAATATGAAGGCTCTTGAGGTATCTTTAAAAGAGGTGCAAAGGATACAGTAGATTTGCCTTAAAATAGTATGTAAGAACCCTCCGTCAGTGCTTCGCACTGCTAGCCACTGCATAAGATATCTGTAATGCTCACTAGCGTTTGCTAACAGCTATCTTAACCTCCCTTGAATAAAGGAGGCTTTTCTCTACTTTTCAAAATTAACTATACCAGTCTAAAAATTATAGAGTAAAGGCCCCTTTACTTAAGGGGGCTGTCGTTCGTAAGAACGACTGGGGGTTCTAAAACAAAAGTTGAGCATCCACGTGGAACTAGTTTAGCAAATATTTGTAATAAATAAAAGAAAGGAGATTTAAAATGTCAGATTGTAAGATTAATAAAGATACTCCATGGCAGGAGCTTACTGTTGGTGGAAATATCTATGATGCTGGTAATGCAATGGAATTTAAGACTGGTGATTGGAGAAGTGTTAGACCTGTGTTTTTAAGTGATAAGTGTAAACAATGTGGTATGTGTTTTCCTGTTTGCCCTGATAATGCAATTCCAGTAAATAAAGAACAAAAAAGAGAAGATTTTAATTATGATTATTGTAAAGGATGTGGCGTATGTGCTAAGGTTTGTCCTTTCGGTGCAATTGAAATGAGAGAGGAGGGAAATGAATAATGAGTATTCGTGAACGTTTAAGTGGTAATGAAGCTGCAGCTATTGCTATGAAACAGATTAACCCTGATGTTGTAGCTGCCTTTCCTATTACTCCATCTACTGAAATTCCTCAGTATTTTTCTACTTTTGTTAGTAATGGTAAGGTTGACACAGAGTTTGTTGCAGTTGAAAGTGAGCATAGTGCTATGAGTGCTTGTGTTGGTGCAGAGGCTGCACGGTGGTAGAGCTATGACTGCTACTTCTGCTAATGGTTTATCTTATATGTGGGAAATGATTTATATTGCTTCTAGTATGAGGCTCCCTATTGTAATGAGTTTGGTAAACCGTGCTGTGTCTGGTCCTTTAAATATTCATAATGACCATTCTGATGCTATGGGTGTTCGTGATGCTGGATGGATTATGCTATTTTCTGAGAATAACCAAGAGGCTTATGATAATTTGATTATGGCTCACAGAATTGCTGAAAACAAAAATGTATTGTTACCTTTAATGGTATGCCAAGATGGTTTTATTACTTCTCATTCTATTGAGAATATTGAGTTAATTGAGGATGATAAAGTAAAGGAGTTTGTAGGTAGCTACAAACCAGAACATTATTTACTAAATAGAAATGAGCCTATTTCTATGGGACCACTTGATTTACAAGCATATTTGTTTGAACATAAAAAGGCTCAAGCTCAAGCTATGGTAAATGCTAAAAAGGTTATTTTAGATGTAGCCAAGGATTTTGAGAATATGACTGGAAGAAGTTATTCTTTCTTTGAAGAATATAAATTAGATGATGCAGATATTGCAATTGTTTGTATGAATTCTACTGCTGGAACTACTAAGTTTGTTGTAGATGATCTACGTTCTAAAGGTATAAAAGCCGGTCTTTTAAAATTACGTGTATTTCGTCCTTTCCCAGCAGAGGAAATAGCAAGTGCTTTGTCTCATTTAAAAGCTGTCGCTGTATTAGATAAGTCTGATTCACTAAACGCTTGCGGAGGTGCACTATATGAGGATGTAACATCTGCTATGTATATTGCTAAAAATAATGTACCTACTGTTAATTATATTTATGGTATTGGTGGTAGGGATACTACTTCTTATGATATTGAAAAGGTGTTTAATGATTTAGGTGAAATTGCAAAAACTGAAAATATAGATAATCCATATCGTTATTTAGGATTAAGAGGTTAGAAAGGAGAGATGAGAAATGGCATATAATTTGAAAGAAGTTGTAGCTAATAAGCCTTCAAGGTTTACTTCACGGACACAGAATGTGTGCTGGTTGTGGTGCACCTCCTGTAGCTAGGATGATTATGCGAGCTTTAAAGGAAGATGACCATGCTGTTGTAGCTGGTGCTACCCGGTTGCATGGAGGTTTCTACTTTTATTTACCCATATACTGCTTGGACTGATTCTTTTGTTCATACTGCTTTTGAGAATGCTGCATCTACTTTATCTGGTGTTGAGGCATGTTATAAATCTATGAAAAAACAAGGTAAGTTAGAAGAGGATTCTCATACTAAATTTATTGCTTTTGGTGGAGATGGTGGTACTTATGATATAGGGCTTCAAGCTCTTTCTGGTGCAATGGAGAGAGGGCATGACATGGTATATGTATGTTATGATAATGGTGCTTATATGAATACTGGTATTCAACGTTCTAGTGCTACTCCAAAGTTTGCCGATACTACAACTACACCAGCAGGAAGTGTTGTTCCTGGTAAGATGCAACCTAGAAAGGATTTAGCAAGTATTATGGTTGGTCATCATTTACCATATGTTGCTCAATCTATTGGCTTAAATAATTTTAAGGATTTATATGAAAAGGCTGAGAAGGCTATTTATACAGAAGGTCCTTGTTTTTTAAATGTACTTGCTCCATGTCCAAGAGGATGGGGTTACCCAACTGATATGCTTATGCAAATTAATAAGCTTGCTGTTGAGACTTGTTATTGGCCTTTATATGAGGTAATAGATGGGGTGTATAAAATAAATTATAAACCTGCTAAGAAATTACCTGTTGAAGAGTTTTTGAAACCACAAAAGCGTTTTAAGCATATGTTTAAACCTGGTAATGAATGGATGATAGAGGAATTCCAAAAAGAGGTAGATGCTAGATGGCAGCAGCTTTTGGATTTAGAAGAAATGACAAATAAGTAAGAATGACTTTCCTACTATATAAAAAACCGAAACTAAGATTTTGTACGCAGTGGAAACTGCTTACAAAATCTAACTTCCGCCATAATTATCTAGTACGGAACCCCATGCCACTGGCATGACTTTCCTACTAAATAAAAAAATGTGGCAAAGCCACATTTTTTTATTTTTCACTATATTTTCTTATTTTCACTACAAAATATATTATTGCTACTATACATGCTATTATTAGTATTGGTATAACTACATTTTCACCTGTCTTAGGAAGTTTCGTTTGTAATGCAGTATTATCTGGTTTTTTATTGCTATTGTTATTATTTGCATTACTTATTGTATTGTTATTTACATTATTGTTTATATTGTTGTTTTCATTATTGTTTTGTATTTTTTCATTTGCATATTTTAATTTTATTTCTTCATTTGTAGTAATGTCTACTGCTTTTCCTTCTTTGGTTATTTTGAATTTAACTTCATTTTCATTTATTTTATATCCTGATGGTGCTGTTGTTTGTGTTATTGTATAGTTTCCTTCTTGTAATCCTTCTATATTAAATATTCCATTAGAATTAGAAGTACCTTGTGCTACTACTTCTCCTTTTTCATTTTTTACTTCATATTTTGCACCTGATAGTTTTTGCTCTTCATTATCTTTATCTACTGTTTCTACTGGTATTTCGTAGTTTTCTATTCCTATTTCTAATTTTTCAAATACAATTGTGCTTAATATACTACAATTGTGTTGTACATATGATGAGATAAGCCCAAAACTGTTTCCTATATGCTTTGAATAGTCTAAGTTAATACTTATTGTTTGTTCATTATCTTTTACAGTTATGTTGGTTGGTGTTGCTTCTACGACTACATTGTGTATTCCTGATGTTTCTTTATTAATTGATTTTACTAGTGTTCCATATGTGCTTACTTTAGAGTTTGCTGCTGTTTTAAATGTTTGTAGATTTAGATCATCAATCCTATATAAGTCTATTGTTTTTTCTCCATATAATAATACATATCCTGATATTTTGTTGTCTTTTATTCTAGAGTTTATTAAGAATCCTGCTCCTTCTAATGTATGGTATGATGCTTTACTTTCGTCTACTATTATCTTGAATATCTTTTTTCCTGCGTAATTAAATTCTTTATATAAAAAGTCTTTATATGAATTTACTCCATATCCATAAAATATGATTTGATTATTCAAAATTTTTATGTGTTCTCCATTATATGCTTTATCATCTGTTGTTGTTCTTGTATGCCATGTCCAATATTCTCTTTTAAATATGTCTTCTATGTTGTATGTCGCTTGTGTTTTGCTAATTCCAATAGTAAGTATCATTATTGCTATTATTACTAATGCTTTTAATATGTTATTTCTTGTTTTTTGCATATTATCAATTTCCTTTCTTTTATTATTACTTTTTCATTATACTACATATTTTTTTATTTTTCATTATTTTTATACAATTTTGTGAAAAATATATTAATTATAATTAGAATAATAGTATATAAGAACCCTCCGTCAAGGCTTCGCCTTGCCAGCCACTGCATAAGATATCTGTAATGCTCACTAACGTTCGCTAACAGCTATCTTAACCTCCCTTAAGTAAAGGAGGCTTTTCTCTACATTTCATAATTAGCTATGCCAGTTTAGAATAGTAGCGTAAAGGCCCCTTTATTCAAGGGGGCTGTCTGCGTAAGCAGACTGGGGGTTCTTTTAACATAAAGTTCAAAAAAGAAGGTAGATTTTTTGGTATCTACCTTCTTTTTCTTATTGTACTATATTTTGTGTTAACATTTCTTCTTGCTCTTTTGTTAATTCCTCCTCTTGTTCCTCTTCTAGTTCTTTTTCTGTATTTATTTTTATGCTCTTGTATTTGTTCATTCCTGTTCCTGCTGGTATTAGTTTTCCTATGATTACATTTTCTTTTAGTCCTATTAATGGGTCTACTTTTCCTTTTATTGCTGCTTCTGTTAGTACTCTTGTTGTTTCTTGGAATGATGCTGCTGATAGGAAACTTTCTGTTGCAAGTGATGCTTTTGTTATTCCTAATAATGCTCGTTTTCCAGTTGCTGGACGTTTTCCTTCATCTAATGTGGCTTTATTTTTGTCTTCGAATTCGTACATGTCTACTAATGAGCCTGGGAACATGTCTGTATCTCCATTGTCTTCTACTCTTACTTTTTTAAGCATTTGTCTTCCTATAACTTCTATGTGCTTGTCGTTTATATCAACACCTTGGTTACGGTATACTTTTTGTACTTCTGCTATTAGGTATTCATATACTCCTTCTGGTCCTTTTATTGTTAGGATTTCGTTTGGATTGATTGAACCTTCTGTTATTTGGTCTCCTGCTTCTAATATGTCTCCATCTTTTACTCTTAGTTTTGAACCAAATGGTATTAAGTATGTTTTTGAATCGTCTTTCCCTGTTACTACTACTTCTTTCTTTTTCTTAGATTCTGTTATTTTTACTTTTCCTGCAATTTCTGTAATTATTGCAAGTCCTTTTGGTTTTCTTGCTTCAAATAGTTCTTCTACCCTTGGAAGACCTTGTGTGATATCTCCTCCTGCTACACCTCCTTGGTGGAATGTTCTCATTGTTAACTGTGTACCCGGTTCACCTATTGATTGTGCTGCAATTATACCAACTGCTTCTCCTATGTTTACTTCTTTTCTTGTTGCAAGACCCATTCCATAACATTTTGCACATACTCCATGTTTTGAATGACATCCAAGTGCTGAACGTACTTTTACTGTTTCATATCCTGCTTCTACTATTTTTTCTGCAATTTTTTCTGTAATCATTGTGTTTGTGTCTACAATTATTTCTTTTGTTTTTGGATCTATAATGTCTTCTAATGGATATCTTCCTTCTAGTCTTTCTTGTAGTTTTTCAATTACTTGGTTTCCATCTTTAATGTCTGATACTGTTATTCCTTCATGTGTTCCACAGTCGTGTTCACGTACTATTATATCTTGTGAAACATCTACTAGTCTTCTTGTTAAGTAACCTGAGTCTGCTGTTCTTAAAGCTGTATCTGCAAGTCCTTTTCTTCCTCCGTGGCTTGATACAAAGTATTCTAGTGGGTCTAGCCCTTCTCTAAATGATGAACGAATTGGTATTTCTACTGCTTTTCCTGATGTGTTTGCCATAAGTCCACGCATACCTGCTACTTGGCGTAATTGGTTCATGTTTCCACGTGCTCCAGATTCTATCATCATGTAAATTGGGTTTAGTTCATCAAAGTTGTCTTGCATTGCATTTGATACATCTGATGTCGCTTGTTCCCATACTTTAATAACTGATTCGTATCTTTCGTCTTCTGTAATTAAACCACGTTTGTATTGTTTTGCTATTTGTTCTACTTTTTCTTCTGCTGCATCTAGTATTTCTTGCTTTTTCTCTGGTATTACTATGTCTTTTGTGCTAACTGTTATAGCACCTTTTGTAGAGTATTTGTATCCTGTTGATTTTATATAGTCTAATAACTCTGCTGCTCTTGATAGTCCATGTACATTTATACAGTTTGCTACTATTTTTCCTAAGTTTTTCTTTATTACTGGGAAGTCTATTTCTAAGTCAAATTCGTGTTCTGGATCTGTTCTATCTACAAACCCTAGGTCTTGTGGTATTCCTTGGTTGTATATTACTCTTCCTACTGTTGTTTTTACTCTTTTTGAACGTAGCGTTCCATCTTCATTTTCTTTGTACATTCTAATCCATACAGATGCATGTAGCCCTAAGTCTCCATTTGCATACGCCATTAAAGCTTCATCTGTATCTTTATAATAGCTTCCTTCTCCTGGCTCTCCTGCAACTTCCATTGTTAGATAGTAACTTCCTAATATCATATCTTGTGTTGGAACTGTTACGGGTTTACCATCTTGTGGTTTTAATAGGTTGTTTACTGATAACATTAAGTATCTTGCTTCTGCTTGTGCTTCTGGTGATAGTGGAACGTGAACTGCCATTTGGTCTCCATCGAAGTCAGCATTGAAAGCTGTACATACTAATGGGTGTAGTTTTATTGCTCTTCCTTCTACTAGTACTGGCTCAAATGCTTGTATACCAAGCCTATGTAGTGTTGGCGCACGGTTTAGCATAACTGGATGGTCTTTTATAACTTCTTCTAATATGTCCCATACTTCTGGTCTTAGTCTTTCTACCATTCTTTTTGCATTTTTAATGTTATGTGCTATTCCTCTTCCTACTAGTTCTTTCATAACAAATGGTTTGAATAGCTCTACTGCCATTTCTTTTGGTAATCCACATTGATATATTTTTAGTTCTGGTCCTACTACTATAACTGAACGTCCTGAGTAGTCAACACGTTTTCCTAGTAAGTTTTGACGGAAACGTCCTTGTTTTCCTTTTAATAAGTCTGATAATGATTTTAAAGGTCTATTTCCTGCTCCTGTAACTGGTCTTCCACGTCTTCCATTATCTATTAGGGCATCTACTGATTCTTGTAGCATTCTTTTTTCGTTTCTTACTATTATTTCTGGTGCCCCTAGTTCTAATAGTCTTTTTAAACGGTTGTTACGGTTTATTACACGACGATATAAGTCGTTTAGGTCTGATGTTGCAAAACGTCCACCGTCTAGTTGTACCATTGGTCTTAAGTCTGGTGGTATTACTGGTACTACATTCATTACCATCCATTCTGGTCTGTTTCCAGATAGTCTAAATGATTCTACTGTGTCTAAACGTTTTACTAATTTTACTCTTTTTTGTTCGCTTGCACCTTCTAATTCTTTTTTTAGGCTCTCAGCTAGTTTATCAACATCTATTTCTTTTAATAGTTTTTCTATTGCTTCTGCTCCCATTTCTGCTTTGAATGTGCCTCTTCCGTATTTTTCTTCTGCATCATGGTATTCTTTTTCTGTTAGTATTTGTGCTTTTATAAGTCCTGATGTTCCTTTGTCTGTTACAATATATGATGCGAAGTATATTACTTTTTCTAGGCTTCTTGGTGATATGTCTAGCATTAAGGCTACTCTACTTGGTATTCCTTTGAAGTACCAAATATGTGCAACTGGTGCTGCTAGTTCTATATGTCCCATTCTTTCTCTTCTTACTTTTGCTTTGGTTACTTCTACACCACAACGGTCACAGACGATTCCTTTATAACGAACTCTTTTATATTTTCCACAATGACATTCCCAGTCTTTTGTTGGTCCAAATATTCTTTCACAAAATAGACCGTCTTTTTCTGGTTTTAATGTTCTGTAGTTAATGGTTTCTGGCTTTTTTACTTCTCCTTTTGACCATTCTCTAACTTTTTCGTCGGATGCTAAGCCAATTTTTAATTTATCAAATATTTCTAATTCATCCACTATTTTTTATTTCTCCCTTCAGGTTTGAATTTTTGGTTTCGAAACATCTATAAAATAATGATACTATTGCTGTACAATTCCCTTTTGAGCATTATTTTATTTGTAACGAATAATATTTAATTAATAAGAACCCCCAGTCACCTTCGGTGACAGCCCCCGAAAACTAAAGGGGTTCTTGCATTCTATTCTTCATCATCTAATATGTCATTATCATTCATTAGGTTATCTTCTCCTAAGTCTGTGTCATCTAATAATATTTCGTCTTCATCGTCTAAGATTGAGTCTTCAAATAGTTCGTCGTTTTCTTCTTCGTCTTCTATTATTTCGTTTCCTTCTTCATCTTCTTCGATGTATCCTTCTGTAAGTTCGTCTTCTAATAATATATTTTGTGCTTTGTCTTTTTCTGGGTTGTATTCTATTCCTTCTTCTATGTTTTCTTTTAACTCTAGCTCTTGGTTGTCTTCAGAATATAAACGAACATCTAGCCCTAAACTTTGTAGTTCTTTTACTAATACTTTGAAGCTTTCTGGTACTCCTGGTTCTGGTACGTTTTCTCCTTTTACAATTGCTTCATATGTTTTTACACGTCCTACTGTATCATCAGATTTTACTGTTAAGATTTCTTGTAGTGTATGTGCTGCTCCATATGCTTCTAGTGCCCATACTTCCATTTCTCCAAAACGTTGTCCTCCAAATTGTGCTTTTCCTCCAAGTGGTTGTTGTGTTACTAATGAGTAAGGTCCTGTTGAACGTGCATGTATTTTGTCATCTACTAAGTGGTGTAGTTTTAACATGTACATTACTCCAACTGTTACTGGATGGTCGAATTTTTCTCCTGTCCTTCCATCATATAGTGTTACTTTTCCGTCTGGTGTACGTCCTGATTGTTCTAGTAGCTCTGTTATTTCGTCTTCTGTAGCACCGTCAAATACTGGTGTTGCTACTTTCCATCCTAATTCACGTGCAGCAGCTCCTAAGTGTACTTCTAACACTTGACCTAAGTTCATACGTGATGGTACACCAAGTGGATTTAGTACTATATCTACTGGTGTTCCGTCTGGCATAAATGGCATGTCTTCTACTGGTAGTATTCTTGATACAACACCTTTGTTTCCATGTCGTCCTGCCATTTTATCTCCTACTGATATTTTTCTTTTTTGTGCTATATAACAACGGATTACCTGGTTTACTCCTGGTGCTAGTTCGTCTGAGTTGTCTCTTGTGAATATTTTTACATCTACTATTGTTCCTTCTTCTCCATGTGGTACACGTAGTGATGTGTCTCTTACTTCTCTTGCTTTTTCTCCAAATATTGCACGTAGTAATCTTTCTTCTGCTGTTAACTCTGTTTCTCCTTTTGGTGTTACTTTTCCAACTAAAATGTCTCCAGGTCTTACTTCTGCTCCTATACGGATTATTCCGTTTTCGTCTAAGTCTTTTAAGCTATCTTCTCCTACGTTTGGAATGTCTCTTGTTATTTCTTCTGGTCCTAGTTTTGTATCTCTACATTCACAATCGTATTCTTCTATATGGATTGATGTATATACGTCTTCTTTTACTAGTCTTTCACTGATTAATACAGCATCTTCGTAGTTGTAACCTTCCCATGTTGCAAATGCTATTAGTACGTTTTTACCAAGTGCCATTTCTCCTTTATCTGTTGATGGCCCATCTGCAATAACGTCTCCTGCTTTTACTTTTTCTCCTTTTACAACAATTGGTCTTTGGTTTATACATGTTCCACCATTAGTTCTTTTGAATTTACGTAAGTGGTATGTTTCTAGCTCTCCTTTTTCTGTTTTTAGTACGATTTCGTCTCCTGTTACTTTTTGTATTGTTCCATTTGAATTTGCAATTTGCATAATTCCTGAGTCTTTTGCTGCTCTATATTCAATTCCTGTTCCTACTATTGGTGACTCTGGAACTAGTAATGGTACTGCTTGACGTTGCATGTTTGCTCCCATTAATGCACGGTGAGCGTCATCGTGCTCTAAGAATGGTATCATGGCTGCACCAACAGATACTAATTGCTTTGGTGATACATCTACGTAATCTACCATTTCAGGTGCTACTTCTTCTATGTCATCTAAGTGTCTTACTTTTATTTTCTTTGCTACGAAGTTTCCATTTTTATCTGTTTCTTTAGATGCTTGTGCTATTCTTGCTCCTTCTTCGTCTTCTGCACTTAGGTATTTTACTTCATCTGTTACTTTATGTGTTTTTTTATCTACTATACGATATGGTGTTTCTACAAAGCCATATTCGTTTATGATTGCATATGATGTTAATGCTGAGATTAGTCCTATGTTTGGTCCTTCTGGTGATTCTATTGGACATAGTCTTCCGTAGTGTGTGTAGTGAACGTCTCTTACTTCAAACCCTGCTCTTTCTCTTGATAGTCCTCCTGGTCCTAATGCTGATACTCTTCTTTTATGTGTTAATTCTGATAATGGGTTTGTTTGATCCATGAATTGTGATAGTTGTGAGCTTCCAAAGAATTCTCTTATTGATGATGTGATTGGTTTTGTGTTTATTAATGTTTGTGGTGTTACTACGTCTAAGTCTTGAATTGTCATTCTTTCACGTACTACTCTTTCTAGTCTTGTTAAACCAATTCTAAATTGATTTTGTAGTAATTCTCCTACACAACGAATACGTCTATTTCCTAAATGGTCTATGTCGTCTATGTATCCTAGCCCATGTTGTAGGTTTGTAACATAGTTTACTGATGCTATAATGTCTTCTGTTGTAATATGTTTTGGAATTAGTTCTCCTATTCTCTCTTTTACCATTTTTTCAACATCTTTTGGATCTGTATTGTCTAATATGTTTCTTAATATTCCATAGTTTACTTCTTCTTTGATGATTGTGCTTTTTAAGTCTACATATTCATGTATGTCTACTGTACCATTTCCTATTACTTTGACTGTTTTTTCTCCTATTTTTATATCTACTGAATTGATTCCTGAGTTTTGGATTTGTTTTGCTATTTCTTCTGTTATTGCTCCATCTTTTTCTACTAGTACTTCTCCTGTTTCAGGGTTTATAATATCTACTGCTGCTATTTGATTTTTTATTCTTCTAGCTAATCCTAGCTTTTTGTTGAATTTGTATCTTCCTACTTTTGCAAGATCATACCTTCTGTCATCGAAGAATAAGCCATTAAATAGGCTTCTTGCTGCTTCTACTGATGGAAGTTCTCCTGGCCTTAGTTTTTTGTAGATTTCTATTAATGCTTCATCTGTGGTTTTTACTGGGTCTTTATTTATAGTAGCTATAATTTTGTCTTCTTCTCCAAATACTTGTAGTATTTTTTCATCTGTATCAAGCCCTATTGCCCTTAACAAGCATGTTACTGGTATTTTTCTTGTTCTGTCTATTCTTGCATAGAATACGTCATTTGAGTCTGTTTCGTATTCTATCCATGCTCCACGTATTGGCATTACTGTTGATGTGAATATTTTTTTACCGATTTTGTCATAGCTTGATTCATAGTAACATCCTGGTGAACGTACTAATTGGCTAACTACAACTCTTTCTGCACCATTTATTACAAATGTTCCACTGTCTGTCATAAGTGGGAAGTCGCCTAAATAGATTTCTTGTTCTTTTATTTCTCCTGTTTCACGGTTTATTAAGCGTACTTTTACGTGTAACCTTGTAGAGTATGTTGCATCTCTTTCTTTTGCTTCTTCTAATGAGTATTTTGTTGTGTCTTCCATGTAATAGTCGAAGAATTCTAATACAAGATTTCCTGTGTAGTCAATAATTGGCGAAATGTCTCTTAATACTTCTCCAAGTCCTTCTTCTACAAACCAGTTGTATGAATCTTTTTGTACTTGGATTAGATTTGGCATTTCAATTGCTTCGTCTGTTTTTGCAAACGTTTTTCTAACACATTTTTCGTGTTTTACGTCTTTAACCAAAAAAATCACCTCTATATTAAATTAAGCAGAAATTTTGAAATTTGCATTCTTTACGAATTTTAGAATGCTTTTTTAAGAATTAATCTATTTATCAAGAAGTCCTTCTTAAACTAGGTTTCCATACTATTTCTCCGTAAGGTTCTGCTCTTTACCTTCTTTAAAATAGACTTGTTTCAAAGTTTAATTCCTCTTCTTGTTAAATTTTAATGAATGTTAAATTATACCAAAAACCAAAACTAAGATTTTCTACGCAATGTAAATTGCTAGAAAATCTAACTCTCGCCATATTTATCTTGTATGGAGCTTTTCACCCACAGAGTGAAAATTCCTACAATATAAAAAAAGTGATATAATTTGTAACTAAAAAATTATATCACTTTGCCTTACGGCTTGTCAAGGTTTTGACGAAATTTTTTATGAAATTTTGTACAATTTTTAAATTTCTATTCCTACATTCTTTTCCATTTCTTTTTTTATTTGAATAATTTCTATTTCAGATAGTCCAACTACTTTTACTATCTCCGCTATTTTTTTATCATTTTGTATTAGTTCACGGGCTTGTTGTTTCTTTTTTATTCCTTCTAATTGTTCTTTAATTTTCTTTAATCTTTCTACACCTAGGTATGTCATATCTTCATTATAAATTGTTTTATTTAAAAATTTTATTGCTTCTTCTATTTTGTTTATTTTTATATATAGTCTCATTAACAAAACTATATCCTCATATGTTACTTTGTTATACTTTTCATCAAGTTCTTCTTGATATGATCTAACATCATCTATTGTAATCTTTTTAGATGTTATTTTTCTTCTTATATTTAATTTCGTATTATTTTGTTTTGTACTTCCTTTTTTCCCTATTTTTTCTTTTGACTTAGTCGATTGCTTTTTCTTCTGTTGCTCTTCTTTTTCATTTTCTTGTTCTAATTGCTGTATAGCTACATCATTTTCTTGCTTTAGTTGTTGCCATTTTTCTTTACTTCCTTGCATTAGCAGTTTCCATCTTTCTTCGTTTTCATTTTTTATTTGTTTCCACTTTTCTTCTTCATCTTGTTTTGTTTGTTGCCACGTTTCTTCATCTTCTTTCTTTGCTCTTTCTAATAAATCTTTATCTATTTGCTTCATATAATTCCATATAGTTACTTTTGATACTCCTTCTTTTTCTGCCATTTCTTCCCTTGTTAGCTTATCCCTTGTATATTCTAATAGCCTCTTTTGTCTTTCCATTTGTTCTAATTGTTTTGCTTCTTCCTCTGCCTGTTTTAATAATTCTTCATCTATTTCTTTTATGTAACTCCATATAGTTACTTTTGTTACTCCCTCTTTTTCTGCTATTTGTTCATGCGTTAGATTTTGCCTTACATATTCTAGCAATCTTTCTTGTCTTTCTATATCTTCTAATTCTTGTCCTTCTTGTCTTGCTTTATCTAATAAATCTCTATCTATTTTTTTTATGTGATTCCATATAGTTACTGTTGATACTCCTTCTTTTTTTGCAATTTGTTCATTTGTTAAATTTTGCCTTACATATTCTAATAATGCCTCTTGTGTTATTTTTCTTCTTTTCAATATAACTTATCTCCTTTTTGTTTTTTATATTATATATCAATTTACATAATTTTTCAAGTATGTTAATCTATGTTATTATTTTATAAAAGAAAACATGGAACAAGGTTTATTCTTGTTCCATGTTTTCTTTTATTTTATTTGCTTTTTTTCTTATTCTTTGTATTGCTGTATCTACAGATTTTACTTTTGTTTCAAGCTTCTCAGCTATTGCTGCATATGATTTTCCTTGTTTATAATAATGTAATACTTGTTTTTCAAAATCGCTTAGACTGTCATTTATTTTATTTTCTATTGAACTATAATATTCTTTTTTAGCTAGTGTCTCTAACGGATCATCAACAGTCTTTGTTTCTAATACATCTATTACTGGTACATCATCGTTTTCTTCGTATGCTGCTGAGTTTAATGAAAAGGCCGAATTTAATGGTATGTTTTTTTGTCGGTTTGATGTTTTTAATGCTGTTATTAATTGCCTTTCAATGCACATGTTAGCAAAAGTCTTGAATGAATTTTGTTTTTCTACATTAAATGATTTGGTTGCTTTATATAAACCAATTAATCCTTCTTGTATAATATCATCTCTTTCTGCTCCTACCATAAAGAATTTGCTTGCTTTCATGTTTACTAAATCGTTGTATTTATTCATTAAGTAGTTTAATGCCATATTATCCCCAGATTGAATTACTTCAATTACTTTTTCATCTGGCATTTCATTATATGGATTGTCAAATTGATATGCATATGTCATGTAACCATGTACCTCCTAGTGATGATTATATTTGCATTATATTGATAAAATTTGTGAATGTCAAGACTTTTTCGTTATTTTCTTATGTTTTAGCTAATTATTTGTCTTTTTATTTCTTCTAATGCTATTTTTCGACTACTTATATTATTCTTTTCTTCGCTATTTAGCTGCGCTAGGGTCCTTCCATCTTCTAGCTCAAAGATTTCGTCAAACCCAAATCCATTATCTCCTTTTGCTTGTTTTGCAATAAATCCAGATAAAATTCCTTTTCCTATTTTAAATTTCTTTCCATCATAGTATGCTATAACAGTTATATAGTCTACTTTTCTCTCTTCTTTTTCTAGTCTTTTCATTTTGTTTATTATATATTCATTTCTTTCTTTACTATATTTATTTCCTGCTTTTTCTTCTCCTAAAAATCTTGCTGTTTTTACTCCTGGCCAATCATTATATTTTTTTATACATATTCCACTATCATCTGCAATACATGGTATTAAAGTTTCATCATAAATTTCTTTTGCCTTCTTTTTTGCATTTTCTTCAAATGTATTGCCATCTTCTATTACTTGTACCGTATTTTTTATATCGTTTAATGTAATTATTTCGATATTTCTTAATATTTGTTTTATTTCTTTTATTTTACTTTTATTTGTACTTGCTACTAGTATTTTCACGTTTTCCTCCTTTTTTATTTTATATTATATCACACAAAATGCCTTTATTTTACTTTTATTGACTTTTTTTTACATTTATATCATAATATTCTTATGTACATTAAAGAAGGTGTGAATTTTGCCTAAGATATATTTAGAAAAAAATGTTTTAGATGCTACTTTCGAGCGTTTGGAATTTATATTTGATCATTTTGAAAATATCTATTTTAGTGTGAGTGGTGGAAAAGATAGTAGCGTTATGGTTCAACTTGCTAATATTGTAGCTAAGAAAAAGAATCGTGTTTTTGATGTTTTATATATAGATTTTGAAGCACAATATCGTTTAACTATTGATCATATTTATGAGCTTAAGCAATTATCTCAAATTAGACATTTTTATCATATTGCTCTTCCTATGGCTCTTAGAAATGCTGTTTCTATTTTACAACCAAAATGGATTTGTTGGGAGGAAGAAAGTAGAAATTTATGGGTACGAGATTTACCTAATGATAGTATTAATATGTCTAATAATCCTTTCCCTTGGTTCCGTAAGGGTGAAGAATTTGAAGAATTTATTATTCAGTTTGCTGATTGGTATCAAAAACAATATGGTGGCAATGTAGCATGTGGTATAGGAATTCGCTCAGATGAAAGTTTAAATCGTTTCAGAACTATTACTTTTGATGGAAAAGTTATGTATGATAATAAGCATTGGACAACAAAAATTCGATATAATGATAATTACCTTGCTGTTTATAACTTTTATCCAATTTATGACTGGAGAACAGAGGATATTTGGGGTGCAGTTAGTAAGCTTGATTTAAAGTATAACCAAGTTTATGAGTTAATGTATAAGAATGGGCTTAGTATTCACGAACAACGCTTATGTCAGCCTTATGGGGATGACCAAAAAAATGGACTTGATCAATTTAAAGCTTTAGAATATGACACATGGTCTAAAGTAGTTAATCGTGTTAATCGGTGTTAATTTTGGAAATATTTATTGTAGAACTACTGCTCTTCGGAAATCTTAGGACTTCTAAACCAAATTTTATGACTTGGAAAGAATATACTATCTTTTTATTAGAAAGTATTGGGATTTATAATAGTGATTTAATGCTTCATTATTATAGAAAAATTAAAAAGTTTGCTTATTGGTATAAAAAGCGAGATAATATTGATATATGCGATATTCCAGAAGAAGCTGATAGTAAATTAGAAAATCAAAAAAAGGTTATTTCTTGGAGAAGAATTGCAAGGTCTATTGAGAAAAACGATTTTTATATGAAACGTCTTTGTTTTTCTCAAACGAAAACCGATAATGAGGAACTTAAAGCTTTGATTCATAAATGGGATAATTTATTAACTAAAGATACGGTTTCTGATGATAAAGATTTAATGAATTTTATAAAGGAAGAGGTGAATGAAGATGATATTGAAACTTACAAATAAAGATGATAATTTTTATTCTTACATGGGTAAATTTTTTGGCTCTCGTATAATTCAAACTGAAACTAAAGATCGTATTTATGATGATAATAACAAAATTTGGTATATTTATATTGGTGCAGATAATAAACCTTATGGTTTTGTTTCTATTTCTAACAATGTAATAAAAAATATTTATTCTAGTAATGAAAATTATTTAAAGGAACTTTTAGAGCATATATGCCAAAGTATTGATATTTCTCCAAGCATTGTTACTAACTTATACGAAAATTTATATCTGGAATGTGGTTTAAAAATTAATTATCTAGATAATTATAAACATTTTGTTATGATTAGAGGTGGAAAAAAAGTTGAAAAATATTGAATTTCCAGTTTTGAATGTAAAAATGGTTGATATTAATAAGGTTGTGGCAAATGATTATAATCCTAACAAAGTTGCTCCTCCAGAAATGAAACTTTTAAAGCATTCTATTGAGGAAGATGGTTATACTCAACCAATTGTTGCTTATTATGATGAGGAAAATGATAAATATATTGTTGTTGACGGCTTTCATCGTTATCGTTGCGCAAAAGAATATTTCCATCTAGAGGAAATTCCAATTGTCACAATTGATAAGGATTTAAGTAATCGTATGGCGAGTACTATAAGACATAACCGTGCTAGGGGTACTCACCAAATTGTTGATATGTCTAAAATTGTTATTGATTTAAGTAATAGTGGTTGGAGTGAAAAACAAATTTCTAAACATTTGGGTATGGAACTTGATGAAATTATCCGTTTAAAACAAGTAAGTGGATTAAAAGAAGCTTTTGCTAATCATGTTTTTAGTAAATCTTGGGAAGAGTTTGAAGATAATCTAAAAAAAACCAATTAGCTTCGTTTTTGTACAAGTTGTATACGTAGAATAAGTGGATAAAATCCACTTATTCTATAATTATAAATAGAAAACTAGCTTCGCTAAGTAGGCGATTACTAATCGCCCCTACGTCTTAACTTAAAATAAAGTAGTTTCCTACAATATAAATGGGCACAGTGGCGTCATGTGCTACGATGTATTCCCTTTAAACGTGCCCCTACAAATGTATATTCGGCTCTTAATCTTGTTTTTTTCTAATTAGAATTAATGGTGTTAGTTCTTTTCCTTGTCCTGATGGGTTATCTTTTATTAGTTCTTTTAGTTCTTCTTTTGATAGCGTAATGTCATTTGAGTAACCTAATAATTCTTGTCCTAAATCATTTGCATCTACTATCATGCATGATATTCCTAGCTTTTCCTTTATTTCATTACATACACCACTTGGGTTTTCTGGTAATTTAATTCCTATGTCTCCATATTCTTTCCATACATGATCATAAAAACCATCTAGACCACTTACTTCTTGTCCTACTATTTCATAAAATATTCCTTTTTTGCCAAACAACTTAGTAATAGCACTTGCTATACTTGCCCATAATACTTTAAATAATCCAACTGTATCTATTGCATATTGCATTTTTATTGTTTCTCCTACTCCTACTCCTGTATCTGGATGTGATGCAAATTTAGATAATAGTTTTGCCCAAAATCCTATTTTTATATCTTCTCTTTTTACAATTCTATTTTGGCATAATGCTATTATTTTTTCGCTACTTGATATGATGTCTCCATCTTCATATATTGGTGATACATATTCTTTAAATAAGTCTATATATGATTCTCCTTGTTCAACAAATCTTGTCTTTATTGCATGCCTTAAGTATGTTTGTCCATTTACTTGTATTTCTACGCTTTTGCCTTCATTCATATAAAATTCCATAACTTCTTCTCCTTATTTTCACATATTTTTAGAGTTTTTGCATATACTATATATTATCCCTTTTTCTGGAATTATACAAGGTTTTTATTTAAATTTTAAGATTTTTTATAAGAAACCTTGACATTCTACATAAAAGAGATTATACTAGTTAAGTAATATCGCGAGGTGGAGCAGTTGGCAGCTCGTTGGGCTCATAAATACCGACATACGAAAATGCCATAAGCTTTGCAATATGCGATTTTTTTATGCAAATGCCTATGACAGTAGGCATCCACAAAAAATATTTTAACAGAATTTAACAGAATTGTAAAGAATTAAAAAGAAATAAATAATATAAAAATTAGAAAAAAATTAGGGATTTAATAGGGATAAGTCAAAATAGAAAAAAATAAAATTAGGGATAATTATTTCCTTACTCTCTCTAGTAAAATAGAGAAAGTAATAATTAGGAATAATTACCCCTCTTTTTTTATCCCTAAAAAAATTAGGGATAAATTTTAAACTAAATATCCCCTTCCCTATTTTATAAAAGGTGGTGTTAGAAATTGTTTTTGATAGGTTTATTTATAGGACTTGTATTAGGCTCTAATATAAGTCTTTTTTTATATGCTTTGATAATAGCAGGCAAACAAGCAGATGAACAATTTGAAAATATGATAGAAGTGAGGTAAAGAAAGATGATCATAGCAAGTTTATTGGCAAGTAGTAGTTTTATAATGACAAATAAAATTTTAATAAAGGCTGTTGGTACAGATGCAGCTATTTTATTAGGAGAATTGTGTTCAGAGTATAATTATTGGGAGCAAAGAAACGAATTAACTAACAAGCATTGGTTTTTTTCTACTCGTGAAAACATTGAAGATAATACAGGTTTGTCAGAACATAAACAAAGAATGGCAATTAATATATTGCTAAAGATGGAATTAATTGAAACAAAAAGAATGGGAATTCCTTGCAAGACTTATTATAAATTAAATGAAACTAATATTTTAAATTGTTATACTAGCACTCAAAAGAAATTGATAGAAAGTCCTAAAAATCCAGTAGTTGAAAATTTAGACAACAAGAGCTTAAATAATTCTAGTACAAGTGATGAAATTTTTAAAGAACCTGATATTGAAAATTTAGACATAAATAATAATAAAAATAAAAATAATGAAAATCACACACACGAGGCAGAGCCAATCGAAGAAAAAAAAGAATATGCAGTTAAAGTTACTATGACAGAAAAAGAGTATAATGACTTAGTTAATACTTATGGAATAGATATGGCAAAACAACTTATTGAACAATTAAGTCTGTATAAACAATCAAAAGGAAAAAGCTATGAAAGTGATTATGCTGCAATTCTATATTGGGTAACTGAACGAGTGCATGAAATTGAGAAGAAAGATGCTAACTATAAAGCATTTAAAAACAAAACAAATAATAATAAAAAACCTAATTTCGACCAGAGAGAATATCCTCCTGGCTTTTTTGATGGATTATATGCTAATGGAATTAGGAAATAAAATTATGTGGAGGTAACTATGAAAAAGATATTAAAAAAATACTATGAAATGAATGATAATGAAAAGGATGATATAGAAGATTTATGTATTTTACATGAATTAGAAGAACAATTAAAAAATTATGAGGATTTAGGATTAGATATTGCAGATGAGGAGGTTATATTTGAAGAAATAAAAAATATTCTTCCATATAGCAATATTAAACATTCAGAAATTATTTCAAGATTATTAGAACTATTAAGGTGTAGAGATATAACTATAGATGATATTGTTGGAACTTCAACAGAAGAATTAATACAACTTATAACAGAAGATACAGGAGATTTTAAAGACACAAAATATGAAATAATAAAAGAATTTTCATGTGGTCTTTATTATTGTGTATTTATAAGACAAGGAGAAAAGTTTATTTTAATTTTTGAAAAAGACAACATTTCACATGTAGAAATATTCAATAGTTTTGAATCAATATTACGATATGTGATTAAAAACATATTATTGTCAGAGGGAGAATCTATTGTATAATCCAGTTTTCAAAAAAATAGAGTATTATCTATACAGCTATGAGTTTATTGATATGCACATAGAAGATTTAAGATCAGATTTATCTGACTTTGACTATAACCAAAATTATAGAAAGTATATTAAAAATAAAAGTAGCAGTTTAGAGGACCAAGTAATAAAGAATATTAATCTTGAAAGAAGAATCTTAAAAATAAAAAAATGGCAAAAGCTAATTACTTTCGTACTAAAAAAGTACAAGCAAACTAATTTATTATATTATCATTTTATTAATTTAAAGTATTTTCGCAAGGAAAGTCCTTTTAAAATACAAGAAAAATTAAATTTAAGTATCTATGAACAAAAAGATATACAAGCAAGGATATTGCAGTATATCTTTTTTGTTGCAATAAAAAATCAAATACTAAGGGAGGTGAATGATTAATTAAACTTTTTAAGCAAAGGAGGTGAATGATATAAAGCATATAGTATCATTTAGTGGAGGCAAAGATAGTATGGCAATGTTACTAAAAATGATAGAAAATAATATGCAAATAGATGAAATTGTATATTGTAACATAATGGCTACTCCAACCATTGGAGCAGAATATCCAGAAATGTATGAATATTTGGATAAAGTAGATAAATATTTAATAAAAACAATAGGCAAAAAGATTACAAGATTAGAATCTCCTATAAGTTTTGAAAAACAATTCTATACAGTAAAGCAAAGAGGAAAATATGAAGGAAAGATTTATGGTTTCCCTTGGAACCTAGGAGCATGGTGCAATAGTAAATTAAAAGTACAAACATTAGACCAATATTTGAAAAAGCAAGGTGAATATATAAGTTATATTGGTATTGCTTATGATGAACCTAAAAGATTTGGAAGATTAGCAATAAATGAAAGAGCTCCATTATATGATTGGCAGATGACAGAAAAAGATTGTTTACAATATACTAAGGAGAAAGGATTATATAATCCACTCTATGATAAATTCAAAAGACTAGGATGTTGGTTCTGTGTAAAACAAGGATTAGATAGTTTGAGAATTTTGCGACATGATTATCCAGAATATTGGAAAATGATGTTAGATTGGCAGAAGGATAGTGAAGTGAAATTTAAACCTAATTATACTATTCAACAATTAGAGGAACGATTTATGCAAGAAGATCTTATTTATGAGCAAAAAGCTAGTTAAATTGAAAATTTTAGTGAAAGGAGTTTTCTATGAAGATTTATAGAGTTATCTATGAAAGCCATGATATTGATGATGCAGATCATACATTGAATATAAGCACTTTTTTCAATAAAGAAAATGCAGAAAAATACTTACAAGAATGTAAAGAAAGCATAAAAGAACAAAACGAAGAATTTGATTTGAAGGATTATACTATAGAAGAAACAGAAGATTCTTATGAAATATATTTAACAAGTCGAGCATTTGAACAGTCTGTATCTGTTTGGTTAGAGGAAGATGAAACTCGTGATGAAATCAGTAAAGATTTAAAAATGGAAAAGGAAAATGACTATGAAATACCATAAATTTTTAGCAGTGCTACTAACTCTAGTGTTTCTCATAGTCTTTTTTTCATGTTCGTATTTACTTTTAAAGGATTACATTAAGGCAAAGGAAAATGATGTTGCTATTGAAAATCTAATAGAGGAAACTATTGAAATAGATGAGGAAACCCAATCAACTTCTATTGATTGGAATAATCTAAAATCTATTAATCAAGATATTGTAGGATGGATTCAGATAGAAGATACTAAAATTAATTATCCTATTTTAAAAGATAATAACCTATTTTATCTTAAACATTCTTACGATAAAAAATATAATAGTAGTGGTTCAATATTTACAACAAATACTAACCCATTTGAAGATTCTGAAACTATAATTTACGGACACAATATGAAGAATGGAAGTATGTTTTCTTTATTAGGAAAGTATCTTAATGAGGATTTTTTATATGCTCATCAACATTTCAAAATATATACTTCAAATGGCAACTATGAGGCAACTGTTTTTAGTGCATATTCAATAGCATTTGAAACAGAAAATAGTAATATAAAACAATTAGACATCAATGAAAGGATAAAGTATTATCAGAAAGCAAGTAAATGTAAAGTATCAAATGTAGAAATTTCAAATAAAATAATAAAGTTATCTACTTGTTCATATATAAATGCAAAACATACACCAACAGAGCAGCGATATTATATAATCGCTAGTATTATCCCCATTGAATAAATAAATTGTGGAAAAAGGGCTGACAAATTCAAAAGATCACGTTATTATTAAGTTAAGAGGTGATAATTATGAAAAAGAAAGTCTTTATAACAATTTTAATTATATTAATTTTATTATTATGCAGTATTGGAATAGGTTATTTAGTTTATCCAAAAGATGAGGCTATTCCTTTAGCAAGAGAAGATATAATTGATTCAAATGAAAACACAATAGATAGTTCTATGGATAACACTATATCTAATGAAATAACACCAAAATCTGACACTATAATTTCAGAAGTGGAATCAGAAACAAAACTAAAAGAGGAAATACAAAAACAAGATGAAACAACAGTAGAAGAAACTATTAGTACAGTTTCTACTACTCCAAATAGTACAACTAAAAATACTACATCTAATAATAAAAATACTCAAAAAAATAACATAGTAACTAATAAGGAGGAAAGTTCTAAAGACACTACCTCTCCATCAAATATAGAAAATGCAAAACCTAAAGAAACTATTACATCAAAACCAGTAGATAAACCTAATGAAACTAATAAAGTAACTCAACCTACCAGATGCACAAATAACAATAATCATGGTATGGATGTTGGAAATTGTGGAAAGTGGTTTAATTCTAAAAATGAGGCAATTTCATATTATGAAGAAAAAATAAAGTATTGGGATGAGTGGTGGAATAGCACAGATCCAAATGATACAAATGCAGATGCAACTTATTATAAAAACTGTCCTACAGGTTATGAAATTTGGAGTTGTATGTATTGTAATAAGTGGACTATTAACCTTTATTATAGATAAGAGATATTATTTTCAAAGTCAAGATTTAAGTCTTGGCTTTTTATTATGGAGGTGATTTATGCTCAAAAAGATATTATTAAAAATTCAGAAATTAGAGCAACAGAAAAAAACAAAAGTAGATAAACAATCAGAAATTCAAAAAGAAATTGATGACTTAGATCTGCAATTAAAAAAGTTATATTCATTTAAGAAAGATTACGAAAAATTAGAAAAAAATTCACAAGATTTCTTAAATAATATGGGTGGTAAAACTACTTGAATGATGAAGATAAAAAGTTGTTAGAGGCATATTTAAAGGAAACCAAAAAAAGGAGAATAATCATATTCATTTCAATTATTTTCTTTATTCTCTTTTGCACCATTATTTCTAGTAAATATTATATTAAAAATATACCTATTAACGAAAACTCAAACAATACTATAAATGTGCAAGAAAATGATAACAATCCTTTAAATGAAATAGTAGAAAACAATACTACTAATTCTGAAATAATTTCTGAAAATGTAATTGAAAATCATATACAAAATAGTGAAAATACTGTGGTAGAGCAACCACAGGAACAATATTCACAAGAAGATAAAAAACAAGAGGAAAAAGAACCTCAACCAAGTAAAACTACTACATCAGAAAATAAAAAGAATGAAACAACAAAAAATAAACCTTCCAACAAAGATTTTTTATTTACTGATGGTTACACTATAGATAATGTATCAAAAGCAGCACAACAATATCTAAAATCTAGTGGATATGCTGGTGAATGTGTACCTTTGAAAGATAGCGAAGGTATTTACTATGGAATGAGAGTAATTTTTCATTAAATTTTATAAGAAATACAGAGCAAGTAATATACTTGTTCTTTTTTTAGGAGGAATTAAAAAAGTGATTAAAACAAAAAATTTTAATATTTATAAAAAAATGTTTGCAGTAATTCTTTTAATCATCACATTATTTGGAACAATTCAACCTGTATTTGCCTTATCTGGATCAGGTAATGCAAATTGGGTTGGAGGACAATTTGCAACCTTTATGTGGACTACTGATAATGCAGGTACAGAATACGGAATCTTAGCAAGAAGATTAATAAATGTATCTACTAATGAAAGATTTACTGTTTTTTGTGTGGAACATGGTGTAGACTTTGATACAGGAGTAATTAGTAATGGTGATTACTATGTACCAACTAATCCAACAATTAAAAGAGCTTGTAAAGTAGCCTATTTTGGATGGTATAGTAAACATCCAGATTATGTAATTGATGGTGGTATAAATGCCGATTCTATGATAAATCTAAAGAAAGATTATGTGTTTACTCAACAAATGGTTTGGGAAACACTAGGACAATCTAGTGCAAGATTTGTAGATTCATCATTACAAAATGAATTTGTTTCATTCAAAAATAATATTAATAATCAAATTGCAAATATGGAGAAAAGACCTTCATTTGATGCAACTACAATTACTGTAGATGCAGGAAAAACACAAACAATTACAGATTCTAATAATGTATTAAGTCAGTATAATAGTCTTGATAAAACAGTAGATGGAATTAGATTTCAGCATACTAAAGGTGAAAATACCTTAACAATAACTGTAGATGAAAATTGTTCATTAGAGAATTATAGAATATCAGATGCTACAATGAAAAGTTGGGGATGTATAAAAGAGGAAACAAGAGAAACAGACACAAATATATATTTTGAATTCAAATCTGGTGTTCAAAATCAAATGATGGCTATGTCTTATAATGATCCTGTAACAATGGCATTTTCATTAAAAATAAATATATATGGTGAAGTAGAACTTGCAAAAAAGGATAATAAAGGTAACTATGTACCAAATACATCTTTTAAAGTAAGTTATAATTCTGATATGTCAGATCCTATTGGAACTTATACTACTGGTTCTAATGGAAAAGTAAAAGCAGAAAAAATTAGACCTGGCACAGTATATATTCAAGAAACTGCTGTACCAAAACATCTAATATTAGATAGTACAATCAGAAGTGTAACAGTACAACCAAGTAAAACAGCTTCATATCAAGCAACAAATAACTGGAAACAAGGTCGTATTAAAGTAACTAAAAAAGATGCAGAAAGCAATAAAATAGTTAAGAAGGCTGGAACTGTTTTTGATATTTACAATCCTAATAATACAAAAGTTGCAAGTATAACCACTAATGAAAGTGGAATTGCTACATCTGGATTATTAGATTATGGAACTTACTACGTAAAAGAATCTACAGCACCAAATAAATATACTGTAAAAGTAGAAGTTAGTGATAATATTGGTGTTGTTGAAGATGGTAAAGTATATGAGATTTCTGTACTGAACACTAGAGTAAAAGGTAGTGTTACAATCTCAAAAGAAGATAGCAAAACAGGTAAACAACCACAAGGAGAGGCAACTCTTAAAGGTGCTGTTTATGGAGTATATGCAAGAACTCCAATACTTGATCCGGCAGATGACAGTATGATTTATAATACTGATGTAAAAGTTGGAGAATTAGTAACAAATGACGAGGCAAATGCAACTTTAGAGAATTTATACTTAGGTCAATATTATCTTAAAGAAATTAAGCCTAGCAAAGGTTATAACTTAGATACCACTATATATAATTTTGATTTATTATATGAAGGTCAAAATGTAAGTATTGTTACTAAAAAACAAACTGTTAAAGAAAGAGTAGTTTCACAGCCATTTCAAATTATAAAAATATCTAGTGATGAGGCTGGTGAGGCAGAATTATTAGAAGGTGCAGAATTTACAATAAAAGCACAAAAAGATATTAATGAATATGGTTCTTGGGAGGCTGCTCCTAGAGCTAAAAATGCTGATGGAAAAACTGCATCTATATTAGTAACTGATTCAAAAGGTTATGCTCTTAGTGATAGATTACCTTATGGCACATATATCGTGAGAGAAACTAAAGCAATAGATGACAAATATAAAGTTGATGATTTTAAAGTAGTTATTTCGGAAGATAAAGCAGAGCCACAAGTTTGGAGAGTTTTCAATGATACATCTTTTAATTCTATATTAGCAATAGTAAAAAAGGATGAGGAAACTGGAAAAACTGTTAAAATTGCAGGTGCAACATTTAAAATCAAAAACCTAGATACAGGAAAATATTTTGGATATTGGGATTGGAATCCATTACCTCACTATGTAGATACTTGGACTACAGATGAAACAGGAACAGTTATGACAGGAGATAAATTAGAAGTTGGAAATTACCAACTAGAAGAACAAAAGAGTCCAAAAGGATATTTAATTAGTTCTACACCTATTCAGTTTAGAATCACATCTAAAACTGCTTATGAAGTATTACAAGATGGAAAAACACCAGTTATAACAGTTAAACAAAAGGATGTACCAGTTAAAGGAAAAGTAAATATTGAAAAACGTGGTGAGGTTCTAACTGATTTTATAGATGGCAAATTCATTTATGAAGAAAAAGGATTACCAAATGCAAAATATGAAATATTTGCAAGAAAAAATATAATGGATCCATCTAATGATGGAACAGTAATTTATGAAAAAGGTACTGTAGTTGATACTATTACTACAAATTCGCAAGGAAAAGCGACATCAAAAGAATTGCCTTTAGGTGAATATTCTGTAAGAGAAGTCAAAGCACCAGAAGGAATGGTAATAAACAATGAAGTTAAAGATGTTTCTTTAGTTTATAAAGATCAGAATACACCTATTGTTTATGATAATGCCTCTTTTATAAATGAAAGACAAAAAGTCGATATAAATGTTACTAAAAAAGATGCAGATGAAGATATTGGACTTTTAGGAGCAGAGTTTGGTATATATGCACAGTCAGATATATTAAACTATAAAGGTGATATAGTTGTAAGAAAAGGTGATTTAATCGAAACTGCAACAAGTAATACAGAAGGAAAGTTACATTTCACATCTGATTTTCCTTTAACAAAATTTGAAATTAAGGAAATTAAAGCACCAATAGGCTATTCATCTAGTAATCAAGTAATTAATGTTGATGCAACATACAAAGGTCAAGATATACCTACAATTCATTTAGAATATGAATTCAAAAATGAAATTATAAAAGTAGAAGTATCTAAACAAGATATAACTAATTCAGAAGAAATCGAAGGGGCTCATTTAACTGTTTATGAAAAAGATAATCCAGCTGCAATTTTTGATACTTGGGTTTCAGGTCAAGATGGTAAAAATGAAGATGGAACAGTTAAACCTCACTTAATCAAAGGTATGGAAGTTGGAAAAACTTATGTATTAAAAGAAACCTCTAGTCCTTATGGATTCGCACTTACACAAAATGTTGAATTTACTATACAAGATACTGGTAAAGTCCAATCTGTTGTAATGAAAGATGAACTTGTTTATGGTGAATTAGAATTTAATAAACGAGGAGAAATCTTTAATCAAACTATATCAGGTCAAACAGAATTTGGCTCAACAGAAAGTCCAGTTTGGAATGAATCTAATTTACTTGGAGCTGAAATCACTATTTATGCAAATGAAGATATAAAAATTGGTAATACAACATATTACAAAAAAGATGAGAAAGTTCAGACTTTAGAAAGTGATTTTGAAAATGTTACAAGTAAAAAGCTACCTGTGGGTTCTTATTATTATATAGAATCTAAAGTTCCTCACGGATATGTAGCTGATACTAATAAACATTATTTCCAAGTAGAAAATAATCAAAGCAATGAATTACAAGTTATATCATCTACTTTAGTAAATACTCGCCCTAAATTCAATATAGATATGATAAAAGTATTAGAAGAACAAAAAGTATTTGTAAATAAAGATGCTTACAAAGATATAGCTTTTGGAATCTATGCTAGAGAAGATATTTATGACTATATGGGAAATGTAGCTATTGAAAATGGAACAATGATTTCTACTACTGGAATTACAGAAGATGGTAAATTAGAAAATGTACCAGATTTACCAAATGGAGTTTATTACATTAAAGAATTACAAACAAATTCACAATATGTACTAAACGATAAAGAATACGATTTTGAAGTTGGCTACCATGGAAAAGATATTGCAGAATATACTATTCAAATTGGATTAAAAGGAATTGTTGATAATGAGTTAGCAAGGGGTTCTATCCAAATTAAGAAAATAGATATTTTAAATGATGAAGTTAAATTAGAAAATGTAGAATTTAATATTTCAGCCAACAAAGATATGAAAGATGTTATTGCAACAAGCAAAACAAATGCTGATAGTATTGCTATATTTGAAGATTTAGAACTAGGAACTTACTATATTCAAGAAGCAAAACAAGTAGATGGCTATACTTTAAATGATTACATCTATGAAGTAACTGTTAAAGAAAATGGTGATATTGTAACAATTTACTGTGTAAATACTCCTACAGATATGGTTTTCTCTAAATTTGATGAAACAGGAACTAAAGAATTACCTGGTGCTACTATTCAAATAATAGATAAAGAAACTGGTGAAGTAGTTGAAGAATGGATTTCTACAGAAGAAAGTCATACTATTCGTTATCTAGTTGAAGGAAAAGAATATATTATGAAGGAAATTACTGCTCCTTATGGCTACCAAATAGCAGAAGAAATCACATTTGTAGCTGGAGATGGTCAAAAAGTTACTATGAAGGATATGCCTATTCTTCGTTCTGTTAGAGTTGAAAAATTAGACAAAACAACTAAAGAACACATTAAATCAAATAAATTCGTATTTGGAATTTATGAGGATAAAGAATGTACTAAACTAATTAAACAAGCTGGTGCTAACGAATACGAGGGAACAGCATTATTTTCAGATCTTAGATTTGGCACATACTATATTAAGGAAATTCAAGCACCTTTAGGATATAAACTATCAAAACAAGTGGTAGAAATCCAAATTAATGATAAGGGTGTCTTTGCAGATGGAAAATCACTAGAAGAAAATGAAGGAGTATATAGTTTTGTCTACTACAATTCATTAATGCCTTCTGTTCAAACAGGTAATGAAATGAATTATCCTTTAATATTTAGTCTAATGGGATTATCTATAGTAGGAATTACTACTTGTGTAATCATCTTAAAAAGAAAAAGCAAAAAAAATAATTAAATTGAGTGGGATTTCCCACTCTTTTTTCTTTTATAAAGGAGGGATTTAATATTCAAACTAATATTATATACAACTTTGAAGATTTACAAAATTTACTATTAGATAAAACACAAAATGGCTCTTTTTATTTGTTATTTGATGATATTTATTTTGAAGAAATAGAAAAAGATACAGTAATTAATAGGGATGTATATACTCTTGCTAGAAGAATATCTAAACCATTTAACATTATTAAATATCTTACTTTTAATGTAAATGAAAAATATTCTACCAAGCAAATATATGAGTTGATAAATATTTTAAGGAAAGATACTACTATTATTGTTACTATATTTAATCCAGATAAAAAGGAAGTTTTTTTATTATTTATTAGTAATAAAGATGATTCTAGGTTAGAACATCATATTAAAACATTTATTGAATTGGAGGTGGCTTAGAATGACTGATTACAAGGTTAGATTAGTTATAAAACAGGAAGGTGTAGATCTCATAAATAAAGAGTTAGAAAAAACAAATGATGAATCATTAAAAAAATTAATTAAAAATGCAGACATAAATAAAACATTTGGAGATCTCGTTTATCTTGGATGGAATAGATTAGATTCAGAAAGATATTTTTTCTTACAGCACCGACTATTTGATGTGGGCTATAATGACATTTCATATAGAATAACTGGCATGGGAGAAGAATTAACAGATGTTCAAGAAGAAAGTTATACTTCGCCCAAAGATGTAAAAGTAGATATTCCGTATCCTTCTGTTATTCGTACATTTGATGAAAATGATATTGAACAACAAATGACTGGATATATGAAGTATTTAGAAGAAAAACAAAACAAAAATTGTGAGGAAATAGATTATGAGTGATGTTTATGATGAAATTTTAAATAGTTCTAATATACAAACTATATTAGAACATTATGGATTAAAGATTACAAAAAACAAATGTAACTGTCCTTTTCATAATGACACTCACCCATCTATGAGTATTCACTCTGGTAAAGGAATTGCAAAGTGTTTTGTTTGTGGAAGTGGTGGAAATGCAATTTCATTCATCCAAAAATATGAAAATGAGATAAACCATAATCCAATCAGCTTTAAGGATGCAATGCAAAAGGCTATTGATATTCAAGGACTAAACATTACTATTCCTAGTAATAATACACCTCTAACAGAAGAACAACAAAGAGTACAAAGGTTAAATAATATTGTAAAAGATGCAATCACAATTAGTGAAAATAATTTAAAAGCAAATAATATTGACTGCCAAAATGCTTTAAAGTATTTAAAAAATAGAAGTTTATCTACAGAAATTATAAATCAATTTCATATTGGTTTTAATGTAGGTACAAATAATGTAATGAATAATCTTTTAGCAAAATATTCTTTAGATGATCTGATAGAAGTCGGAATTGTAAAAGATTCTGGTAATGGTTATATAGATGTATTTAACAATAGAATAACTATACCTATTTTTGATAACAATGGAAATGCTGTTGGATTTGGTGCAAGAGCAATAAATGATAGTATTAAACCCAAATACTTGAACACAAAAGAAACAGAAATATTTAATAAAAGCAATCTATTATTCAATTATCATAGAGCTAAATCTTATGCTAGGAATGATGAACTTATCATTGTCGAAGGATATATGGATGTAATTTCGGCAAAAGCAATGAAAATAGATAATGTAGTTGGTTCAATGGGAACAGCACTAACAAAAGAACATATAGACTTAATAAAAAAATTAAAATGTGAGGTAACTCTTTGCTTAGATAATGATAATGCAGGCAAAGAGGCTATGATTAGAATTATTCCAGAATTATTAAAAGCAAAATTAAAAGTAAATGTATTAGATGTTGCTAAGTTAGGCAATTATAAAGACTTTGGAGATTTACAAATGGCAAATATAACTAGAGAGCAAGTATATCAAACAAGAATATCTGCATTTACTTTTTTATTGAAATATAAATATATCCAAGACAAAGATTTATCTGTAGAAAATATCCACAATATATACAATAAAATGTGGAAAGATGGATTGATTAAAGATACAAAAGATGCTTTGAATTTTAAAGAATTCATAACTAATAATTCTAATTATTCAAGTGATGAAATAGAAAACATTATTAATCCTACAGAAGTAAAAGAAAATAGGGTTAATAGATATAAGGATGTATTTTTTTATTACTATATAATTGGATTAATAAAAAACTATGCTAACAAGCATCAGGATAACATTTTATTGAAATATATAGAATCTGGAAAACTAGATTCTAATACTTTAATAAAATCTTTAGATAATGAACAATATTTAAAAGATGATAGCTTAACTGTTAATATAGGTAGTTATATTAAGAATTATATATTCAAATCAGAACAATATATCAATTTTAAAAATGACAAAATGTTTATCCTTGAACACTTATTGGATAATGTTAAGGCTTTTGATTCTAAAGGAAATAAAGTAAGTCTTAATTTATCTAAAGAGCAAAAAGAACTTGTAATAAAACAATACAATGATAGTTTTGATAATAATATTAAGGAATATATTGAAAATAATCCAGATGAGTTTGAGGAAATTTTCATTGCAAATTCTCATGAGCAATTTGAAAGATTATTCCCTAAAACTTATGAAAAGCTATTAAAAGAACAGTCTATTTCTCGTTTCAAAAATGAAATGGTAATGGAGGCTGTTAGGTATGGTTTTGCATATTCAGATGATATGAAATCTGTAATGAGTAGAGAGTTTGTAAATAACGAGAAATTTAAGACTTTATTAGTATTTAATAACAATAAAAATATTTTAGGATTAACTGCTGAAAGTATTAAAAATACTGAATATGAAATTAAACAGGAAATAGAACCACAAAAAGAAACTATTGTAGGAAAAGAGGAAATAAAAGAATCTAAGCCTATGTCTATTTTTATAAAATTATCAGGCAAAGAGAAAGAAACCTATAATGGTATGTATCTTCCAATAGATGATACAAAGCAAATTTATATTCCAAAACAATTATATAAAAAAGATGATGATAGAATAGAAATATTAAATAATCAAGCTAATCAAGCTAATATGAGTGAATATAAAATAGATAATAATGAGCATAAAAAGAAATTTCATAGCAGATTAACATTAGATGAATTCTATAAAAAATATTTTAAATTATATTCAATACAAATGGAAAAAGAGGTGATGGCTTAATGCAGGCAAGTAACAAATCAGATGCAGCACAAGTTTATGAAGGTGCTACAAGAGCAACAAAAGTAGGTATAAAAGATAGTTTTAAATACTTATTAAAACCTTTATCTATATTTGGGTATCACTACTTCTTAGAAGGAATTAAGGCAGTTCAAAAAGATGGATCTACGAAAGAACTAGAAAAACTAACTAATCTTTCCTATGATGAAACTATTAGGATAATGCAGAAATGTCAAAATGATGGTATTAGAGTAGTTGCATCAGAAAGAAAATTATCTACAGAAGATAGTGAATTTGGAAAAAAGAAATCTTTGTATGAACAGAAAAGAATTACAAGATATGCTCGTAAAATAAAGCAACTTAGTGATTTAAAGGCACATTTTCCTAAAGCTGCTAAATTTATTAAATTAGATTCAGTTATAAAAAAATATCAGGATAAGCAAAATACAGAGGTTAAGCATCATAAGGATAAATATTATAATATATACTATAATAAATCAAAAGCTCCTTATATGGCTGATAGAATAGCAGATTTAATAGAGTATAGAACTGGTATTTCACAAAAACTATTTGATGAAAATACACAATCTGCAATCGAGCAACTAAGAAATGGTGGAAAAAGTCTAAATTCAGAACAATTAAGAAATCTATCAGATAAATTCAAATTACATGATATGGGAAATGTAGGAATAGATAAATTTAAACAAGATTATTGTGTACACGAGATGCCTTTTTCTTCATTTATGTCTATTGAAGATGATCTTGAAGTTGCAGATATTCCTTATGGTATTAAAATCATTGAAAATGAAGATGAGGAAAAAATTGCTAACATATACTTTGAAAATAAACATCTTGAAAGATACAATGAATTGGGTTTCAATGATTATGGGCAAATGTATGTATATGGAAACAATAATAAAAACTTTCAATGGAATATCCAGTCGCAAGAGGAGTTAGTTTCTTTTAAAAGTAAAACTGGTAATGAGGAGAAACAAATATATTCTACTTTATCTGGTAAAAACTATATTATGAAAAGACAAGAAAATGAATGTTTTTGGACTGTTGCAAAAGCGGACTTAAAGGAACTTGCAGAAAAAGAAAAAAAAAGAGATGTAGTAGGTGAAGAATTAGAGAGATTGCATATTTTTGAACAATTAGAAAAAGATGCAAACAACTCCCCTACTATAGCTGAAAATCCTAAAGAGATAGAGGTTAATTTTGATAATGAAATAGAAAAAGAGGCAGGTGATTAGTATAGAGAATTTAGAAAAAAAAGCATATTTTAATATAGATAACAATGAATATTATGAAGGGTATCATATTGAAGATAGACGTTGGAATGGATGGGCTACACCAAGTTTTGAAAAATATGTAGCAGATTTAATTGCTCATAATTTTTCGACCTCTAATTTTAAGATTAAATATGATGAAAAGAATGATTACTATCGTATTACTGAAAAAGAAGATGGGAAAATAATTTTGTCAGAAAAAATTAAAGGACATATTATTAATACTACAGAAGGACATAAAAAAGTTTATTCTTTAGGTGCTTTTGATTGGACTTGGGAAGATCATACTATTGATGAATTAAAAGAGTTTAGAGATGCCAATATAATTACAAATCAAACAAAAGAAAAAGAAGATTCTATAAACTTGGAATATTAAGGGTGGTGATTATATGCTAGTAAAGAAAAACAAAAAGCCACCATATTTACTATTGTTTATAGCATTTATAGTTGTTTTTTATTATATGCTGAGAGTAACAACTCTAGTAAATAGTAATAATGGAATTTGGGATTTAGAATTTTTCAACATTGCCCTTAGTGAAATATATAAATTAAACACTTCTGTAGATATTACAAGTAAAAATCTTGCAATATCTGCGGGGGTGTCTTTTTTTATGCTTATGATATATGAAACCTATCGTATGCAAAACAAAAGAAATATGCAAGAGAACACTTATGGCTCTGCTGAATGGAGAACTTCAAAGGATATTGAAAACAAAAGAGATAAAGTATTTGAAAACAATATGATTTTATCTCAAACAGAGTTTATCTCTAAAAATATGAAGAAAAGTGGAATGAATAGGCATGTAATATTACTTGGTAGACCTGGTACTCGGCAAATCTCGTTATTATTTTAAGCCTAACATTTTAAATGCGACTGGTACTATAATAGTAACAGATCCTAAACGGAGAATTGCTTAGAGATTGTGGATATTCATTAAAGAAAAAAGGTTATACAATTAAGGTTCTAAATTTAGATGAAAAATCAAAATCTAATCATTACAATCCTTTTGTATATATAAAAGAATCACCTACTTTTGATGAAATAATAGGAAACGAAAATCCTAATCATAAAATACAAGAAGATGATGTAATGACTTTAATTAATACTTTAATGGTTAATACAAAGAGTGAGAATATTGAAAATACAAGTGGAGATCCATTTTGGGAAAAATCGGAAATGATTTATCTACAAGCTCTATTCTATTACACAATTAGACATTATGATAAACCACATCAAAATTTTTCAACTATTTTGAAATTAATTCGTTTATCTAATCCAGATTCAACAGGTGTTTCTCCTTTAGATAAACTTTTTGATAATTGGGCCAAAGATGAGCCAGACCACATTGGAGTAAAACAATATAAGCATTTCAAGGTTGCTGCATCTGCTCCAAAGATGATGTCGACTATCATTATGGTCGCGACTGCAAGACTTGCTGCATTTAACATTAAGGAAATAGCAGATTTAACTAATACTGATGATATGGAATTAGAACGAATCGGTATGCCTATTAATGATAATTCACCTATTCTACAGAAAATCAATGCAGATACTGGAAAACATATAGGAAATGGAAAAGTGGCTTATTTTATTATTACAAAGCCTAGTGATTCTACTTTCAACTTCTTAGCAAGTATTTTCTATACACAAGTATTTGCCATGATAGATGAAAATGCTAAAAGGCTTGGAGGGAGTCTTGTTACACCTTTGGAAATTTATATGGATGAGTGGGCACAGCTACGGAGAAATACCTCGATTTGTAGAGGAATTGGCTTATCTAAGACGGTTTAAATGTACGGAATAACGATTCGGACTTCAAAGTCTAAGCCAATTAAAGAAAAAATATAAAGATTCTTGGGAATCTGTTTTAGACTGTGTTGATACTACTCTATTTCTTCGGTAGCAATAGTAAAGAAACTCTTGAATACATTGTGGCTTTACTTGGAAAAAAAACATGGTATAAGAAAAGCACAGGTAGGACTTTTTCAAAGCAAGGTTCTAGTAGCACGAATTGGGATATAGTAGGTAGAGAACTTGCTACATTAGATGAATTATCTAAGATGCAAAAAGGTTACTGCATAATCTTTATATCTACAATTGGAGCGTTTTACTCTAAGTTATATAACTTAAATGAACACCCTAATTATTCGGATTTATATGAACCTTGGGCTAATAATAATGATAAGTTATATGATCATAAGCAAGAGTTGGAATATCAAGAAAATTTCAATTATAAATTGCTATATGATTTAGGATTACAATTTGTTAAACCTATTCAAAATTCAAAAATTGAAAAGGTTGATAGGCAAGAAGTAAAAGAACTTTTAAAATCTGGCACAATACAATTAGAAGATTTAAAAGTTGCTTAAAAATAATTGAATAATTTAGGAGGCAATTCCCTAAATTATAATAGTTATTTTCTAACTATATAGGGGGATTGCCCCCTTTTTATAGTTAGGAGGATTTATGAAAAACTTAATAAAAAGTTTTAAAGAAAGTAAAAATAAATTAAAATCTAAATTAATTACGATAAGCACAAGTATAGGTGTTACTTTAATGCTTGGTACTAGCAGAGTGTGTGCTGCATCTGGAACAGAATCTATTGATTCTTTCATTAACTTTGCTTGTGATTGGTTGACTAAGATTCGGAGGAGTCGTTGCTCTTGTAGGAGGAGTAATGTTTGCTTTAGGTTGGCAACGTGAGGACGCAGAACGGAAAATCAAGAGGACTTATGACACTTATGGCTGGATTTATGTTAGTTGCTATTGCTCAATCAAAAAATCTATTTGGACTATAAAAGAGGAGGAAATTTATAATTGGATGGAATTATAAGAATTCTCTATAGTTTTAAATTTACAGTATTTCGGAGTTACCTTAGATAGTGGTAATTTAATTGGTTCAGTACAACAATTAACTAATTTTTCGAGTGTTCAAAATATTAATATTTGGTCTATAGGAAAAGTAGTAAATGATTGTATTGTTCCAGTAGCACTAAGTTTGCTTATTCTTTTCTTTATGATAAATCTAATAAAAAAGGCTATGGAAGTAGATAGAATCTCTTGGGAGAGATTAGCTATGTCTTTTGTAGCTTTTTTATTATTAAAATATTTCATTATAAATGGTTATAGTTTTATGTCAGCAATAATGAATATTGTAAATGACATATTTGTTAGTATTACAAATGTATTAAGCAATAATAATTCTAACATTAACATTGCAGATACTCTTATAAATGCAGTTCCAGATCGGATTTGTAGATAGCATTATGACATACCGGATTATACCTAATACTATTCATTCCGTTTATGACGACAATCGTTCAGATTTTAACACAAATATTTTTAAGAGTAGTAAAATTAATATTTTGTTTTGCTTTTGCTCCTATCCCACTTGCATTATCTGTGGATGATGAAGGCAGAGGAAAAGCAATTCAATATTTTCTATTTGCAGCATCTGTAGGAATAGAGGCAATTATTATTTATCTTGCTACTAATATTTATGCACTTGGTCTGGCTGGATTAAGTTCTACAGTTGGTTCAACAAATGCAATATCTACTATAGTTGCAATGTTGTTCCTAAATGGTATGTATCTTGCAATAATTCAGTATGCTAGCCAATTCGCAGAAAGATTAACAGGAGGTCATTAAGATTATGGATAATATAGAAATAACTGTTTTTGATGAGATAAACGATTATAAAGAGAAAATATATTTTTTCAATTTTAGACAATGGATATTTGCAATACTAATAGTTGCTTTGGTTGTACCAACCTATCTTCTTTTAAAAGATAAAATCGGAAATGAGATTACAAGTTATATAGTAATTCGGAATAGCAGGAATTCTTGGATTTATAGGATTTGTTAAAATTCATGAATTACCAGCAGAAAAAATTTTACCATTTTGGTTCAGACATTATTTTTGCTTTGCTAAACCCATCCATTATGTATCTGATGAAGAATTTAAAAAGCAACGTCAAAAAAATAGTAAGAAAAAGCAGATTGTTACTAAAGAAGCTAATGAAATCACTTCAAAAAATAACAAAAGCGAAATTAAGGAATTAAAGAAAAAACAAAAACAAGAAAAACTGCTACAAAAAGCTAAAAAGAAATATGGGGTTACCGATAATAACACCTCAAATAAAATTATAGAGAAAGATAATAAAGATAGTGATAAAAGAAATGAACTATCAGAAAAACTTTCTAAATTATCAAAGGAGCAACAAGATGCTCTTTTGAAACTATTAGAGAGGTAATAAATTTATGAAATTAACAAAATGGGAAAGAAAATTTTTAAATTATTATTTGAATAATTTTAATGCAAAGTGGATGAGAGTTTTTAATAACAAGCATCCACTTTTAGAAACTAGGGTTGATTTGTTTAATATCTATAAAATGAAATTAAAAGGTCAACCAGTTATAGGTCAAGAAACACTTACATCTATGTTTAAGCAATTAAAAGAAGGAGAAATGTATCTTATTACAGATCTTCTAAAACAAGATAAGGAGGATAATATAGTTTGACTAAAGTAAAAAAAGATAGGAAAGCAAAAAGTAAGAGAGAATCAAAATTTAGCCTTTTCTTAAAAAAACGAAAAGCAAATAAAATAGCAAAACCTCGCACTACTTCTCAAATTATGAGTATGTTTTTTAAATCTTATAATGAAAATACTTCTATCCTACAGTTAGATGATGAACACTATTCTGTATGCTTTGAGTATCAGGATATATCTTTTTCAAAGGCTGATTATGAAACACAGGAGAGCATATTTTTAAAATGGGTATCATACTTACATTCATTTAACTTTAATGACCATATTCAAGTTATAAAAATAGGTACACCAGTAAAAAGAGTTGACTATAAGAAAAACTATATATATGATGAAAACAAACTACAAGGAAATGAGTTAAGGATAGGAAAAGAATTTAATACACAAATTGAAAATTGTTTGGGAAACAAAGAAAATATATCTTGTGATACTAGACTTATAACAATAAGTACAAAAGCTGAAAGTCTAACTGATGCACAAGATATTTTTATGCAATATCAATTAAGAACAGAAGAAAAATTTAAAGAACTAAAATCCAAAATTAGAAGAATAAGTATTGGAGAAAGGTTAGCACCTTTATATAATTTATTCCATACTAATTTAATGGAAGATGAAGGAATTACTGATATTATTCAGTATGCTAAGGATAACAATTTAAGTATTTATGATGTTTTGGCAAGTAAAGAAGATGTTTCTTTAAGAGAAAAAAATTATATTAGCATTGGAAATAAAAAATTTATCAGAGTAATGTATGTTAGTAGACTGCCTAAGTCTATAACTCCTAGATTTTATAATCGAATTTCCACACTTGAAAATTGCAATATCATAACAACACTTAATATAACTCCTACAGATCCATCAAAAACTATACAAAAAGTTAATAAAAAAATAAGTGGTATGAAAACGGAGAGGCTTGAAAAGATTAAAAAAGCCAATAAAAATAACTACAGTTATGAGGCAGTTAGGGATGAAAAGTTAGAAGATGCTTTAAGAGATGCACAATCTTTAAGAGATGCCTTACAAAAGAAAAAACAAAAGCTATTTACTAATAATATTCTTATCTGTATTCAATCAGATAGTTTGGATGAGCTAGAAAAAGAAACTAAAATGATAAAAAGTATTGCAAGTGAGCATTTAATCACAGTCTATAATTTAGACTGGCAACAACTTGAAGGATTACAGAACTGCCTTGCCTTTGGTTATAATACCTTACAAATGCAAAGGTCTTTAACATCAGAAAGTACCGCTGCAAATGTACCATTCAACACCAAAGATTTAATGCACGAAAATAGTATATTCTATGGAATTAATTTAGTATCAAAAAATCCAGTTTTTGCAGACAGAAAAAAGTTACTAAATGGAAATGGATGTGTTTTAGCAACAAGTGGTGCTGGAAAGTCATTCTCAATAAAACTAAATATAGAGCAAGTTCTATTGAGATACCCACAAGATGAAATTGTTATTTTAGATCCACAACGGAGAATATAAACCGTTAATTGATGCCTTTGGAGGGCAAACATTAAATATTAGTACCTCTAGCAACACCTATATAAATCCATTCGATTCTTCTTTGCAATATGAGAATGATGAAGAAACTCTAAATAATAAAATAGAATTTTCATTAGCCTTTATAGAATCGCTTGTATCAAGTGCTGGTCTTAGTGGAGAACAAAAAACACTTGTTGATAGATGTACTAAAAATATATATGAAGAATATCAAATTCATAATTTTAGTGAACAATATGAACCAGACTTTATAAAATTTTATGATGAATTAATGAAACAACCAGAAAGAGAGGCTAAAAACCTTGCCTTAGTTCTTGAAAGATATGTTTTAGGTGGAATGGATATATTCTCTAAAAAAACAAACATTGAAATAAAAAATCGTTTGATTTCTTTTGATATATCAGAATTGCCTCGTTCTATTCAAACAACAGGTTATCTTGTTGTTTTAGAACATATTATGAACAGATTAAAAAGAAACAAAGGATTAGGAAAACACACATGGATTTTTATTGATGAGTTTCACATATTATTAGCAAATCCATATTCTGCTGATTACATTGCTAAAATCTATAAGACAGGCAGAAAAGAAAATGCAATACCGACCATAATCACACAGAACATTCGGAGATGTAATCAAAAATGAACAAGGTTGTAAAATACTATCTAATTCAGAGTTTGCAATGATTCTAAAACAAAAGGCTTTAGACCTACCTGCTATATGTAAAATATTTGATATTTCAGAGGAAGAATCAAGATATGTAATAGATTCCCCAGCAGGTCAAGGAATATTGGTGTATGGTGAAGATAAAGTTCCTTTTAGGAATCAGATTTCTAAAGATTCCTATATATATGAATTAAATCAAACATCAAATATGCAACTTAAAGTAGCTTAGGAGCTATAAAATGACAAATGAAAACAATAATTCTAATAAAGATATTGCAAATTCTTTAAGTAAATATTCTGATTATACCAATAAAGGTACAAATCTTGTTTTAGATAGTGCAAATGCAATCAATAAATGGTATTCAGAACAATTAGATAAGATAACTGAAAGTGATATTAACTCTAACAGGCTAGAAACATTTGTAGATAATTCTACAGATGGAATAGAAAATAATGATAATCTATCACAGACAAAAATTGAAACTAAAATAGATAATTATGATGAATTACAAACAACTAATAACTTCAATAACACTATAAAAGTTAGTAATAGTAGAATAAAAACACAAATACTAGAAAATGATTCAAGCATAGAGAATATAGATAGTAATGCTAATAATATTGATAGTTCTAGCAATTTAGAGAAAAAAACAGAAAATACAGTAGATAAAAGTAGTAAAATGCCTAAAAGAATTGCAACTGCTATAAAAGGTGCAAAGTTTGTTAATAATGCTACCAACAAAGTAGTTAAAACTGGTAAAACAATAAATACTAGCTTAAATGAAGGTGGATTAAAAGGTTTTGAAAATACTTCTAGCAGAATAATGACAAAACCAGTTAAGAAAGTAGCAAACAAAGTAACTGGAAAAGCTACGAATTTAGTTGCAAAGGGTACAAAAAAAGTTGTAAAAAAAGTTGGTACAAAAGTAGTCCAGAAAACAACACATCTTATGATAAAGTTAATGCAGTTAATAATAAAATTGATTGCAAGTGTTATGAAATTAATTCTTTCAATGTTACCAGAAATTGCACCTGTTATAATTATACTCGTAGTAATCGTAGCATTTTGTAGTTTCTTTGGATTAGGAATGAGTGAAGATACTAAAAAGAACTATGAACAATTTATGATTTCTGTTCAAGATGAGTATGACAAACAAACTGTAGAATACTATAATCAAGGAAAAATCGTTCAAGGCACAATAGAAGGAAAAGGATTTATAAATTGGAAAGCTCCACTTTCTATAATTCAGATGCTTAATGGTGATTTAGTATTCGATAATGCTGAGAAAGAACTTTTAAATTCTTTTAAGTCTGCTGGCTTGTATGAAAAAATATCAGAAGAAACATATACCTATGAGAAAATTACAGAGGAAACAGACAAAGATGGAAAGAAAACCACTAAGAAGGAAACTGTTACTGAAACAAAAAAAGTTGTTTCTAATCCTTCATTAGATGACTATATAAACTGGTGCAATAATAATTTTAGCAAAATTAATAAATATAAAAAAGATAAAAAATTAAAATATGATTCTAAACAAACGAAATTTACAGATAATGAAATTGAACAAATAAAGTTATTATATAACTCAAATAATTTCTTTGATTTATTTAGTGGAAGTTTTAAAGAAAGATATGCTTATTTAAGTGTAAGTATTGGTGATGAACAAATACAGGCAATTTACAATGAATTCCTAAAGAATATCGGTGTTAGATATTTAATGGATCATAGTAATTTGAAATATGATGAATGTATGAATTATTATGATTGTTCAAGTTGGGTTATCCATTGTCTTGCTCATTGTGGAATTATAACAATTCCAAACACAGGGGCTCAGGGTATTTATAATGGTTATTGCTATCCTATATCTGTAAATGACAGAAAAGCTGGTGATTTGATATTCCTAAAAGATACTTATGATACTGGAGAGCCTGGTAGTATATCACATATTGGAATTTATATGGGAGAACTTACTATTAATGGTAAAACCACAGAATGGGTAATTGACACTCGGAGGCAATCCTTCTGGAGTACGAATCCGAGAATACAAAAATGGATGGTGGAATGGTCCTAATTTTTATGGATTTGCTAGGTTGAAGGGAAATTAAAAATTGAAAGTATTAAAACAAATAGTGAAATTGCTATTAAGAAGTATGTTTTTTGCAAATATACTTATGATAACAATTTGCTTTGAAAATATGATGGTAAAAATGAGTATTATAGTATTTATATACTCATTTTCTTTTTTTATTTGTATGAAAAGAGGTGGTAAATCTGGATAATACAATACAAATGAATCTGTTTGAATACTTCTTAGATGAAGAACAATTTTCAATGCAAGATGCAACCAATCTTGTAAAAAATATAAAGAAAATGAATGTAAATAATGAATCAATTAGAGCTAGAGTTTATGAAGGTGTTGATAGAGGTATTTTCCAAAAGATAACTAGAGGTGTTTACAAAGTAACTAGGCAGTTAGAAGATTCAGAAAGTACCTGCTTATTAATTAATGGTGATGGAAGGGATTTGTCTATGATAAAAGATAAATCTATAGATGGTATTATTACAGACCATCCCTACGATTTGCAAAAGGCTCTTACTGGTGGAAATAGAAAATTTGCTACATTTGAACTATTTAGATATGAAAGTAAGGATTTTAAAGAAAAGCAAAGAGTTTTAAAAAATGGAGCTTTCTTAGTGGAATTTTTACCAGAAGAATCACAAGTCAATTATGAATATCTTTATGAAATAAAAAAAATGGCACAAGAAAGTGGATTGAAATATTTTGCAAAGGTTTCGTGGGTAAAAGGAAATTTTGTTGCTAATACTGGAAGGAAAGCCAAAAATTCGGAAGATGTAATGATATTTTCTAATGGAGAACCTCGAAATTTAAAATTAGATGCAAAGAAAAATCTTGCTATTGCTAAGGAAAATAATTTAGAGGTAACAGGAAAGTCATCTTATGAAATTAAAGATATGTTGCAAGAGCATAATCTGGAGGTTGCATATATGAAGGGAACAAATGGAATGTTGCCTACAGCATTTAATCATCAACCTAAAAATGTAAAAGATAAAATTATGGAGGCTGAAAAACCAGTAGAATTAATAGAAGAAATTATTGAATATATTTCAAAGCCTTATGAAACATTGCTAGATCAGTTCGCTGGTAGTGGAAATTTTGTAATCGCTTGTCATAATAAAAGTAGAAATAGTATTGCGATTGAAAAGGATAATGCTATGTTTCAAAAAATGAAAAATAATATTGAAGAAAATTTAGGTGTTACATTCGATGAAATGGAATATGAGTAGTATTTGATAAATAGATTTTCTTATGGTATAATCATCTCGACTAATAGTAATTTAGGAGTGTGATTCTATGGAAGATAAAACTATTCACTCAAAAATAATAAAACAGGTATGTAAAGAAATTTTAATTCCAATTGGTGTTTTTCAAAAAGGAACATCAAGAATATATTTAGATGATAATGATTACTTTTTTACAGTTATAGAATTTCAACCATCCAGTTGGGATAGAGGGACTTATCTAAATATTGGTATAACTTTCTTGTGGGGAGATAATCAGCCAGATATTTTAGGTTTTGGTTTTTCAAGACAAGTTGCTAGTAGATATGGCAAGTTTATAAGGTATGAAAATGAAGTTCAATTTAGAAATGAAATAATAAAATTAGTAAGTATAGCAAAAGAAGAAATACTGTTTTATAGAAAATTAAGAAGTATAGAGTTTGCTAAAAATTGGATGATTGATTATATTAAAAATTTTAAAGAGAAGAAATATGAGAGATTTGGACTTGCTATTGCTAACATTTGCGTATTAAATAATGATAAAAAAATGGCAAAATTTTATTATGAAAAATATCATAAAGATCGAAATACAGAAGTACAAATGAATTATGATAAATTGAGTAAAGAATATTTAGTTTCTAATATAAAGACAACAAGAAAAATGTGGCATAGTAAGTCATCAATGAAGAAAATGCCAATTTCAACGATATATGATAGTTAATTACAAATTACAATTAATCGAGATGATTATAAATAAAAAAATGTTTAGAGGTATTAAGAAATTAATATCTCTTTTTAAATAAAAAACTATGGAGGTGATATAAACTTGGCTGAAAGTTGGATAAAAATAAGAGCATCGGTAAATCAGATACATAAGCATCTTGAAGAATGTCCTTCTCAATTATTTAATATTAAATGCTATAAAAGTGAGTATGGTGGTACTCAACATTATAAAGGGAATGATGATGAAATTATAACTTTTGAGGTATCAATAAGGCATAATGAAATTGGTAATAGGACTATTGAAAGAAGTTCTCCATATACCCTTGATAGTCTTGAAAAAACAATAGTAGAAAAAGTAAAAGAATATGAAAAAGAGATTAACGAAAAAAGCATATATCCACAGTTTGAATCAGGAACATATAAAGGAATTTACTATTCTGTTAGTAATGATTGTGATGAAAATACTGGTGGATATTATATTGAATTTTACAAAGATTTAGAAAATGAATTTGGAGAAATAGATTTTAACAATAGATTAGATTATATGGTAATTCATATAGACATTGAAGATGAAATGAAAAATCCAAAAAAATATGTAGAAGAACATATAGATAATTTAATGAAAGAATTAAAAAATGATAGAGAAATAGAGATGAATTAGTGAAGTCATCTCTTTTAATTTTTGAAAAAGGAGGGATTTTTATAGCTTTAGAATTTAAAAGTTTTTATAAACAATCTACAGGAAATGAGTTGAGTAAGTGTAAATATCCTACAAGATTAGATACTTATGGATGTGGCTGTAGCCACAACTGTAGTTATTGTTATGCACGATCTTTATTAGACTTTAGGAATTTATGGAATCCACTAAATCCTAGAGTGGCAGATATAAATAAAATAGCAAGGCAAATTGATAAAATAGAACCTGGAACAGTTATTAGATTAGGAGGAATGACTGATTGCTTCCAAGCCTTTGAAAATGCTTATAGAGTAACTTATAAAACAATTCAATTATTGAATGAAAGAAGGATTCATTATCTAATTGTAACAAAATCAGATATGGTTGCAAGTGATAAATATTTGGAAATATTAGATAAGGAATTAGCTCATATTCAAATATCTATTACTTCTACAGATGACAAAACTGCTTTCCAATATGAAAAAGCACCTAGTACATCTAGGCGAATAGCTGCAATCGAAAAATTATATAAATTGGGGTATGATGTATCGTTACGTTTGTCCCCTTTTATTTTTGAATTTATTGATTTTGATGTTCTTAATAATATTAACTGTGATAAGGTTTTAGTTGAATTTTTAAGAGTAAATACATTTATTAAGAGATGGTTCAAAGAAATTGACTTTTCAAAATATACTCTAAAACAGAGTAATTATTTACATTTACCTTTGGAAACTAAGATTGAACAATTACAATCAATAATAGGATTTAAAGAACTAACTGTATGTGAAGATGTAACAGAACACTATGAATATTGGAAAAACAATGTTAATCCAAACAAGGAAGATTGTTGCAACTTAACATTTTTAGAGAAAGCAGATTCCTTAGAAAAGGTTGCATAGAAAGGAGAGTTAATGCAAGACATATATAGAATAGAAAAACAAAAGACAATTCCTATTAATCAAAAAGAAATTTATTTTCCTAAAAATGATGGAAACATTATATTCAATGAAGAAATAACATTATTAGGTGATAATGTTGATGGAATATATGACAATAATAGGCTTAGATTAATTATTCATAAAGATAAAGATCTAATTGATATTTTTGTAGCTTCTTATGAACAAGATTCAGGACTAGGCTATTGGTCTTTTTGTCTATCATCAGAAGAATATGCTAAATTTACAGATATGAATGATTTAATTAAACAGATATTTATAGAAGGAATCTATGTAGATAGAGGGGTTAGCATGGCAACTGGAATTAAAGAAAAAGAGGCAACTGACCTTTTAAAACAAAATGATGAATATTGCTTGGATATTTAGAAATTTAATGAAAGGAGAATTAAAAATATGAGAAAACAATATGATGATTTTACACAAATGAAGTTAAAAGATATGTGTAAAAGTATGAGTGATATGACATATACCTATATTAATCCAGATAGTGGTGAACCAACAAAAGTACCACCATCACACTATGAAAAAATACTAGAGGCTGTAAAAGAAAATTATATGGGAGAAATAACAAGTAGGCAATTTCTTACCATTATGTATAATCAACTAAATGCTTTAAAGAAAGAAGATGAAAAATATTTTAGGCAAGCTCTCCTATGTATTGATATGGGAATAAATCCAAAAGATTTAAGAGTAGATGAGCAAATTGCTATTTCATTTACTGATAACTATATGGATGATAGACAAAAACAAGAAAAAAAGAACTTTCATTTATTAAGTCAGGACATAGTAGATACTTATAATGAGTCAAAAGAAAATCCTATGATTCAAGTAAGGGCTATGGAAGTTACTGATGATATAGATAAAGAGCAAGATGATGATATTGATTATGATATATAGGAGGAACTATGGAAATACAAGATTTTGGAGAAAAAATTGGTGGTGCAAAAAAAGATTTATGGAAAGAGCGAGGTCTTTCTGTAGATGATTTATCCTATATGAATGATGCTGAAAGAATCCAATTAATAAAGAAAGATAATATATGGAAAAAGCCTAATTATCAAGAAATGGTTGAAAGTGGTTTACCTGTTAGAGTAGCATATTTTATAAAAACTATAAGAGATGCTACTCCTACAAAACCTATAATCTTACTAAGAAATAGTGATATAGAATTAAAACAAAAAGAATACATTGATTTCGTTAGTAAATTACGTAATTATGTAATGAATTTAAAACAAGAAGATGATATTTTAACATTTTATGAAAAATTTTTAAGCAATTATATTATAAGAGATAAGAGTTCATATTATGTAAGAGTTTCACCAGAAGTTTCAAGTGCCGTTGATAATAAATTATTACAAGCATCACAAATAAGTAACTTTTATAATATGGATAAAGAAATAAGAAAAAAACAATTTTGTTATACAGATGATGAAAAAGTATTATCTAATTTTGATATATTTGTGTATGATAATGATAATGTTAAATTGACAATAGATTATAATAATAGAACTGTTATTGAAGTAAAAGAAGGACTTGGAAAAAGGTTTATATATCCAAAAGAAGATTTTGCAGATATATTAACTTGGAAAGAAAACACTATATTTATAATGGATTTAACAACAAGAAATATAATCAAAAACAATTTAGAAAATATTGATGCAGCAGAAAAATTTATATTAGAAAACTATAAACAACAAAGCAATGAGAAAACAAATAATTCAAAAAATAGAAAGAAAAAATTTATTCCAGAACAACTAAAATATATTACTCGTGATGGTGAAGATTACAGAAATAATAGAAATATTACTGGTGAAGATATGCTAAAAACATTTCAATTTAAGGGTGGAGAATTTGGAAACTGGCTCAATGAAAATGACAGACAACAATCTCTAAATTATGGATATGATGCCTTGCTCGATCTGAGTAAGGCTCTTTCAATATCTCCTACAGATATTTCTTTAGATGGTAAATTATCTATTGCATTTGGTTCAAGAGGTAGTGGAGATGCTTTGGCTCATTATGAACCAACTAGAGAAGTAATCAATTTGACTAAGATGAGAGGTGCTGGCAGTTTGGCTCATGAATGGGGCCATGCTTTGGATGATATTATAGGTAAACAATTAGGATATAGTGGATTTCTAACAAATAATTTTAGATATTCAGATTCTACTTCTGAAACAATAAAAAATGTTGTAGATGCAATGAAATATAAGACTGTTTGCAATGAAGAAACAATGAAAAAACAAAATGAAGAATACTTAAAAAGAGTAACTAGAATGAAGAATCTTGTTAATAGTTTCTTTCCATCAGAACATCTAAACGAAAAACAAACTGAATTAAAAGATATTCTTATACAAAACTTAATACACAATGCTGAAACAGCATCTAATAATTTTTTAGAATATTTTACTAAAGGAACTGGAAATAAAGATATAGATGACCTATCCAATTTAAGAAAAGAAACTGTAGGTAGAGTTATTTCTAAAGAAGATAGAAAGCAAATTTCACAACTACAAAATTATGTGTGTTCGAGTAAAAAACAAATAGGAAAAGAACAAAGAGTAGAAACAGATTTTTATAAAAATTCTATTAAATTTGATGAGATATATGCTAAATCAGGGCATGATTATTGGTCTACTACAATAGAGATGTTTGCTCGTAGTTTTGCTTGTTATGTTAGTGATAAATTAGGATATAAAAGTGATTATTTATGTGGGCATGCTAACCTTGCTATAGGTTCTATTCAGAATAAAAATAATGAACCAGAAGTAATAAAAGCATTTCCAGAAGGCAAGGAACGACAACTAATAAATGAAAAAATAGATAAATTAATTGATTTTTTAAAAGAAAAAAATATTTTACATGATAACAAAACACAAGAAATAGAATCGGATTATGATTACGATTATGTTTAATAGAAGGAGGATTTTAAGCTGAATATTGATGAATTTTTAGATAATGATAAAACTGTTGCAAAAGTAGGAGAAGATAGTATCTTGAAGATAAAGTACAATGATAACATTGATTTTATTTACAAGCCTTCTTATGGCAATTTTGAATATGGAAAAGAATTGCAGTTTTTAGGATTCTTTGAAAAAATCACTAAAAAATTATATGGTTCTTCATTAGAATTTCATTCTGAATATATTAAAGAGATGTATAGCAATTATTATGAAAGTAGCATTGAATTAATAGAAAAAAATCTTAAAGATGGAGCCAATATATATTTGAATAAATATATAGAAGAAAATAAGTTACAACTAACAACTCTTGGTAAAGAAATATTTGATAAATATATAGCAACTGAATGGAATTACAATAATATTCAAAATAATGTTACACATGACTATATTCATAATGAGCAAAACGATAAATTATCTTTTTCAATTAATAGTAAGCAATATGAGAAAGATATTAAGGAACTTATATTAAGATATGTTCAAAATCCAATAGAAACTGCCAAAGAAATTTTTAATGAATATATAAACACTACAGAAAAAATTGAATCTATATACTATGATGATTCGTATCATAAAATATCAGTAAAAGAATATATAGGAGCTACTTTATTAGAAAACCAATTTAAAGATACTTTATTACAACAATTAAAAAATAATCCAAATAATGAATATAGAAAGAAACATGATATTGTTCAATCTATAAAAGATTTAGATGCACAAATGATAACTATAACATTAAAACATAATAACGAATTAATTAACTTGAAATATCCGAAATATCTATTAAACAATATGGAACTGTATGAATCACATATTCCAGATTTAAAAACTAGAGATAAAGTTGAACAATTATTTAAAGATATGTATGGAACAGATCGAGATAATTTATTTATGAAAGAAATTGTAAAAATAGAATATAAGAAGAAAGTTCTTTATGAGGATAAAGAACTTTTAAATTTAAAAGAAAGTGTTTCCAAAGTTACACTAGAAACTCACGATATTGTAGATGATATGTTTGAGTAAATACTAATAATAGGGAGGTAAGTAAAAGTGATTGAATTTATTGAAAAAGAGCCTCGCAAAAGTTATGACTATTGGAATATGAATGAGTGCCTTATGTACCCAAATTTTATGATAAAAGATGGAAAAGAATTCTTTATTATGAATCGACGTGTACCTCAACCAAAGTACAAAGATAATGAAATTCAAGAACACATTAAGCAACTAAAAGAAAATAATGGAACATATATTACATTTTATGGTGCTAATAAAATTCCGATAGATATGTTAAAAGATATAGTTGAAAGACAATTTTCATTTGTAGAACCTACAGAATTATTTAGAAAATCTGAATTAAATGATTTTGTGGATTTTCATGGCAACCTTAATGAACTTGCAGCTGCATTTAGGTATAGGATATATGATACTGAAATGTTAAAAGACATAAAGAAAATAGTATCATTAATAAATAATAAAGAATGGGAAAAAGCAAATGAATCAATAACTAATTTACAATCTAATAATAATAAAATTCAAAAAGATAATGAATATGATATAGATATTTAGGAAAAGAGGTGATTAAAAATTGAATAATATAACAATAAATATGAATGGAAAACCTATTACTTTATATGGAAGTAATAATATCATTCAAAATGAAAAAACAATAATCGAAAATTTAGAATTAACAGGTAATGAATCTAAAGATAGATTATTAATACAAGACTGTATTGATAAAAACAAATTAAAATCTGATATACTTTATGATGGAAATAGTGTATATCCTTTTGAGAAGATTGTAAAAGCATATAGAAAGTTACAAAAAAGTGGAACATTGGATGGTTTAACCAAAGAAATGTACCACTTTTTTATATATGCCTGTGAAGATATTGCTCACTATGACTTACAAGGTTTTAGAGCATATTATAATAATTCGTTTAGAGAATTGGAGAATGAGCTATTAAGCCATAGTGGTTTATGGACTAGATTTAGTGATAGAGATAACATTTTTAGAGAACTAAAAATAGGGAAATATTATAATGAAAGAGATTATATAAATATTGATAAAATACCTCTTAATAAATTGAAAGCAATTATTGAAAGTTGTGGATGGAAAGCACAAATAGATACAGATAACTATTTAAAATTATCTAAAAATATAAACTCTAATATAAGTTATTCTTTTAATATTGATGTTTTAAATTATGATGTATCAAGAATTATGAGGAATATGAATTATATATCCAATTCTTTTAATACAGAAAGCTACATTAATCAAATGGTAATGGAAAGGGAAAGACAAGAAAATCCACCAACCATTAGAGAAATAGTATCTGCTGCTGATATTATCAAACATAGTTTAAATGAACTTAACTCTGATGTACTTTATAAATGTAGATTGGAAATTGAATTAAATAAAGATACTTATAATGCAAATACTGTAACGAAAGATGATGAATATGATTTAGGAATTTGTGGTTAAAGGGGGATTATATGAATATTATACATGATAAAATTGAAACAGAAACCAAATATCCTTTAATAAAAAAATATATCATATCAGATAAGAATGTAGATGATTTTTTCACTCATTTTACCATTGAACAATTAGATTATTTTGAAAATTCATTACATCTATATTTTAATACACAAGACATTAAATATAACCAAGAATATGGTAGTTTAGAATCTACAGAAGATTATGATTTTAATAGAGGTATAATTAGATTGGCTTGTGGTTTAATAACATATCAAGATTTTATTGATGACTATGGAATAGATAAATCTAATTATTCAGAAGTTATCCTCTCTAAAGTTATAGATTATTTTAGAGAACATAAAATAAAAAATCTAATGGAATATGGTAATGATTATGATGAAGGATTATATCATTTATCTTCTCTATATAAAGAACTAATGGATAAATTAAATATAAAATATATGTATGTTTCTACAGAGGATATTTCAGATGGTAAGTATTTAACCACTATAACTTTTGAAGATAATTCAGAGATTAAGTTAGATACAGATGCCTTTAATGGAATAAAAGTAGTAAGCCAAAATGTAGATTCTATTTATGAGCATATAAATAGAAAATCAAAAGGAAATGAAAAAGAAAATGATATAGAATGTGAATATTGAGAGGTGAAAATTTGAAAACTTATGATTATAAATGGATTGATTTTTTATCTGGAAATAATACAATAAAAGTAACAAATGAAAATGAATTTAATAAGTTCAAAGACTTTCTAAAATACTTAGGTATAACAGATATTTTAAATGGAACAAATACATTTAGTGAGTTTCAAAGTCTTGCTCACATTAATAATTTAGATGAAAATATATTCTTATTTGAATATGTAAATCATAAAGGATTAACTTGGAGTGATGATATAAAAAAGTCAATAGAATGGTATGATAAAGAACCAATTAATGTATCAGAATTAGAAATTTTTAATATAAAAACAGAAGAAAAATCTTCAAAAAAGGATAGTGAAATTGACTATGATTATGAATAAAAATTTGAGATTAAGTGGAGCATTTTTGCTTCACTTTTTTCAAGAATCAACTCAAAAAATTTTCTCCCAGCGGGCTAAAAGGGTTTTAGGGAGTTTTCCCTAACAAGCAGTAGAGGTGTCAAAACACCATGCTTGCGAATGTTAGTCGGTAAAAAATACCTGACTCATTCGACGCAAAATGAGATTTTGCTCATCTCTTAATACTTCGCTTTGCTAGTATTAAGATTTTTAAATTTAAGGAAGGTGGTTTATACGGATATAAAAAAACAAATTGAAAGATTTAATAAAGATGAAATTGAAAAGGTCTTTAATAAATATACAGCGATTTATAAAGGCAAAATGTCTTTAGAAAAAAATAAAAAATATATTTTAACAATAAAGAAATTTGAAGTATTTTTTAGATTATATATTGATGAAAATATACAAGTATATATTAGAACAAATACTTTAAATAGTCATGAAGTAGCCAATTATGAATTTGTAAGTTTTAAAGAACTACAAATTGAGGATATGGACCAATACAAGAAATGTGTAAGACAATTTTTTAAAAACATAATTAAAGAGGTCGAGAATACTCTTTTTTGTCCTGAACATCACAAAGAGATGATACCAGATAATGCAACAAAAGAGGAAACAGATAAAGGCTGGTACAACATTTATGAACAAAGGTTATTAACAAAATTAAGCTATAATAATCAAAAGGAATTTATTGAATGGCTTAACAAAGTTAGTGATAAAAAATATATTGCACAACAAAAGAAAATTTGATTATGGAGGAATTAAAATGAGATGTACTTTACATTATCAATACAATAAGTCTGGTATTAAAATATTTGTGTCAAAAGGATCTGAGCCAACAGGAATAAATGTATATATAGATTATTCTAAATGGAGTGAAAATAGACTAAAATATTTAGATGCAATTTTAGATAAGCATTTTAATCAATTATTAGATAGCTGCAATCAATCTATTTTAAATTATAAATTAAATGCTAAGGATATAGAAAATACTAAATTAAATGTAAAAAATACGATTACTCGTATAGTAAAAGAGAATGATGAAAAGTTAAGGAATCTAATTGTGAAATTAGATATATCAATTAAATCATGGTATCTTAAAGAATATCCAAGTGATGATGTAGGAGAAACATTATCTGATACTGCTACTTTTCTGGAATTAAATAATTTACTAAACTCTGGTAAAGGTAAAGATGTATATGAATTACTTGGTGGAGATTCTGATACTATTGTTAGAGAAAGATGTTTTGAGAAATTATGCCAATTAACAGACCAAACTTATGATACTGTTTATAATAAATGGCTTCATGCAGAAGAATCAAAAACAGAAGAATATGATATAGAAAAATAATATTTAATTTAAAATTGGAATCTATTTATTATGAGGAATATTTTATGAATACAGATACACAAAGAGAACTAGAGAAAATTTTTATGTCTTATCATAGAGCTTTAGAAAATTTTAAATTATTAAATATTAAGACTAGAACCAATAAAAATATAAATATGAAAGATTTGATTGATGCCATAGATATTATGAATGAAAAGCACCCTTCTTGTAGATGGAAATGTCAAAATCCAGATAGTAGAAAACATTATATTTTAGCAGAAGGCTTTTACTGGTTATTAGATGTATATTATCAACAAGAAAAACCTTTAATAGATGCAGATATAGAATTTTTTATAACTAGAATACAGTTATATGAAGAATTATTAAATGTACCTACTAAAGATTTTTTTGTAGATAATATGTATGTATATGAATTGGATGAGTATTTTAAAAGAAAAGCTGAAACAATAAGAAAAGCAATTCTAAAAATGTTGAAAGTAAATAAAACTTATAGATTCATTGATAATGGAAAGTATAAAATTTCTAAAGAAGGAATTAAATGGCTATGTAAAAATTGTTTTAAATATAAGTATTTAGAATTATTAGAAAAATATAAAATGGAACTAACAGAAAAATATATTGAGGCAGGTTATCCATACGATATTTTTTTATTTAATAAATAGATTATGAGGGAAGTGAGATTTTTACTTCTTATTTTTTATGCAAAAGAGAGGATTAATGTATATGAATTTTAATTCAAAAAATAGAACACATAGAATTATGGTTTGGGTTTCAGATGAAGAAAAAACATTATTAGAAACAAAAGCAGATTACTATTGTTATAAAAGTTTTGCTGCATACATTCGTGATGCTGCAATTTATGAAAAGGTTACTAAAGTTGATATGAAAAATTCAGATAGAATATGTGATGCCTACGCAGATTATACAAAGGAAATAAAAAAGATTACCAGAGAATTAAGAAATTTAATTAAATATGCCACTAGCTTAGATGATGTATCTATTAAAGCTGTTAAATCGCTAATGTTTAATGTTATTAACAACCAAAAGGATATGTTAAAACTAATTGATGAAAAATTAGATTTTGATGTTTGGCAAGAAATAAATCGTGAGAAACAAATGGAGGAAGAATAATATGCCTTATACAAAAAGGATGCCTCATTATAATTCTCCAAACGAATTAATTTCATATATTTTAGATGAAAAAAATGATGGTGAGAAAGTCGCTGCTACATCATCTATAAATTGTAAAGTAGAATCTGCTTTATTGAATTTTACAAGGACGCAAAAAAAGTTTGATATGAGAGGTAATAGAGTAGCCTATCATGTTATACAAAGTTTTTCACCAAACGATAATATAACACCAGAGCAAGCTAATGAAATAGGTAAAAGACTTTGTGAAGAATTATATCCAGATTTTGAATGTGTTATTAGTACACATATAGATCGAGGTCATATTCATAACCATATAGCGATAAACTCTATAAATCTAAATGGTAAAAAGTTAGATGATAGACTGGCTAATCCAAAAGAAGGGCTTTATGGATTAAGTGATGTAAGTGATAAAATTGCAAGTGAGTATGGTTGTTATATTATGCCTAAGAGAACCTTTAGTAAAGTTAAAAATAAAAATTATTACCATCAATATAAAGAACAAACTTGGAAACAAAAAATCAAAGAAGATGTAGAGGATTTACTTTTAAAATGTAGTAGTATAGAGCAAATGTTAGATGAGCTATCTATACTTGGATATAGTGTAAAAAGAGGGAAACATATTTCAGTTAAAACTACAGGTATGCAAAAGTATGCAAGATTATCCACTATTGATTCAAGATATACTGAACAAAATTTATATAACTATTATAAATCGCAAAACAATCTTGTACTAGAAGAAATAAGAGTTTCTAAAAATAAATTTAATAATGAATTAATAAATAGAATAAATAAATCAAAAGTAGCTTTAGAAAAAAGTATGTTATCTACAGAAGGTAAAATATATAGTGAGTATCAAAAAACAAGGTATCAAGAGATAAAGAGATATTACAAATTAAAACAACAATTAGAATACCTGGATAAATATAATATAAAATCCTTTGAAGATATAGAAATCCAAATAAATAATAAAAGAGAACAAATAAAATCTTTAAATCAAATGTTAAAAAAGAACAAAGATACTTTTAATAGGATTATTGACAGAACGGAAAAAGCACAAGATTATATTAGGTTATTTAAGGTTTATCAATATGCAATGTCTTATAAAGAAGTAAATCCAGATTATACTTTACCTGTAGATGTAGAAATATTTTTAAGTTTACAAAATGAATTAAAGATAAATTCAATAGATGAGGCAAAGCAAATCATAAAAGATTCTTTACCAAAGAGAATAGAGATTAATAAGACAAAAAAAGCAGTATTAGAATTGCAAAGAGAACTTAATCATTTAGACACAATTAAAGAAGAAAAACTTTCAAAAAGCAATCTTTTCATCCACAATATAAAATTTGGAGGCAATCATATTGATTATAAAAAATCTAATAATGATTGCTTTTGTATTAATTTACCTTATACTAAAGAAAAAATACATATTCCTAAGAAATATACTGCATTTAACGAAAAACACCAGTATTACACACTATTTTTAGTTGATGATAAGGAATATGAAATTTATGATAAAGATGACAAATTAATTGGAAATATAACTGGCACAGAATTAGAAAAATATGTGTTAGATAAAAAGAAAGAAATTGATAAAAGCTATAGTGAAATTAAAGTGGCTTAAATTCGCCTTAGGATGTCCTAAGGTCTTTTTTTATACAAAGGAGGAACAACTTATTATATGTTAAAATTATTTAGCCTATTCTCTGGAATAGGGGCTTTTGAAAAAGCATTAGAAAGATTACGAATCCCTTATGAATTAGTAGGATTCTCAGAAATAGATAAATTTGCAGTTAAATCATATTGTGCGATTCATAATGTTTCAGAAGAATTGAATTATGGTGATATATCTAAAATTGATGCAAATATATTGCCAAACTTTGATATTATGACATGGGGATTTCCTTGCCAAGACATTTCGATTGCAGGAAAAATGCAAGGCATTAAAGAAAATGAAACTAGGAGTGGGTTATACTACGAAGGATACAGAATCTTAAAAGAAAAAAGACCAACTTACAGTATTATAGAAAATGTAAAAAATCTAACTAGCAAAAGGTTTAAGAGTCAATTTGATTCTATCCTAAAAGATTTATCAGATTTAGGATATACAAACTATTGGAAGGTATTGAATAGCAAAGATTATCGGTATTCCACAGAATCGAGAACGTGTTTTTATTATCTCTGTACGTGGAGATATAGCACAAAGTGAATTTTGTTTTCCACCCAAAGTGCCTTTATTGTGGAAACTTAAGGATTTTTTGGAAGATAATGTTGAAGAAAAGTATTATCTTAGTGAAAAAGGTATCGGAAGATTAATAAAGAAAAGTAACAAATTAGTCAGAACTATGCAAAATCCAGAAATAAGTTCTTGCCTCATAGCAGGTTATCACAAAATGGACGGAAGGAACAATCAATATATAGCAGATGAAAACAAAGTAGATAAAATTATAGGGTTGTATGATGAAGAAAATAAAAAGCATCAAGCTGGAAGTGTTTATAATCCAGAAGGTATTTCTCCTACTCTAACTACTATGTCAAATGGAGGAAGTAAGCAACCTTTTGTACTAGTTAAGGAAGGTACAAAGAGTGGTTATGCAAAAGCAAAAGTAGGTGATTCCATAAATATATCATATCCATCTAGTACAACAAAAAGAGGTAGAGTTGGAAAAGAAGTATCTCAAACAATTTTAACCTCACCCAATATGGCTACATTAGAAAATATAGATAAACCAATTTGTATTAACAATAAGTATAACAAATTAAGCATACAAGACAGAGTTTATGATCCAGAAGGGATTGCCACATCTATTGTTGCAAGTAATTTTAAAACAAAAATAGCTGAAAAAACAATGTTTAATCCATACAACAATAAAGAGATAACTGATATTGCACCTTGTCAAACTACAAGTTGTGGAAACACAACTTCAAGTTCAACTGTCCTTGTATCAGAAGATGGAAAACATTATATGAGAATTAGAAAACTATCTCCTTTAGAGTGCTGGAGGCTTATGCGGGTTTGATGATGAAGATTTTTACAAAGCAAAATCTGTAGGAATTTCAGATACTCAGCTTTATAAACAGGCGGGGAATAGTATTGTTGTGAATGTATTAGAATATATACTAGAAGAACTACTTTGTGAAGAACAACTAGAAAAGTGTGCATAATCTTATTATTAAATTATAAATAAATGTGCTGACAAAGTTTATTTTATACGTTATACTCTTAGTAGAGGAGTGAGATTAATGAAATTTACCTTAACGGAAACAGATATTAATGGTAATCCAATTAATACTACAGAAATTGATCTTGATGTTACAGAAAAAAAGATGGAGGAATATAATAACTTATTTTGTAAATGTGATTATCTTGAAAAACATCCAAATATAAATCCAGAATATGTAGAACATTATAAAGGGGTTAATCATGGATGGATTTGCCCTAAATGTAAACACTTTGTGCAAATAGGATAATAAGGTGCAAATAAAAAAACATTTACACGAATTTGTAAATGTTTCTATACTTTGGTTGCGGGGGATAGACTCGAACTATCGACCTTCGGGTTTAGTTATCTATAATTTTCACTATAGGCTGGACTATGTCTTTACCTTGATAATATTGCAATATTATTTTAGGTAGTGGGTACTAAATCTGGTAATTAAGGAAACTCTATTCCTCCAGTAGTCTCTGCACCTTCTAAAAGTGTACTTTTAGCTTGGCTCAAAGTTAACATGATATTCAAATAAATACTTTAGCCTTCTTTGAATTCACCCACAGTTCATCTACATATTTCTAAGTAGAGCCACAATTTACCTCTATGAGCCCGACGAGCTGCCAACTGCTCCACCCCGCGATGTTTCAACGCTTTTATATTATATACTTTTAATGAGCCTTTGTCAATACATTTTTGAAAATTTAGTTGAATTTCTAGGCAAAAAACTCTTTACTTTATATTATATGCCAATTTTAATAAATTATTCCAATTTTGACCTTCCCTACCGATATTTTTTTGAAAATTTGTTGTACCCCTTTTTAATCATTTAATGTATCAAAGTGCAATCTGCCTAAGGAACTATCATAATAGCAACTGTTAATTGGAAGATTCTTAAAAAATATCTCAATCCTAGTTCTTGATACAATAATGTAATCTACAATAGAATGTATGTCAACATCTTCTATTTCCATATTAATAACATCTAGTTGTTGCTTTATTAGATCCGTTAAGTAGGATTCTTCTACCATATTATCATTATCGCATTTATTAGTTCCATATTTTAGTCTATAATTACATCTATAGTTTATATTATTTCTCTCTTTTCTTCCCTTAAAAGAATGGTTACAATTACTACACTTTATTAACCCAGTATATAATCCCATAAATATACTCCTCTTTAGTATCTAGAATTTAGATTCAATCCCAATAATTGTAGTTCAACTTCTAATTTATTTATTTCAACACTTACTAACCCTAAGTTTTTTAAATATGTCTTGTTTTTACTACATAATTGCTTTATAACTGTTATTCCATTTTCTTTTAATTTATCTATTACTGCACAAGGTACATCTAATCTATCTATGTTTTGATTTAAAAATTTTTCGTTCATATTTTGCCTCTTTTCTATAATCTATTTATCATTCTAGCATATTTTTTTATTTTGTTCAAATATTAAATTTAAAATTCTTTGTCGAAAAATCTTCTATTTATTGACTTTATTCTTTCTTTTTGGTAAATTACTAATATAACAAAATACTATTATGAGAGGAGGGAATATGATGAATAAAAGTGAATTAGTTGCAGCATTAGCTGAAAAGACAGGTGCTACTAAAAAAGGTGCTGAAGAATCATTAAATGCTTTAGTTGAAATTATCACAGAATCATTAGTAAAAGGTGATAAAGTTCAATTAGTTGGTTTTGGCTCTTTTGAAGTTAGAAAAAGAGCAGCAAGAAAAGGAAGAAATCCACAAACTAAAGAAGAAATTAAAATACCAGCTTCTAAATCACCTGTATTTAAGGCAGGAAAAGCGTTAAAAGATGTTGTTAATAAATAAATAAATAAAAAAATCATAAATCAAAAGAGATTTATGATTTTTCCATATTTAATCGTAATTACCCCAATATACTCTTTCTATCTCTTTATCTATTTTATTTGAAATTTCTAGTATTTCATTTATACTACAGTTTGTATCTTGTACTGTTTGATTTAACTCAATTTTTAATTCTTCCAATTTATTTTTCATATTAACCATCCAAATATTTTTATGTATATAAAGTTTCTACATTATTTATTGTTTCATATATTCTATTAAAATCATCTCTGGAAACGCCAGTAATTTCTAATTTTCTGGTTGGTGGTAAACGATTTCCTTCTGTATCTTCTGCTCCATCCCAATACTTATTAAGATTCATTGCAAATATTTCATTTTCTTCTTCTGTATATTTTTGTGTAAAATCAATATATACATCTAATTTTCTAAGCAATATACAATCATCTTCGGTAAAGTATTTAGAATAGTCTATATGTCTATTATATCTATAATTATATAATCGATCTTCTATTCCTTGCTCTTTTAACTTTTTTACATTTTCAAAATAAGATGATATTTTGCTTTCACTTTCCCATAATATAGTTTTTATATCCTCATCATCCAATGGTGTATATAAAATATTTAAAACATTATATTTATGATATATACCCATTTGCAAAGGAATTTTTTTATTTGATATTACTACAAATGCTGTTATTGCTTCACAATAGCTTTTATTAACCTGTTCTAACACATTGATAACTTTCAAATTCTCAAAGTCATCCTCTAAAAATACTAAATCAGGTTTTGTATATTTTATTGTTTCAATAACATTTGTTTCATCCTCAATAAAATCAAGTATTTCGAACTTGTCGTTTACTGATAAATCTCGTATAGCATCTTGGATTTTTAAACTCTTGCATGCTACTACAATTCTTATTTTATTCATAATTATTATCCTCCTATTTATATTTTTTATTTATTAGTTCTAACTAAATTTAATCCCTTTATCTTTTCTTGTATAATTTTTATATTTTTTGCGAAAAATAAAACCCAGTTTGTAGGGTAAGCCCTTTAAATATTATAAAATATGCTAGAGAAATTTTATGAGAAAGGAGCTTTTGCAATGGGTGTAATTAGAAGATTTAATAACAATTTAAACATTATTGGCACAAATGTTAAAAAGTATCGTGAAATGCAAGGTCTTTCTCAACCAGATTTATGTCGCAAAATGGAATTACTAGGTGTTACTATGTTCATTGCTGATATATATGAAATTGAACATAATAAAAGACTTGTGAAAGATTTTGAAGCTAAAGCATTTTCTTTGGCTCTTAATATTACTCTTGATGAGTTATATGATAATACTAATAAACTCTTTGAACACTAATTCGTTAGTGTTTTTTAAATTATATATAATATTATCTATTGCCTTAAATAATACTTTTTTTACAATTTCATCTTTACTGGAGTCATATTCTATTTTTGCCAAATTATTTAGTACATAATTTTTTTCTACAGCATGATAAACTGCATCTTTACAATGATATATATCATTGTTCGTACACCTATATAATTTTTTAATTTTATCCATCTCTTGACTAAAATTAAAATCTTCTTGTTTTATTTCATTCTGTAATATGTATTTTAATATTATAGCTATTTCAATGACATTGTTATAATTTAGTATATTTTCCATTATTAGTGGGTTTACTATAAGTTCATTTATAAATAATTTATTTTTTAAATTATCCATAAAATATGAAGGTACAAAATTAATTAATTCTTTACCATAAATACATTCTTTAGTAAAAAATATATAACTATATTTCTCTTTGAATCTTCTATTTAATTCTTGTATAGCCTTTTTATCAATTTCTATTTTTAATATGTCTATGTTTTTAGAGTATTTCATAGAATTATCTAACTCATCTTCTGTTATGATTAAAATTCTGTTTTCTTCTATTATGGTTATCATACTCCTTCTTTATAAGAATAATCATATTATCTTTATAACAAATTTTTATTGAATCTTTTTCTTTAATACCTAAATCTTTTCGTAATTGCATTGGTATTATAATTCTACCTAATTGATCTATAGTTCTTACAATTCCTTTAGTAGCTGTTGGAATATTATTATTAAGTTTGCTAATATCAATATTTATTTGTATTTCATTATTTAATGTGATATTAAAATTGTTTAGATGCTCTTTTTGTTGATACTTTTCTATTTTATTTAATGTAATATTTTTTCCACTTTTACATATTTCTAAATAATCGTTCTCATGTAAATTTAATTTCTGCCTTATTGTAAGTGGTATAACAATTCTTCCTAATTCATCAATTTTTCTTTCATTTGTTTCATTGACTTCAATTACTTGTTTCATAAATGTTTCCTCCTAATCTACAAACCCAGTTTGTAGGTTTGCTTAAAAAAAATTTACTTTGATACATTTATTACTACATTTAAAGCACAATTATTAGTCCCATAAAAATATATTTGTTTTCCCTTGTACCTCCTTTTTCAGAATTATCATATTATTTATTACATTTTATTACTTCTTCTAATTGGTTCACATATTTTTCCCAGTTTACTAGATCATCTTTGTTTACTAAATAACGATATAGTAGATTTCTTTCTTCTGCGAATTTCGCATATTCCTTTTTAGTATTCTCTAATAGGATTATTGTTCTTCTTGATAAATCCTCTATTTTGCTATTTTTCAACTTTATCGCCTCCAATATGACTATGTTATATATTATACAACATTTTTATATCTAGTCAACTCCTAGATATTGTAAATTTACTCTTAATGTAGTAATTTCAATGGTAAAAAAATTTTCCGACATTTTTCTACAAAATAAAAGAAAACTAGACTATTCTAGCTTTCTAAATACCATTATAGATTCTTTAGAACTTCTACTATTTTAAACAATGCTTGAATCTTATCAGGTTCTAATTCACTAATTTTCTCATCAATTTCTATCTTCTGCATTAAATCTGGATTTGTGATAAAACTTTTATATAATATATTAGGTGCAATACCTAAGAAATTCATAAACTCTATATCAGTTTTCTTACTTGTTCCATCTTTTCCGAGTTTCGAGCTGTGAGATAGTTTTTGTGGATTTTGTTAATTCTTCTGCTAATTTTTCTTGTGTAATATTATTCTTTAAACGATATTCTTGAAAAATCATTCCAAAAGTTTTATTGATCTGCTCATTTGTAATTTCCATTTCTACCTCCTTTTTTATTTCTTATTATATTGAATTTGCATTCAAATATACACAATGCACTAACTAGATAGGATTTTGCATTTTGTTTTTAAAAAAAGAAGTATTTTGTTGAAAGATAAAGAATATTGTGCTATCATTGTATGTAATTATATGTAGTGATTAACTACATATAGAGATTTTTATTACAATATTTTGCAAAAAATAATCTAGTCAATAACTACATATAGGGGAGGAGGTCTATAAAATGTCTAGGTCAGAAAAGAAGGAGTTACTTTTTATGCTTTTATGTTGCATATTAAATACTATAATAGCTTTTACTATAACTGGATTATGTGGTGTTACCAATACAATAATTCTAAAATCTTATTCATCTGTTTATGGTGATATTACATGGGAAGTTATTATATTTATGGGATTAATGTTTATAGAGGCTTTATTGTATGATTATTTCTTTAGCGAAGATTCATCTCTTTCAAAATTGTTTATTAATTAGAATAATATAAATAAAAATAGCAGAGGTAGTTCTGCTATTTTATATTTATAAATTGTTATTTTTGGTTATCCATATATATTACAAACTGTTTTTTACTTATTATGAACTATAATACTTTTATTCTAGGTCGTATCTTGATAATATTTGAGCAGGTGTCTTTTTAAGAACTCTATGTAAAGGCATTAGTCCAATTATAATATTAAATAAATAAACTATTAAAATACTAATTCCTACTGTCTTGTTATTTATAATAAACATTCTATCTACATAAGGAATATTAGATATTCCATTTAATATATATGCCATAAGAATTATTCCTAACATACTACTGAAAGTTGTTATAACTAGAATTTCCCCTAAAAACATTCTATAAATATCTGCCTTTTTGACTCCTATTGCTCTATATATTCCTATTTCTTTTATTCTTGATAAAAAAGACGATCTCATCATTAGGTATATTTCTATTAATGAAATTGAAAGTATTATTGTTGCAAAAATAATAGAACTTCTTATAGATTTTTCTTTTTTACTTAAATAATTTTCCTTATCTCTTTCATATCTATCAATTACATTTAGATTATACTCGTTTTTAAATTTATTAATGATATCTTGTTTGTTTTTAGGATAAATCATTAAACCATTGCTTTTATTAACTACATCATATTTTACAGTATTATTATTAACTAAATATGCTTGTATATTACTTTTACTATCATAATATCCTACTACTTTTAATTCATTATTATTTACTTTTGTTTTTATTTTCTTATTCAATTTCATATCATATTGATTAGATTTGTTTACAATTACTTCATAATCATTTTCTGGTAATCTTCCCTTTGTTATTACAATATCGTCTAAATATAAATTGTAATCCATTACTGCACTTTCTGTTTCTTCATTACTCGTTGGGATATACATACCCATTAGTCCATCAGATTTGGTTGAATTGTTTAATAAATTTATAAACATCTCTCTACTCGTAAATATTGACAATGCTTTTGTATCAGCAATACCAACTATTACAAAATCTTTCATATTATTCATTGATATAGTTTTGTTTAGTAATTCTTCTTCACTCTTTATCCCCATGTTTCTCATCATACCTGAATCACTATTTACCATGTGTTCAATAACTCTTTTATCAACTACAATTTCATAATTATCTTCTGGTAATCTTCCTTTAACTATATCATTTTGATTAATTGTATCTATACTAACTAAAGAACCTGATAATTCAAATGAATATCTAGATAATTGATAGTAGTCATCAAATTTTATTTTAAAGCTAATATTACTATCCCCAGGTAATATATAGTCTATATTTTCTAATTGTTCATATCTCAAAAAATTTTCAACATTTACATTTCCCATATCGACTTGTAAATAGTTTTTATCTACAACCATAAAATCAGTATCTTTTATATCAAGTGTTCCTGCAATATTACTTACTGAATATACTATAAACATACTTGATGCAAAAAAACCTATCAATAATATCTTCCTTAATATTGTATAATTAGAAATTCTTTTAAATCCATTTATTATAGATTTCATAATTCCATATATAGAAGTATATTTAGTCTTATACCTTTTGTCTATTATTTTTTCTAAATTATAATCATAATCATCATAAATACTTTTATCTAACTTTTTATAATGTTCATTTACTAATTCTATCGCAGAATTTTCATCTATAACTTCTATTTTTTGGCTTTTAGATTTTATATATATATTTCCATCTTTAATAGCTAATTCAATATTTACCTCATTGTTTTCATTATTTGTATATAAATCCACATTAATTTTATTTTTATTTAGTGTATCTTTACTTTGAAAATCTTTCAAGTATAGCTTATTATCAAGTCTATATTCCAAAGATTCTTTTGGCTTATTTTCATAATCTTCTATAATTTTTCCATCTTGTAACTTAATTATTCTTGAAGCGTAGAAGTTTGCTAAATCAATTTCGTGTGTTACTAAAATTACTAATTTATCTTTGGATAATGCTTTTATTATATTCATTATCTCTAATGAATTTTTACTATCTAAATTACCTGTTGGCTCATCAGCAATTACTATGCTTGGGTTTTTTACTATTGCTCTTGCTATTGCTACTCTTTGTTTTTCCCCTCCAGATAACATTCTAGCAGGTCTATTTCTATATCTATACATTTTAACTGCTTCTAAAACATACTTTACTCTTTTTTCTATTTCTTTTTTATTTTTTATTCCTATCATTTTTAAAGAAATAGCTACATTTTCATAAACAGACAAATTATCTAACAATTTGTAATCTTGAAATATATATCCAATATTTAAGTTTCTGATTTTATCAACTACATAAGAACTTCTTTTTGTAATTTTCTTACCATTTACAAAAATTTTTCCCTTATTTACTTTATCTAATCCACCTATTGCATTCAATATAGTAGTCTTTCCACTTCCAGAATGTCCCAAAATTGCTACTAAACCTGTTTTTTCTAGTTCAAGAGATGTATTATTTATAATATGTATCTGATTTGGTTTTCTTCTATTAAAGTATTTATTAACTTTTTCTAATTTTACCATATATTACACCTCCTCATTGTATATATTCATTGCTGTACTTTTAAAAATTTTTTTTGCAAATTTTCTGGATAATAATTTTACAGTAAAAAACAAAATAATATACATTATTATATACTCTCTCAATGATAAATAGTTTACTAACTGTTCTATAAAATCAACATTTACTATATTTGTTTTTACTAGATGTATAAACAATAAAACTGATATGTATGATAAGCTTGAATTTATAAATAATTCTATATCTAAAATTCTCTTTATGTTTTTAAAACTTGCCCCCAACATTCTCAATGTTGTAAAATATACATTTCTTGATTTTAAAATTATCCTTACTATCAAATATGATATAAAAAACAATACTACAATTACAACTATCGTTACTACTACTTTTATTATTTTTATTATTTGTTTGTAGGTTGCAGAATCATCAACCTTATAATCTGTTACCTTTTTAGCTTTTAATCCAATATTATTTAATTCTAGCATTGTTTCTTCAATAATCTCACTATTTTTTACATATACACTAGATTGATATGAAGATTTATTAAATAAAGAATTATAATCTTCTTTATTTATAAATAATGTATTTCTATAATTCTCATACTTTGTTAAGCCAGTTAATCTTTTGAAATTAGATTTTGTAAAAGTATTAGAAACTTTTAAACTTATCTTTTCCTCATAATAAATATTACTTGCACTAATATCCACAGGTTGATTTATAATTTTATAATTTTTAAATTGATACTTTAAGTCATCATCTAATATTACACATCCTTTACTTACATTATCATTAGGCTCTATATTATATTGAACATATTTATTATTAAAAAGTATTTTTAAATCACTATAATTTTTATTTACTAAACTTCTTAATTCTCTTAATGTTTCACTTTGCGAATAAAATTTAGGGTTATAATCATTATCGTCTTTACTATATTGTATTCCTACAATTGTCAAATCCTTTATTTGTTCATTATCACTTGGATTCATTATTGAAAATGTTTTACCCAGAACTTCATCTATTCTATTCGTTATATAAAAGTGCTTTCTTCCTATTCTTAAAATAATTTCATTGTCATTATTTGGCTTTCTTCCCAAATCTATATTTCCTCTAAAATTCTTTATATCTAAAATATTCCCATAAAAACTCATATCATCTCTATTTAAAGAAAAACTACAATCTATAAACAAATCATCTTCAACTATATAATCAATATTAGATATTCCTTTTATTCTTGCATAATCTTCATTGGTAAATGCTGATTGGTTCTGTTTTTTTATCAAAATTCTGTTATCAGAAATATCTCTAAATCCTATGCTATACCCACTTTCATCAGCTTCGTTTTCTGCAAGTTGAAAACTTGCGTACTCTGTTAAAAATGCTATGCTCATAAATAGAAAAACTATAAACAATAATGTAAATTTTGAAAATATGTTAAATGTATTTCTAATTCCTAATCTTATTTTATTAAACACTGTTATTTCATTATATTTGCATTCCATTATATCTTTATTTTCTTTAATTTTCTTTATTTCATTACAACTTACAATTCTACCATCATGCATTTTTATAATTTTTGTGGCATATTGTTCTACTTGTTCTATGTTATGTGTTACCATAACTACTAATTTATCTTTTGCAACCTTTCTTAATAATTCTATAATTTCCTCTGCTGATTTCGTATCTAAATTACCTGTTGGCTCATCTGCCACTATAATAGGAGTATCTTTTATTATTGCTCTTGCTATTGCTACTCTTTGTTTTTGCCCTCCTGATAATTTTGAAACCTTTGTATTTTTGAATTTAGTTAAACCTACTTTATTTATTATATCTAATATTTTTTTCTTTATATTACTTTTCTTTTCGCCTTTTAACAATAGTATCAGTTCTATGTTTTGATATACAGTATAACTATTTATCAAATTAAAGTTTTGAAATATATTTGCTATATATTTTCTTCTATATTCTTCAAAATCTTTTTCTGTATAATGACTTGTTTCTTTGCCATTTACATACATTTCACCCTCTTCATAACTATCAATACCAGATATTACATTTAAGAGTGTACTTTTTCCACTTCCAGATTCTCCTGTAATTACAACAAATTCTCCTAATTTTAATTCTAAATTTACTTTTGTTATTCCTGTTGCAATCATTCCTTTATTATAATAAATCTTTGATACACTTTCTAATTTTAACATTTGTTATTTCCCCTTTTTATAAGCTCTGTACTTGCTCTAATTTTATCATAATTTATACTGCTTTCTCAATGATATTGTAAAAAATAGGCAATAAAACTTTATTGCCTATTAATGCTATTTATATTAATTTTCTTCATAACCAATAGTATTAGGTTCACTAATTTCATCATCTGTAATAGAGTCAAAATTGTACTCATAATTAGTAATATATTCTTTTTTATTATTGTTTTCTTTTGTGATCTCAATTATTTTCATTGTTAATCCAGTTTCTCTATCTATATATGCTTTCGTTGATATAACATTTTGTAGCATTAATTGACTTCCGCTTAATTTTCCATCTATAACATAATATTCTTTTCCATCTATTGTTTCTGTAGAAACTTTTGAAGTAATACATTTTATAAGTTTATCTATAAAAGAATTTGTGTTAATGGTATTATTTATTTTTGTAACTCTCAAGGCATCCATATTATTAACATCAGTTACTGTTACTTTTTTAGTTTCTTCAAAAAAGGTATAATTCTTACATTCGTTTCCATTTTTTAATTGAATAACTGTCATTGGTTTATCTTTATACTTTATTATTAACTTATCTATATCATTTTTAATAAATCTTTCTGTTATTGACTTTTCTGAATCTATTTTAGAATACATATTCTCACTTTTTTCATACTTGCTAATTTTTTCTTGTAAATTATTAAATATTATAACTTTTCTAATCGTATTTATTGCAAAAATAACTAATAATATTACTAATATTGCAACTATTATTTTCCATAATTTTATTTTTTCTTTTTCCATAATTTTATCCTCCAATTTCTATTTGTATTATAATAGATTCTTTAATAAATATCAAGTTAGTTTATGTATATTTTTTGTATTCTCTTAAATGTTTTTTTATACTCTAAAAATCAAATACTAGCTGAATCATCTATATACATTAGCAATAAATTTTGAGTTATGCAGTATTTTATATATCTTTACATATAAGACGAATCAAGTTCATTTTCGTTACATTCTTTGCAAAATTTATTTTAAATATTTATTATATAATTCTTTTGCGTTATTAACTGCCTCCTCTTTAGATATTCCACTTTGTTGATAAGGATATATTATGTAATTTCCTTTTTTTAAATAAATTCTCCAATTAGCAGAAAAATTATTTCCACAATAATTCACAAAATTATTTATAATATCCATTGCTTTTTCTAGTTCTTCATATGAATCTATTTCTATATATGTATCATAGTCTAAAATATCTTCTGTTTTATTTTCAGTTATTATAAAATTTTCTTTTTCTTTACTTTCCCATCGTTCAAAGTAATATTTATGACAATTATCAGAATAATCTTCACTTAAACTTCCAAATTTTCTTATGGCTGTGAATTTAATTTCGTTATTATTTGATACTTTAAAAACATATTTGCCATTTTCTTTTTCATCTATGTCTTGATAGATTAAATCAACTTCTGTATTATACATATTTTCTATTGTTTTTTTTGGTTTTATATTTGTTTTTGCATTTATATTAGAAATAATTAAGTCAAAAATCAAAAGAACGATAGCTATAACTATTATAATAGTTATAATTCCACCAATTTTAATTGTTTTTCCTGCTATTTTCATTCCTTTTACAATAGTGTTTACTCCTTTGTATTCTCTTTTTTTAGCTATTTCTGAAAAATCCACTCTAAACTTTTCCATTTGTTCTTCTTTTCTTCTTTCTTGCCATTTTTCTAATTCTTCCCAATCTTCTTTATTATTCACAATCTAGCCCCCCTTTCTAAATATAAAACTAAAAAACACTGCTATTTGTCGATTTCTGTCGACATCTTTTTGCGTATTTTTTGTGTTTTTACTTTACTTTTATAAAAATATGTTGTATAATTTATGCTATGCTTATTTATTAAGAACGGTTGTAATCGTTCGGTAAGCAAAAAAAACTGTGGGAGATACTTGTGTCTATTACAGGAGGTAATATCATGAAAAGACATTTAGGTATCATTATGGCGTTAGCCATGGCTTTCACCTGCCTTTGTGGCACTACTGCGTTTGCAGCAGAGGCAGAACCCGTTTCCAATGTGGTTGCCGTTGAAGCGAGCGACAGTGGGATTGTTCCTTACGGATCGCTGAGTGGATATGGTCAGCATTGGCACAATTCTGGCGAAAGCACCGTCGGCGATTTCTATGTCAATGTAACTGGCATGGGCTGGCCTACTGCACAGCTTACTTTAAACATTGAGAACTTCGGTTCCAATGATGCTGTGGCAGTTCAGGTTTACAGACCGGATGGCACTTTCGCATGGGGGACACTTGATAATGCTGGTGATTACATCACTATGTCCAACAAGGACAACTGGCATAACATCAAGTTCCTTAACGGTCAGACAGGAACCTATCGCATTCACTATTCCATCATCAACTGGAATGGCAATACCCCTGGGTCCGGTCGCATTAACTGCTGGATTTATTAATTTCAGCAAACAGCAACAGTAAGTAACAAATAGTTAGTATCTCCCACAGATTTCCGTAGACTGGTGTACCAGTCTACGGTTTTTTATTAAGGCAAAAAATAAATCTTTTATATTTTCTTACATTTTCTTTAAAGTTTTTATCTAATAAATATGGTATATGTTTTTGATAATCCATATATTACTTCCTTTCAAAATTGTAATTTATTGTTATGTTATTCCATTATTTTATTATCTTTAATTTCATATACAATATCTGCTACATTTTGTACTAATCGTTTATCATGTGATATAAATATTATTGTACCTTTATATTGTTTCATAAGGCTTTCTAATGCTTCTATACTTGGTATATCTAAATAATTATTAGGTTCATCCATAATTAGTACATTATATCTTCCAAGCAACATTTTACATAATAATATTTTTACAATTTCTCCACCACTTAATGTTTTCATTTTTCTAGTAATTACATTTTGGTTTAATCCTAACATTGCTATCATACTTCTTATTTCTGACACCTGATAATCTGATTCTTCTTTTAAAAACTCTAAAACATTTTTTTCTTTTTCAAACTTATATCCATTTTGTGCAAAATAACCAATTTGTACTTTGGGAGATATTTCTATTCCAGTTTCTTTATTTAAAATCATTTTTATTAATGTGGTTTTTCCAGTTCCATTTGCTCCAGTAATTGCTACTTTTTTGCCAAGTGGTATTTTAAATTTTGCATCTTCAAATATTATTTTATTACCAATTTTTTTATTTAGATTATCACTCATAATTGGAACAGGATTATATATCTCAAGCGAACCACTAATTCTAAAATGTATTTGCCTTTCTTTTATTGGTTTACTTATTTCTTCTAGCTCTTCTATTCTTTTTTCTACTGCTTTTGCTGATTTATGAAGTGCTTTTTCTTTACTCCCTGTTGATTTTTGATGTGCTAATCTTCCACCATTTTCTGTACTTTTTTGATTTTTACTTTTTCCAACTTTTTGTGCTTGCTTTTGTTTTTCAGTAATTATTTTTTCTAGCCTTTGCTTTTCATTTATATATTGTTCATATTTTTTTAAGTGGGTTTGCTTTTCTTGTTCTTTTTGTTCTATATAATCTGTATAATTCCCCCAATATTCTGTAATTTTGCCATTTTCAATTTCCCATATCTTATTTACAACTTCATCTAAAAAATATCTATCGTGGCTGATTACTACTACACTTCCAGAATAATATTTTAATGTTTTTGTTATATAATCGATACTGTCTTTATCTAAATTACAAGTAGGTTCATCTGCAAATATGCCATCACTATTTTCTGATAATGCTTTTGCTATTTTTAATTTTGTTTCTTCTCCTCCTGATAGATTATTACCTTCTACATTATGAACATTTAATTTACCTAATATAGATTTATCTTCTATGTTGGTTATATCTATTTGCTCTAATTGTGGAATATATGATATTTTTCCATAAGTTTTAATCTCTGCTGTTTTTAATTCTATTTGTCCTAATAAGACTTTTAATAATGTTGTTTTGCCACTACCATTTTTTCCTACTATTCCGATTTTATCATAGTTATATATTTCTAAATTATCAATATTTAAAATTTGTCTTCCATTATATTCTAAATCTATATTTTTTGCTTTTACTATTAAATCCATTTATTTACTCCTTTATTACATTTCGTATTTTTATACGAGTTACTGTAATAATGTTCTTATCACGAAATAACTCGTGATCTTACCATATTCTTGGTATCATATTTATCTCTCCTCTACAACTTACTAATTGATGTTACTATTATATAATAAAAGACTGACATTATCAACTAATTATTAGCCCTATATATTGTAATTTAGCGAATAGTAACTTAATTTTCTTTTTTATTAAACATATGGCGTACTTTATCTATTCGATTATTTGGTCTACGTGATTGAATAACTGGTTCACAAGTAGCAATTTGATAATCTTTTAATTCTGTCAAAAAAACTGCTTGCCCATTTGTATATAGAGTTAAAGTATTACGATATTCATTAATACAACGTACAGGAATATGTCCTGTAAAAATAATTTCATCATTTTTTGATTGACTAGTTTCAATTATTGCACAATGTTTTTGTGCATCATTATATGCACGAGAAAGGTATCCCTGTGGTGTAAAAAGTATAAACGAAAGATATGGCTCTAATAATTGCGTTCCCGCTTTTTTCAATGTTTGTTCAAGTACAATTGGGGCAAGAAAACGAAAATCCGAGGGAGTACTAACAGGGCTATAATAAACACCATATTCAAAACATATTTTACAATCTGTTACTTCCCAGCCATACAAACCTTGCTCCAGTCCATAATTAATACCTTCTCTTACTGCATTTTGGAAACTTTGATTTAAATAACCGAGTGAAACTTTGCTTTCGTACTGTATTCCACTGCCAATTGGAAGTGGAGTTATTGATAATCCAATTGATGCCCAAAATGGATTTGGTGGTACTTCAATATGAATAGTATAATCTGCCTTTTGTAATGGCTTTTCCAAATAAATTACGGTTGGATCTTCGATTCTTATGTTTATGTGATATTTTTCAATCAACAGAGAACAGATAACTTCTAACTGCACTGTTCCTAAAAAAGAAATGACGATTTCATGTGTTATCGTATCAACACAATAACGTAAAAGAGGATCAGTATCTGCAATTTCTGTAAGAGCATCCAATAATTTTTCTCTCTCTTCTATTTTTATCGGTTCAATTCTTGTTCGTAGCATTGGTACAGGCTTGTCATTCCATACATTGCATGGCAAAATCTTTTCATTTCCTATAATATCGTTCAATCTTAATGTATTGTTAGGTATTATAAAAATATCTCCAGAACAAACTATTTCTGTCTGTATCATTTCTCCATTTGAAGGAATATATATTTCTGTAAGTTTCACTTTCTTTTTTTCTGACAATACAATTGTATCTCGTAAGTGTAATGTTCCACTGTAAAGACGCAAATAAACTAATCTTTGCTTATGGTCTGTATATTCAATTTTAAAAACTCTTCCACATAGTTCTGAATAATTCTTATTCATTTCAGGACAAAAAAGATTTGAAATAGCTTCAATGAGTTGTTGAGTTCCTATATTATTTTTAGCACTTCCATGGTATATAGGAAACAACGAACCTTTTTTAACACACCTATATTCTTCCTGCGTTAATTCCTGTATAGTCAATTTTTCTCCTGCAATATATTTTTTTAAAAGTTTATCATTTTTGGAAATTACAGGATCCCATTCATCTAAATCAATGATATTTTTAATTGATATTTCTGGAGTTAATGTTACATTTTGCATAACAATAATATCATTTGAAAGTTTTTCTTTGATATTTTGATAAATATTATTTAAGTTAATTCCATACTGATCTATTTTATTTATAAAAATAATTGTTGGTATATTCATTTTTTGAAGTGCATGGAATAGTATTCTTGTTTGTGCTTGTACACCATCTTTAGCAGAAATTACTAAAATAGCTCCATCAAGAACAGATAAGGAACGATACACTTCTGTTATAAAATCTGTATGTCCAGGAGTATCTACAATATTGATTTTGTAGTCATTCCAATTAAAAGAAGTAACTGCTGCCTGAATTGTGATTCCACGCTGACGTTCTAAAAACATAGTATCTGTCCTTGTTGTTCCCTTATCTACACTGCCTAATTCTAAAATCGCTCCACTTGTATAAAGCAGACTTTCCGTTAAAGTCGTCTTTCCTGCATCTACATGAGCAAGAATACCAATGTTGATTATTTTCATTGAATTTCCCTCCCTACAAATTTATCTTTTAACTTAAAATCAATATTTGCTAATTTTGTCCTTTTAAACTATTCTCAAAATCAATTATCCACTTTTCTAATGTTTCTACTAATGCTAATTGTTGTTTGAACATTTGTTTTCCAACATTAGGAATATGTTGTCTATGAGATTGTCTTTCATTTAGCAATTCTTTTAATTCTAATATCTTTGATTTTATATTAGAAACAAGAATCTTTTTTTGTTCATCATCTACTAAATCTAAATTCGTAATAATAATATTAAAATCCGAATATAGACTAACATCATAATTTGAAATATCATTCATAAGTCTATTAAAATAATCATTACCTTTGTCAGTAATAGTATATACTGCTTTATCTGGCATATTTCCCTCTTTCTCTTTATGGCTAACAATATATTCTTTTGATTCTAATTGTAATACTTTCTTATAAATAGACTGTTCACTAATTCTTACCCATCTTGGTATATTACGATATTCTATATTTTTTTTAATATCATAAGCACTTTGTGATTTTTGTTTAATAAGTCCTAATAATACCAAATCTATATTTGACATAATCTCTACTCCTTACTTAATATAATCTGTAACGCCAAGTCTATTTCCAAATGGATCTTCAAACTCGACTGCATTACCAGTTCCAATTTTAAAAGGCTCACTCAAAAATTTTATACCATTATTCAACATTTCTTTATAGAAGATTGCAACATCTTCTACTTCAAACCATATTGTAGGCTTTAAATTCTCAAATTTATTTTTGTCTTTTAAAATTATTGCAGGTTCTTCATTTCCAATATTATAAGCAACCATTCCCTTATCAGAAAAATCAAATTTCTTTTTTAACCCCAATATTTCCTCATAATATCTTTTTGCTTCTTCCATATTATCTACAGGAAGAAAATAGTTGTCATAATTTTTCATATATTTAAGCCCTTCTTTCTACTACAAACTATACTACTATATTTTATAGTAGTTATAATTAAATGTCAATAAATAATAAAAAAATAATTGCATTTAATTCGTTTATAATTCTTATAAAAAATAGATTAGTTGCACTGAACTAATCTATTTGTATAACTGCTTGTCGTACAAAAAAGACTGTCATTACTGACAATCTTTTCGGTAAATTACTATAAATCAATAACTATAAAATTGTAATTTATGATTTACTTATTACTTTTTTCTGTCAACTTTTTTGTTTACACTATTGCTAATAATATAGAAATTTGAAATATAGCTACTGATAAAATTCTTATTTTCCATTTTCAAATTTTAATTTTTTTTGGCGCTTAGCTTCAAATTTCCAATAACCATGATTACGATTTCGATGTTTTTTTTGAATCTTGTTTTGATTGTTTTTCATGTCTTGTTCAGCATTTAATATAATAGCTTTTTTTTCGTTGGAAACAAATTTAAGAAAAACATCATATAGGTACAGCCATCCATCGTATGAGATTTCAGTAAGCGTTGACTCTAATTTAATTTTTAAAAACTTGCAAATGCGTTTTTGTTGCTCATAAGTAAACAATTTTTTTGTTTTATCTTTGAAAGTATTTCCAGATGCTAAAAATATATATGACAGAAAATTTCTATAGTCTATCGCATCCTCAACATCAGCAGATGTTTTTCTTTGAAAGTGAGCAAAACATATTCGTGCATTTGGCACAGGATAAAAATCTGATGGTTTAAACTCATAAATCAATTCAGCGGAAAACCAAGGTTTGTATAAAAGAGACCTCAAACTTTCGTTATAAAAGGGCTGTCCAGAATACCTGAGAAAAGCCTCATACTGCATTATGAAATATATATCTTCAGGAGGATTATCGGCTTCAAATACCTTTTTCACAATATCAGCAGTTATGTTAAATGGAATATTTGCACATACTTTATATGGTTCTTTTACTGATATTTTATATTTTAAAAAATCCATCTCTATTATTTGAACTTTTTTAGATTCTTTATACTTTTCAGATAAAGTTTTCGCTAATTTCGCATCAAACTCTATTGCTATAACTTGCTTGCTTTTTTTTGCAAGTTCAATGGTAATAATTCCTTTTCCAGGACCTATCTCAATTATAATATCGTCGTTACAAATATTACTCTTTGATAACAAAGTCGCTACAAGTTGTTTACTATGTAAATAATTTTGCGAATGTTCTATTCCCATAAATACCTCCTTTACAAATTACTATTTATCGCTATCATTATAGCATATTATCAATAATTATTCCATATACTTACACGAATTTTAATTCTAATTATCAAACTTCCAATTTTACGATTTTTTCTCTTATTTTTATTGTCTTTTTGCTATTTTTCGTAAAGCATATTTCTTATATTTTCCTCAAATTTTATAAAAAAACTATTATAAAAGCTAGTATTATAAATACATTGAAGGAATTTTACAAAAAAATGGAAGATAGTTACATATTGCGACAGACATTTTAAATACTTATATGTATAATCTCCTTGAAATTTGTCTGTTGGATTTTGTAGTGATAATAAAATTCAATTAAACTAATAATTCCACTCTTTATTCGTACCAATTATATGACATAGAGTTTTATTAGTAGGCAAATTGTTTGTATTAAAGGAGGGTAGTTTTTTATTTATTTTGGGCCTAACTTCAAAATTTCAATTAGGACAAGTTTCTAATTTAGAAATTTGGAGGTTATGTCTATGAAAGACTATTTAAAAGATTCTTTATCTGATGAGGAGGAAAGATATATTTATGGAATAATAAACAAAACCATTCTGAAATATTTTAGAAAAACAAATAAATTAGAAAAAGAAAGCATCTCTATAGATGATGATGATTTTCCAGAGGAGCTGTTGGCAACAGAAGATAAATACAACTTTGTTAATAAAAAACTTGAAACAAAAATACTAAGCGATATTTGTGCCTCAAAACCTTACTCTAAAGATGAAATGAAAGAAATTGTTGATACATTAGAAAATATAGCAGTAGAATTGGGACTTTCTATGTTTATAACACCATTGACTTTTAATGAAAAGTTAGTGGTGTTTTTATTATATCTGAAAAAGTATCAGGTTAATCAAATTGCATTTTTGCTAGATGTAAATAGAAGAACAATTTGTAATAGGGTTAATTCATTCAAAAAGAAAGTAAGTGATGTAAAGGAGAATTTAAAAAATGGAAGATAATAAATTTAATAATTACAATTTAACTAATGATGAAGTTAGCAAAATACTAATTGACTTTGAAAATATAATTAAGTCAAAAGCATCAAAACTGGGAAAATATAAAGAAGATTGCGAGCAAGAAATAAAAATGCAAATATGTAAAGCACTTACTAAAAATAGAAAAAAAGAAAAAAATTAAAAAAATTTTAAAAAACTTTCCCATTTTGGTTTTATATTGGAACTTATCTAGTAGAGGGGAAAAATAACAACTCAAATTTAAAAAGAAAGTGAGGTAAGTTCCAATGTGTTTTAAACTATTTATTTGTTATGCTGTTATTGCTTTTGAACATTTGCGAAAAGAATGTAGAATAAATAAAACGAAAATGACAGCAAAAAAACTAGCAGATACAATTTGGCTTATGTACTATGTATATGACAAAAGAAAAATCAAAGAAATGGCTACAAATATTTTGAACAATTTGGAATTAACAGAATTATGAAAATATTTATATCATTTTTAATAATTTGTTGTGCAATTTTAAATGTTTTAGCAATAATTAATACAATTCGTTTTAAAAGGTTGAAAATTAAAACTAGAAAAAAAGTTTATCATACACCAAGATTATCAGATTTACATGGAAAGGATTTTACAAACTATATAGATTATCTTACAGAAGGATTAAAGTGATTTCTGTAGTTATCTATATGGATTGTCATGTCAAAAAAGTGTTAGTAGATTTTTGCATTTTGGAGGTATGGAATTGAATAAAAGTAAGTTCAACAGAAATGAAGAAATTTATAAATTATACTTTTACAGTAAAATGACATTTTCAGAGATTTCAAAAGTAGTTAACATTTCTATTAGTCAAGTTAGTAGAATTGTTAGAAAAAATGAAAATTATATAGATGAAAAAGCAAAAAGAATAAATGAAAATAAATTAAAAAACAAAGAATTTACAAAACAATTTATGAAGAAAAAAAGAAAATCACAAACTATTGGAAATAGAGATGAAAAAGCTATTTTAGATTATTCGCACAATCAAGCAAGTTGTGAATTGTCTGGAAAGAGAACAATTAATAATCGAGCTTTTAGAAACTGGAACAGTAGTATCTATGAATTTCATCAAAAAACAAAGGAATACAGACTAAAAGAAGAATTTAAAAACAAAACTTCTTATGCTGTACCTAAAAAGATCAAATGGAATTGAGGGATTTTTATGGGAGATATGAAAATATATGTTGTTTTAAATATTGATAATTTCAAAAAATTATGTGAGGAAAAACTAGGAGAAAACATAACTGCTGATGATTTTATTGCATTGGAAAGTTTAAAAAAAGAACAGGTACATTTAGTGCCTAAATTTAAAGCACTTATCGAAAAATACTATATACGAGCTAATTCAGAAGAAAAGTCAGATTATGATATTTATATAAAAATAAAGGGTAACTGGTTTAAAAAAAATTTGATAGAGATTACAGAAAGAGATATTAAAGAATTACAAGATAATAACACTATAGAGGATCTAGAAGAATATGAATCTTGGAAAAATACTTTTGCTTATAAAATTATAGATGAAGATAAATTTAATGATAGTATTTTACCTAAATTAACAGATGAAGAGATAATAGCATATTCTTCTATATTAAGCAGATTTAATAATGAAAATAATGATATTTTTCTTATTAATTACAATGATAGATTTAAAATATTTGTACGTGATGCCAAAATTAATCAACTTCAATTAATGCCCTATACTACACTTAATAAAGAAGATTTATTAGATTTCATAAAGAGGGATATTATTCAATATAGCAAATGTAGAATAAATGAAGAAAAAAGTCTAATTAAATTAGATGAAAATACTTATTTTTATACATTAAGTAGAAGATTCGCTTATGGAAATAGATTTTTAAGACAGATAAGAGATGGAAAGTATGTAGCAAGAGCTTTCTGTAATGATAAATTTAATAATAAAAGAGTTATACATGCTTTTGGAGAAACAGAAAGAGAGGCAAAGGAAAAACTTAGAGAAAAAATATGTTTAATTATGGGACATAGAGCAGAAGATACAAAGAAAACAATGAAAGTATATGAAGAACTTATGGATAAAGATGATTATGATATATAGCAGCTAAGATAAAAGGTTAAAATAATGTTTTTTATAGATAGGAGTGTAAAAGGTGGTTTCTACAGATGAAAAAATTGGTCTGAATATAAAAGAGGCAAGTAGATTAATGGGAATTAATGAGAAATTAATGTCAGAATTAACTCATGTAAAAGGATTCCCTTGTATAAAGTTCAAACGAAGAATTGTAATTAATAAATTGAGGTTACAAGAATGGTTTGATAAGAATAGTGGTAGATATTTTTAGTATCTATCATTATTTTTTTGCTCCTGGGGCTGACTTATTTTTTTGAGCACGTTATAATTAAGGAAAATCATTATATTTTGACTTATTCTGTTTTTCCTTAATTGGAGGGAGGAAAAATTTAATGGTAAAACAGAATATAAATAATGATCAAGATAAAAATAAAGGAACTAGAAAGAAAAATGGTGAAGGTAACTTTAGAAAAAAAGGTAACAAATGGGAAGGCAGAATATCAGTAAAGATAAATGGTCGTTCTGTTCAGAAATCAGTAAGTGGTGATACTGAAAGAGAGGCTAGAGATAAAGCCAAAGCATTAAAAAAGTTTTACGAAGAAAAAGAAAAAAAGTATGCTTATTTAAGAATAAAACAGTCTGAGGTAATATTAGAAGAATGGATTAAAATATGGGTAAAAGATTATAAAAGATTAACTATTGCAGAATCCACTTTAGCAGGATATATATCTAAAATCAACTCATATATTAGACCTTATTTTAAAAATCGTAAAATTCAAGAAATCACTAAACATGATATACAATTATTCATAAACCACTTATCCACTACAAAGGGGAAACAATCAAAAGATTTCTTATCTTTAAAAACAATTAAAGATACTGTAAAGATATTAAGAATGATTTTTGCTGATGCTGAGGAGGAAATGGAATTAATACCAACAAATCCAGTAAAGAAACCAAAATACCCTAAAAAACCAGCACCAAAAGAAAAAGAAATACTAAGTGTAGAAGAACAACTAGCAGTTACAAATATCTTATTATCAGAATATAATGGAATAGCTTTCTTAACATTATTTGTTTTAGGTGTTAGAGCAAGTGAATTATCAGGATTTTTATGGAAAGACTTAGATGACATTGTAAATGGAATACATGTAGAGAGAGGATTTCAAATCATAGATATTTATGATGATGACTTGAATAAAGTTAGAGCAGAAAGAAAATATACTGAACTAAAATCTGAAACAAGTAATAGAATAGTACCAGTTATGCCTATATTAAAAGTAGCATTAGAAAATTACAAAGCTGAAGTAATGAAACAATTAGGGATAACAGATGAAAGTATTTTAGACAATGAAAGTATGTTTAAAACTAAAAACGGAAATAATATTACAGCAGATTATCTAAGACATAGATTACATTATGTTTTAGACAAATATGGATATACCAAACACATTACAGTACACGAACTAAGACACACATTTGCAACTCGTTGCCTAGAGGCTGGTGTTGATATGAAAACACTACAAACATTTTTAGGACATGCAGATTACAAATTGACTGCAAACACATACTCTCATGTATTAAGACAAACAAAGAATAATCAAATACTAAAATACAATACTTATTTAACAGATACTATTCAAAAGAGTTTAGATGATGTTATGAATATAACAGAAGAAACTATAAAAGATCCAAAATTAAGACAAAAGGCTATTGATAATATGAAAAAGAATTTTGAATTATTAGTAGAGGCTAAACTAAGAGAAAGAGAAGAACAATTAAAAGAACAAAAAGAAGAAACAACAAGTGCTGAAAAAATTGCAGATACAAATATTGATAATAATGTTCAAAAAGAAAATGCAAAAAGATATATAGCAAAAAGAACTATCAAAAGGAAAATACCTGCATAATTGGTCTTGACATATTCCAGTTTTACTGATAAAATAACTATAACATTAGCGGGGAATACTTAGGTTGTAATCTTTTAACAATTAGGGAAAAATTAGGGAAGATAATAAAATATCTTAGCAAACCCTATTGAAATAAGCAGTTTGAAAAATATGCTCGTTGGGCTCATAACCCAAAGGTCGGTAGTTCGAGTCTACCCCTCGCAACCATAAATAGCAAGTGTTTTACGGCTTGCTATTTTTTTGTTTATTGTGAAAAAGTTTTGTTTATTGTGAAAAAGTGACGAAAATAGGAACATGTACAAATTAAAACTAAGTTTTCGAAGTCTTAAAAAAGAAGATTATGATTCAATCTATTAATAATGCAAAAACACTTTAAAAAAATCATATATCATCTTTTTCGTTTTTTCTATATCATATTTTTTTTCTAAAATGTTCATTTTTTCACCATTCCTCTCACATAACATATATAAAGACAATCTTCTTAAATTTTTTTGAATTTTATTTAATTTTTTTAAGCTCTTTTTTTTATCTAGATTTTCTAATAATTTACTTACAAATTTAATCTTATTATTTAATTTCATTTCATATAATCCCTCATCTTTCGTATTATCATTCAATTTAATGCGCGTTTTTTCGCGTATATTTAATAAAAGTTTTTGTTATCCTAATATTGGTGATATAAAAATGACACTATCTTTTGCAATAAAAAAGAGAATTGAAGATTTATTATTATGTAATGGTTTAAATGTAAATATGTTGGCAACTAAATCTGGATTAAACGAATCTACTATTAGAAGTATTTTAAAAGGAAAATGTAATGCTCCTAATATGCAAACTATTTACTATATTTGTATTGGTTTTGGAATTACTCTTGCAGATTTTTATAACTCTAAAATATTTAATCCAAATAATCTTGATGATAATTGAGCATGCACTATTGTGTATGCTTTTATTATATCTTACAAAATTGTGATAATCAATACTGTTTTCAAAAAATGTAATACAAGTATGTTATATTTTTTTGAAATATATATATGTTATAAAGTTATAAATTGAAATTTTACGAGGAGTATAAAATGGAAACGTTTAATCTACAAAAATCTAGAGAAAGTAATATTATAAAATCTATTCGTTTTTCAGAGGAACTAAACGATTCTATAATTAAAGTTGTTGAAAAAGCTAACCAAGGTAAGAGTGTAAAACAGTATAGTTTTAATGGTTTTGTATGTTCTGCTTGTGAGTTTGCTTTGCAGCATTTGCCTGATGAATTAAAATAAATATTTAATGCTAAACAAAACCTAACTCTAAAATATGGATAAAAGTTATAATAGTTGGGGTACAAAACTTTAAAGTTTCTACCCCAACTATTATAACTTTTTATATACTTATTCTTTTTTTTAACTGATCTAATTTGTTCTTTTTTTGTGTAATTTGCTTTTTATATAATTCTATTATTTTCTTTTTATCTAATCTTTCTATATCTTTTAAATCAATTTGTCCGTTTTTTAATTTTCTTTGTAATTCTTCTATTCTCATGTCCACTTTTAATATTTCTTTAAAATTTGCTTCTTGTATATCTATACTTTGATGGTAAATTTGTTGTTCTTGTGTTTTATTATTTTTCCTAAATAATTTTTTAAAGATTTCTTTTATTTTAGTAAAAATGCTTTGATGCCATATAATCATTTTTCCACTTTCTTCTTCTGCTTTTTTCACTTTTTATCTCCTTTTACATATTATATTTGCATTGTTCCTCTATCTTTTTGTTGTAACAGTTCTTGCGCTTCTTTTATTTCTGTATCTAATTGTTTGTCTTCTTCTAATAGTTTTTTTAGTTCTTCATCTTCAGGTTCTATTATTTCAATTTTTTTGGGTGTACTTTCATGATATTTTTCATATATGTCATCATATCCAACACATTTTACTGAATCTTCTTTTACATTACCAATACCTTCTGTTTTTATTGTATTTATTTCATTTACAATGTCTTTGCAAAACATGTCTTCTCTTGGAATTGCATTATATCCAAATGTTAAATTAGATTGCCTTCCATCTTCCAACATTATACTATATGTATAATTAATAAAATTATCCTTATCTATAATTACTATATCATCATCTGGTATTTCTATATTTTGCCCTTTTAATAGTAATTCTCCATTTTCATAAGATACTTCTATTGGTTTTTCTAACTTATGTACAACTTCTGTTTCTTCCATTTCTATATTATCATCTTGTTTACTTTCTTGCAATGAATCATTTTCGCAAAATGTTTCATCTATTGCCCCTTTTGCAGTTTTTATTTTAAGAGTAAATTCTTGTATGTCGTCATTTTTATTATCTTGAACTATTGGTATAGTACTACATTTGTTTCCAAGTTTTTGCCCCATTATTAAAACTGGTGTATTATCTTGTGTATACACTTTGGGATATATATATTGTTGTGTAATTTTTTCTGGAGTTTCAAAAAAATTTCTAGAGCTATTTCCTTCTCTTTCTGCAGTTACACAAAATATCTCTTTCTCATCACTTGAAACAACTATAGATGGCTCTATTACATCTTTTAACATACTTTTTATTGTTTCTTCTAATTCTTCTTTGTCTATTGTTTGCATTTTTTTAGCATCTTCGTTTAGGCTTAATCCTCCAATATCATTTAGTAACTTCTTCTCAATTGCTTCTTTTATTGATAAAACTTTCATACTTTTCCTCCTATTATCTATTCTACTAATAAATTATACATTTATTTTTCTTTTTTTGCAAGTAGCATGTTAATTGATATATAATGATACTGTATTATTTTACATTTACATTTTCCTTAATCGCTTCAAATTTTGCATCACCTATTCCTGGTACTTCTTTTAAGTCCTCTATTTGCTTGAAGTTTCCGGTTTTCTTTTCTATAATCTATTATTTTTTGTGCTGTCGCTTCTCCGTATTCCTTGTAATGTTTGTAGTTCTTCTTGTGTTGCTTTGTTTATGTTTATTTTTTTGTTTGTTGTTTTTATATTGTTTTCACTATTGTTTGTGCTTTCTTCTATTTTGTATTCATTTGGTTCTTGTCCTCTTTTGGGTATAATTATTTTTTGTCCATCTTCTACTGGATATGCCAAGTTTATGTCTGTAATGTCTGCTTCTTCATTTAATCCTCCCGCTTGTTCTATTATGTCTGCTATTCTTGCTCCTTCTTTTGTTTTTATAATTCCTTCTTTTTTTACTTCTCCTGCTATATGTACTATGATTTGCTCTTCTTCTACTTTATCTATTTGCTTATTTTCTTGTATTGTGTTTTCTTCTTCTATTTCTATTATTTCCTCCTCTTTTTGCATATTTGAGTAAAAGTAGTACACTATAATTCCTACTATTACTACTATTATTGCTCCTCCTATTATGATTTGTTTTTTGTCTAGTCCTATCATTTTAATTCCTCCTTTTTTATTTTATTACTGTTCAGACTATAGCAAATAAGAATATCTGCGAAGGCATACAAGAAACCTCCTTTAACAAGGGTGGCAGTGCGAAGCACTGACGGAGGGTTCTTCTAAATGTTTTTTTAAGAACCCCCAGTCGCCTATCGGCGCTAGCCCCCTTATTAAAGGGGCTCTCTTGCAAAGCTTCGTAAGTTCTTATAAAATAAGTCTGAACTATAACTTTTATTTTATTAATTTTTTTAATAATCATTGAAATTTGTGTCAATTTCATATAAGATATTAACAATACTTTTTAATATGGATGGTGTTTTATGAAACTAAAGAAATTTTTATCTTGTTTTATCTTGTCTTTTGTTGTAACATATTTGTTTTTACCTTTTACTTTAAGCTTTGGAGCTGAGAATAAGCCTACTGTAAATGCTCCTGTTGCTCTTCTTATGGATTCTCGGTACTGGTAAGATTTTATATGAGAAAAATGCAAAAGAGAAAAGATTCCCTGCAAGTACAACTAAAATTATGACTGCTATTTTAGCTTTAGAACATAGGAGTTTATCTGATACTGCAACTGTTAGCTATAATGCTATTTCTACAGTTCCTTCTGGGTATAGCCATGCAAATTTACAACCAGATGAAGTTCTTACTATAAAACAATTACTTAATGTTTTGCTAATTCCTTCTGCTAATGATGCTGCTAATGTAATTGCTGAAGATATTGCGGGTTCTGTAGAGAGTTTTGCTAGTATGATGAATACTAAGGCTAGGGAAATTGGTTGTGAAAATACGAATTTCGTAAACCCTAATGGTGTTCATAATGAAAATCATTATTCTACTGCTTATGATTTGGCTTTGATTGGTAGGTATGCTATGCAAAACGATACTTTCCGTAAGCTTGTTTGTACTGTTAAATATACTTTACCTACTACTAATAAATATGATAAGGATAATCGTGTTTTTGTTAATACAAATCGTTTAATAAATGAGAAAAGTGGTCAATATTATAAGTATTCTACTGGTATAAAGACAGGTTTTACTGATGCTGCTGGAAATTGTATTGTTGCAAGTGCTAAAAGGGACGATATGGAACTTATTTGCGTAATTATGGGTGCTGACAGTGACTTAACTACTGATACTAATAAGTTTGATGATTGTATTTCTCTGTTTAATTATGGTTTTGGAAATTATAAGTATGAAACTTTGTGTAAGTCTAATGATGTTTTTAAGGTTGTTTCTCCAAGAAATGCTTCTAAAGATACAAAAAGTTTAAATGTTTTATATGCAACTGACATTCGTGCTTTGGTAAATGCTAATACTGTTCCTACAGATTTCTCACCAGAAGTACATTTGGATGATAATTTAAGAGCTCCTATTTCTAAGGGAAGTATAATTGGTACTGTTTGCTATTCTTCCTGTGGCATTAACTATACTACAAATTTAATTGCAGGTCAAGATGTTTTAGCAAATTCTACTTTTTCTATTGTTATTAAAATAGCTCTTGTTATTTTTGTTTTGTATATTTTGAAGTGTTTTTTGAATAGGAGTAATCGTAGGAAAAAGAAATCAAAGAAGAAGAAAAAGAAGACCTCTAATTCTTCTAGATCTTCTCGGTTCTTATTATTATAGGTTTGACTATAATTAAATATGAGTAGGGGCAGATATGGAATCTGCTCCTACATAATTTTCTATTTGTTTCTTTCATATAGTTCTTCTATATTGTAGTTTTGTCTTTCTTTTTCAGTAAATATATGCACTACTATATCTCCATAATCCATTAGTATCCATTCTGTATTGTATCCTTCTATTTTGTTTGGATATATGTTTTCTTTTTTTAACTCTACTTCTACATTGTCTGCTAATGCTTTTATATGTGTATTTGATGTTCCACTTACTATAATAAAGTAATCTGCTAATGTGCTTTGTTCTTTTATATTCATTGTTTTTAAGTCTATTGCTTTTTTATCTTCTAATAGTCTTATGATTTTATCTAATAATTCCATGTCGCCCTCCTTTGTTTTATTTACTTTTCTTATTCGATGAAGAAATTGTGTTATTTATTATATTTGTGTTTCCATCTACTAGTGTTTCCTCTTCTTCTCCAAATAATTCTTCTACTATTGTTTTTGTTTGTTTTTTGTTTACTGTATATATATATACTTTATTGCATAATTCTGGTATTCCTGGTAATACTCCTGTTTTTAGGTTTTCTGTATTAAAACTTACTGCATATGGTATATAGTCTTTTATTGTGCTAAATGTCATGTTAGTTTGTATATTATTAAATGCAATTTCTGCTATCTTATTTATTTTTAATATGTTCTCTGGCTTTAATGTTTGTTTCATTACTTCTGTGATAAATTCTCTTTGTGTTCTCATTCTTCCAATGTCATTATCTCCATATTCTGTAGAATATGTCGTTCCATTATTGTTATGTCTAAATCTTACAAGTCCTTCTGCTTGGTCTCCCGTTAATGTTTGTTGTCCTGCTTTTAAGTGTATATGCAAATTTTGTGTAGGATCATCATAATCCATATTTATTGGAACATTGAATTTTACTCCACCTAGCGCATCTACTAATTGAACTAGTGCATCTGTATCTATTATAAGATAGTTATCTATTTCTAATCCTGTTATATTTTCTATGGCTTTTACCATTCCATTTATATTTTCTCCATTTCTATATACAGAATTTATTTTATAACTTGCTGATGCTTTTGTTTTGTCTTTTCCAACATACGTATCTCTTGGAATTGATAGTAAGGATGCTTTTTGTGTTTTAGGGTTATATGAACATACCATTATTGTGTCTGCTAGTTTATAGTCTTCTTCACATCCGCTAATTCCTACTAGTAAAAATGTGATTGGTTCTAAGTCTTTTAGTGTGTTTTCATCATGTCCCATTGCTGCTGCCATAAAGCCTTGTAGTCCCCATCCATTTTTTGCTACTTTGTATGTAAAAACACCTGCAAATACTAGTAATGAAATTACTATTAATATTATAAATAATCTAAATATTTTCCATGCTTTGCTTTTTTTCTTTTTTTCTTTTTTTACTGGTTTATCTTTTTTTATATTTCTTTTTTCTTGTTTTGGTTCTTCTGTTTTTTTCATATTCCCACTCCCATATATTTTTATGTTTTCTAGTATATCAAATTTTGGCTAAAATATCAATAAATTTGGGCTAGTTTTTATTAACTTAAGAAAACTTTAATGTTATAGTTTAGCCTTACTAAAAGAAATCTACGAAGAGTAGCAGAAAAGCCCATTTAATTGTATTGAACTCGGAGAATTGTTACTATTTTTCTTTTATTTTTAATATTTTAAACCGTCTTTAAATGCAATTTGTATTGAGTTTATAATCAAATCTATAATAGCATTACTATTAGCAACTATTGTGCAAAAATTGTCTCTGTAAACTTTTGCTCCTGATTCAATACAAGCCAATAATCCCGGCTCTATATCCCAAGGTGTATTTTGTAAGATACAATATCCATCTATACTACCATTCGCTACCATAGAAAATCCATAACAAGCTGCTCCAAACTCTCTTACTCTCATAATTTTTTTACTTACTTCTTGATATAAAATATAATTCTTTTCATTAGCTCTCGAAAAATCAAATGCAACTAGACTATTATCTAAATTTTCATATTCTTTTACTTTTACTTTCTTTCCATTGATAAAAGTTCCACCTTTATCTGTAGAACTTAATAATAAATCTAATTTAGGAAAATATAAGCAACTGGCTAATGTATTCTCATTTTCAACATAAGCAACTTGTATTCCCCAAATATCTAATCCACTTGCAAAGTTTATCGTTCCATCTATTGGGTCAATAACAAAATATCTATTTGTTTTTTCTTTATCAAAATTAAACTCTTCGCTTAAAATTTCAATATCTGGAAATTCTTTTTTCATTTTTTCAATTATATATTTTTCTATTAATAAATCACAATTAGTTACAAAATCTCTACTACCCTTAATTGAAACTTCTTTTTCAATATTTTTAATTTGTATATAAGCTTCTTTTACGGTTTCTAATAAAAATCTTTAAATTAAATTTTTTTCCATAATATACCTACCTTTATTATTTTTTTAAAATATATCATAAATTTTATAATTGTTCAAGAAAATCATACTAAAGAACAATCAGAATGGTTACTGGATAATAATTAACTAGAATGCTAAACCGGAACAATAGAGAAAATGTAGGGGAGATCTTGATCTCCCGTTCTCCAAAGGCTTCGCTATATGATTTATTTTTTAGAAAATGCTATATTTGCGGGCGATTAAAATCGCCCCTACAAATGCTTTGTAGCAAGGTCTTCGAAGATTTTTTCATCAAAAACCATTATCCAGTAACTAACTTAAGAAAACCTTAACATATTTAGAAGAATAGCATTAGGATAATGTTATGATTATATAGAAACTTAGTAAGTATGCTGCTGTTTATCCATTCTAGTATTGCCATTTGGTTTATCATTGGTAATATAAAACTTGCAAGTGCTAATACGCCAAATATTATTATACTAGCTCTTAATATACCATATATTATTCCTCCCATTTCATTAAATTGTTTAACAATTGGCAATTCTGATACTGCATCTAATATTACTTTTGCAAATATTAAAAGTATTCTTGTAACTACAAATAAAACTACTAATACAATTACTTGTATTATGCTTTGGGTTAAGTCTTTTGAAACTACTTTTGCTACATTTTCCTGTGCCATACCTACTGTGTTTGTTATTGCATCATTTATGTAGTTTACTACTATTCCTGGTAAATCTGTTTCTTCTTTTTTTATTTTTTCTCCTTGATCTACTTTTGTTGTACTTAGTTTTTCATATATTACACTTTCTATTGTTTCATCCCATGTTGTGTTATTTATTACTAGATTTGTTACTGGTCTATATAGTATTAATGTAATAACTATTGCAATAAAAAATGATACTATTTTGAAGGCTACTTTTATTAGCCCTTGTTTGTATCCTAAAAATGTACTTAATGCTATTATTCCAATTATAATTAAATCTAAAATTATAGCCATTTTTTCCTCCTATAGATTAACTACTTCTATTTTGTCTTTATATATTATTCCTGCTATTTTTTCTCCTAATATTATGTCTTTTACTTCCTTTTTTGATGTGTATTTTTTTGTTAGCCATCCATTTGTCGTAATAAAGTGTATTTCACTTCCTAAGTTTAACGCAATATGATTTTCATGTGTTCTTATGCTTTTGGTTGCTCCCCCTGTTATATATATGTTTTCTTTTTGCGTTACTACATTTGTTAATGTAACTTGTGTATTATTACTTTTTTCTGTTGTATATATTATATAGTTATTTAATTTGATATTTGCAAATGTTATTTTATTTTCCGGAAATGATACTATTGTTTCATTTTGCTCTTTATATATACGTTTAATTTCATTATCATACATACATATTAAATAGTTTTTATCTTGGTATTCTATATTTTTTATTAGTTGACCAGATTGTGATTGATATATTTCTATTACTGAATTCATTGGATCTGTTTGTGCTTTTTCTATCGATATTATTTTTATACTTGATTCTATTAGTGTTCCTGTTGTATTTATTTCTGCTATCGCAAGGTTTTTATTATCATTTGATATGCTTGTATCTATACATGTTGTGTTAGATAGATATGTCTTAAATAGTTCTTTTCCTTGTGGACTAAATGTTACTATTATTGTTTTGTGAAGTTTTCCCGCTGTTATTACCGATACATATCCATTTTTGTTTACATCGACTTTTTGTATATCTCCTTCTAGTTCTTTTTGCCACATGACATTTCCTTCTGATATTTGATATAATGTTTGTCCATTTTTTTGTGCTACCATAAGGAATCTATTATTTGATGCATATATTGCTTCACTTATGTTTATTTCTATTTCATATTCTTTTTTTGCAGTATTTGTATATAATGCTAATTTGTTTTTATTTAATATTGTTATGTATTTGTCAAATGCATACACACTTACATTTTCTTGGTCACTAATGTCTATTGTTACTGCATTGTTTTCTGTTATCTCTTTTCCTAAAACGTATCTATCTAAAAATGTTCTAAATTCTTTGTTCCCTATGTAAAAGGAGAATATTATAACTATTAGTATTGCTATTATTATGCTAATAATTATAAGTAGTTTCTTCTTTTTTTCTTTATCTATTTCTATTTGCATTGCTTTTCCTCCTACTATTTTTGTTATATCAGTTTTTGCTGTTTTTTTCAACCCTTTTTTATTATTAATAATATTTGTATTAGTCCTAACATTCCGCATATTGGATATAATATGTTTACAAGTGTTGTAAATCCTATATTTGCAACTATAAATGCTATCATACATATTAGTATAGCAATTTTTTTATATTGTTTTGGGGCTTTTTGATATTTTTCTAGAAATCCATATCCTGCTGATATTGCTGATGTGTAGATTGATACTAGTATTATTATTCCATATATTATTTTATATCCTTTTCCCATCATTCCTGCTACATATACTGTTGGAAGTTCTATCTGGTTTATGTCTATGTTTATTTTTAGTAATAGTCCAAATATTGATATTGCAAGTATTGTTAGCATTGTTCCACATGAAATTGATACTGCTATTATGTCTAATTTTTGTTTTAGTTTTTTTGAGAGTGGTAATAGTATTGGTATTAATACTATACTGTTATAGCTAGTATATAGTATTGCATCCCATAAAGCTTTCATAATTGATTTATCTTTTGTATTTATTTCTAGCATGTTATATGCTTCTTTGTTTTGGAATATTAGCATTATTATTGTTATTATTAGTATTGGCACTAGTATTTCATTTACTTTTGTTAGTCTTTCTATATTTCCCATGAAAATAATATAACATAGTATTACTATTATTGTTGTTCCTATATATGATGGAACCTGTAACTCTTGCGAAAAGTATGCACTAAATCCTGCTACCATTACATAAAATGATATTAGTAAAAAGGTTTGTATTATTATTTTTATTATATCTTTTGCTGTCTTGTTTATATATAGCTGTTCTATAAATTGTTCATAGTTTTCTATTTTGTTATTCTTTGTTATTTTGATTACTTTATATATGATTATTGACATTAGTGCTGATGATACTATTATTCCTATTATTCCATATATTTGATATTTCCCAAAAAATAGATATATTTCTTTTCCGTGATGCAAACCCTGCTCCTATTATTGTTCCGTATTATTACTAGTATTACTTTTAGTATTTGTTTCATAAAAGCTTCACTCCGTTTCGCATAACTTAATACTGGGCACAGTGGTGTCATGTCTTTGGGGTATTCCCACAAACGGTGCCCCTACATATGATCTTTTATATTCAATAAAAAATCCCCCCATATATTACTATGAGGGGGTTTTTGTTTTATTACTTTTTCCTTTTTCTGTATAGCCATACTATTATTCCTATTATTATGATTAGTATTGGAAATACTGTTATTGCTATTTTTATTATTTTGTCTTGTGCTTCTGTTACTGTATATGTTACTATTCCTGTGTCTTTTCTTATTGATATTCCATTTTCATTTTCGGTTAACTCTGCTATTGTGTTTATTATATAGTCTTTATTGTTATAGAATGTGATTGGGTATACTTTGCTATTTCCTATTGTTACTGCATAGTCTGATACAAAGAAGTTGTTTGATATTGCATATAGTGTTGCTTTTTTTGTATTTTCTTCGTTTTCTTTTATCTCTTTTGTTAGTTTTACTCCTAATGTGAATTTTCCTTCTTCATCTGATGATATTTTATATGAACTGGTGTTGCTTACTTCTTTTCTAAATAATGATGTTTCTGATGAGTTTAGTATAATTTGTGGTGTAACATTTAGGGCTTCTAATTCTTCCTCTGTTTTTAGGCTAATTTTACTTGCATTTACAAATAGTATTCCTCCATCTGTTGCTATGTCTTTTGTTGCATTTGTGGTTGCTATTTCTGGTATTATATAGTTTGGTGATTGTAGTGCCATTTTGTTTTCGTTTTGTTCTAGTATTATTCCTTCTTCAAATGTTATTCCAAATTGGTCTAATATTTTTTGTATGTTTGGATACGAATTTTCCATAAATTTAGGGTCGTTCATCCATAGTATTTTTCCACCTTTGTTTATGTATGTGGTTAATATTTCTACTTCGTTTTCCATAAAGTCTTTTTCTGGACTTGCTATTACTAGCAGGCTTGTATCTTCTGGTACGTTTCCTTTTACTAGTAAATCTAATGCTTCTACTTCATTTATTTCGTTTTGTAAGTATGCACTTAACATACTTATTCCATTTGTTATGCTGTATTCGTTATGCCCTGTTAAGAAATAAATTTTTGGTCTCTCGATTTTTGTTAAGTCTAAAACTGCATTCGTTATTTTTTCCTCTGATATGTCTATTTGTTGGTATGTTGTATAGTCATATGTGTATAATTCATCTATTGTTAGTATTTTGCTGTTTTCTTTTGTTTCTATTATTATTGCTTGTGTTTCTTCTGTTATTGCATATTTTGATTTTAAATCTGGTCTGTCCATAATGTTTTCTATTGTTTCTAATTGTACTTTTTCGTTTGTTTTCGTGTATTGTTTTACTAGGTCTATTAATGATGTGTTTTCATTAAATCCTATTAAGTATATTTTTATTTCTTCTTCTATTTCTTTTACTTGTTGTTTTGATGTTTCTGATAGCGTAAATAATTGGTTTTTGGTGATATCTATGTCTGTTATGTCTAATTTATTAATGAATATGTTTATTCCTATGAATATCAAAAATAGTATACTTACTATAAATATTGTTGTTAGTGTGTCTTTTATCCATTTTTTCTTTATTGTTTCTATTATTTTCATATGGTTTTTTTCCTTTCTATTTTATACTTTTTCTTCTTTGTAGTACTAGTATTGTTAGTAGTATAAAAAATATTGTAAATGTGATGTATGTTGTTATTTCTTTTATTGCTATTAATCCAGATGGAAATCTGTTGAACATGTTTATTAGTGATAATGGTTCAAATATTGTACTAAAGTTTGGTAAGAACCATGTTATTATGAAAAATCCGTATTGTTATTACTCCTGCTATTATTTGGTTTTCTGTTATACTTGATGCAAACATTCCAAATGATATGTATGACATGCTTAACATGAAAAATCCTAGTAGTGTTACTATTGCTGTTTGTATATGTGGTGCTCCAAATAGTGATAATATTATTAAATAGAATAGTGTACATAGTTCTGTTGCTAGTACTACTATTAATCCTGCTATGAATTTTCCTAATACTATTTGGGTTAGGCTTATTGGTGATGTGTATAGTAATTGTTCTGTTCCTACTTTTCTTTCTTCTGCAAACATTCTCATTGTTAGTATTGGTATTATGAATGTTAATATTGTTGATGCTGAATAAAACATGTTTTCAAATTGCAAGCTTCCATATTGTACTATATCTAAATAAAAGAATACACTGCACATGGCTAAAAATAGCCCTATAAATACATATCCAATTGGTGATAGAAAGTAACTTTTTACTTCTTTTTTTACTATTGCCCACATTAGTTTTTTTCCTCCTCTTTTTTGTTTTCTATTAGTTTCATAAATGCGTCTTCTAATGTTGCTTCTAATTTTTTTAGTTCAAATATTGTCATTTGTTCTTTTGCACATTTGTTAAATATTTCTCTTCTTATATCTATGTTTTCATCACATATAATTTTGTATTCTTTTGTTTCATCTTCGTTGTCTTTTACAAATTCTATTTGTTTTATTCCATTTATTGTTTTTGCAACTTCTATAATTTTATCTTTTGTATCTTCTATTATAAGTTTTATTATACTTTCTTTATTTGTTTTGTTTTCTAAGTTTTGTGGTGTATCTATTGCTACTATTTTTCCTTTGTTTATTATAATTACTTTTTTACATATTTGGCTTACTTCTGATAGAATGTGTGAGCTTAGTATTATTGTGTGCTTTCCTTCTAGGGATTTAATTAGTTCACGTATTTCGGTTATTTGTTTTGGGTCTAACCCAACTGTTGGTTCATCTAATATTAGTATTTTAGGGTTTGTTACTAGGGCTCCTGCAAGACTTACTCTTTGCTTATATCCTCTTGATATGTTTTTTATTAGTTTGTTTGATACTTCTGTTAAATTTGTCTTTTCAAGTATTTCTTGTACTTTTGCCTTTTTTTCGTTTTTTGATATTTTTTTTAAGTCTGCCATATAACTTACAAATTCTTTTACTGTTAAATCTTGATATAGTGGTACTCCTTCTGGCATATAACCTATTTGCACTTTTGCTTTATTAGGATTTTTTAGTATGTCATATCCATTTATTATTATTTATCCTTCGCTTGGTTCTATATATCCTGTTATCATATTCATTGTAGTACTTTTTCCTGCTCCATTTGGACCTAATAATCCTATTATTTCTCCTTCTTCTATTTGGAAGTTTATGCCTTCTACTGCTATAAAGTTTCCGTATTTTTTAGTTACATTTTTTACACTAATCAATCCTAATTCCTCCTTGTTTTTTAATTATTTTTGATACTATCACTTATTTTTTTGTATTTCAATATTTTTACTGCATTTCACAAAAAATTTACATTTCTTACGGATGTCTAATTTTGCGGTTTTTTGTTTTTAGTACTAGATGTTTTAATTTTATCATATTATTAAACAAACATTTTATGGTGGGGTGTTTATATGAGTTTTTTATATCCTTTTTTTATTGCTTTTTTTCTTATTTTTTTATCTGAGCTTGGTGACAAAACACAACTTTTAGTGCTTTCTTTTTCTTCAAAATTAAAGAGTTATACTATTTTATTTGGTGTCGCTATTGGTACTTTTTTTAGCCATGGTATTGCCATTTTATTTGGTAGTGCCATTGGTAATTTGGAAAATCCTCTTTTTCATAATATTCTTATGTTTTTTACCTATCTTTCTTTTTTATTTTTTGGTGTTATAACTTTCATTAAAAAAGATAATAATGATTCTTCTTGCTCTCCTAAAGGTGGATTCTTACATACTATTTCTAAATTACCTATTGGTTATATTTTGATGATTGCTTTTTGTATTGCTACTGGTGAACTAGGTGATAAAACTTTTTTGGCTGCTTTAGGTTTACGGCATTAGTTACCCAGAATATAAGATTTTTCTAGTTTTTGGAGCTATTTTGGGTATGGTTATAAGTGATTCTATTGCTATTTTATTTGGTAAGTTTTTAAGTTCTAAGGTTTCTTCTCGTATGATGAGTACCTTATCTGCACTTATTTTTCTTTTGTTTGGTATTGTAGGAATGATAAAGTTTTTTATAAATGTATTATAAATTTTTATTATTGCATCTTTTGTTCTTTCGTTATATAATGTGTTTAAAATTAATTTAAAGGAGTTTTTTATGACTAGTAAACAAAGAGCTTATTTACGTGGATTGGCAAATTCAATCTCCGCTATTTTACAAATTGGTAAAAATGGGTTAAATGATAATTTGATAAAACAAGTTGATGATGCATTGGAGGCTCGTGAGCTTATTAAGTTATCTGTTTTGGAAACAGCTCCAGAGGACAATCATTTTCTTGCAGAAAGTCTTGCCTCTTCTACTAATTCTTTTTTAGTACAAGTTGTTGGAAATAAAATTACATTGTATCGTGCAAGAAAGAAAAATCCAAAAATTGTATTGCCTTAGAAGGAGCTTGTAATGTTATATGTTAATGAAAAAAAATTAAATTCTATTTGTTTAAATAAAGATAATTTTGCTGTTTTAATGGATTTTGACCGCACTCTTACTTCAAAGGATAGTCTTGGTTCGTGGTCAGTTTTAGAAAATCCTAAGTTTATGAGTAAAGATTTTAGAATTGAAGCCAAGAAATTAGTTGATACTTATTATCCTTACGAGTTAGATTATTCCATTTCTAATAATGTAAAAGCAAAATATCTTAGTGAATGGTATTATAAAAATATGGATTTGTTATATAAATACAATCTAACTAAATCTATTTTGTTAGATTGTGTAAATGATTGTAATGCTAAGTTTCATGATGGTTGTAAGGAATTTTTGGATTATATGTATAAGTTAAATGTCCCTATTGTTATTATATCCGCTGGAATTGGTAATGTTATTATTGAATTACTAAAAAAGTATAATTGCTTTTATCCAAATATTAATGTTTTTAGTAATTTTATTCAGTTCGATAATGATAAAATGGTGCGTTTTTCTGATAGTATGATACATACTTCTAATAAATCTATGTCCGTTTTGCCTTTGGATTTACAAACTAAAATTTTATCAAAGGATTATGTTTTAGTTTTTGGTGATTTAGTAGAAGATTTAGATATGGCTAAAGATATTGATTTTAATAGAGTTTTATCTTTTGGTTTTTTGGAACATTCTATAAAAGAAAATTTGGCATTCTACAGACAATCTTTTGATATAGTTTTAACTGATGGTTCTTCTTTTTTTGATGTAAACGATATTTTATATAAGTTACAAGCAAATTAGTTTATGCTAGGTTTGCTTGTTTTTTGTATAATGTTTAATTATTTTCTTATACTATTAGTATAGGAGGTTTTTTTATGTTTATTCCATCTGCAATCTATTATGAAAGTGATATTTTAAATTATCCTCTTGGTAAACAATTGATGAAACAATACGAAAATGTACCTAAATTTGTAATTGAAAATCATAATAATATTTATGAAATGCGTAGTAAACAAAATTCTGAGTTTACAAAGATGAAGCAAAATCTTATTATTGGTATTAGAAAAACTCATAAATTTGTAGAAAATCATAAGGTTTCTGACTTTTTAGTTCCATATACTTCTTCTGGTTGTACTGCTATGTGCATGTATTGCTATTTGGTTTGTAATTATAATAAATGTGCTTATTTGCGTTTGTTTGTAAATCGTGAGCAAATGCTTGATAAGATTATAAAAACTGCAAATACCTCTTCTTCTAGTTTAACTTTTGAAATTGGTAGTAATAGTGATTTAATTTTGGAAAATTCTATTACAAATAATTTACCCTGGACTATTGAAAACTTTGCTTCTTCTAATAAGGGCTTTTTAACCTTTCCTACTAAATTTGATATGGTTGACCCTATTTTAGATGTTAATGGTAAAGAAAGAGTTATTGTTCGTATGAGTATGAATCCTGCTGAAATTATCAAAAAAGTAGAGTTTGGAACCTCTTCTCTTGAAAATCGTATTACTGCTATTAATAAACTACATGTGGCTGGATACCCAGTAGGAATTTTAATTGCTCCTATTATTTTAGTTGATAATTGGCAAGAACTTTATGAGAATTTGTTAATTGAACTATCAAATAAATTATCAAATGAAGTAAAAAGAGATACATTTTTTGAGTTGATTTTTATGACTTATAGCTATGTGCATACTAAAATTAATGAGGAGGCTTTTCCTAATGCTATTTCTTTATATGATAAAGAGATGATGTCTGGTAGTGGAAGAGGGAAATATAGATATCGTGATACAATTAAATCTACGGCTACTGCATATATGCAAGATTTAATGAAGAAATATTTTCCTAATAATAAGATTTTATATATTGTTTAATTTTGGTAAATTTTTAACTTTTTTGAACTGATTTATTGACACCTCTCTAATTTTATGCTATTATAATTAGTGCATTCCATGGGTCAGTAGCTCAGTTGGATAGAGCACAGGCCTTCTAAGCCTGGGGTCGGGGGTTCGAATCCCTCCTGGCTCACCAAAGCAGTCTTATACGAACCCAGTATAAGAAAGGACGTTATTAGTGTATAAGATGCTAATAACGTTATTTTTTTATGAATTTATGATAATATTTTATAAAAAGGAGGCATATTAAAATATGAATCATATAGATTTAATGAATTATTGGTTTGAAAGTGCTAATAGTGACTTTGACACAATGAAGATATTATTTAAAAATAGAAAAAATACTTGGTGTTTATTTTTAGGTCATTTATTAATTGAAAAACTATTAAAAGGATTATATGCTAGAAACAACCCTGAAAACCCAATTGCTCCTAAAATCCATAACTTAATTTTACTTTCGCAAAAAGCTAATTTAGAAATTCCAAATGAAATAAGAGAAAAAATACAAGTCATTAATACTTTTAACATAAGTGCTCGATATGATGATTATAAAAGAAGTTTTCAAGTAAAATGTACTGATGAATATACTTCTAAACAAGTAAAAAATATTGAGGAGGTTCAAAAATGGTTGAAAGAGCAATAAAGCAAGATATTTTGGATACTATTAATAAATTCATAGAAGAGATTAAAAAACATTATAATGTTACCGCCATTATTTTATTTGGTTCTTATGCCAAAGGTACTGAAAATGAAGATAGTGATATTGATATTGCAGTTATTTCTGATGATTTTGATGATATTTATGATTGTATGGCTCATTTAATGGGTATGACTTGGGATATCGATGCAAGAATAGAACCTCATCCTATTAAGAAAAAAGATTTTGAAGAAGTTTCTGATTACTTTGTAAAAGAAGTAATTGATACTGGAATAAAAGTTGCTTAAATATAAAATTTTTAGCTTTTAATTTTAAATTGTAGAGAACTATTTTTCAATTAAAGTGAAACATTTTTTTAATTTTTAAAAATGTTTCACTTTAATTATAACTTATATATGTAATTTTTATTATAAGTTTAGTTCCATAACAACATGAACTACACCTTCTTCTATAAAGTCCTTTGACACAACTTCAAATCCAAATTTCTCATAAAATCCAATTGCATGTTTTTGAGCATCCATGCAAATTTTTTTGCATTTCATCTTATCTTTTATAGCTACTAAACTTTTTTCTAAAAGTTCCTTGCCTATACCCTTACCATGTTGTAATGTCAATACTCGTCCTATTCTTACAATATCTTTATCATTTTCTTGATAAAATGCTCTAAGATATGCAATAACTTTATTTTCCTCCATAAAGAAACAATGTAAACTTTTATAATCAACATTGTCTATATCTTGATAGTGTATATTTTGTTCCATCATAAAAATTTCCGCTCTTGCTTTTAAAATTTCATATAATTCTACTGTACTTAATTCTGTAAATTCTTTTGCTATTAGTTCCATAATCTGCCTCCTAAGCGTTTATTATTTATATATTTCAGTATTTTTTGAAATTTCGTCTTCTGTTTCTTGCATTGCTATTAATGTTTGTTCTAATAATTCATCTAATTCCCATCCTAGTTGTTCTGCTCCACGAGAAATTATATCTCTTGAACAACCTGCTGCAAATTTCTTGTCTTTATATTTTTTCTTTAAACTTTTTAATTCCATATCTTTAGTGCTTTGCGATGGTCTCATTTTTGTAGCTGCCCATATTAAACCTGTTAACTCATCTGTTGCAAATAATATTTTCTCCATTTGACGACTTGGTTCAATTGTAGAACAGATACCATATCCATGACTACAAACCGCATGTATTAGTTCATCACTACTGTTTATTTCTTTTAATAACTCTGGTGCTTTTTTACAGTGTTCATCTGGATACATTTCATAATCTATATCATGTAGTAATCCTACTATACCCCAAAATTCCTCGTCTTCTTTATATTTTCTTGCAAAATATCTCATTACTTGCTCAACTGTAAAAGCATGCCTAATATGAAACTCCTCTTTATTATATTTTTTTAATAATTTAATTGCATTTTCTCTATCCATTTCTGTTTCTCCCTATATCTACTTCTATTCATATGGTTTAAAGTCAAAATTAAATCCAGTGTATTTATAATGTTTGATATTAAAGTATTCTTGTATATCGTTAGCAGCTCTTTTAGATATTTTGTCTATTCTACTTACGGAACCGTTATGTTTAGCTAATGGAATTACATATCTTCTTTTTGCTTTAACATTTATACAATATTTGTCCTTTACAGGTGTATCGCTTCCATAAATTTCTGTAGCATTTTGAAATTTAATAAAGTTTTCTCTAATATATTTGTCTTCACACGTTAAAATTTTATTTATTACTTCTTGTTCTGATAATGTATATAAATCATTTATTGTTAAATATCCTTTAACATTCATACTTTTTACTATATCTGCTAAAAATTGCATAACTGTTCTATCTTTGTCACTTATCCATTCTGGCCATAATTTTGATATAATATGTATGTACTTTTCACATATTTCCCAATCTTTAAATCCTAATTCTTTAATATCCTCTTCATTCTTTAGAATAGTAACATTATTATATATCTCCTCTATATCTTTTAATTCCCATACTCTATCAAAAACTAACCCACTAGAAAAATTATATTCAAATCTATCTGCACTTAATTTAGGAGTGTCATTATCTGCAATTGGATAAATTTTATAATCTGATATTTGTTCCATTTTAATATTATCTCTATTTAGAAGATTCTTTATTTCTTTTGATTGTTTTAATATTTGTTCTGTTCTTTCTTCCGTAGATTCTTGCTTTTCAAAATCTCCATTCATAAAATCTATACAATGTTTAAAAGTCGGTGTTGCTATATCATGAAATAATCCTGCTAAAGTTTGCTTTTTATCTTTTGTAAAGTGCCATATTATTAATGCTACTCCTACACTATGGTCTAAGTTAGAATACCAATATTTATTATTAAACAATCTTGAATAATCTGTACCACAACTCATACTTATACCATTAATTCTTTGCATTTCTGGTGTTTCTATATATTCTAATAACCACTTTGGAAATTCTGGTGATAATATTTTGAAATATTGTTTTACTTCTTCATTTAAATTTTCTATATACATCTTTATTTTCTCCCTGTAATCTATAATGTAATTATACTTTCTTTTTCTACAAATAGCAAGCAATATTTTACTTTTTTTGTTTACTAATGTATCATACTATTTGCTAAAAATTTGCCAGAATACAACATTTGTCTACGTAAGTAATTTACTGTCAGGCAAATGTTGTATTCTTGTTTCCATTTTTTTCTCCTTTATATTGGTTTTCTTTATATCTTATGTTATTCTTTTTTAGTTAAACAGAGGATGAAAGGGGGTTGCCTCATGAAAGATTTAGGCAAAATTGTTATTCATGTAATTAAAGATGATGCTAATCACTATTCTTTTGAGATTATTGAGGATAATGATAACTTATCTTGTATTAAATACGTTATTGAAGATGCTCTTTGAACTGTACCCCAAAAGGTGAAATTATTTATCACCCCCACCCCTAGGATAGTTT
>CAQDYY010000002.1:13936-254391 GCA_948777935.1 uncultured Clostridia bacterium | reverse complement strand
CCTTTCTTTTAAATATATCATAATATATGTTTGTTATATTGTCAATATGTTTTATGTGGCTTTTATCAATTTGACTACTTTTTATTTTTATTACCTCCTATATTTTACTTTTATTTTTGAATCTTCTTGATTTTTTTAAGAATCAGTCTACTTTTGCTTTTACACTGATGTTTTGAATTTTAATTTCTTGAATTCTAATTTTTTAGATTTAATCCTTTATTATTATACATCTTTTTTCCTATTTTGCAAGAAAAACATTTCGACAAAGTTCAACAATGTTTTTATTCACTCATTTTATTTTTCTTTCATATTATGTAAATGAGGTGAAAAATTATGTTTATTACTTACTTAGTTTTAGCTCTTTCTGTTAGTATAGATTCTCTTGGTATTGGTATTACATATGGTATTAGAAATATCAAAATTTTTAGAAGTGCTAAGATTATATTGTTTACCATTTCTATTTTATTAACCTACTTATCTATTAATTTAGGTAGTTTGTTAAGTAATATATTTTCTAAAACTTTTACTAAATGGATTGGTGCTTGTTTTCTAATTTTAATGGGTTTATGGATTATTTACCAAGCTCTTAATACAAAAAAAAGAGAAGAAGAAACATTAAATAATATTTCTTCTCCTATAATTTATCAATTTATGATTCGTTTTTTAGGAATCACTGTTAAAATTATTCGCAATCCAATTTCTTCTGATTTAGACCATTCCAAAGGAATTGATTGGAAGGAATCTATCTATTTAGGGTTATGTCTTTCTATTGATTCTTTATGTATTGGTATTTGTAGCAGTATAATTGGATATAGTTCTTTTTTATTTCCAATTTTAGTTGCTACTTTCCAACTTATTTTTCTATCTATTGGTAGAATATTAGGTAATAAAATTTTTTCTATTTCTAATATTCCAGAAAATATATGGAGTACATTATCTGGTGTATTATTAATTTGTGTTGGAGTAAGTCGTTTTTTTATTTAATCTATGCATCCATTTCTTGCTCCATTCTATCTTTTAAATTATATACTATCATACTAATAAATAATTTAGGAGTTATTTTCTCTGTTGTTTCTACATGAAAATATGGTTTTGTAATATTAGAATTTGTATATCTAATAGTAGCTTTAATACACTTCTCAACTGCCCACTTTATATTATAATTACAAGGCTGATTGTTCTTTTTAGCTAAAGTTTCATATAAGCCGTTTTGTAAATCTTTTAATAATGTTTGATTTTCTAATGCTAATATAATTCCTTCTACTATATAGTCATATCCCAATGTTGTTATATTTATTTCAAACTTACTTAGTTCTTCTTTTACTATTCTTTCATAAAATTGTTCATCTGCCATATTTGCAATTTTATTAATAGTATTGATTATTTTATTAAACGAATATGTCTTTTTTACACTAGTATATACTAAATTGTCTAATTTTTTACATTAGTTCAAATTATCCTCTATAACAATAATATTAGGCATATGGTTTCTTTTTTGATTTAATATAGTAACTAGTTTATCTATATTAATTCTTGGGAAACTTAAGTCTAATAATAAAATATCTTTTTCATCTAATAAGTCTAGTATTTCTACTATTTCTTCTACTTTTATTGATAAATTCATTAATCGCAATCTTTTATTATGACCTATAATATAATTTAATAATTTTCTTGAAAACTCTACATCGTTTTCTAAAATAGCTAATTGATTCATTTTTATCTCTCCTTTATTTTTTTTATAGAAAAACTCCTCCCCAATATATAAGAGGCTTTTTTATATCGTTTTGTTACAAATTTTTTAAAATTTTTTCATTTTTTTACAAAAATGTCTATTTTTTGTACCTTTTTCCACTTCTATCCATTTAGGTGATAATTGAATAATTAAAAAGGTAAACTAATTATGTTAACTAATTATATCCCAAGAGGGTACGTAAGAGTTTTCGATGATAAGGGTGAACTATCAATGCCCTTTATCATAGAAATTATGAAGCACAAAAGTAACTTATTAACCAATTTTTTAATTTCCTATAAGGAGGAAATACTATGGTCGAAGTATGGGTTAAAAAAATTAAAGGAACTTTAGCAACTTTATTAACAATGGTTATGCTTGCAACAAACTGCATGACAGTTTTGGCAGCAGAACCAACACAGCCTGCAGTAGCAGAGAATACCATTGACGTATCAGATGTATCAATTCCTGAGGTTGCCCCACAGGCAAATGATGGTAGCGAGGACGACGGCATAATGCCACTTGGAATTGGTGGGTACTCAGCAAAATACACCAATCCCACAATTGGCTATTTTTATGTCGATGCACCGGGAGACGGAAATGGATCTGGGACATTTCAAATTACAACCCATGATTTTTCAACTAATCCTAACATTAATACTGTTCTTTACCGTCCAGATGGAACATGTGCAGGACAAATATACATTACTGGAAATGGAACAAAACAAATGCGGTTCTCTAACGCTATTCCAGGAACCTATAAGATTGTGTACTCAGTAAGCAGTGATGTAGGTGGTTGGATAAGTGCGTGGGTGTCATCTTAAATCTACAATATTTCATTAATTAAACAATACTAAATATTAGGTTTTGATATAGTTTTAATGATAGTAATTTATAATGCTTCATAATTTTTAAAGAGTCTTAAATGTTTCAACATTTAAGACTCTTTTTTTATATTTCTTCTATATTAGTAATGGTTACATATTTTTCTTTCCAATTATTTTTTACATTTTTTTTGTATAAGCCGTTCCACTCATTAGTATTATAATGTAGCTCATCATTAATAATACTAACATTTGTATGTTTGTCTAGAAACTCATTCATTACTTCATATTGCTCTTGTATCGCATTTTCAGTATATCCTTTTTCTACAACTCTTACACTTTTACATTTTCCATTTGGACCAATTACAGCTATGAGAGTACTATATACGTTTCCATCCACCGTCTTTTCTTTATCTTCTCTTACATACTCTGCTTTTAAGAAGGTATAATTACTTACTTGTATTTTAGATTTATTGTATATATATATTGAAACACAACTAGCAATTATAATCACAATCAATGAAATAATTGCTATTGTCATTTTTACTCTTTTGTTAACTCCTTTTAAATACTTAATTTCATTATCCTGATCAATATGTTCTAATTTTACTTCACCATTCATGTCTCTCAATATTGCTCTACATTCTTTGCATGTTGCAATGTGTTTCTCAATAAATTCATTTGTAACTTCATCTGTTAATTTTTCAATATAGTTGGGTAATAAATCTTGTACTATTTTACAATCTCTTTTCTCATTTTGTTTCATTTCTCATTCCTCCTTTAACCTTTTCTTTCCATCTGTAAAATTCGACTCGTGTCCATGCTTCGGTCTTTCCGAGTATTTGAGCAATATCTTTAAATGTTAACTCCGTAGTTAACCTTAAGAATACAAGTTCTCTAGTAGGACTATCTAGCTTTTGTATCTGCTTATATAACTCGGCTTTTTCTTCTTTTTCTATGATTTCTTGTTCAACATTAATGTTAGATTTTATCTCTCCTATTTCTAAATCCATAGAAATAACCAAAATTTTACTTTTTCTCTTTTGTTCTTTAAACAATAAGTGCTTTGCAATTTGACACAACCATACTTGTATTTTACATTCACCTCTAAATTTGTTTATACTCTTCATTGCTATGTAAAATGTTTCTTGTGTCACTTCTTCGGCTAAAGATTTGTTGTTACATAAGCAGAATATGTAATTATAAACATTTTTCATATGTTCTTTATAGATTTCCTCTATATCCTGCTTCAAACATTTTCATCCTTTCATGTAATATGAGTCCAATAATTACCAATTTGTTACAAAATTTTGTAAATTTTTCTATTTTTTTACATGTTGTGTGCTAAGAGGTTGCATAATAATACAACCTCTGTGTTCTATTATCCTAATTTCATAGATAATAATTTTGATATTCCATTTTCTTGCATAGTTATTCCATATACTGTATTTGCTACTTCCATTGTTCCTTTTCTGTGTGTTATTACTAAAAATTGTGTAGTTTTTGTAAATTTTTTTAAGTAATCTGCAAAACGATATACATTTACATCATCTAATGCTGCTTCTATTTCGTCTAATACACAAAATGGTGCTGGGTTTATTTTAAGAATTGCAAATAATAATGCAATTGCTGTAAATGCTTTTTCTCCACCAGATAAAAGTGTCATGTTTTGTAATTTTTTTCCTGGTGGTTGTGCTTGTATTTCTATTCCACATTCTAATATATTTTCTGGATCTACTAATGTGAGTTCTGCCTTTCCTCCTCCAAATAATTCACTAAATACTTCTCCAAAATTTCTATTTATAGCTTTAAATTGTTTTGCAAATTGTTCTTTCATAATAGTTGTCATATCGCTAATTACTTTTCTTAGTTTATTTATTGAATTCTCTAGGTCTAAACGTTGTTCACACATAAAATCATATCTAGCCTTTGTTTGTTTATACTCTTCTATAGAATCTATATTTATACTTCCTAAGTCTTTTATTTCATTTCGTAAAGAATTTACTCTTTTAGTAGTTTCTGATATATTAGTTGGTTTTTCATATTCTTCTATTAAGTTTGGTGTAATTTCATATTCTTCCCACATTTTATTGATAATTGCTTCAATATCTTGCTCTAATTTTGTTTTCTTTACATCGATTTTTACAATTTGTGATTTTAAATCTTCTATTATGTTAAATTGCTCCGTAACTTCTTTTTCTGTTTTTGATAATTTTTCATTTTTCTTTGTTCTTTCATTTTTTAAGTCTTCTACTTTATTACTGCTGTTTCCAACTTGCATCTTTATTTCTTCTATTTTATTATTACATTCTATAATCTTGTTTTCTAATTCCTCATTATCATTATTAATTCTCTCCATTTGTGCCTTTTTATTATTAATACTAGTATTACAATTTTCTACATCTGTATTAATTCTTTCAACTATTTCATCAATTGACGCTTCACTTTCATCAAATGAAGATACACTTATTCTAAGATTTGTAATGTCGAAGTTTAAATCATCTATGTATTTTTGGTTATCTTTGTTTAATGTTGTATATTTTTCTATTTCAGATGATAAGCCTTCTATTTCCTTATTTAGTGTTTCAATTTCATTTAATATTTTTTCTTTTTGTGATGTCATCTCATCTTTTTGTGTTTTAATTTCTTCTTGCTCTTTTTTTAGTTTTTCTAGCCTTATTTCTAGTTTTTCTATATTTTCTTCTACTGTTACTAGTTTTTGCTTATCTGTTGCATATACTATATCTATATCTTTTAATTTATTTTCTAAAGTTTCTACTTCTTGTAATACTTGTTCTATGCTACCTTCATAATCTTCTTTTTTCTTTTGCTCATCTTCAAGCTTTTTCTTAATTTGTTTTATCTCTTTTTCTAAGTCTTCTATTTCTCTTGCTCTTCCTAAAATATTTACTGTTTTTGCTTGTACAGAACCTCCTGTAATCCCTCCTGATGGATTTATAATGTCCCCTTTTAGTGTTACTATTTTAAATGTATATTTATTTTGTTTTGCAAGTTTTATGGCATTTTCCATATCGTCTACTATAACTGTTCTTCCTAATAGGTTTAGTATAATATTTTCATATTTTTTATCTGTTTTTATAAGGTCTGAAGCAATTCCTATTACTCCATCTATTCCTTTTTGATCTAGTTTTTCTAGTTTCCTTCCTGAAACAGAAGCAATTGGTAAAAATGTAGCTCGGCCTAAGTTGTTTTTTCTTAGGTGTTCTACTAATTTTTTTGCATCATTTTCATTTTCAGTTACTATATTTTGAAGGCTTGCTCCTAGTGCCATTTCTATTGCTGTTTCATATTCTTTTGGTGTTTTAATTAAACTACTTAATGCACCATACATTCCATTTTTTAACTCTGCATTTTTATCACAATCTAATAATAATGCTTTAACACTTCTTGTGTACCCTTCTTTTTCTTTTTCAGTTTCAATTAAAAATTTAAGCCTTGCTGATTTCATCCTTTCTTCTTGTTCAAGGTTTTTAAAGTTAGTATCATATTGTTTTATTTTTTCATTTGCTTCTTTTCTTTTCTCACTTATTTCTGATAATGATTTTGTTATATTGTTTCTCCCAGCTTCTATTTCGTGAAATGTCCTTGCAATTTCTTCTTTTGTTATACGTGTACTATCTAGTTCAGATATAGCATTTGATATTTCGTTTTTTAAACTTTGTTCTCTTTTTTTATTGTTTTCTAAATTTGCATCTATTGTACTAATCTCTGCCGTCTTTTCATATCTTTTATCAGTTTTTTCCTCTTGGCTCTTCTTTTTTCCTTCTATTTCAAGTTCTTCTTTAGATAACTTTTTAGTTAATTCATTTAATTCTTTCTCTTTCTCTTCTAATTCTTTTTGGAATTTTTCTTTGTTACTAAATAAGTTTGTTTTCTTTTCTAGTTTTTGTACTTTTTCTTCTTCTAATTCTTTTTTTCTTTGCTCATTTTCTGTAATTTCTTTTTCTAAACGAGTATAGTTTTCTTTGTTGTTCGTAATCCTTTCTTTCGATACATTTATGTCAGAGTTTATTTTTTCGATTTGTTTGCTACTTTCAAACCCTATGTTTTGCATAGCTTCTATTTCATCTGTAATACTGTTTATTTCTTGTTTTAGTTTTTCTTTTAGCTCGTTTATTTGCTCCATTTTTTCTTCTGCTTGTACATTATGCCCTTCTAGAATGTCTTCATCTATTTTAATTTGCTCTAGTTTTTCTTTATATGTATCTATATTAAATAGAAAAAGTCCAATTTCTATTTGTTTTAGTTCTTCTCTTAAATCTAAAAACTTTCTTGCCTTTTCTGATTGTACTTTTAGTGGATCTATTGTTCCTTCTATTTCAGATAAAATATCATTTATACGTAATAAATTTAGTTTTGTAGTTTCTAATTTTTTTTCAGTTTCTAGCTTTCTTACTCTATATTTTACGATTCCTGCTGCTTCTTCAAAAATATGACGTCTATCTTCAGATTTATTGCTTAGTATTTCATCTATTTTTCCTTGTCCTATAATACTATAACCATCTTTTCCAATCCCTGTGTCCATAAATAGCTCTAATACATCTTTTAGACGACATGGTGTCTTATTTATGTAATATCCTGTTTCTCCTGTTCTATATATTTTTCTTGTAACTGTTACTTCTTGGTATTCTATAGGAAGTTTTCCATCTGTATTATCAAATACAATAGATGCTTCTGCAAAACCTAGGGACTTCCTATTTTGGGTTCCTGCAAATATAATGTCAGAAGACTTGTCTCCTCTTAGGGATTTAACACTTTGTTCTCCTAATACCCAACGTATAGCATCAGATATATTACTTTTTCCAGACCCATTTGGTCCAATAACAGTTGTAATACCTGGCATAAATTCTAATATGGTTTTATCTGCAAATGACTTAAACCCTTGCAATTCTAATCTTTTTAAATGCATTTTTTCCACCTTTATTTTGTTTAATTTTCTTCTACACTATCATATATTAAATCCGACAAAATAGCAACATTTTAGATTAATTTTTGTTTACATTTCTATTTGTTTCATGTTATGATAGTTTTAGAGGGTGATTATATTGAAAGAAGATAAATTTGATTTTTATAGTAAAACTAGTTTAAAGTCTTATAATTTGGATGCATCAATGAGATATCAACTTAGCATGTTAGATAGTTTAGATGCTTTTACAAGAAAGCACTGTGAAAATGTTGCAAACCTAACCTGCCGTATTTGTGAATATATGAATGCTTCTAATAAATTTACTGTGTATTGTACTATTTGTGCATATTTACATGATATCGGTAAATTATTTGTTCCACCAAAAATTTTACAAAAGACTTCTTCTTTAACAGATGAAGAATTTGAAATTATGAAATCTCATACAACTCTTGGGTATAAGATGTGTATGAAAGATTTGCAATTACGACCATATTCTGCTGGTGCAATTTATCATCATGAAGGTTTAGATGGTTCTGGATATCCAAATGGATTAACAAAAAAGGACATTCCTATAGAGGGACAAATTATTCGTGTTGCTGATGAATATGATGCTATTGTTAGTAAAAGGCAATATAAATCACATATAGATATTTCTGATACTATTTCTATGCTAATTGATGATGCTACACCACAACATGGAGAGAAGGATGGAAAAATTAATCCTAAAATTTTAAAGGCATTAATTAAGGTTGTTATTGATGATATTGAGTATGAAAAATACTGTGTAAAAGAGTATACAGAGTACCTAGAAGAAAATATTAAAAGATTACATGAAATTGATAAATATGCAACTAAAATGGAGGAAGCTAAAAAGGAAAAAGATAAAATATATTATGAAAATGGTGTTAATATATTATTAGAAAAAGGAGAAACTATTTCTAATTACCATGATGTATTAGAAGAATATGAACATGCTCATTCTGTTAGATGTGATATTTTAAATAAATTAGATGCTGAAATTAAGAAAATAAAGAAAATGAAAGTGTAGGAGTAAAAGGGCACAGTGGTGTCATGTCCTACGATGTATTCCCAGCAAACGGTGCCCCTACATTTTTTCATATTTTCATTTTGCTTTTATAGTCTATATAGTCTTCTATCATTATTTTAAATACTGTACATATTGGTACTGCAAGGAACATTCCTAATATTCCAAAATATGCTCCTCCTATTGTTACTGCAAATATAACAAGAAGTGGACTAATACTTAGTGAATTTCCTACTATTTTTGGATTTATTATGTTTGCATCAATTTGTTGTAATATTATAACTATAATAGCCATCCATATTGCTTTTCCTATTCCTCCTGTAAATATTGTAATAATGATTGATATTCCTACTCCAACTATTGCTCCAAAATATGGTATTAAATTTGATAGTCCAATGAAAAATCCTAGTAGTACAGCATATTTTACACCTAATATTGACATAGCTATTGCCGTTAATATCCCTACTATAATTGCATCTAGAATTTGACTTGATAGGAATTTAAAAAATATGTTATTACTTTTATAAAAATATTTTCCTATAGATTTATATGTTTTTTCTTTAAATAAAGCTCCTCCTAATTTTCTTAAGAAGTTTAGAATTTGTCTTCTTTCTAGTAAAATGTATATTGATACAATTAATGCTACAAAGAAATCAAATATTCCTCCTGCAAATCCTATTATTCCTTTTGCATATTCGAAAATTGTTTCTATATTAATATATTCTGTTAAATTAATTTGGTTTAATGAGTCTGAAATTGCTTGTACATCGATTTTTCTTAATACTGAATCTTCTGGTATATTTTTTAAACTACTCATTGTATTTTGATAATATGTGCCTATATTATTTGCTAAGTCTGCAATGCTTCCGTGCAAGTGTTGGTATTATAAATTGAATTACTAATATGATTAGTATTAGTACTACTATGTACACTGTAAATACACTAATTGCTCTTGCTTTGTTTCTAACCCATTTGCATTTTGTTTTTTCATATAATTTTTCTAAGTTTCTACTTGGAATATAGAATAAATATGCAAGTAATATACCAATAATAAATGGCATTAGTACATTAAATATTCCTTTTATCCAGTCTGTTATGTCACTAAAGTTATCCAATGTTTTATATACTACTATAACTGCTACTGCAAAAATAAACCAGTATAGCCATTTTCCCCATATGTTCCCTTTCTTTTCCATATGTACTCCTTAATTTAAATTTTTAACAATAAAATTTTACATTACCTGAATGAATTATCTTCCATTTTTCAATAATTTGAAAATAATGTAAAGAAATATCCTCACAAATAATATTTAATTCTTTTTCAGGAATCTTGCTTTTATTATGACAAATAATACAACCTCCTGATTGAGTTATCCAAACTTTAGTTGCATTGGCTACTGGATTCCCTTTTGAAATATGAACATGAATAGGTTCATCATTTTCATTTGTCCAAAAATATATTTTATATCCGTTTTAATTCAAAAATATTAGGCAATTTCTAATCCTCCTAATCGTGCATATTTAAAAAAGAAAGAAGAACCATTTTTTACGATTTCAAAAAATGTTTTCTTTTCCTCATCTGAATAATTTCCATCTTCTAAAACAACATTATAACTTGGCAATTCAATAACATAAGTATCAAATCCATATTCCATTGCCCTTTCAAAAGTAACACGAATATATTCTTCTCCATCTTCCTTTTTTCCAATATTAGAAAATACACCTATTGTACCATCAGGATATCTAGCAAATTCATATGTCATTATATTCACCCTCCTCCTATTTAACTATAGTTTTTAATATATAAATATTATACTCTATCTTTGATAAAAAATCTATATAATTTGAAAATCCTACTGTATTTCTAATCCTACTGGGCAATGGTCACTTCCCATTATATCTTTATAAATATATGCATCTTTTATCCTTTGTTTTATATCTTCTGATACAATAAAATAATCTATTCTCCATCCTACATCTTTTGCTCTTGCCCCTCCCATATATGACCACCATGTATATGCTATTTTTTCTGGATATATAAACCTAAAAGAATCTACAAAGTTTGCATTTAAAAGCTCTGTCATTTTTCCTCTTTCTTCATCTGTAAAACCTGCATTTCTTCTATTTGTTTTTGGATTTTTTAAGTCGATTTCTTCATGTGCTACGTTTAAATCTCCACACATTATTACTGGCTTTTTTTTGTTTAATTTAGTAAGGTATTTTCTTATTTCATCTTCCCATACCATACGATATTCTAAACGTTCTAATTCTCTTTTTGAATTTGGTGTATATATATTAACTAAATAGAATTTATCAAATTCTAATGTAATTACTCTTCCTTCATTGTCATGCTCTTCTTTTCCTATTCCATATGTAGCATTAATTGGTTTTATTTTTGTAAAAATTGCTGTTCCAGAGTATCCCTTTTTTATTGCACTATTCCAATATTGAGTATACCCATCTAATACGAATTTTTCAATTTGACCTTCTTGCATTTTTGTTTCTTGTATACAAAATATATCTGCATCTACACTTTTGAAAAAATCCATAAAGCCTTTTTGTAATACAGCTCTTAACCCATTTACATTCCATGAAATAAGTTTCATTATAATATCCTCCATTCGTGTAGGTATTATACCACGATTCTTCAAAAAAGCAAATAGAGATTTCTCTATTTGCTCATTATTTACATATACACATAGCATTCTAAGCTTTTTCTACCATATTGTATTGCCCCTGTATGTGTTCCCATATATATATCTATTTTATTATTTGTAATTGATCCACCTCTGTCTTGTACTATAAACCATCCACCATTTGGTTTATCTTTTAATGCTGGTATATATATTATAGTACCTATAGGATATGCTTTTCCAGCAGCTACTGTAGACCATACTGTTGGAGCAGAACCTGATGATGTAACTCCACTTGTTTTTCCACAACATTTTTCACAAGAACAGTATGCAGAAGTATTAAATGTTTTTACTGTAGGTGTTTTTCCTTTCACCCTTTTTGCTAAAATATTATCTGAATCTTTAGCAGGGTTTGGTATAGTTCTTTCTTTACTTGACCTTGAAGTAACTACTGCTTTATTTATTTCTACAACTTGTGTTACTGGTTCTTCTATAATTGTTTCTAATAGAGTTATTCTATCTATTTCAATATCATTTTTTAATTTTAAACGGTATGTTATTTCTTTTAGACCATTTTTACCTTTTGTTAATATTCTACTTGCACCATCTGCATCATTACTAGAGTCTTTTGTAACTGTTTCAAATGGTATTTCTACTTTCTCTGTAATAACTTTTTCTATTACAGGAGCATATTCTCCTAATAATTGTTCTATTGAAACCTCACTATTTGCTTCTGCAAGTTTAATAACATCTTGCCCTTCTTCTAATGTTTTTGTAATTGTAATTATTTTATTTTCAAATATTTCTGAATCTAGGTTTGGAACAACTCTTTCATCTGGTAAAACTACAATATGATTTTCTTCTAGTATGTCGTTTACCTTTGTTTTTGTTGTTAATATATTCATTTCATAATTGTTTGATAAAACAATTTTTACATTACTTAATTTAATGTTTGTAGCCATAACACCTACACCACATATTAAGATAAATAGTATTGTTATAAGTGCTATTTTTCTTACAGATAACGAGGCTTTTTCATTTTTCATCATTTGAATTAATACCCCTCCTTCAAGTGATATCATCATTATACTTTAACGTATTACTTTTGTCAAATCCTTTTTTGTAAATACGTGTATCTATCTATATGCATTTTCGAAAACATCTCTATATGAATAATTTTGCAAGAACCCTCCGTCTCGCTTCGCGAGCCACCTCCCTTAAGTAAAGGAGGCTTTCCTCTACCCCTCAAAATAAACTGTTCTAGTCTAAAACAATAGAGTAAAGGCCCCTTTATTTAAGGGGGCTGTCGTTCGCAAGAACGACTGGGGGTTCTAATATATGATATATTGTATTAAATTCATTCAATAGCTATAATACATTACTATATTATATGCTGCTTGTACATGAAAAATGACTGATTTTAAAATTTATATAGGGCACAGTGGTGTCATGTCTAACTGGTATTCCCGCAAACGATGCCCCTACATTATTACCTCTATTTCATTAATCTTTCCATTATCTATTAATTTGACTTTCTTATCTTCTATATTCTCTCCATTTAATATAAAACTTTCTACTCCACAATTTTTCCCATTTGGATTTTTTATTTTTATATTATACACACTTGTTTTATATTCATATCTTATACTGTATTGTTTCCAATATGTTGGAATAGATGGATTAATATATAATGTTTCATTATTTATTTTTAACCCTAATATATATTCAATTCCTGCTTTATACATCCAACTAGATGAGCCTGTATACCACGTCCATCCACCTCTTCCAGATAGATTTCCTACTCCATATACATCTGCTGCTATAACATATGGCTCTACTTTATACCTTTTTACTGCTTCTTTAGTTCTTGCATGTTCAATTGGGTTTACCATTCTAAAGTATTCTGCTGCTTTATCTCCAAAACCTAACATTGCTTCAGCAATTATTGCCCAAATTGCTGAATGTGTGTATTGCCCTCCGTTTTCTCTTACTCCTGGTAAATATGCTTTTATATAACCTGGTTCTAACTTGCTTTTTTCAAATGCTGGGTCTAATAGTTTTATTATTCCACTTTGCTTATCTACTAAATGATTTTCTAAACTTTCCATAGAAATATATTTTTTGTCATTATCTCCTGCGCCTGAAATTACTGACCAACTTTGTGCAATACTATCTATTTTGCATTCTTCATTTGCAATACTTCCTAAAATATTTCCATCATCCATATATGCTCTTCTATACCATCTACCATCCCAACCATGTGAATTTAGTGCTTTTTTTAGTTCTTCTTGCACTTTTTTATATTTTTCTATTTTTTCTGTATCATTTTTTATTTCACATATTGGTATAAATCTGTTTAATACTTCATATATGAAAAATCCTAACCATATGCTTTCCCCTTTTCCTTTGTTTCCAACTGTACTAAACCCATCATTCCAGTCTCCTGAACCAATCTTAGGAATCCCATGTTCTCCTAAGTTAATTCCTTTTTCAATAGCTTTAATACAGTGTTCATATATAGACCCGGTTATATCAGTTATAGGATGCAAATCGTAGTTTTCATCTGTATTTTCATCTAATATATTTCCTGTAATATAATTTACCTCTTCTTCTAATATACTACTATCTCCTGTAAACCTAACATATTCTGCTGTTACATATGGAAGCCATAATAAGTCATCTGAAAATTTGGTACGAATTCCTTTTTTAGTTTCTTCATGCCACCAGTGTTCTACATCCCCTTCTATAAATTGATGAGAAGCATGTCTTATTACTTGATTTTTCATAAATTCTGGATTAATATATTTTATTCCCATTGTGTCTTGTAGTTGGTCTCTAAAACCATAAGCTCCACCAGATTGGTAAAAGCCTGACCTTGCCCACAGTCTACTTGCTATTGTTTGATATGCAAGCCATCCATTTAGCAATATATTCATTGATTCTACTGGTGTTTTTACTTGAACGGTTCTTAAAGTTTTTGCCCAATATTCTTTTGTTTTTTCTAATTCTTTTTTAGCATTTTCTATTACTGTATATTTATATGCTACTTCTTGCATTTTTGTTTTGTCTTCTTCTGCTCCTAAAAGTAGTACTATTTCTTTATCTTCAAATGCTTTTAACTCTATTTCCATTTGTACTGTTATACATGCCGATACTCCGTCTGCTCCTTCATTTCCTAGCTTCATAGCTTGTAGTGCTTCTGGTTTTTGGATATTCCCTTTTCCTATAAATTGTTTTTTATTTGCTGTATATGACTTGATATCTAAGCTTGTAGATATATAGCAGTTTATATTTATATTATCTTGTATATACCTACTATGCCCATATATAATATTTTTGTCTTGGTCAAAATCTACTGAAATATAACCATCATTTTTTATGCTATCTTCTCCTAATATTGGTTTTACATAGTATACTAGTTTTAAATTTCTTTTTTCTGGTAATATATTTTTTAATCTTATAATAGATATTTTTACATTATCTTCTAATGGTACAAAGGTTTCTTGTTCTTGTAATAGCCCAAATCTTATATTTTTAAATTTACTATATCCAAAACCATAAGTTATATAATATTCTTCATCATCTTGGTTTAGTTTTGGTGATAAACTCCATGTTTTATTGTATTTTTTGTCTTTTATATATACTATTTCTGATGGAATATCACATAATGGATTATTGCTCCAATCTGTAATACGTCCTAGTTTGCAGTTTTTATACCATGTGTAACCTGAATTATTTGTAGTTACCATACTTCCAAAGTTAGGGTTTGCAAGTACATTACACCAAGCTACATCTGGTTTTGTGTCTTTTGTCATTTTTATAATATATTCTTTTCCATCTTCACTAAACCCACCATATTCATTATAGTATTTTAGTTCTTCCATATTAATTAAATTGTTTTTCTTTTCTAGGTTTGGTGGCACTAGCTCTTCTGCCTCTTCTATTGGTAATTTTTTTATTGTTTCTAAATAATCTTCTTCTAAATCTTTTATAATTGTTTTTAGGTTTCCTAAATGTGCATCTACTATAAAGTTTGCTCGAAATTCTAGTAAATCAATATTTTCGATTTCATTTGCATTTAATATATATATTCCTGCTTTTTGGTTTAGTAGATACATTAAGTGTCTATTTAGTATTTCTGTTTCGATCATCTCTTTTACATATCTTTCATACACATTTTCTTCTTCATTTAAAATAACTAAATCTATATCTATATTTTTTACTTTAATATATTCAAATGCTTTTAATATTTCTCTTACAACATATGAATCATTTACATCTTTTATTTTTACAAGTAATATTGGAAAATCTCCTGAAATACCATATTGCCATAAGTCTTCAAGATGATATATTTTTTCTTCTTCTACATTTTGCAGTTTTTTTAATGGGTTTTGTATAATTAAATATGACAATAATTTTTGGTATGTTTCTATATCAGTTCCCTTTAAACCTAAATACCTTGCCTCTTCTTCTACTTTTGCTTTAGACAGCTCAAATGCTCTTTTTACATTTTCTGTGTTTGTATATTTTTTTAAGTTTTCATATATTTCTTCTTTTTCGTATGATGCTGTTATAATTAAGTTTAGAGTTACTTTTTCATTTGGTGCTATTTTTATAGTTCTTTTTAATGCAACAATTGGGTCTACTGCAAGCCCTAAATCTTTAGAAAATGGTGTTGAGTTTTCTATCATTTTTGGCACACCACATACTATATCTCCATTTAGTTTTTCTTTGTCTATTTCATATTCTAGTTCACCTATTGTTTCATGGTTTGTAGATAAATTAACTCCTAAAAATACTTCTTCTATATTCCCTCTTTTGTTTCTTGTTACTAAAATTCCGTTTACCTCTTCTATATATTCATATTTTAAAAATAGTTTATTAAATGCCATGTGTGCATAATCTTGCTCTTTTGTAGATAGTACTGGTTCAAAAACACTTGATATTTCTAATATTTCTTCTGTATTACCTGTGTTTTCTAGTGTTAAAGCTCGTATTTCTACTGGGTCATCTGGTGAAGTAATTACTCTACATGTTGTAATTATATTTTCATCTGTTCTTACAATTTTGTCTTGGTCTGGCATGAAATGCACTTCTTTTTTATCTGGTTTTACTATATCATTTCTTAGAACTGTGCTCCAAATTCGTTTTGTTCTAATGTTTTTTACATAAAAGAATATTCCTTCTAAAGTATCATTTGTGTATTTATACCTGTTTATTAGTAGATTTTTATATTTACTAAATCCTTCTCCTTTTTCATTCATACATATTGTGTAGGTTTCATTTGATATTGTATTAAAGTTGTTTAGGTTTTCGTTTTGCTTTTTATATACTCTTTCTGTATAATTTTCATAATCTATATTTTTTAGTTTTTCTATTTTTTCTTTTTTCTCTTTTGTTATTATTACATCTTCTGGCATACGTTCTTGAAGCAAGATATCCACCGCCTTTATTTCTGGGTTTTCCATAAATCTTTCTTGTAATATATTGTTGTTTATTAAATTGTTAATTGAAAGTAATATAAGCGCTTGGTGGTGTGCCATATATGTTTTTACTACTTCACATTTTTTGTTAGAAGATACTCTATTTGGAGTATAATCTATTGCTTCATAAAATCCAAATTTACCTACCATACCGTTTTTTTCTAGTTCTTTCATATTGTTAAATACAGATATTGGCTCATCTCCAATTGCAAGTATACTTCCATATGGGCTTACTACCATTTCATCTGCAAGCCCTCTTTTTAAGCCTAACCATGGTATTCCAAAGGCTTTATATTGATAGTTTGAGTTTAAGTCTTTTAAATTAAAGGCGGATTCTGATATTCCCCATGGTATTCCTAGTTTTTTTGCATATTCTTTTTGGCTCATTAACATGAATTTGCAAGATTCATCAAGTAGACTTCCTTCATATTTTTTTATATTAACATTTGGCATTAAATATTCAAATGCAGTTCCAGACCAAGATACTAGCCCTTTATAGCCTTTGTTTACTGTAAGTGTTCTACTTAAGTTTTGCCAATGTTTTGATGGTACATCATGTTTTGCTATTGCTACAAGGCTTGCTTGTCTTGCTTCTGATGCAAGTAAATCATAATATGAGTCTGTTAATTTGTTTTCTTCTACATTAAAACCTATAGAGAATAACCTTTTTTCGTTATCATATAAATAACTAAAATCTGTTTTTTCTATTAAGTCTGTAACTATTTGTATTAAGTTTTGAATTTGTTCTTCTTCGGGTACAGTGGTGTGTGTGTTACGGTTTTGTGCTTTTGGGGGCACAGTGGTGTCATGTCTCACGGGTATTCCCTTTAAACGTGCCCCTACATAGATTATGCTTTCTAAGAATGATTTTAGTAAATATAGATATCCTACAAAGTTTCCACTGTCTACTGTGGAGATATACCTTGGTAGTAATGGCTCTAAGGTTTTTGTGTTATACCAATTATATAAATGTCCATTCCATTTTGTTAATTTTTCTACTGTTGTTATTGTATTTTGTATACTTGAAATTGCTTTATTTAAAGTTATATATCCTAAGTCATATGCAGAGATTATTGTAATTAAACCTAATCCAATATTTGTAGATGATGTTCTATCTACTGTTTTTTTACTTCTATCTTCTTGATAATTGTCTGGTGGTAAGAAGTTGTTTTTTTCGTTCATATAGGTTTCAAAATAATCCCATGTCTTTTTTCCAATTTGCACTATATATTCTATTTGCTTATTTCCTAGTTCTTTTACTTTTGCTACTGGTATTTTTTCCTTACTAATATACCATGTAATAAGTGGTGTTAATATCCACCATGCACATAGCATATAAACTAATATTGTTCCAAATCCTAATTCAATATATGGCATTAATATACCTACAGTTACACCTACTATCACATTTATTAGCATTAGTTTGTAATATGAAAATATATCTGTTTTTCCGCTTTTTTCTGCTTCTTCAGATGTTGTCCATTCTAATAGATTTTCATGTGATATTTTCATTCTATATATTGTTTTTATAATTGCGTTTAGCGAAATATATGCTTTATGTGGTAAAAATCCTATGTCTAATATTCCACGTAATATACTTGCTTTTATACTTGATATTGTTTTTACAAAATATTTATGCTTTGCGTTTGAAGCTTCTTTATTAAATATATAACATAATAGTTCTAATATGGTTGGTAGTGTTACTATCACAAATAAAAGTGTTACTATTGGCCATACTTTTATATTTAGTGTTAGTTTTAATATTAATAAAATTGCTAAACTTAAAGTTACCATTATTTCTACAAGGCTTCTTCTTAAGTTATCTAAAATTTTAAATTTTGAGAGTACTCCTAATGGATTTTCTATTTTTGTTTCATCTTTTGTTACTATTTTTTTCTTAAGCCACCTAATTATTTGCCAATCTCCACGTATCCATCTATGAAGCCTCAAAATATATGCATTGTATTTATATGGATATCCGTCTAATAGTAGTATATCTGAAGATAGACCACATCTTAGGTAGCATCCTTCTAATAAATCGTGGCTTAATACTGTGTTATCTGGTATTTGGTTTTTGAAAATAGTGTGAAATACTTGTAAGTCATATATTCCTTTTCCTGTAAAGATTCCTTCATTAAAGTTGTCTTGATATGTGTCTGATATTGCATTTGTGTAGGAATCTACTCCTCCTGCTCCTGCATAAATTTTAGTAAATAAGCTTTTTCTTGCTGATACTAAATCTATTCCAATTCGTGGTTGTATTAATGCATGTCCTAGTGTTACTGCATTATTTTCCTTATTTAACTCTGGCTTATTTAGTATATGGGCTGCTGCTCCTATTAATTCTAACCCCGAGTTTAGTACTAGATTTGTGTCTGCATCTAATGTTATAATATATTTTATTTTTGGTATGTTTTGTTCTTCTTCCATTGTATTTATTCTAAAAAGTCCTGTTGTTTTTTCACACAAGAATTTATTTAATAGGCATATCATTCCTCTTTTTCGTTCCCACCCTAAATAGCTTTTTTCTTTAGGGTTCCATGTTCTGTTTCTATATATAAATTGGAATCTTCCCATAGTTTCATTTGGATATTTTTTGTTTAGGCGCTCTATTTCTATTTTTCCTTGTTGTACTATTTCGTTATCATATGGTTCTTCTTGTTTATTTGATGGTTTTGCATCTCCTAATAATGTAAAATATATGTTGTCTGATTTATTTGCAAGATAAAATACTTCTAGTTTTTTTAGTAAGTCTTTTACTTTTTCTTTACTTTGTATAATTGTTGGTATTATTACCATTGTGGCTTTGTCTTCTGGCACTCCATATGCATAATCCATTTTTGGAATTAATGAAGGTTTTACAAATTTACTTAATATAAATTGGGTAAGTCCTGTTACTAGCTCAGTTATAGGGATAAATACTATTATTCCTATTAAAATAGATAGTCCTACGTTTCGTATGCACATTGCTACTAATGCTGATATTGCAATAGATAATAATATTATTCCTAATATATATTTTTTTTCATTTTGTTTTGGTAAGTGTGGTTTTTTGTTTGTTTGTAATTCTTTATATAGGTTTTCTTCTCCTTTGTCTATTAAGTAATAACCTATATGTGCCTTTTTAGAGTTTTGGTCTTTTTCTTTTTTAGCTAATTCTAATGCTTTTTTTGTTATATATATTTCTGATATTTTAGTTCTTTTTGATATTTCTTTTATTTTGTTTCTATAATGTGCTTTTGTTTTGTAGTCCATTTTTGCATACACATCTAAAGGGTCCTGTCTTAATACTTCTTCTACTCCATTAATTGTTTCAAATATTTCTAAAAAGTTAATTCTTCCTATTTCTTTTATGCTTTTTATACAGTTTCCTATTATTACTTTTCGCACTGCTATATCAAAGTGTTCTTTTTTTATAACTTCTGATACAGTGGTTCCCATTTTCATAACTTCTGTTTCTAGTGTTTCTAAATATGGATATGTCTTTTTTCCATATCTTTTTAAGCGATATGACATGTATTCTATAAATGGATATTTCATTTCATATGATTTTTCTATTATTTTATAGTTGTTTTTTAAGTTAAATTTAATTTCTTCTTTTGTTTTGAAGTCTACTAATCTTTCTATTATATTTTCCACTTTGTATTTTTGCATTTGAGCAGAATAGATTTTTTCACATACATTTCTAATTGTTTCGATAATTGAGATTTGAATGAATGTTGCAATGTTCCATATTTCTTCCATATTTAATGTTTTTTTCCTTTGGTATGCTGCTAGTAAGTTTTTTAGATTATGGCTATCTACTCTTCCTTCTGTATATGCAACTATTTCGTTTGCTACCACATATATTCTTGCAAATCCTTTGTATGGTCCAGATGCTAATGATACAAAGTTTTTGTATTTTTTTAAAGATAAGTCTTTTTGTATGGTTTTTACGGTTTCTTCTATTATATAGTAGTTATCTAATAACCATTCTCCAGCAGGATGGATGTTTATGCCCATTTTTAAGTGTGAATTTAATAGTTCATATGTGTTATTTATGAATTCTAAATTGTCTAGTAAACGTGGTATAGGATAAGTAGACTCATCTGATTTATTTTGTAATATATGGTCTGATGCTATTTTTTCAAGATAATTTTCTAATTGATATTCGTCTAAAACAGCTCCTTTTATATTTAATATTTTAACTAATTTCAAAAAACTCCACTCCTTGGTATGTATTTTTTGAAATTAGTTTCTCCTTTTTTTCTAAATTTATGCAAAATTTATTAATTGTAGCAAAATTAAAGAAAATATAATATAAATATCAACAAAGAATCTCGGAGCCATAAGTGGGGACCAATAGAAACCGTCAAAATGCGTAAGCATTTTGTACAGTTTCATTGGGGAATGGCGACGGTTTGTTGATATTTATATTATATTTTCTTTAATGATACGTTTTTGTCATAAAATAAAAAACCGAAACTAAGATTTTGTACGCAGTGGAAACTGCTTACAAAATCTAACTTCCGCCATAATTATCTAGTACGGAAACCCATGCCACTGGCATGACTTTCCTACTATATAAATAATTTGACATATAAATAATAATGTGCTATTATAATTATAGCAATTGCAAAACAAGTCGAGTAACTTTTGAACCAAAAAAAGAGTAGGAAACCACTAATTTCCTACTCTTTATTTTTGCTAATCCCCTAAATGCTTTATAATTAAGTAAATTATGTAGAGTTTTAGCAACTTCAACAAGTCTTTCACTTTTTAACCTCCTTTCTACCTTTAGGCGAAAGGCTCTTTTAATATATATTATTCGTCTATTTTTGTCAATATGATTTCTATTAATTTATCTAAGCATGCATCAATTTCTGCTGCACAAAACCTATATGTTGCTATATCATATCCCCATGGGTCTTTTATTTCTACACCTTTTTTGTCATCTTTAACATATTCTTTTAATGTATATATTTTTTCTTTTAGTTCTGGATACATATATATTAAATCTCTTTTATGTGATAATGTCATACATAATATTATATCCATATCTTTTATATTTGAACTACCGTATATTTGTTGCCCTATGCTTTTTTAAGTCTACTCCATATTCTTCCATTACTTCTATTGCTTCATATGTTGATGTATCTCCTTGTACGGCATAAATTCCTGAAGAATATACTTCTACATTTTTTACATTTTTTTCTTCTAATTTCTTTTTTAATAACCAGTGTGCCATTGCACTTCTACATATATTTCCAGTACATATAAACATAATTTTCAATATTATCACTTCCATAGAAGTTATTATACCATAATTTTACTTAAAAATATATATTCGATTTCTAGAACATATTTTTGCACAAATTATAAATGTTCGCTTGATTTTGCTGTGAATTTATTGTAATATATTACCAACCTTACGTAAAGAAAAGGTTAGCCTTTTCTAAAAGGCGGAAAGGGGGTTATGATTTTGAATACTAGCGATTTAATTTTGCATTTTGCTGATATATACATAGCTGAAAAAGAAAAAAACATTATATTACAGCAACAATTAGAACAACAAACTGAGCATATGCAAGATAACAACAAAGTTAAGACTGATTAGCAGTATTTAGTCGTAGAGCAGATTCGTGGTCTGCTCTATTTTTTCGTAACAAAGTGGCTTCGCCACTCGGACGAGCAATGCTCGCCCCTTGTTTTTAACTTAAAATAGAATAATTTCCTATAATATAAAAAAGCATGTGTATTCGTGGTACACACACTGTTATGACTTGAATACTAGCGACATTCAAAGTTTATTTATTATAACTATATAATAGCATATTATTTTTTGTTTGTCAAACACAACCTGAACAATTTTACACTAACTTATACTATTGTAGCTAATATTCCTAATATAAAACCTGCAATATTTCCTATACTGTTCATTCTTCCTTTATATAATTTGTTTGATTCTGGTATTAATTCACCAGATACAATATATAGCATTGCTCCTGCTGCAAATGATAAGCATATTGATATTACTTCTTGTGAAATAGTTCCGTATTAATGCTCCAAATAATGCTCCTATTCCTGTTGTAATTCCTGATAATACAACATAAAATATAACTTTTGATTTTTTCATTCCTCCATTTTTCATTGGAACTGCCATAGATACTCCGCTCTGGTATATCATGTAATAAAATTGCAATTGCTAATGAATACCCTAGTTTTATGGATGCTCCAAAACCTGACCCTATTGCTAATCCTTCTGGAAAGTTGTGAAGAGCTAGCCCAATACTCACTATTATTCCTGTTTTTAATAGGCTATTTGTATTTTTAGAATAATGCACACTTGTTTGAAACTTCTTTTGTACTGCAATATCACATATAATCATACTTATTACACCTAATAAAAGTCCTAAAATAACAAGTGCTATACTAGATATTTCTAATGCTTCTGGTATTAAATCGAAACATACTATAGATATCATAAGACCTGATGCAAGTGATAGTATGAAGCCTAAGAATTTGTTTGATGTGTTTTTAAAAATGATTCCAATTAGCCCTCCAATTGTAGTTCCAAATGTTCCAAAAAATAACCCTATTAATGTTGTTTTAATTAAGTATTCCATACAATAAAACTCCTTTGTATAAGCTAATAATAGCTTATGACAAAAGAGTTTTATTTATTCATCTTATTCTTCTCCTTTTAGACGTTCTGCATGGTCTGCTGCTATTAATGAATCTATCATTTCATCTAAGTTTCCGTTTAAGAAGTCTTCCATTTGATATATGCTAAGTCCTATTCTATGGTCTGTTATACGTCCTTGTGGGTAGTTATATGTTCTAATTTTTTCTGAACGGTCTCCACTTCCTACTTGGCTCTTTCTTTCATTTGCAAGTTCAGAATCTCTTTTTTGTTTTTCTATTTCATATAGCCTTGAACGTAACAGCCTCATAGCATATTCACGGTTTTGTAATTGTGAACGTTCTGTTTGGCATTCTGCAACTATTCCTGTTGGAATGTGTGTTAAACGTACTGCTGATGAGGTTTTATTTACGTGCTGTCCTCCTGCTCCTGATGCACGGTATACGTCCATTTTTATATCTGCTGGGTTAATGTCTATTTCTACATCTTCTACTACTGGAAGAACTGCTACTGTTGATGTTGATGTGTGGATTCTTCCACTAGATTCTGTATCTGGTACTCTTTGTACACGGTGTACTCCGCTTTCAAATTTTAGCCTACTATATACTCCTTTTCCTGTTACCATGAATGATACTTCTTTGTATCCACCTAATCCTGTTTCATTTTCGTTTAATATTTCTAGTTTCCAATGTTTTCTTTCTGCATACATGCTATACATTCTAAATAGTGTTCCTGCAAATAAAGCTGCTTCTTCTCCTCCTGCTCCTCCACGAATTTCACATATTACGTTTTTGTCATCGTCTGGATCTTTTGGTATTAAAAGAATTTTTAGCTCTTCTTCTAATTTTGGCAACTTTTCTTTTGCCTCTAACATTTCCATTTCTGCTAAGTCTTTCATTTCTTTGTCTTTTTCTACTTGCATCATTTCCATTGCTTCTTTATAGTTTGCTTCTACTTTTTTATATTCTCTATATTTTTCTACTATTGGTGTCATATCTGAATGTTCTTTCATTAGTTTTTGCCATTCGCTTGTTCTTGCAATTACTTCTGGATCACTAATTTGAGTGGTTAATTCTTCATAACGCTTTTCTACATCATCTAATTTTTGAAACATATTGTTCTCTCCTCTTTTATATAAATACTTATTTATTATATACGATTTTTCCAGATTTATCAACTATTGTTTTTTGTTAAATTTCTATATAATTATATTCTATTGCTTCATTTTGTAAAATATCTTTTTCTCTTTTTGTACATGTTAGTATAATAATTTGCCTATTTTCATATTCTGTATGTAAGAACTCTAATATGTTTTTTAGCCTTTCTTCATCATAATATGCAAATGTTTCATCTAATATAATTGGCAAGTTTTCATTTGATATACTAGAAGCTGCTCCTAACCTTAGGGATAAGTATAATTGGTCTATTGTTCCAATACTTAAATATTCTACTGGTATATAATCTCCATTTTGAACTTCAACAATTAATCCATCTTTTTCATCTAGCTTTATGTTTGTGTATTTTCCATTTGATATTTTTTTCATTATTTCAGATAGATTGTTTGTAAAATGTGGTGTTACTTTTTTCTTCATTTGATTGTATGCATTTTCTAGTTCTTGTTTTGCTAGCTCTATTGCTTCGTTTTGAAAGTTTAGTTCCCTATATTCCTCTTCTAGTTTTGTATATTCTTCTTCTAAATTAGCCAAATTCTCTAATTTAGGCATTATGCTTCCTCTATCTAACCCTATACTTTGTATTTTTAGCTTATTTTCTGCTATTTTATTTTTTGCTACTTCTATTTCTATATTTGCTTGTTTTTTTGATAATAATTCATCTATTATTTTAATAGGTACTATTCCCATATATGTATTTCTAATCTTTTCAAGTTCTCTTTTATATTCTGTTTGTGCCCTTTTTTCTAATTCTTGTTGCTCTTTTTGTAAGTCTTTTATTGTAGTTTGCATTACTTCTATTTTTGTTTTTATTTTTTCGTTATCCACATTTTCTGCTTCTTTGGTGCTATTAACTGCAAGTTTTTTCTTGTATTGTGTATAACTCGTATATATTACACTAATAATAGTAAGAACAATAGCTGTTGCACTAATAATATCGTTTTTTATAATAACTATAGATATTATACTTAATATTACTAATATAGATGATATTAGTATATTTATTATATTACTTTTGCTTTCTTCTTTTGGTTCTTCTTTCTTGTTATAGCATATTTGGTCTATTTTTCTCTCATAGTCTTTTATTGTATTTTGACTTATTTTTATTTTTTCTTGTTGTAATGCATCTTTCTCTTCTACTCTCCTTAATTCTTCTAGTACTTTTATATTTAATTCTTGTTGTCTTATTTCTTCTTCTAGGTCTTTTTTATTTTCTTCTATTTCGTATTTTTTATCTACAAATTTACTTAAATTTTCTTTTTCTTCAGTAATTTCAGATAGTCTTTTACTAATTATATTAATTGGTCTATCTTGGCTTCTTCCGTGTTCCTATTTCCTCTAATTGTCTTTTATTTAGTTTGTTTATAATTTTTGTATATGATATGTTATCTTCTCCTGTAGTTACTATGTTTGATAATTTTTGTACTAGAGTATTTTGTTCTTTTTCTTCTAGTTTTACTTCTTGTTGTAAAGAACAAATCGTTGATGTAAATAATTCTTCTTCTACTCCTGTTTGTTCTACAAAAAATCTATTTCCATTTGTTTTGTCTATTGTAAAGTTTTTAGATATTTCTTCTGCATTTTCATTATATATTTTAGGAGATTTCTTTTTAAATTCACGAAATACTTCATAGCTTGCACTGTCATCTAATGTATATTTCATTTTTCCTGAGAAGTCTTCTTCATTCCATGGAGTGTATTTTTGAAAGTCTGTATAGTTTTTTCCATTTTTGTTTTTTGATAAACCATAAAACATGCCTAATATGAATTTTAATAAAGTAGATTTGCCACTTTCGTTTTTTCCATATATTATGTTTATATGTTCTTTTAATTCAATTTCTTTATTTTTCAATTTTCCAAATTGATTAATTTTTAAATTTTGAATTTTCATAGCTTCTCCCCTTTACATCGCTTTGTATGGCAAAGGGCACAGTGGTGTCATGTCCTACGACGTATTCCCGCAAACGATGCCCCTACTTTTTAATTTTATATTACAACATGATTTTAATTTTAGTTACATTGCTTCTAGCCCAATTTCTATAGCCTTTATAATTTGTTCTTCATTCTCGCTATTTTTCTTTGCAAGTAAGTTTTTTACAAATATCCCTCGTAAGCTTTCTTCTTTTGAAACTTTCTCTAAATCTAGCTTTATAGTGGTGTTATTTTTTATTTTAATAATATTTCTTATTGTTATGTATTTCGAAATTTCTAATAGCTCTATTTCAAAATTTCTCTTTCCTGTTAGAATTATCTTATAATAGCAATTTTCATCCCAATTTTGTGAATTTATAAGCTCAATTAGATCTTCTTTTGATAAAATATCATCTACAGGTAGATTTACTTCTATAAATTCCTTTTTATCTACTGGTACAAATGCTATTTCTAGCTTTTTGTTTTCGTCTATGTTTCCTACTATCATTCCATGTCTTCCTAATTCGTCAAACCCTAATGCTATACTAGAACCTGGATATATGATTTTTTGGTTTTGGTACTCATTATAATATGGCTTATGTATATGCCCTAACCCAATATAGTCAAAGTCTAATTTTTTTAAGGTTTGTTCTTTTGTTGGATTATATTCTTGTAATTCGTCTCTTGCACCATCTATAGATGCATGTGTTAGTAATATGTTTATTTTGTCTTTATTCTCTATTTTAATGTTTTCTATCTTTGTATTTTTCATATAGAAATTATCAAACCCATAACCATAAATATCAACTTCATCTTCTGAAATTTTTTCTATTTCAGATCCAAATATATATACGTTTTTGTTCCAATTAAATTTTGAATAATATGAGTTTTTTAATTTGGGGTCATGGTTTCCTGGTACAATATATACTTTTGTATCTTCTATTTCTTTAAACCCATTGTTTATAAATTCAATTGTGCTTTGTTTAACATATTCATGTTCATATAAATCTCCACATATGAATAAATAGTCTATATTATTTTGTTTTATATATTGTATTATTTTACGAAATGCTTCTCTTTGGTCTAATCTTCTTTCATTTCCTAATTCATGTTTATTTAATGTAGCAAATGGTACATCAAAGTGCATGTCTGCAATATGAACAAAATTCATGTTTTTCTCCTTTTTGTTTATTATTCGCCTTTTATTATATATAATTTTCCAAAAAAAGTCAATATTTCTTAAAACATTTGTTTTTATACAATAAATCACATAATACTAATATAGAAATCAATAAAAAGACAGTTCCTTTAAACTGTCTTTAGTTTTAATATATATTATTTTCTAATCATTATCATCTAATGGTCCAAATAGTTCATCAAATTTTGCTTCTAGTTCTTTTTGTAGATCCTCATCTAGTTCATCTTCTTTTTCTTCTACTGGTAATATTGGTGCTTCATTTTGTGGTGTAGGTATATCTAGTGAATCTATTTTTAACTCTGTAGATTCTTCTTGCTTTGGTTCTTCCTTCTTTTCTTCTGGTTCATCAAATAAATCATCTAATGACTCTACTTTTAGGTTTTCTACTTGCTGTTTTTTATCCTCTTCTATATATGGATTGTATGGGTTATATTTTCTCCATACTCCTCTATCTATTTCTGGTATATCGTTATGAGAAATAGCATGATTTGCTAATTTTTTTGCTACTGGTGTTTGGAAATAATAGTATTTATTTGCTTTTATTGGTTTTACTCCCTTTTCAAATATAATACATAAATCATTATCCATTCTTCTTAATTCATCTGGTGTCATAAGTGCTCTTGCCATAACTTGATCTGATACACTTTGCCCTTGTCTCCAGTTGTGTTTATCTTTGTTTACAGATATGCTTTCTCTATCTATTGTTTTTTCTCCTAATGCTTTTGAGAAATATTCTACCGTCTTTTGTGAGTTACTTCCTAAGAATACGTGGGTATCACAGTTTCCTATAATTGTTTCATATGATTTTTCATATACTGCTTCTAATTGGTCTAGGTTTTGTAAAATAACACTAAATGATATTTTCCTACTTCTACTTGTTGATATTTTTTTATCGAAGTCTGGTATTTTTCCAATGTTTGCAAACTCGTCTAATATAAAGTATGTTGGAACTGGTAGCGCTCCTCCATTTTTATCTGCAAAATCATATAGTTGCTGTATCATTTGTGAGAAGAATATTGTTAATAAGAAATCATATGCTGTATGTGTATCTGATGATATAACATATAGTGCTGTTTTCTTTTTTGCAATTTCTTCAAAATCTATTGTATCTGTAGATGTTAATTCTGCAATTTCTTTTGAATCAAATTTTCCAAGTTTTGATTGTAAAGATGATAATATTGATCCATATGTTTTTTCTGGTGCTATTTCTATAGATTTATAGTTTGTTCTTGCTGGATGGTCAAATGGAAGTTGGTTTATAAGTTCTGTTAATAGGTTACTTCCTCCATTATTGTTTGCAGCTCTTACTAATTCTGCACAGCTTGCTAAGTTCTGTTCTGCTTCTGGTCTTGTTGCAATTAGGTAATATATTAAGGCTTTTAGTAACATTTCTGCCATATCATCCCAATATGGTTCTGAACTTGCTCCTCCTTCTGATTTTTGCCCTTTTACAATTGTGTTTGCAATAACGTCAACATCTAGTTCTGACGATATATGCATTAATGGGTTATACCCATCACTAAGCTGTGGACGTACCAAGTTTAGTACTTTTATTTCATATCCATTACTTTTTAAATACCCTGCTGTTTTATCATATAGTTCTCCTTTTGGGTCTGTAAATATGTATGAACCTAGCATTTGGCTTGCATTTGGTATTGAGTATGATGCACTTTTACCAGAACCTGAACCGTCCAACTACTAGTACATTTACGTTTCCTCTTTTATTTACTGGTAAATAGTTGTTTTGTGCTAGTATTATTCCTTTTTTATCACTTAATACTCTATATTGTTCTCCATTTTTTGACCAATCACTAGAACCATGTTCTATATCTGCAAATTCATGTTTTGGTGCTGTTTTAATTAGCCCTACTAATACAAATATTGCATATAATACGCTAAATTTTAATAGTGTAGAAAAATATGTTCCTATATAATTTGGTGTGAATGTTTTTCCTATTGATGTTCCTATATTTGTAAACGAATTTGCTATTCCCCCTATAAATCTGTCAAACTTAAATACTCCATCTATTGTAGAGTTTACTATACTAAAACTTATAGGCATAACAAGTACTATGGCTAAAATTAACCATAGTACTATAAATATTATAAAATTCTTTTTATTTCTTCTTATTGTACCTTCTACTTTATAGTTCATAAGGTTTCACCTCTTCATTTGTATATGTATTAGTCTCCAATTTCCATTGCCGAAGCTTTTTCTCTTATAATTGTTCCGTCTTCTGCTATACTTATTCCTTTTGCTTCTAGCTCTTGTCCGTCAATGATATCTTTAATTGACTTAATTCCTTTTTCTTGCATATATTTCTTTACTGCTTCAATTGACGCTTTTTCATCTAATTTATTTGATACTAGAACTCTAGGATATTTATTATCCAATCTTGCTTTAGTCTTACCGTTCTCCTTAATTCCTGTATAGTCCGATAATTCAATATTCATTTCACCATTTAATACAATTGCATTTGTATTCATTATAATAGCAGTTTTAGGTGGCATATCAATATTTTTTGTTTCATCTGCAATTAATGCTCCTCCAGCAATTTTGTTAAATTCTCTAGTTTTTCTTGGATTTTTCATTGTTTCCTCCCTTAATTCTCTGGTCTTATCTCAAATGCGAAATAAGACTTGTATGGTTTTAGTTTACACTTTCCTTTAATTTCATTGGTTTTTTCATCCAGATATACTACTGGTTTTATTTCTTCTGTAGTTTCAGGGTCTATAATAGAAATTGGTCTTTTCAAATTTGGCGTATAATTAAATTCTTTATATACACTGTCCTCTTCTGAATATATTGTATCAAATTTTACTGGCATTGGTTTTCTTGATATTTTAAGTCTACTTTCTTCCATAATTCCAGTATTCACCACTACTTTTTCTTTTCCAAAAGATAAGATAACAAGTTGGTCTCCATCGGGTGATGGTTCATCTACAAAAAAAGTTTTCTTTTTTAATTCTCCTGTTAATTCTTCCATATAATCTAATCGTTCTAATGTATATCTTGGAGAATCTTTTAAGTTTTCTTCTGTTTGGTTAATTCTATAAATTACAGTGCTTACACCTTTTGGATCTGTTATACTGAAATGTTTTCCTTGGAAAGTTTCCATGTTTTACACCCCTCTTTTTTCCTTTTATCTTATGTATAGTAGTTCGTTTTTTATTTCCACTATACTTAATTATACGATGTTTTCAGCTAGTTGTCAATACTTTTTGTGTTTTTATTTTATGTTTACCATTTCTTCTTTTTTGTGTGTATTATTTCTTGGGTTAAATTTTGATTTTTGTTTTAGTTTTTCAAATAATTCTTTTTCTTCTTTTGTTAATTGTTTTGGTACCATAATTTTTACAGTTGCTGTTAAATCTCCTCTACCACCTTTTCCGTCTTTATATCCTTTCCCTGGAATTCTAAGTTTTTCTCCACTTTCTATTCCTGCTGGTATATAAACAGATACCATGTCATCTATTCCGTTTAAATCTACTCTTGTACCAAGTGCTGCTTCCCATGGGGTTAAAGCAAGTGGTGTATATAAATCATATCCAATCAATTCAAATTTTGTATCTTTTTCAATTTGGATTTTGATGAATAAATCGCCATTTTTTCCTCCAAATTGTCCTTTCTTACCTTGTCCAATTAGTCTAATTTTTTCGTTATCTCTAATTCCTGCTGGTACTTTTATATCAAATGTTTTCATTTTTCCATCTACTGTTCTTAGAGATATCTTTTTATTTAAGCCATAAAATGCTTCTTCTATTGATATGGAAATAGCAGTTTCAATATTTTCCCCTTTTACTGGTGGGTTTTTCTTACTTTTTTTAGTAGTCTCATCACTATCTTCTACTATTTCACTTCCAAAAAACATATTGAAGAAATCGCTAAATACTGCATTTTTATCACGTTTACTTTCTTCATATTCTTGTTTTTTCTTTTTATTTCCAATACGGCTTACCCACATTCTATCATACTTTCTTCTTGATACAGGTGCTGATAAAACACGATATGCCTCATTAATATCTTTAAATCTTTCTTCTGAAATTCGGTCTCCAACATTTACATCTGGATGATATTTTTTTGCTTGCTCACGGTATGCACCGCTTTATTTCATCTACTGTTACTTTATTTGTTTCTAAACCGAAGTATTTTATAATAATCTTTAAAAATCATTTAAACGTCCTCCCCATATAAAAAGGTATGTTTATTATATCAAGTTCTTTTGGATTTTTCAATAGCAATCTACATAAAATTCAAAATAAGGAGCTATCTATTTAGCTCCTTTAGTTATTGTTATTTCAATTTTATTTGGATATTTTATGCTGTCTTGTATTTCAATATCATATTCCATATTAATTTCTTTTATTTCTTCTTTTTCTTTTATAATTTGAATTTGATGTGTTGTTATATTCATATCCATATTTCCATATTGCGTTTGCATGATTGTCTTTGTTTCTTTTCCTTGTTCAAATATTCTCGTTTCATTATTTGTTTTTAATACTATTTTGTTCTCTAAAATTGTCATTTTAAATGCTTGTTTTTCTTCTGCTACATTCCATGTTAAAACAGAACCTTTTTCATGAATTTCAAAGGTTCCTTTTCCTTTTTGCTCTATTACATGTTTTTCTCCATCAATTATTTGATCTGTTTTTGTTTCTACTATTACTTGCATAAATCTATACCCTTTCTAGTTCAATTAGTTTATCTAATATTTCAGTATATGATATTCCTATTTGTTCAAATAATTTTGGATACATACTTATAGTTGTAAAACCTGGCATTGTATTTATTTCGTTTATATATATTTTGTTTGTTTTATTTTCTACAAAGAAATCTACTCTTGATAGTCCTTTTCCGTCTATTGCTTTAAATGCTTTTATACTTAAATCTCGTATTTCATTTGAAATATTTTTATCTATATCTGCTGGAATAACAGTTTTAGATTCTTGGTTGTTGTATTTTGCATCAAAACTATAGTAATCTTCTGCTGACAATACTTCTCCCACTGGTGAAGTAATTATATCTTCTTTTCCTAATACTGCACATTCTATTTCTCTTCCTATAATTCCCTCTTCTACTAGAATTTTTGTATCATATTTTGATGCATTAATTATTGCTTCTTTTAGTTCTTCATTATTATTTGCTTTTTTTACACCTACACTAGATCCTGAATTTGATGGTTTTACAAACATAGGATATGTTAAACTTTTTCCTATTTTGTCTACTATATTGGTTAGTTTCATTTTTTCTTCACTAAATTCTTTATAAACATAGGTAAATTCCTCGTTATTTGCTTTTATGTATTCATATTTTGTTTGTAGAATTCCTGCTTTTTCAAAAATAATTTTTGTATAAACTTTATCCATTCCTACACTTGATGCTAAAATTCCACATCCAACATAAGGAAGATTTAGCATTTTAAATAGGCCTTGAATACTTCCATCTTCTCCTCCTAATCCGTGTAAAACTGGAAATGCAATATCCATTTGTTTTAAATATTCTATTATATTATTAATCCTAGATATTTCTTCTAGCTCTACTCCAATTGGTAGTACTTTTATTTCGTTTATTTCTTTTGTATATTTATGCCAATTTCCTTCTTTATCTATGTATGTTGGATATATCTCGTATTTTTCTTTATTTAGATTTTGTATTACTGATGTTCCTGATACTATTGATACATCATGTTCTGTTGATGTTCCTCCAAATATTACAGCTACTTTTAATTTAGACATAATCTACCTCCTTATTATTTTATAAATTGTACTAATAAATATTAAAATTTGAAAAGAAGCGTCTTGAAAGTAAATTTTGTATACGTATGTTTTAAAAATTTGTGGGAGAATCTCACACCCTTGTGAGAGGGGCCTACAAATTTTTATTACATACTGTGCAAAATTTATCTTGAACGAGCGGTTTTGAAAATTTTACATATTTATTAATACAATTTATAGTTATGCATAATTAGTCTTATTCTATATATTACATTCTTATTTCTTCTACAATTTCTTTAAAATTCATCCCATTTGATGCCTTTACTAAAATAACATCACCTTGTTTTTGTTCTTCTTTTATCTTTTCTACAGCCTCTTCTATGGTTTCAAATTCATATACATTTTCTCTATTCATCCCGCTTTGTACTGCTATTTTTGCAATATTCTTTGAACCATCTCCGTACTGTAATTAATATATCTATATTATTTTTTGCAACCTCATATCCTACATTTTCATGTATTTTTTTAGAGTAGTCTCCTAATTCTAATATATCTCCTAATACTGCTATCTTTCTTTTTCCTTGGGTTTTAGAAAGAACCTCTAAACTTGCTTTCATAGAATCGAAACTTGCATTATAGCAATCATTAATAATTATAACTTCTTTGCTATTTTTTAGTATTTCCATTCTATTTTTTGTAAGTTCAAATTCTTTAATTCCTTTTAAAATATTCTCTTTTGATATATTCAAAGCTTCTCCTACACAAATTGAACATAGTGCATTATATACAAAGTGAGTCCCTGTAACTAGCACTTCTACTTTGGTCTTTTCTCCATATATATAGCTTGTAAAATTGCTTTCATGTTCATTTAAGTTAACATCTTCCGCTATTATATCACTTTTATTTTCTATACCAAAACTTTTTACTTTATATTCTCTATTTTGCATATTCCAATTATGTAGTAAATCATTATCGTTATTTATTATAACTATTCCTTCTTTTGTAAGTCCTTCTAATATTTCTAATTTTGCTTTTAATATATTCTCCCTTGAACCTAAGTTTCCTATGTGTGCTGTTCCTACATTTGTTATTACACATATTGTTGGTTTTGCAATATTGGTTAATTTTCTTAGTTCTCCTAAATGGTTCATTCCCATTTCTACTACAAGTGCTGTATGGTCTTTTAGACCCAATATTGTAAGTGGTACTCCTATATGATTATTATAGTTTCCATATGTTTTTCGTACTTTGTACTCAGTGCTAACTACACTTGCAATTATATCTTTAGTGCTTGTTTTTCCCACACTACCTGTTACACCTATAACTGGTATATCATATAGGCTTCTTTTATATGTAGCTAATTTTTGTATTGCTTCTATAGAATTTTTTACTACTATGATTGTAGTATCTGGATATTTTCGATATGCTTCCTTTTGTATTGAAATTTCTTCTAATAGGCAAATTTTAGCACCTTTTTTAAAAGCCTCTTCATAAAAAAGACTTCCATCTACTTTTTCTCCTTTTATTCCAACATATACATCTCCTATTTTTATATCTCTTGTGTCTTTTACAAAGTGTTCACATATTTCTTCTTCATTACCACAAATTAGCTCTCCACCACAAATTTGTAGTATATCTTTTACTTTTAGTTCTTTCATAACATTACCTCTATAAATTTATATTCCTCTTTTTTGCGATTATTCTATTTATTACATTTACTGTATCTGGATGAATTAGACTATCTTTCTTTAGGCTATATTCCATTGCAAATTTCGAAACATATAGTACTCCTTCGTCTAAGTCTTTGTTGCTTATATCTATTGCTAATTGTAAGTTTATAATGGTTCTACCTTCTTCTGTTTTGTCTGCTATGTATATTATTTTATCCATTGTACTCATGTTTATGTTTGCTGTAGTATGATACAAAATAGCTTCAGCCATATCATCACTAAACCCAAATTTCTTTTTTACTATATCTGCTCCTAGTTTAGAGTGCCATAGACCTGGCTCAAATTTTTCTACTTCATCAAATATTATTCCATTTTCTTTAGCATATTTTAATGCTTCTTGTTTTGGCATTTCTTTTGCTATATCATGTGCTATTCCAATTATTTTCGCTTTTTCTTCATCTTCTCCATAAATACGTGCAAGTTCTACGGCTCTTTTTGCTACTCCACATGAATGAATATATCTTTTTTCTGATAAAGTTTCTTTAACTATTTTTTCTATTTCTTCATATTTCATATTTTCTCACCTTGTTTTATAGTATATACTTTTTTTTTATTTTCTGCAAGAAAAAAGGAGATTTAACATAAGATTAACCCTCCTTATTAAACTTTTTTGTCTAATAATTTGGGTTCACCTCAAAATTAACATTCGTTCTTTTTATTTTTATATATTATGTTTTTGTATTTTTTCTAATTCCTCTTCTTTTATTTTTAGTGTTTTACAAATAATTTCTTTATTTACTCCTAATTTTAACATTTCTTTTATAATTTCTATTTTCTTTTGTTCCTCTCCTTGTTGTATTCCTTGTTCTATTCCTTCTTTCATCCCTTGTTCTATTCCTTCTTTCATTCCTTGTTCTATTCCTTCTTTCATTCCTTGTTCTATTCCTCGTTTTCTACCTTCTTCTAGCCCTTGCTTCATTCCTTCTTCTAAGCCTTGTCTTAATCCTTCTTCTATTCCCGTCATTTTTGCACAGTCCATTCCATTTTTATAGTCTCTTATCCATTTATCTCTTAGTTCTGCTTTCCTTTTTATTGCTTCATCTCCTGTTAAATATTCTAGCTCTTCTTGTGCTTTTTCTATTACTTTATTCTTTTTGGTTACCATTTCTACCATCCCTCCTTTACTATAATCTAAAAAGTATAACCATTCTTCTTTTTTATTTTCTGGCATTCTTTCTGATTTTATAAATTTCTTTAATTCTATAAAGTGTATTTCTAATACATCTGTTAATACTTTATCTTTTTCTGTATCTTCTACTATATGCCATTTTGTATGGTATTCTTTTGTGTCAAAATAATTAAAGTCTAATAAATTTATTGTTATTGTTTTCTTTAACCCATAAAAGGGGTCTCCTTCATGTATGCTTCCTGTGTATAGCTTTCCCCAGTAAAATAGTGTCCTTTTTTCCATGTTTTGCTGGTTTATTACTTGCATTTCAACGTTAATTTGTATTCCATTATCTAATTTTGCTTTTATATCTAGTATTCCTACTTTATCATTTAATTCCTCCTTTTCTAGCTTACTATCTTTTTCTACTTCAATTTCTTTTATTGGTTCTTCTATTATTGAAGTTAAAAAGTCTTTTAAAATTACTTCATTTCCTTTGCTTCCAAATATTTTTTTGAATATGATATCATTTTTTGGTGTTAGTTGTACCATTTCTTTCCTCCTTATTATAACATTTTATTTTTTGTTTTACAATACAAAATGACAATTTATTTAATGTTTCTTTATCACCTTCTTCTTTTTTATTTTTTGTTTTTGGATTTTTGTTCTAGATTTTTTAGAACTTTCTTTTTGCTTTTACACTGATGTTTGTGAATTTTTTGAATTTACTTAGATTTAATTCTTCTCTATTATACATCTTTTTTAATATTTTGCAACAAAAATATTTCGACATTTTTAGACATTTTACAAGAAAAAAGAAGCAAAATTATGCTAAGATAATCTTGCTTCTTTTTAATTTCCTATTCCTATTTTTGTACGCTTCTGTTTGCTATTTCGATTGCTTTTGATACTATGCTTCCACAATCTTTTGCAGAAACATTCCCCCAGCTACCTCCGTCTTGTTTTACTGTTTCATATACTCCTAATTCTTTTGCTATTTCTTCACGTAGCTCATTTGAAATCAATTTTGAATTTCTAGACATAATGCATACCTCCTATTTTTAGGATTTTATTTTTGAAAATACTTAAAAACTCTCTTTTAATATATAATTTTAATCTTATATAACTTGACGATTTTTAATTTTTTGTACTTTCAATTTCTATTATGTGTATTATATCTTTTTTTATTGCAAGTAAATTTTAAGTGTTTGTCCTTTTTTATCCAATGTAGTATATTAATAATTGATAGAACTTATTAATACGTATTATTAGAACCCTCCGTCTCGCTAACGCGAGCCACCTCCCTTGAATAAAGGAGGCTTTTCTCTACATTTCACATTTAACTATGCTAGTCTAAAACTACAGAGTAATGGCCCCTTTATTTAAGGGGGCTGTCTGCGTAAGCAGACTGGGGGTTCTTAAAATATATCATTTTCTAGTAATCTTTTATATTATTATAGCTTTGTGATATAAATTATATATTACATTGTTAATGTTCCATTTGGTGTGTCTTTTATTACTAATATATCTTCTTCTCTTCCATTTGTAGCATCTATATAGACTAAAAACTCAGTATCATCTACTTTTCCTTTAAATTCCCAACATAGTAATTCTGTTTTGTATTCCGTTGGTATAACTGCTAAACCTTCACTTTCGATTTGTAAGTTTTTGTTTAGAGCCTTTTTAGCTTGTTCTTTTGATATTTTAGGAGATGGTAATTTTCTTTCTTCATGTGAATTTAAATATCCCGTTGTTTCTATTCCTAATATTTCTCCATTATCTAATGCGATTTTTAATTTTATTAAGTCTGAATATATTGTAATATCATCTTGTGTATATGCATAATTTATTGTTACAATTCCTTCTTGTTTTAAATAATATGTTTCTTTCATGTTTGGAAATCCTTTTTTAGTTAAGAAGTTTTTTCCAATTTCATCTGCTTGTTCCTGAGATATCGTTTCTGCTTCTACATTTCTATTAAAGTTTGATAATACTACATGTCCACCTTTTCTAGATATCGAAATATTTGCATTTCCTTGTTTTTCTTCATTTTTTAATTTGACATAGAAATCAAATGATGGAATATTTCCGTTTTCAGATAATCCATTTGATGTAATTTCTTCTATTTTATCTTCTCCATAAAAGTCTTTTGCTATTTTCATTGCTTGTTCTTCATTAATATCTTCTCCTGTTAGCCCTTTTCTTTCTGGGTTTGTCATATGCTCTGAAAATGCTCCATCATATATTAGCCCTGCATATTCATGAAAGTTTTCTTCTATTCCACCAAAACTATCTTGTGATATATTACTTACTTGTTGTGCAAATGCTACACTTCCTTTTTTTGTAAGCTCTCCCCAACTAATTCTTCCATCATACATGTCTTGTGCTAATTGTACTAATGTGTTGTTTAAATCGACACTATAATCGTGTAAATTTTTTAAATTGTTTAAGTCTTCTTGTGTTAATGGTTCATTGTATATATTTTTTCTGGATAATGAGTAACTGTAATCGCTTACTTGGTTTAAGAATTTTGATGTGTTTGCTAGTTCTTCTGAACCTATTGGTAGTTGTGCTAAATAACTCCCAGCTAAGTTTGCTTCTCTCCATAGGTTTGTTAGGGTTTCTGCTCCATGTTCTGGTGTTGTAGATATTTGTGCTTTTGCAAGATATGTTTCTACATTTTGTACATAGTCTACTAGTTCAAAAAATGCCATATTGTATGAGTTTTCTGAGGCTTGCCTAAAGTCTCGTTCTCTTTTGTAGGTAAATAGTCCTAATCCTATAACGATGGCACCAAGTACTACTATAACACTTAGCATGTGCCTGTCTTTTAAACGATTTTTCCAATCATATACTTTTTCTTTTAAATTCATATCATCTTTCCTTTCTTTTATTTACAAAATCTATGTTTTCCTATTGTTTTTACAAGTGGCCTTGACCAAATCCATTTGTTTGTTGCAGTATTTGGATTAAAGTAATATATACATCCGATTTGTTGGATCCCATCCATTCATTGCATCCTGTGCCGCTTTTAGTACAGTAGATCCTTCTTTTATTGGTACATTAATTTGCCCATCTGCCACTGCTGTAAATGCTCCTTTTTCATATATAACTCCTGCTATTGTATTTGGAAATTTTGAGCTTTTTACTCGGTTTAAAATAACTGCACCGTACAGCTACTTGTCCTTCATAAGGTTCTCCTCTTGCTTCTCCATTAATTGCTCTTGCTATAAGTTGTAGATCTGAACTATTATTACTTGCTGCATATACTTTGTCTACATTTGTTTCTATGTTAAATATTTCTATTAATGCAAATATACTTAATAATATACCAATTATAGTTATAGTTATTTTTGTTAATTTTTTCATTGTATTACCCTCCATTTAGTTTTTTATTTATATTTTGCTATTTTTTTCATTTTTTATTCGCAAATTTTTATAAATTTATTTGAATATTAATTATTTTGTGGTATTATTTTTAGTAAAAGGAGTTTATTTATGAAAAAAGTTTTAATTTTTTATGCAGCTTATGGCCGGAGGTCATTTATCTGCTGCTCGCTCAATTAAAGAGTATATTGAAAATAATTATAATGATGTAGAAATTAATTTAGTTGATTGTGTAAAATATGTTAATAAAACTTTAGATAAAATTACAACAACTGCATATAATGAGATGGCAAAAAAAGCTCCTCGTTTATGGGGTAGTATTTATTCAAATTCTGCAAAAGGCATTTTAGGTAATATTAGTAATAGTTCAAATAAACTAATGTCTAGAAAGTTAGATAATTTGTTACAAGATTATAACCCAGACCTTATTATTTCTACACATCCTTTTGGTTCACAAATGTGTACTATTTTAAAGAAAAAAGGAAGAACAAATGCAAAAATTGCAACTGTTATGACAGATTATGCACCACATGACCAATGGCTTGTGAATTCTGATTTAGTTGATTATTTTTTTGTTGCTCATGATGGTATGAAACAAGATTTAACTAAAAAAGGTATTCTTAAGGATAAAATCTTTGCCACTGGTATTCCTTTATCTAATCGTTTTTTAACTAGCTACCCAAAAAAAGAAATTCTAGAAGAATTAGGTTTAGTCCAAAATAAAAGGACTATTCTTTTCTTTGCAGGACGGTGAGTTTGGTCTAGGTAAGTCAAAAACTTATGAGTTATTACGTACTCTAGCAAAGGATTTTAGTAATATACAAGTTGTTGCAATTGCTGGAAGAAATCTTAAGATGAAACGTAGTTTTGAGTATTTGGTAGAACAAGAACATAAGCAAGATTCTATCAAAATTTTAGACTATACCACAAAAGTGCCTGAATTAATGAGTATTTCAGATTTGGTTATTACAAAACCTGGTGGTCTTACTACCTCTGAAAGTTTAGCATCACGGTTTACCTATTATTGTGATTAACCCTATACCTGGTCAAGAAGAAGAAAATGCTAGTTTTTTGGAGGATAAAGGTGTTGCTATTTGGATTAAAAAACGTGATAATGTTGGTGAAGTTTTAAGAAATTTGTTTTCCTCACCAGATAAAATGCAGAAAATGAAGGTGAATGCAAGGCTTCTTGCTAAGAAGAATTCTAGTAAGGATATTTGTAAGATTTTATTGGGATAACACAAAAATAAGCCTCACTTCATACATTATTTGTATGGGGTGAGGTTCTTGATTGATATGTTAAATAATTTATCTGGTGCAGAGTTAGTTTTGCTATCAAGTATTCTTGCCATTGTTATTAGTGAAAATTTAGATAATGATGATATTAATACCTTAGGTGATTTTTTATCTTCATTAGGTCAAAATTTAAGTACTATTGCCTCTGCTAATGAATGCTAATATTAAACTTAAAAGTACATAAAATTTCAAAAGTGTATGTAAATATATAAAATTTGAAAAGAAGCGTCTTGAAAGTAAATTTTGTATACGTATGTTTTAAAAATTTGTGGGAGAATCTCACATCCTTGTGAGAGGGGCCTATAAATTTTTATTATATACTGTGCAAAATTTATCTTGAACAAGCGTATTTGAAAATTTTATATATTTACATACACTTTTAAAGTATAATATTTTTACAATTCTCTTCTTCCTTCTAGTGCTTTTGTTAGTGTGATTTCATCTGTATATTCTAAATCTCCTCCAACTGGTATTCCATGTGCAATTCTTGTTACTTTTATTCCTAATGGTTTTACTAATTTTGAAATATACATTGCTGTTGCTTCTCCTTCTACTCTTGGGTTAGTTGCAAGTATTATTTCTTTTACTGTTTCTGGGTTTAGCCTTTCAAGTAATTCTTTTAATTTAATATCATCTGGTCCTACACCATTCATTGGTGAAATAGAACCATGTAATACATGATATACTCCTTTAAATTCGTGGGTTTTTTCCATTGCTATAATGTCTTTTACATCTTCTACTACACAAATTATGCTTTCATCTCTTTTAGGATTTGCACATATTGTACATGGGTCTGTATCTGATATATTATAGCATTTAGAGCAATATTTTAGGTTTTTCTTTGCTTCTATTATAGACCCTATAAATTCTTGTACTTCTTTTTCGTTTAAATCTAATATATGAAATGCTAGTCTTACTGCTGTTTTGTGTCCAATGCTTGGCAAACGTTCAAATGCTTCTACTAGTTTTTCAATAGATGGCGAATAATATGACATTTTACATCAACCCCGGTATATTATATTTTCCCATAGATGCTGATGCTGCTTCGTCTACTTTTCTTAGTGCTTCATTTACACATGTTAAAATAAGATCTTGTAACATTTCTACATCATCTGGATCAACTACATCTTTTTTTATTGCTATTTCTTTTACTTGTTTGTCTCCCGTTACTTTTACTGTAACTGCTCCTCCACCTACTGTAGCATCAAATTCTTTTGCACTTAGTTCTTCTTGTGATTTTTCTAAGTCTGCTTGCATTTTTTTTGCTTCTTTCATAAGGCTATTTAGATTCATTCCTCCAAATCCACCACCCATTCCTGGGAATCCTCCTCTTTTTGACATATTAATCATTCCTTTCTCGTTTTTATTCTTCTATAATATTTACTGGTATATCTAATTTTTTCACCATGTCTTCTATATTGTCTTCTTTTTTGGGAATATAGTCTTCTGCATTTATAAATGTTATCCTCATTTCTTTTCCACATTCCATAGATACTAGTTTTACTATTTCTTGCTTATTTTCTGGCTTTTGTAATAAGTCTTTTCCAAATTTAGTAATTCCATTTGGAAAAATGACTTCTATTGTTAAATCATCTTTTTGTTTTGCTTTTGTGTTTACAAGATTAGAATATAGTATCATTTTTCCTGATTCTTTTAATGCATTTACTACTTTTGGCCAATATTCTTCAGATTTTAAGTTTGCAATGTTTACTTTGGGCTTTTTTTGCTCATTTTCAATAGGTGTTTCTAATTTTTTAGAAGTATTTTCTATAGGTTGCTTTACACTAATATTTCCACTTGCTATTTTTTGTTCTAAATCTTGTACTTTGTTTTTTAATTCGTCTATTCCATCATAATTCACATTTGTGGATAATTTTATAATGCCTGTTTGTAACATTATTTCTTTTCCTGATGACCATTTCATGTTATTTTCTATTTCTGATAAACCATAAATTAAATTGATAAGACGTTCTTTTGATATGTCTTTAGAAAGGTTTTCAATTCCTTCTAGTTCTTCTTTATTGTATATTTTTAGGTTTTTGCTTGTTTTATATACTAATATATCTTTTACATATTTTATAATTTCCCATAGTAAGTTGGTTAAGTCCTTTCCATCTGAAAGCACCTCTTCTAGCCCTTGTAGTGCTTTTTCTGCATCATATGAGAAAATAGCTTTTACGATATTGTTTACATATGTTATTTCTGGAATTCCTACTAATTTTTTAACTGCCCCCGCATTTATTTCCCCATCTTGTTCTTGGCTACATATTTCTAAAATGCTTAGCGCATCTCTTGCTGCTCCTTCTGCTAAAACTGCAATTATTTTTAATGCTTCATCTGTAATTTGAATTTTACTTTGTTCACATACTATTTTTAGCCTTTTTACAATATCCTCTTCTGATAAACGCTTGAAGTCAAACCTTTGGCATCTTGAAAGTATTGTCGCTGGTAACTTTTGTGGTTCTGTTGTGGCTAGTATAAATTTCACATGTGCTGGTGGTTCTTCTAATGTTTTTAAAAGTGCATTAAATGCTCCTGTTGATAACATATGAACCTCGTCTATAATGTATACACGGTATTTAGCAAGTGTTGGTAAAAAATTCACTTCATCACGTATAGAACGAATATCTTCTACGCTGTTGTTTGATGCTGCATCCATTTCTACAACATCTGTTAAAGACCCTTCTAACATTGCTTTACATATTTCACACTCATTACATGGTTCTCCATCTTTTGGGTTTAAACAGTTTATTGCTCTTGCAAATATTTTTGCCGCAGATGTTTTTCCTGTTCCTCGTCCTCCATTAAATAGATATGCATGCCCAATTCTAGAAGATATAATTTGGTTTTTTATGGTTTTTGTAATATGGTCTTGTCCTACCATTTCAGAAAATGTTAATGGTCTATATTTTCTATATAGTGCTGTGTACTCCACTTTTTATTCACCTCATTTTTTAAGCTTATACCTCTATGGAAAACAACTTTCACATAATCCACTACTTATTGCTGCTTCGTTTCCGACCTGACAAGGTTCGTAGCTTTTTATCGATAGCTGCTCTCCATACAAGTATAAGCTTTTTATATTATATACTGAATATATGATTTTAGCAATAGAAGTTTCTACAAAATTTAATATCTTTTAAATACTAATTCATCTGTTCCAAAAATTTGATAATTTGTTGTTCCTTCTTGTATTAGATTTCCTTTTGGCATTTCTAATGTTATTCTGGTTTTAAATTTTTTTTCAGATTTCGATTCTATACTTAAATCAAATGATATTGTAAAATTTAGTTCTTCGTTTGTAACTCCTACTTTTCCAATTAATGTTCCATCATGTATAATTTCTTTATCTTCGTTTGATACATAACTACCTATGTCTTCATTTACTACTCTTAATAAAATTAGTCCCCCTTGGTTTGATATTTGTAAGTTTTTAATATCAGATTTTTCTTCATTTCCTATATATTCTATCTTGTCTTTTATTTTATATTCTTCTTTATTATAATATACACCATCTTCTAAGCTTCCGCGAATTGTATATATTAACCTTTCCTTTTTGGGGCTTTTTATTGATTTCAAAATTATCTAATATAATCTTATCTATAATTTCTTTTTCTGTATAATTCTTATTTTTTAAGATATCTATGTATATATCATTATTTTGTACTAATTTTAAATTCCATTTGTCTTCTGTTTCTTCCTCTTGTATACCATATCCGATTGCTAATTACCATAACTTTTGACACTTGAAACGGAATATCTATTTCTCCTTCTACCTGATATTTTATAATAACACTCACTACAATAATTGTTATAACTGCTATTATAAAGATAATAATATTTTTCTTTAGAAATTTTTTTCTTTCCATTTTTTCTCCTTTTGGCGAAGAGAGACTATAAAACATTAATCTCTCTTAATTTTATTTCATTATATATCATTTTGCGTATATTTTTCAACTGCTTTTCACTATTTTTAACCACATTTTTTTATGCTACTGCATTACTTATTGCATTACTTTTTATTTATTATTAAAACCAAAAGTAATTCCTATTTTATAGACTTTTATAAATAACTTAGGAAATAACCTAACTAACACCTTCTCCTTCCATCCTTTACACTCCTTCACAATCTCCTCTAAAATTTCCTTTTCCATATGTTTCCTCTCCTTTTACATAATTTGACATTTTTCTACAGGAAAGGTATAATAAATATGGTGTATTTACTATACCTTTCGAGGGATAAGATAGGTTTTCCTGCCAAAGAAATCTGCTATCTTATCTCTCCTTTTTATGCCCCCTACATATATGAGTCTACTTTGTTCCATTTTGTTACAAAAAAATACAAAAAAATTTACTTTTTTCGTTTTTCTATTACTTTTAGTGTTATTTTATGCATGTTTCGGGTACAAAAAAAGAACAGTATTGCTACTGCCCTAAATTTTCATTTTTCTACTATTTTAAAAAGCCTCTATCTATCAATATTTGTTTATATTGTTCTCCTGATAATGTACATTGTATTAACTCTTTAAATTCATCTTTTTCTATATTAAGTTGTTCTGCCATTCTTTTTATTAGCCCTTCTCCTATTTCATCTGAGCTATGACTCGTTTTTGTAAAAATATTAGTTTTTTTGCCATTATTCATATAATAGTAGAAGTGATGATCTTTATTTTCAATTACAAAACCTTTTTTTCTTAATGCTTTATCTATTTGAATAGTTTTTAATATTCCCATTATTGTATTTTCCTTATATTATCGATTATTTTTTTCTTTAATACTAGTGCACCTTCGTCCAGATTTTCATCCTTCTCTTCTACATACACTGCCCATAAATCATCTACTGATTGATACAACTCTTTTTCGGCTTCTGCAATTGTGTCGCCATATCCAAATATTCCAAAAAACTCATTTTCAGCGACATAAACATCATCTTCTTTTTTGATAGAATATATAAACTTAGAATTAAATTCATATATTTTTTCTATAAATTCTATTCTTTCTTTAGTATAATAATATATTTTTTGCATATCTTCACCTATAGAATTAGTATTCATACTACCAATATCATATGTGTATTTTTTTCCTAAAATATTAAGTATATCTATTGTAATTTTACTATTGTCTAAATTAGTAGTATTAGTAGTATTCTCTATAAATGGATATTCTATACTTTTATTATCTCCACAATAACTATAATCTAAAACTATATTTTCTTGTATATTGGGAGGTATCGTCATTGTAACCATACTATTCTCCTATCTTTCTTGATAATTCGTCCTTAAATTTAACTGCTCTTTCGTAGCTTAATTGTAAAGCTGAATTTAAATCTTCTTTATTCATTTCTGTTTGATTTCCTTTATTATTTATATCAATCCTTGCATTTAAAACTTTTTTATAATTTTTTTCTTCAACATTAATTACTTTCCAAATGTTTAATCCATCTTCTTTTTTGTACCATGAACAATTTACTAAATCACTTTGTAATATTTCATCTTTATAAAAAATCGTTTTAATTTTCTCAAAATTAAAATCAAAGCAAACATAATCATGAACAATTCCAATTGATTGTATCTGAATGCCTTCTTCTAATAAAACATCATATAATAGCAATACTAAATCTCTTGACTCATTCATACTTTCTATAGTAGATACATTTAATTCAAGACTTACTATTGTCATATTTAAACTAACTTCTTTATTATTGTTGAATATAATTGTTGGTGCTTGTTTTCTAATCTCGTTTGGAATTTCTTTAGGTAGATTAAAAATATTAGGTTGTCCTAATTGAGGTAATTTACTTAATATTTTATTTGCTACTTGTAACGAATTGTATTCAATAGTATTTCTAAAAAATAATACTGTATGTACATTTTTTAATTTCAATTTTTCTTCCATATTGGCTCTCCTTTTCCTTTATCTGTCTTGATTATACATTCAAAAGAATAATATGTCAACACTTTTTTAATTTACATAACATTTTATTTGCATTATTACACATCATTCTTCTATTTTTTTCACTTGCTTTTTGTATATTTTTGTTATATTATTACCCTTGTGAGAATTTTACGAAAGAGGTTATGATAATGAGAGAAGCAAAAGTTTATAAAAATAATTTATATAATTGTGATGTTAGAAATGCAGAAAATTTAGAAAGAATATATGATGCTAGACGTGAATGGAAAGACGGAAAATATAATTATAATAAGTTATTAAGTAGAGATGAGATATATAGCTTACTAGACGATAATCTTGTAGCTATAGAAGGATTAGATGAAGTAACAGAAGAAGATTTGAAAAAATTGATATAAAGCAGAGTAGAACTAACTACCCTGCTTGTTTACTTTAAGTCCACATTCTATTAATTCCTTTTTTAATTGTTCTGGTGTTACATTATCTAATAATTTATTTATAATTTCTTCTCTTTCTTTTTCGCTAACTCTATCAGAAAAAATATTCATCTTTTTTTCTCCTTGCTTTATACAACACTTATTACAAATGCTTCTAGTCTTAGCCCTTTTGTTTCTGTACCTATTTTTATTCCTGTTCCCCTAGAACATGGCATCCACCCGATGTCCTGCACTTGCTCACGTGCTTCTAGGCTTCTGTTAGACTGTATCTCTATTGCTTCTATTCGTCTGCTTTCTCCCTCTGTTCCTGCTGCTTCGCCACTATGCTTCCAATCGCTCCAACCTATGCCTTCCATATGTACTTTATAAGATACATCTACGCCATTATTGGCTTGTATTATAATAGCCTCTATTCTTTTTTCTTCTCCTACTGTGCCTACTATTTCTCCTGCACTTTTCCAGTCTGTCCAACCTATGTCCTGTATGTGTGCTTTGTATTGTAGGTCTGGTGTGTTTATGTATTTAGGTCTTGCAAAAGAATGTATGTATTTGCTATTAATCGCATAAGATTTTTTAGCAACTGCACCACCATTTGTTACTAATTCTGCTTTATTAGATGTATTGCCCTCTATTGTGTAGATTTTTCCGTTTTCTACTTTTTCTATAATTCCAATATGGGAAGTACTACCAAAAAACACTAAATCCCCTCTTTGTGGGTTCTTAACTATTTGTCCTCTTTCTTTAAACCAATTGTAGTCTTGTGTACAACCTGCAGACCAACCAATAAGTAATTCCTTGGCTCTATCTATTCCTAAAGCTTGTACAAAACACCAGTCAATAAAGACATTGCACCATGCGTAACCGTTGTTTCTTGCCATTATATACGTTTAGATTATCTATGTCTCTTGCATATTTTGTATAGTTTTTATCTCCTGCATTAGCTGTTTTACTATCTAGATTTGCATTAGATGCTTTTTCTAAATAGCCCACTTCACCATTGGCTACTTGTAATACTTTTTCTAATTCTTGCATACTATTTTTCCTCCTTTTCTGGTTTAGTAAAGTAATATGTAATAATAGCACTTGCTATTGCCATAAACGCTTCTACACTTATTACTTTGTTAAATGTTAATATACAAGTTGTAAGTATTACACTTATACTTAATATTGTTTTTACTTTTAATAAGTTTGCTATATTTGTACCTAATGTTTGCTTACCATTCATAACTAATTACCCCCTTTTTCTAAATCTTCTATCCTGTGATTTGCTACTTTCATCTGTTCTTCTAAGACTGGTACTCTTTGGGCGAAATTGTTGTGTGCCCTTACTTCTCTTGTAAGTTCCTCTATTTTTGTATCCATTACTGCTTGTTGTGTACTTAATGTACTTTCTATCTTCCTATTGCTTGATATATTAGAAAAGACTACCCCGATTAAGGATAGTCCTCCTGTGATTATTGCTACTATTATACTTTCCATACACTAGCCCTCGCTTTCTTCTAGTAATGCTTGTACATCTGCTCTATATTTTTCTGGTACATCTTGTATTTGTCTTAAGCCTTTTTTTATTAAATCTCTATATACTTTTGCCATAATTAAATACCTCCTTCTACAAGTTCTGCTAATGCTAATTGCAAGTTAGTTACTTGTTCTTGTAATGCTTCCATTTCTGCATTTGGATTTACTGGCTCTACATAGCTTGGATTTTCATAGAACCCGTCTGCTTCTGTGTAGCAGTATTTTTGTTCTGCTACACTTTCGTCTACTGTGTCTACTTCATAAATGTTTATTATTTCGTCTGGTGCGTACGCAATATTGTGGTCATCTAGCTTGATGTTTCTATACTCCTCTATTCTTTCGCATACCTTAGATATTGCTATTATTTCATTTTTATTATTTGTTAAAATATACATTTTAATTTTCCTCACTTTCATTATAATTTGGTCGTACGACCTTGACGGGTTGTCCGTCTAATGCCTTCGCTTGTGCTACGCCGATATATTTTGTCGGCTTGGGTGGCTGATTGGACGTATTTTTTTAAATCTATTAACATACCATTTAAAGCATAAAAGCCTTGACTATGTGCAATAAATATATCTGTCCTAAGTATTACTGAAGATATAGTATATCCAGATTTTTCAACAGAGCTTAATTCTATATCCTTTTCTAACACTATATCTGCTTCAGTTATCTTGCAAAACATACCATACAAATAATATTTTCCTGTTGTATTACCGTCGCGGCAATGTGCTATAAATAACTTATCAGTATTTATTAAACTTAGTGACAATACGTTTCCGAGGATATAATCCATAACCACACTCTATTTCCTTGTTTGTTTCTATTGTTATATTGCTTTCATCTATACTACATAATAAAATTTTTATTGATGATGTGCTATAACCATATGCAACAATTAATTTGTTGTTGTTTAAAGCTGTAGCTATTGTACCAGTTTTATTTATACCTAACTTTGTATCAGTACCCTTTGTTATCGTTGTTTCTTCTACTGTACAAATCATACCATACACATCACTATTAGAACTATAGCTATGTGTAATAAATACAGCATTTTGGCTTAGTGTTGTTACTGATATCATTTTACCAGAATCTTTAATAGAACTTAATTGTATATTAGTTCCATGCGTTATCGCATCTCCATCTATTGCACAAACTACGCCATATAAGTACTTGTTTGTGTTAGAATTACTATACGCCACAAATGCTTTGCTTTCAGTTAATTTTGTAGCTGATATTACTGATGCCTCGGAACCTGTGTCTGTTGCTAAATACGACATATCTCCTACTTCTATATCCATTTCATTTATAGTATAAATATAAGCTCTTAAATAAGAGCTTTCCGCAGGACTATACGCAATAAGCACTTTGTTTTTATTTAATGCCACTATTGATATTCCTTTAATATATTCTGAAGTTAATTGCGTATCTGTTCCTACTATAATTTCACCATTTTGTATTTTACAAACTACACCATATACATAATACTTAACTGTATTGCTACCATTATTGTGTACAATAAAAACAGTATTATCATCTAGTTTTGCTACTGAAATTATGTTTGTTATATTGGTACTATCTGTTGTAACTAGTTCATTATCTTTTATTAGTTCCCCCAAACACTTTATAAATCCACCTGCACTAATGTTCCCCTTCGCCACGTACTCCTCTACAATGCCATGTATCTTACTGCCCTTCTTGCTTAAGTCTACCATGCCTATCATACTGCCACCTCCTCATACGGTCTGTATACGTCTACTGTATCGCCCTCTGCACCATTGTCTTTAGATATGCCGTAGATGTCGTCGGTGGAGGTGGAAAGTAGACAAACGCACTTTATAAAAGTATTAATTATTGCATGCAAAATATAATTAGACGAACCATGCACTATAAATAATTTATCTTTTGTTAACACCAATGCTGATATGCCTTGTGCTGTATTAGCTACTGTGCTTAATTGTTTTTGTGTTATATCTGTAATTGTCATTTCATTAATCGTACAAATTGTACTATGCAAGTAATGCGAGTTGCTCGAACTATGCACAATAAAAATTTTGCTTTCTGTTAATTTCGTTACACGTATTGTCCATCCAGAGCCTACAACCGAACTTATTTGAGTGTCTGTCCCTTTAGTTATCGTTGCACCTGAAATTGTACAAACAATACCATACAAAAAGTAATCAGATGTTTTATTTCCATAATTGTGTGCTATAAACACCCTGTTTTCCTCTAAAGCTACTGCAGATATTGTATGAGCGGTACTAGTTACTGCACTTAACAGTGTGTCTGTTCCTTTAGTTATTGTTTTGTCGCTTATTGTACAAACTATTGCATATAGATAACAATTAGTTGTATTACTTCTATGTGCTATAAACACTTTACTTTCAGATAACGCTATTGCGGATATCTCATACCCAGAATCTACACTTGAACTTAACTGTGTGTCTGTTCCCTTTGTAATTGTTGTTCCAGATATATTGCATACTATTGCATATAAATAATTATTACTATTATAACTATGTGCAATAAATACTTTGTTTTCAGACAAAGCAATTGCTGACATTTTACCACCTGTATAACTTGTAGTACTTAACTTTGTGTCTGATCCTGCTGTTATTTCTGTTCCATTTATTGTACAAACTATCGCACCTAAACAACCATCTAAAAAATCATCACAAGAGTGTGCTATAAATACCTTATTTTCGGATAAAGCAACTGCTGATATTGTCCAACCAGAATAACTTACAGTACTTAGTTGAATATCTGTTACTACTGTTATATCTGTTGCTGAAATTGTACATAGCATCCCATACAAATAATTATTGATGCCATGTGCTATAAAAACTGTATTATCATTTAGTTTTACTGCAGATGCACCCGTACTTGAATGTTCTTGGTTGCTTAATTCTGTATCCTCTCCCACATTTATATTGCTATAATCTGTAAAACACTTCACAAAATCCCCGTGCCGTCACCACGCCGTTTTGCCTTAGCTTGCTCTATTATGCCGTCTATGTTTATGCCTCCACCACTGGAGCTAAACTTCATTTTCATTCGCATTACCTCCTTCTGTTGGAGTAGTTGGCTCTGTTGGTGTAGTAGGTGCAACTACTTTCTTAGCCATTTTTTGTATTGCAATGTCCATAGTGATGTCTGCTTCTGGTAATTCTGTTGTTCTTATTGTAAATCCTCCGTTATAACTATCTCCCTCTGCATTTGCTAGTTTCTCTTGGTTCTCTATGCTCATGTTACATGTTATGTGGTGGTCTTTTGTTATCGTGCTGTCTGTTACGTCGTATTCGTACTTCTGTGTAGTTGTGTTTTGTACCCAACCTGTTGTTAGTAGCGTTAGTGTGTCGTAGACAGGGGTGTTGGCAGTTATTGCTTGTGTGTTGCTGTTTATTAGATTTAACAAATGTCCCGCAGTGTCGCCATCTAGTACGTTTTGTACTGTTTGAAACCATGTATTAAAACTCTGTTCAAATTTTACTTCCATATTGTTTAAATTTGTTTCTGCTTCTCCTGTTACTCTGTTTAACCATGCTTGATATTGATTAAACAATGTAGTTGTGTCAACATGTTGTAATTGATTTGCTACTATTCCACATAGTTCTGTATTTAGTCTTAAATCTGTTATATTTTCTTGTGTAATCTCAATAGCATTTGCATTTACTCTAATATCTGCTAAACCTATTTCATATATGTCGTAATCCCTTTGTAATTCTGGTGCAACTGGATTGCCTAGAGGTGTGCCTTTTTTTACATATAGTTTTATACTTCTATCTGTAAAATCAAGTCTTGCCACAACTCTATCAATTCTTGGTTGTAAATCACTTTCTTCTATTTCAAATGTTTCAGCAGGTTCTACCCACCCCATATATCCATTTACATAGCACGTACCAATATCAACTTTTATATTCATTCCTTCTGTTGCTAATACTTGCATATTTGTAGAAGGATTTGGAAACACACCATTGCTAATAAATTGACTAAAATATTTCGCAAAAAAAGAAGCCTCTTCGGCTCTATCAAATACTGGCATGTTTTCTGCATCATACCCTATTATTTCACTGTTAAAAAATCCACTTCTCACTTTATATTACCTCCTTTACTTTCTTTATGTTATAGTCATCTCCAAAGCTTACGCCTAATGTCATATTACCATCTTCGTAAGCCTCAGAAATTCCAATAATTCTATTTTCTATATTGAAACCTAGTTCATCATTCTTATATACTACTTTATCCCCTAAATCAAAGTCTGTTTTATATTTTAAATTTGCTAAAGTATCTATGCTAAAGTCTGCTACCTCTACTTTATTGCATTCATTTAGTTTTTCAATTCCTCTTTCCTTAAGCATTTCTTTATATTCTGTATCTGATATTTTAGTGCTATTTCCTTCATCATCGTAAATTTCCGATTGTATATCTCTAGCGTCAACATATAATTCTTTACGTTTTTCGCCTTCTTTCACTCTGTCTACTGTTATGTCTACACGTCTTTTAGTTGTAATTGGCATTCCTTCACTGTCTGTTCCTGTTTCTTCTTCAACTTCTCCAGCTACATAAGCAAAATTACGATATTTAGTTTCATCTAATGAATATCTGTCTTCTGATATATTTTCAAAATTTCTTGAAAATATTGCCCATGTATTTTCATTTTGCGTATCTCGTCTATCTAGCCCTTGCCATACTTCAAATACTAACTTATTATTATCGAAGTCATACCACAACTTAATGCTTAGTTTATCTTCTTTGCAAAGTTCATAAATTTTGTCTAATAAATTGTCTCCTGTCATTTGCATTGTTCGTTTTCGCCCTAATCCTTTTCGCTCTCCTAAAATTAAATTTGGTATTGACCTTGTTCCTGCATTTATCGCAAATGTATTTACTAAGCTTCTTACTATATCTTCTGTTGTTTGGTTTCTAAAAGACTGCGTAGTATTTATTACTCTATCGGCTAACATACTTTCTAAAAATCTTCCTGACCTCTGTATTTCTACACCCTGTGTTGTTGTTTTATGGTCTAATGTTTCTAGTATTCCTGTTTCAATAAAATCCTTAGAATAAACATACATAGCGTTTTTAAATTGTTCCCAATATTTAATTCCTATTTGTAAATTAAAATTTCCACATTCGTAATACTTTCTATTCCATACAAGACTAGAAAAATCATCTATTAATCCACAAATTTGGAAATCTTTATCTAATAACAATAATTCCATATCATACACCTAAATACTTTCTATAAAATAATACATTTATATCAACATTTGTTCCGCCATTGTCACATTCATACTTTAGTATGTTTTTACCTATTTTTAAGCTAAAAAATGTACTGTTTCTGTCTATTTTGTTTATAATGTTTTCGCCATTTAGAGTTACAGATTTCTTGCGAGGATTAGTATTAATTCTAAGTTCGTCCCATTGATTTAGCGTAGCATTTACTTTTATATATTGATTATTATTTAGAATAAACTTTAAATTATCTACTTTTCCACGTTTTGCTACAGCTATAATTTCAATTCCTGTTTCTTTGTCTCCATCATTTACAAGTGGCATTACTGGTTTGAATGTTTTATATCCCATAATTTTAGTAGGATTTATTACAAGCGGAAATGTAAACTGTGGACTTATTGCAGTTAAATAATTTCCTCTATTTTTGGCATCCGAAAAATATGGTTCTTCTGTGCTTTCTAAGTTTAAAGTAAATTGTATACGTTCATACATTTTATTTGTAGGAAAATCTAAGGAAGATACTCTATATTGTATCTTCCTTTCGATATTGTTTCTTGTTATATACATTTCTCCTTCTTGTTTAGGGTTAAAAAACCTTATCAAAAAGTCTCTATTAGTAAGTTCGTTCTCGTTTTTTTCTATATCTCCCGTTATTGTTATCTCTCTGGGTTCTACTTTTACAGAAGTTACGTTAGCCCCATCTTGTTCTGATGCAGTTGTATTTATTGTATATGAACTTGCTTCAATTCCTAATATATCTATTATATGTATATCTAATTTGCTATTCGTTGTTAGTTCTTTTTTGTTACTTTTAAATACTAGATTTTGTTTATAATCCATATGCTAACCTCCTCATTTGTTGTTTTGCTTGTTTTTGTTGTTCATATGGCGTTGCTTGTTTATCATAGAAATTTTGTGTTACATTTACGCCTTTATCAGTATAATTTGTTACTGTTTGTGGTTGGTCTTTTGTTAGTTGTAAAGTTGATTTTGATGTTAGATTAGCAGACAATTTTGATGTTTCATAATTTACTGTTGCTTCTATCTTTTTAAACAATTCATTACTATTTACTAAGCGTGGCATATTAAATACTTCATCTGCTCGTGTATATTCTTTATTTTCTTCTTTAGTTAATACCCTTTCTCCTTTGTGTAGTCTAGCAATATAGTTGTCGTATGGAACGTAGTCTAAACCATCTTTGTGTCCGTGGTAATTTTGCTTTTGTTAATTCTATTGCTTTATTAACTGCTGTAGTCGCTCCTTCAATTATTGGAGTAATAGTCAGTATTTTTTGTAATTTTGAAGCTATTTCAATTGCAGAATTATATACGCTCTTTTTCCAATTCGCATTACTTAATCCCTCATTTAACTTAGATAATATTTCTGTTCCTTGTTCTTCTCCTAAGTTTCCTTGCTTGATTCCTTCAATAACTTTTTCAACATCTTCTACACCTGCTGACTTAAGTACATCTCTTAATTCTTCATCTTGTAGTCCACTTAACATACCTCTTAAATTATCTAATGCAGTTGCTCTAAACTCTGGATTTTTCTTTAATTGTTCTAACATTTCTTGAGCCATACTAGCAGTAGCTCCGGCTAAATATGGGGTTTGTTCTACTGTAACGCCTGTCATTTCTTGTATTTTCTTTTTAACATCATCATCTAAAGGTGATATAGCATTATAGTATGTTTCATAAGAATCTGTTGCTAATTGTTTCCATGCTTCTACTACTTTTGGCGAATTTTCATTTATTATACTTGTCTGTGCAATTAAGTTTTTTATTAAATCTTGTAAATTCTTTTCTGCTTGTTCTGCGTTTTGTTTCGCAATTGCATCCCCTGTATTTTTGTGTATTTCTTCATATTGTTTTAATGCACTACTTTGTTCTTTTATAGAATTTTTTACTTCTTCTGTTGACTTATTGCACCATTCTTCTGTTTTAACGGTTACTGTATTTGCTATCTCGCTATATTTGCCTTCTGCAAATTTTGCATAGTTATTCTCATAAGTTTTAATATTCTCATTAACTCTTTTTACGGTTCCTTCTGCATCTTCGTAAGCTTTTAACTTATCTCCTAATGCTTCCATTTCTTTCTTTTGATACGATAATTCTAAAGCTAGCCTTCCATCTTTGTCTTTATAAGCTTTGTCTACTGCTTGCATATAATTTTGATATTTGTTTTTAGCTTCATCGTATGACATACCAAGTTCTTGCTGTACTTTTCTTAAATTTTCTACTGAATCGGCTTGTTCTTTTATGGCGTTTTTATATTTTTCTTCTTGACCTTCTAAAATAATTTGAGCTTTTTTCTTTTCTATAGTTTTGTCTATTTCATTTTGTAAATTTCTGTAACTTTCTATAACGTTTCCATTTAACTTATATTCTGTCCCCAACGCTTCATTTAATTGATTTAATATAAAAGAAACTCTTCCTTCATATGTTTTTTTTACTTTTCCATTTTCATCTACAAGTGTCTTTAACTCATCCTTTAGTTTAGAAACTGAATTTATATGTGCTAAATTAGTATTAGTAGTTTTATCTATACTTTCGTCATACTCTTCCATTTCTTTTCGTGCATTAGCCATTTCATTAGCAAGTTCTTTTGCTTTTCTTTGATTTTCCGTTTGTCTTGTTGCTAAAAATACTAGACCTGCTGTTAACGCTGTAACTGCTACTAATAAAACCCCTATAGGATTTGCACTCATAGCCATATTCCATAATTTCTGTGCTACTGTAGCTAGTGTTATTTTTCCAGTCAATAATCCAACTATAGTTTCTCCTACAGTAAATGCCCCATTCAATACACCTTGTGCTATTGTTGCTCCTTCTGCTGTTCCTTTGTATAAAGCTAATTGTAAAGTTGCCATTTGCCAACTCTTTATTACTTTATTTATCACAGCTCCTGTTTTAAATGCTACAACCATAGCAGTTATGGTTCCTATCACTTTTGCAATTGTTCCTCCATTATCTAAAATCCATGCCAGTCCATCAATTAACTTTGGTAAGACTTTAGCAATTAAATCGCCACCCTTTGCAATTAATTTTCCAAAACCATCTGCAATTTTATCTATACTTCTTGAAAGCTTACCGTTTGAAGCCTGGGAAGTTAAATCTTCTACTGCTTTTGTAACTGATTTAATTCCTTTTGTGGCAGGTACTTTAAATTTATCATAAATAGCTAATCCTAAGCTTTCCATATTGCTACCTAATATAGTAGTAGCACCTTTTAAGTTGTTATTCATAGTATCAGCCATTTCTTTAGTAGCACCTTCTGAATTATTTATTGCTTTAGTTAATTTTTGAAAATCACTTTCACTTGCATTTACTATAGCAAGCATTCCAGACATAGCTTCTGTTCCTGCTATAGAACTTGCATATTGTGCTTTTTGACTATCACTTAATTTTGCAAATTTTGCTCTTAATTCTTGTAGTGTTTGATTTAAAGGTTTCATTGTGCCGTTTGCATTTTTAGTTGATATACCTAACTTATTTAATGCTTGTGATGCATCTTTAGGAGGTTTTACCAATCTTGTTAGCATCGCTCTTAATGCAGTTCCTGCTTGCTCTCCCTTAATACCTGCATTTGCCATTAATCCTATCGCAACTGCTGTGTCTTCAATAGAATATTTCATGCTTCCTGCAATCGGTGCAACATATTTAAAAGTTGCTCCCATTAATCCTACGTTTGTATTAGAATTAGAACTTGCTTTTGCTAAAACATCAGCAAAATGTGCACTATCCTTAGCTTGCAATCCAAATGCAGTTAATGCATCTGTTACAATATCAGAAACCCCTGCTAGATTTTCTCCAGAAGCAGCCGCCAAATTCATTATACCTTCAATACCATTTAGCATATCTTCTGTTTTCCAACCTGCCATAGCCATATATTGAAATGCTTCTGCTGATTCACTTGCACTGAATTTTGTCTTTGCACCCATCTCTTTTGCTTTTTCTGTTAATTTGTCTATTTCTTCTCGAGTTGCTCCAGAAATAGCTTGTACTTTTGACATTCCTGCTTCAAAATCACCACCAACTTTTAAAGCATATGTACCCATTGCAGTTAATCCAGTAGTAACAGTTCCAACTGCAACTGCAAGTCCTTTTAATTCTTTCTTACCTATACTTTCAAGTTTATTTATACCTTTTTCAAATTCATTATTATTTAATTCGGTATCTATTATTACTGAACCGTCTGACATTTTTTCACCTTCTTTCAAGCACAATAAAAGACACCAGTTAATACTGATGCCTTACTTTTTTATATTCTAATTTGTTTTTATTAATCTTCCAGATTATCTATCGCATATTGTGCTTCATTCTTAGTAAATTTTTCTCCATATTCTGATATTAATTGTTTATATATTGCCTTCTTAGACATATGCATTGTATTTTGATATGTTTTAGCTGTTTCTAGTGCATTGTTATTCCAATCTGCTTCCAGATTATCTATTGCATATTGTGCTGCTTCCTTTGAAAACTGTTCTCCATACTCAGATATTAGCTGATTATACACTGCTTTTTTAGACATATGCATTTTATTAGCATATGTTTCTGCTGATTTTAATGCATTTTTTTGTTCTTTTGTAGGCTCTTTCCCTAATGAATATACAATTGTTATTTTATCACCTTGATAGATTGTATTATTGGCTTTTTCACTTTGACTTATAAATAACCCTTTTTCAATAATATCTGAATATTCTTCTGAAAAATTGCATTTTACTTTATTAGTATTGCACCAAGACTCTATGTTTGCCTTTTCCATTGCACTAAAGTCAATAACTGTTACTTTGGGTTTGGTAATTTTAGGAGCTGTACTTGTTGTAATAGCTGTATTTTTATTTACATCTTTACTTGTTTGTTTTGTTTCTGGTTCAAACGCAAACTCTTCAAATGCTTTTATTGCTATAATACTTATTGCCACAACTATCAATATAGCCCAAGCTTTCCAATTTTCATAAATTGCTTTTTTTACTTGTTTATTTTCCATCTTTATTTTCCCCTCCACTTTCACAAAATATGCATAATTATATACTATATTTTGTCGTAATTGGTCGAAAGTGGAAAAAAATAGCAAATTATTTTAAAAAGTCTTTTGCAAATTCGGTTTCTTTTTCTTCTATTGTTCGCATATCTGGTAATGCATATAGTCTTTTCATTTTTTTGTAATAATTTCTTCTTTCTACATCTTTTATCTTAGATAAATCCATAGACCTATACCCCATAATTTTTACTATTTCTGTATCTTCATTTAATCCATCAAATAATGCTCTAAATTTCCACCAATGCATATATTCTATTTCTTGTAAATCTATTTTATATTGCTCCATAAAAGCACTATAAATATACTTGTCATCAAACTCATAGCTATAAATTTGATTATGTCTGTTATTGTTTCTATTTTCTTTATTAGAATTAGCTAATTCTTTTCCACACTGATAAAACCAGAGCATTCCTTCGACTGCTTCAACTACTTGGTCGTAGTTTTTTATTGTTTTAAAATTAGGATAATATAGTTCTAGTGCTTTTAGAATCTTTAGATCATTTGGCACTTTTCTATCTTGTATTAGAAGTTCAAAAAGTATTGATATTCTAAAATCAGTATTGATTATATTTTTATTTACTTCTGTAGGAAGTTTATGTATTAACAAATTCATCTATTTATCCAAGCTATATTTTTCTAGAATATCTTCTACTTCTTTATCACTCTTTAACTTCTCATTTATTATTTCTTGCATTGCTTTCGCACATTTACCAAAATTTCTTTTTTCTCCTAATATTTGCATAGCACTGCCTTTTCCTAAAATTTCATCAAAGAAATTATATACAGTTTCACAAAGCATTTTAAATCCTTCTGAATTTTTACCTTTAAACTCTTTTATTTCTTCAAGGTCTTTCATATATTTTTCTAAAGCTTCTTCATATTTACTCATATTTTCAACATCTAAAAAATCAAACTCTATTTCTTTGTTTAATATCTTCATCATATCCTCCCATTAAAACAAGTGCAAACTATTTGCTTGCACTTGTTGTTTTTGTACTTGCAGATTGTACACTTGCTTCGCTTGCAGTTTTAGGTGTAAACGTACAAGTCTTCCAACCATCTGTTGAAGTTGCTGTACCTTCTTCAATTTCTCCATTTGCTCCTAGTGTTCCACTTATTGTGTACTTGTTTTCGTCATCTCCTGCACTGTCTGGTATTACACTGTATAAGCGTTTTCTAGCGTAATATGTACCACTTGTTGTTCCTTCTTTGTTAAAATCTACCGTAACAATTGGTCTGTTTACATCTGTTTGTTCTAGTTCTTGCACTTCTGCTAACATGTCGTGAATTTTGTTTCCTATAATTCTGTCAGCTTCGTATGATTTTTCTGTTGCATATCCCGTTGTTCTTTTTCTTTTATTCTTTTCATCTACATATTTTGTTTCATCTGTTTCAACGTTTGTATTGTCTGGTACAGATGTAAAACCTTTCATTCTTTGAAATTCTGTTGCTTCCGCAGTTAATCCCATAAAATTTACAACATCACTTCTTTTATAAAATTTTAATTCTTCGTCCATTTAAAAATCCTCCTTTAAATTTAATTTTCATAATACTGACAATTCATTTGGATAATATAAATTGCAGTTGTTTCTGTTTTTTGTAATATATATCCGTGGAGAAGTACATTTTACTTCTTGTACTCCTTTTATTTTAGGTAATATTCCTTTTTTGTTCTGTTCTTTTATCCACTCTTGAAAATCTTCGCAAAACTTTGAATTAGCTAAATTTACTATGGCTTGAATTGAAATTGGAGCTGTAACAGTAAAATCAAAAGCTATTTGCATAATTGCTCCACCATCTGTAAACGGTTTTACTACTGGTTCTACTGGTGTTCTATCTATAGAATAGCTTTGTGGTTTATCTTTTAAATAATCCACATTTATTTTTCCACCCTCTAACAATGGACATATTTCTATCCAGTCTTTAATTAATTCTATTTTTGACTTTTCCATTACTTTCCTCCTTTTTCAATAAAGTTTTCTACATCCTTACAAATTTCTTTACGTCTATCATTCATCATACGTTTGTCCCATTCTGCTCCTCTTTTTGGTGCCCCCTGATATTGTAAGGGCTTATTGGAAATCTTTCTTTTAACTCCCTTAGGTCTTGATGCACCTATTGCTGTCTTTCCTTTGTACATATAGTGTGAATAAGGCATTATATGTTTTATAGAATGATTGTTTGGATATGTAACATTTCTATATAAATCGCCATTTTCTTTTGGAATATATGGCTCATATAAACGATAGACATCATCTCGTAAAAACTTTGTTACTTTTCCATCTTTATCTAGTCCATGGTCTTTTATGATTTTCTTAGCACTATTCATTTTTACCTTAATATTTAACTTCATTATTCAGATACTCCTATCTTATAATGTTGTAATCCACCTTTTCTGTTATCGTCTACACTCACTACTTTAAATACTTGATATTTTTTTATCAAACTATTTAAATCAAATTCATCTTCTATAATTCCTTCGACTACATAGTCATCTGTAGAAATATCTAGTTTTTCAATGGTAGGTATTGTTATCGAACCTGTACTTCCTTTTTCAAGTCCGTTTATCTATTAAATTAGTCTTTTTATTGTGTCTAAAATAAACTTTGTTAAAAGGCAATCTCGTAACAGTTTCATCATTATTAAAGTGATATACTGTTATTTGATGTATAAAAAATCTTTTATTCATCTAACACACCCCACAATACAAAAGTGGATTTCCGTCTGTTCCTATTACATTCCATAGATAAGTTTGTAAAATAGCATATTTCTTATTGCTATAGTTTTTGTTTATTTCTTCTGGTGTAGAATAGCTTTCTTTCCAACCTTCAATTTCTTGCGACTTAAGAGTTCCAAGCTCGGATATTTTATCTTCTTGTTCTTTTATTAAATCAATAATTAAGCAAGTAACATATTTCACTTCTTTTGGTGGATTATTTTCTTTAATCCTTCCAAAAGTATTGTGATTAATATAATTACTTGCTTCTATTACTAATTTAGTGAAGTTATTAGGCACGTTTTCTGTACCTAATAATCCTTTATATTCTTCTTGGTCTACGTACTTTAACATGCCTTTTTACCTCCTATTCTCCATATACTGCATATAGTGTTGTATCATCTGTTGGTGTAAATGGGCTTGTTACTGTTGGATTTTGTGCACTATTTGATTTTGCCCATCCTTTAAAAGTTTTACCAGTTGGAGCAGTTAATCCTGTACCATCACTTAAAGTAACAGATTTCCCTTTTTCAACTTCTACTGAACTAATTGAACCAGTTCCACCATTTGCGTCATATGTTATTGTGTATTTTTCTGTTGCTGATGCGTTCTTCTTTATTTGAACAGCTAAAGCATTTGTTACAGTATCTTTATATACCATTCTTCCTTGTAATGCAGATGCTTTTACGTGCTTTCCGTCTTGAATTGGGTTAATAGCTGTTTCTGCTTTCCAAGCATCAATTGATTGACACCATCTTTTTGCATAAATAACAAATTCAACATCTTCCGGTAATAAATAGCATGTTTTTGTTGCAACACCTGCTACTTTACCAATTACCCCTTCACGTATTAGTTCAGCACCTAATGTTCCTGATGTATTTGAAAATTTCTCATCTGTTAATAGTAATAATTCTGTATCTGCAGAAATTGCTATTCTCATTTCAGATACTTTTATTCCTCTTTTCTTCATATTAGATACTTCTTTTGCTATTTTTGCATATACTGTACTTGTTGTTAATGGTGTTGTATCTTCTGATACTGTTCCCATTGTTACTAATGCATTAATAGCTGATTCTTCTAGTGCTTTTCCTACAACATATCCTGCACTTTCAATTCTTTGTGCTCTTATATTATCTGGAACTGTTTCAGCTTCATATCCATCTATTAATTCACTGAATGCTTTTTCTTGGTCTACTGGTATGTCAATGTAATCTGTTGCAGATTGTGTCATTGTGATACCATTTAAAATATCGTAGTCTGATAATTTAATATCAGCATTTCTTGTTGGTACTTTTACTATTCCAACTACTGGGTCTCCTTCGTAATCTCTACTAAAATCATTTCTAATTGAAAATTCTTGTCTTATTAATGGAACTATCTCGTTTGTATATTTTTCTTGAGACTTATGTGTTCCTGTTTTGTTAATTGGGTTTGCCATTTTAAATCATCCTTTCTATTTTTCGTATAATTCTGGGTGTTTTGCTTTTAATATTGCCATAACACCTGTTTCACTGGAATTTATTGTTTTTACTTGTGTTCCAGTTGCTTTTTGTTCTGTTTCTTCGTGTTCTTCTTTTTGTGTGTATTTAGGATTTTCCTCTAAAAACTCTTTTAAATTTTCTTCAAAATCTCCTTCTTTTTTAGAAACTTTAAATACCACGTAATCAACATCATCAATATTTACACCTGCTTTTAATACAAGATTTTCTTGTGCTAAGCTTTCTTTTTCTGATAATGTTTTTTGATATTCTGTTTCTTTCTCTGCTTGTTTTTGTTCAACAGTTTTCTGACTTTCTTGCCACTCTTTATATTTAGCAACATCAATGCCTTCATATTTCTTTTCAGCTTTTTGCTTTTCTTTTTTTAGCATTGTGTTTACTTCGTCTTGAGTGAATGTTTTTTCAGTTTTTTCCTCAGTTTTTTCATCAGTTTGAGTAACTGCATCTCCTGTTTCTTCAACTTTTACATCTTCTACAGTTTCTTTCTTTTCTTCCATAAAATACCTCCATTTTAAGTCATTAGAGTTTGACTAATTACCTTTATTTTTCTTTAACGTCTGCAATAAAGTAAAAAGACGTATAAAAAAGACACCTTTTACAGTGCCTTGATTAACTAAACTTGTAATCTGCTATAATCTTTTCTAAATCCTGTTTCATCTAAGAAATTACTTAGTTCTGTGTTATGCAGTTTCATATTTAACTTTGTTTGTTCTAATTCTTGTTGTATTTTGCTTATATCTATATCTGTATTATTGCCTGTTAAAATTCCTTGTAATCCTGCTATATCTTTTTTGTCTTGTCTTATTTGTCTCTCCATGTTTCGTTGTGTTTGTTTTGCATCGTATTTGCTTAACTCTTTTCCGTTATATATAACTTTTTCGTTGTTTATTTGTTGCAGTTCCTTATCTGTGTATGTTCTTGTACTTCCTTCATAATACGGTCTCCAATCATGATAACAGTTCACTCCTTTAAATCCTGTTGCTGTTTCATATCCTATATCGCTTAAGCTTAAGTATCCGTGCTTGTCCACTTAAACTAACAATTTTCCCTTGCCACTCTGCATGGCTTGGTCTTGCTCCTGCATGTGCTGTAAGCTCCATTAAGTCCCAATTCATTTCTTTTGCTCTCATCAACTGCAATTTACCACAAGTCTGATTTACTCCTGTTACTATATTCATTCTTGTAGCACTTTCTATACTTCTATGTTGTCCGCTCGGATATGTTATATATGCTCCTTGATTGCTTACTTCTTTAATTGTATCTATGATGGATTGCGAATAGCTTTTTAATCCTGTTGATATTTCCATATATGCTTTATTTATAGCATTATAAAACTGTGTTTGTGCATTATTAGCAGTAGTCATTGTTAGATTACTTAAATTATTATGCGTTTTCAATACTGTTGCTTCTAATAATTGCCACATAGTTTCGCTTTGTTTTAAACTTACTGGATTTAATCCTGCAAGCTTGTATATCTTATCATCATATTTTAGCGATTTAATTCCTGCTTCTTCAAATATGTCTTTTATTTGATTCAACGAAGTATTATTGTGTTTAGCAACTAAACTTATTACATCTTCATATGCTATTCCCATTTCTTGAAGCAATAATACATCATTTAATGCTACTGTATTTGCATATCCAACATTGGCTATTCTTTCTGCTATTTCTTGTATTATTTCTAATTCTAAATTAGTGTATATCTCTTGTGATTGTCTTCCTATTTGTTCCCATTGTTCTGGAGTTAGCATATTAAACCTCCACAGCTATTGTTGCTTTTCTTTTTATTGTTTGTTCTCCTTGTAAATATGTTTCTGTTTCTTTGTCTATATAAACTGATATGCTTTCAATATTATACTTGTCAATAAAATCTTGTATATGTTTTTTTAATACTTTTATGTCTTCTTCCATTTATTATCACTCCTCACTTGTTATAATTCCATAAGCTTCATTGTTGCTCATTTTTTCATCTTGTATTCTTTGCAACTCTTCTTCTGCTTCTTGTTCACTCATTCCTTTTATATCTACTAAATATGATTTTTTGCTTCTTAGTCCTGCTGTTACTTCTTGCTGTGCTCTTAATTGTTCTGCATTTTTATCTTCAATTATGCTATCATCTGGAATTATTGTAATTTTATTTGTTTTTATTCCTTCTAGTTCGCATACTGCTTGTACTAAATCATAAACACAATCATTTACTATTGTTAAATAATGCTCTCTAGTTCTAAATGCTTTACTATTTTCACTTATTACTTCTGTTGCAGTTTTAACTGTTGCACCATCAAATTTATAATAATCAGTTCCTAAACCTACATTATCAGACAACCAATTTAAATCAGCATTAATGCTTTCAATATGCTCTTGGTATCTTAATGTCATATCTATTTCTTTTACTGGCTCTTTCATTTTGTCACCATCTATATTGATACCTTGATATACTTTATCATTTTTATCAAAGTATTGTATAAATCTGGTATTGCCATCTTCATCTGCTTCTATTTTGCCTTTCATTGCACTTTGGTCTACAATTATTCTTTTCTTTCCTAAAATAAACTCGTTATAGAAGCTATCATACTTAACATCAAGTGATTTGAACCTATCTATACTATTTGCATAAATAGATATTCCCATTGGACTTGACATATCTAAATTGTTTGCTAGGTTAGGTTTCCATATTTGAAAATGTGGTGTCTTCGTTCTTATTATTTCTTCGTTTTTTATTTTTGGAAACATGCTTGCAAAATCAATTTCTTTTCCTAATGTAGTTTCATCGCTAGATTTATATAATTCATTTAATTTTATATATAAATCACCTGTAAATTCGTGATATGTTATATGTGTATAGTATACTGTTTTCTTTCCTATTTCTTCTATAAATCTACTTATTGTTATCATTCCAGATATATAACCATTAGTATACCTATATGGAATAATAACATCTCCATCAATATAGTCAATTATTGTTTTGTTGTTTTCATTTTTATATTCAACTGTTGCACCATTTCCAATTGCTAGGAATTTTTCAATAAAAATAGGTAAATTAACTGTAAATGAATTTTCTTTGCTGTCTAATGTTTCCCATAATCTGTCTGTAGATTTTTTATTGCTTAACTCAATTTTTGTTTTTTCTGTCCATAGTAGTTTAGCCATATCTTCACTTAGCTTTTTAGGCATGTTCATGGTTAGTCTTTCGCATGGCGTTTCAATTCCACCGATTCTTTCGGTGTAGTAATGAAAATCGTTTACACTGCCTTGATACCATTCTTTCCATATCGCCATAAAATCATATATTGTTCCTACCGTTAAATTAATTCCTTTTTTACTTAAAACACTAGCTATATTGTTATATAACTCCATTTCATTTACTCCTTTAATCCTAATTTTTGAAGGTTGTCCTTTATCCAATATTGAAAATTATCTTGTGTATGGTCTCCATAGCTGTAAGCATAATTCTTTGTGTATGTGTTGTAGTATTTTTCAGAACTCAAAAAAGCCTTCTCCGTTTTATCTGGAGTTGGCTTTCCTTTTTCTACACTATCTTCAATCCACATGTAATTTTCATTTTCTTTTTTGAATATTTGATTGTTATTATTATTTAATACTCTAAACTTCTTTTTGGCTAAGAAGTCTTGTGAGTATTCTATTAGTTCTTCTTTATTTGTTCCTTTGTCTACTGGATGCAATCTTCTTCCGTAATCTTTAAAAAATTGATTTCTTAATGCTCCTTCTGCTGAGTCTATTGTTTCTTTATCCATGTATGTACTGTATTGCTTTATCATTGCTATTTCAAAGTTAAAAATGTCTTTACTTAGCTCACTTGGTGCTTTTTTAACTGGCTTTTCATGTGGACTGTAGTAATAAGTATCTAGCAAATACCAATATCCGTCATTACCCAATCCATAACATCCTACTGCTGTTGCAGATGTTTGATGTCCACTATCTATTGCAAAATCTATATATAAGATTTTTATCTTGTTTCTTGTTATATAATCTTCGTCTACATACTCTATTAAGTCAGGATTGTATATAAGTCCTTCTAGTCCTATTACTTCGCCTAAATATATCCATCTATATCGCTTTTCATCATTTAGCCTTAATGTTTCTGCTTCTTGTATTGCAATTCTTCCTACCCATTCTGGATTTACTGTTCTATAGTCACTATGATGAATCAACCAATCTTTTAATCCTTTTTTACTATCTGTCCATTTATTTACCCAATGAAATTTATTTTTAGGTGGGTTAAATGAATACATAGCTATAAACCAATCGTTATTACCTCTTAAGAATGTCGCTTTTATTTGTTCTACAGTTTCTTCATCTTTAAATCCTGTTAATTCTTCAAACCAAACTATTTTAATTAGTTTATTTTCATCTATAGTTCCTTTTACAGCTTCGAAATCATCTCCACCTGCAAAATATACTGTATTTCCATTGTTAAACTTTATCTCCATTGGTGATACTGTAGCTTTATAATCTACATTTTCTACTAATCCTAATCTTTTACAAGCTCTTTTTATTTCTTTGTAGACTGATTTTCTTAAATCTGTTTTATGATTTCTTAGAGCTACTGCTGAGCAATTATCGTTTTCTAAACAACTATTAACTATTTTTATAGCTATCATTGACGACTTAGTAGAGTTTCTTCCACCTTTATATATTTGGTTAGTCTTTCGTGAATTAAACACATTCCAAAAGTGTGGTGTTATTATATCTCTTATCTTAATTTTAGTCATCTTCATCATCCCTTGGTAAGTCATTTATAATCTGAACTCTATTATCATCATTTACTGATTCTTCGTCTTTTACTATTTCTCTAATTTCTCTAAAAGCTTGTACTTGTTGACTGCTATTACTATTAGTAGCTGTTTTCCAAAGAGATATAATCATTGCCATTTGATTATCTATTTTGTCTTTATCTATTCCTAATAGCGTTGAAAGAGTTTCTGCTACATCGTTTCCATCTCTATCCTGTATATTACATGGTAGAGATAAAAGCATTTCCATTTGTTCCTTCATAGCCTTTCTTTGACGTCTTACTTCTCCTGATTTTTTACCACCTTGACTTGCATATTCTCTCTGTTCGCTCTCTGTTCGTTTATTCCATGGTATTAAGTTTTGTTCATTCGCCAATCACCTCACCTCAATTTATTTTATATTGCTAACTAGGCTTTTTGCTTAGTCTTTTTTTATTGTAATTTCTGCTTTTATACCAAATAGTTTTCCTATTAACGCAAATATACTTGCTATTCCTGTTATTACTAAACCTGCTATTAATATTATTGGACTTAATATAATTATTAATAAAATTGTTATTATTAGACTTAACATTTATTTATCCCCCATATTTTCACATATCTCTATATACTTGCATTCTTCACATTCTTTATCTTTGCACTGCTCTCTTATTGCTTTCTTTCTAAACGCTTCTTCTCTTTTTTGTTCTTCTATTATTTGTTCTGCTATTCTACTACCTGCCACTTTTATCACCTCATTTGATTGCATTTTTATTTACTTTTTGATATACTTGCTCTTAGGAGTGATGTATATGGAAAAAGAATTATTGTCTTATATTAGTAAAATTAGCGACAATCCACCTTTAGAATGTAATGTTTGTAATAAGGTTCATAAATGTATTGTTAAGCAATTTTTAAATCATGTTCATAAAACTGGTATTGAAAATTTTAACTATACTTTATTAGACGAATCTATGGCTAATGTATATAATAATATTAAAAAGACATACCCTATTTATAAAGACACTACCATAAAATCTATTTGTGGTCTTTCTAAAGATGGTCATTTTTAATTTTACCAATTTAAAAAGAGCTAGCTATAATAACTAACTCTTCTGAATAAACATATAATAATATACGGCAACTAGGACAACTTCTTATTCTGCAACCCAGTTCTGTTACTTCTGCTTATACCACCTAATGTAAGCTCGTGGTACAGTCCATTTTCGCTTTCTCTTACAAGGTAAGTTTTACGCATTTTGCAGGAGGCTGTTAAGGTACAACCACCCAGAAACCTTATATAAGGACTTAGTAACTAATTTTTAGGTACTTTACTACCTATACTAATTATAACATGTCAAAACCGGAAAAATCGGAAAATCACAAATTTTCTTCCATAAATTTATCATGTTTTTTTCTAGCAGTATCTTCATGTCTATATCCCATTATTGCTTGTATTTTTGTCCAACTCATATTGTCTATGTATCTATGCTCAAATATTTGTCTCATATCACTTTCATCTATTGAGTTAATATATGTTTCTATCTGGTTTTGTAATTCTAATGCTTTATCATATCTTTCTCTTAATGTTAGTTTTAGAAGGTCTAATTTATACGCTCTATTACAATCATACCCATATATAACTGCATGTCCTTTATATCCATTCTGTACTACGTCAGATACCATTTCGCTTTGTTTTTCTATTGCATCTAATCGTTTCTCTAGTTTGCTTATTTCATTTTTTAAATCGCAATACTGTATTAGGATTTCTTTCGTCATCTGTATCCCTCCTAAATCCCTACTCTATTGTATAGTCTTACTTCATCCAGAAAGCACTTTTTTACTTTATCATCAAGCAAAATTTCTTTTCCATCTTTTTTTATATAATATATTGTTTTCTGCCCTCTTGGTTTTCTATGATATACAATATACTCTTTATTATCTTTTAATCTTATATCAAAACAATGTTCTTCTAAGTTTAGGTTTGTTAATACATAATCTTTTAATGTTATTTCTTCCATCTGTATCCCTCCTATTCTTTAACATATCTTTTTATATCTGTTTCTATTTCAGATATTCTTATATCGTCTCTGTAGAATCTACAGTCTTTATTCTTGCAATATAATTCGTTTAAGGCGTAACATTCTGTTATTTGGTAAGCATAACAGTCTTTTTTTGTACAATCTCCTAGCTTGTCCACTACCACCAACCTTACACCGTCTATAAGTTTTGTATTTGTTGGTAATTCCATATATTCTTGTCTTGTTATTTGCACTTCTGTTATATGTTCTTTTCTAGCTATCTCTAATGTATGTATTCTTCTTTCTATTTTATCTATTGTATTCATTCCTCCACCTCTTTCGCATATAGTTCTTTTAATTTCTCTTTATCTTTTGTAAAATCTCCCGTCGCTTTTCCAAAATTTATAAAATCAATTCCACATATTAGCAAGTCTTTTGCCATTTTATCTATTATTGCATTTAGCCTAGAAAATTCTTTCTTATATGCACTATACTTTATTAATTTATTTACTTCTTTAACTCTATTTCTTAGTTTTCTTAATAAGTCTTTATTCTTATTTTTTAGTTTTTCTATTTCTTTTTCTTCTTCCATCTTATTTCCCCTCTCCTCTCTCAGAGCACCGCACTTGTAATGCGGGTGCCTTATTATTTATTTGCTTGGTAGAACGCATACGCAAATCCGCATTGGCGTTGCACTTCTGGCATTCTTGCATTCTAGTGTATTCCAACCGATCTTACTTCCATCTACACGTAACGGTTGCCATATCTTATCGTGCAACTCTGGCAACGGCTCTAGTCGTTTTGGCACAGGATTGTTAAATTCTCCCCATAACCATGTTTGTTTGTTGTATCTGTTTTCTTCTTGCTCCGTCCTATTTGTGCAATATCCCGCAAAATCTGTTGGATTAAATTTAAACTTTACTTCTCCCAACTCTTTACAACATTTATGTATTCTAGACACCGGGTTTTCTACTACCCAAAATTTTGGTTTAAAATAATCTATTATTTCTAGCGTTTTATATACTAACTTTTTACTCTGTTCTGTTCTTCCATCTTTGTCTTTATCTTTCCACCAACGTCCTCCCACTACGGCAAAGTCTGTGCAGGGTACGGCTGCTAAAATTCCATACACGTTGTCTATTTTTGTATAATCCCATGTTAGTATATCTTGTCCACGTTGTATATCTATTTGTATTACGTTGTATCCATTGTCTTTGTAAGGTTTGCTCCAATTTCCTGTTAAATCAAATAAGCTTAGTATTGTTTTCATTTTTGGTCCTCCTTTGGAATAACATCAAAATTATCTAATAATTCTTCTATATATTCTTCTGTCCATACAGGTTCCTGTTCTTTATCTACAGAGCTTATAAAGAAATCTATTAACGTAGCTTTATCTAATTTGTTGTCTTTTTGTTGTCTTATCCATCCCAATTCTTTGCATTTTTGATATATTGCCTGCAACTCTTGCATTGTCATGTTACTAGATACCATTAGTGTTTTTGTGTCTTTCAAAAACGTTATATAACGTGCTTTTGCTCTATTTGCTAGTGCAAAACTAATCTCATCTTCAAATTTTAAGTTAAATCCTAATTCTTCAAACGTCTCATCTGCACTCATTTATTTGTCCTCCTTTCCAGATAATCCACTGTCTGCTCCAAACCATCTATTTCTGCTTTTAATTCGTATATGTAATTGTTCTGTTTCTGCTTATCTACTTCTGCCTGTCCATATATTAGAAATCCAATTATAACTACAATTACCACCATTACCATGTATGGTATGTGGTCCTTAAACCATTGCTTTATTGTGTAATCTATTCTCGACATCTTTGCCATGTTATATCTCTCCTTTTCTACAAGCATCCACATGCTTGTCTTATAAATTTTGTTACGTTTTCAATTGACATTAGTTTTCTTTCTATCATTTTCATGCTATACTTATCTAAAGCATTCACATGATTTTGGTTATATTTATTTTCTTTAACATCATTTTCAATTTGCATTAAAAACCATTTAAAGTGCTTTACTAACTCCGAATTAGGTATATTATCAAATTGCTCTTTTAGCCATTTTTCATACTCTTGTTTACTTTCGAATCCATCTACATACATTCTATCTGAAACCTGTATCATCTTATTTTCCTTTCTGTCACATATTTGTGTCACAGTATTTTTATTCCTCAAAGTCTTACAGTTGTAGAATTGTCACAAACTTCACACAGTTTTGGTAAAACTTATTCTTATATATTTATATATTATTATTTACTTATATAAATATATATCTATATATTTATAACTCTGTGAAGTAAGTGACAATATAGAAAGAGTAAGGATTAAGTTTATGACAAAGTGTGTTACAACTCATTGACAATCTAGTGACATTTGTTTAAATTCTTCTTTTATGTAAAATCTTTTTCTTTCGTTACCATTTCTAACCTGTCTAACTTCATATCCTAATTTTTTCATTTCTTTACCAAATCTAGTTAAGCTCATTTCCCCTTTAAATTTATTTTCTTTTCTCCATACATCAAACGCAACATACAACTCATTACATGGAACATTAGAAACCTTTCCATCTTCATATAATTCAAATAAAAAATTTGCTACTGGATTATTTTCACGTATATACTCATCTGTTTGGTCTTTTACTTGTTTTGGTACTGTAAATTCTTTTTCTATTAAAACTCTATTCATTGCCTTTACTGCTTTATATAGAACATATTCTAGATTTTCTACCTTTTTTAGTTTTTCGCTTATGAATGGATCATAATTAGCATTTCCTTTCTTAAATACTGCGTTTAGTGGTATTATTACTAATCTACGTGTTAATCCGTCTGTAGTGTCGTTCATTCTAGGAATCGTGTTATAGCTTAATATCATTTTTGTATTAATTTTTGCACTAAAACTGTTTTGATTTTTAAATTCTATACTCGTATAACTTTCTCCTGTAATACGTTTCATTACTGATGTGTCTTCTAAATAACTTGAACTGCAATCATCTGCTATGTTGGCTAGTTTTCCATACAATTCTGACTTTCCAAATCTGTTGTTAGCTATTTCTTTTAGGTCTACATGTGATACATTTATTTCGCCTAATAGCTTTGTTATCATATTAAGTAATGTAGATTTTCCATTTGCTCCATTTCCTACTAGAATAAATACTTTTTGAAATGGCATTCCTCTATATAGACAATATCCAATCATTTCATATAGCAAAGTAACTACCTCTTGGTCATTTACCGCTAAATTATTTATTATTGTATCTACTTCTTCATTTTTTGTTTGTTCATAGTAGTTTATATCTATCTTGTTTCGTGTAACTATTTCTGGAGTATGTGATTTTAACTGCAATGTTTTCATATCTAATATTCCATTTTTTAGACATATATATTGTTCTTTTGCTTCTTCAACATCCTTAGATTTATCCTTAATATAGTCTTTTACCTCTCTTTTTTTGTTCATTGATAAATTAGGTATTAAATTAACTATCAACGTTCCTAAGGCATCCTCACACGAAATATAAGTACCTTCTTTATACATATAAAGTCTTTTTTCTATTTTTATAATGTTATATTTATTAATTAAGTAATCTCCAAAAGCATCATGTAAAAATTTATTATCATCGTAGAATGCCATTTTGTTAAATTTAATTTCTTTTTCTGCTTTTAAATATTCATCTGCATTAAACTTATTTTTTATATGTAATTGTGATACATCTTTGCATCCAAACTTTTTACAAGATATAACTTTACATTTGTTATTATCTACATATCGAAGTATTGTTCCTACAAATGTTTCTCCTCCGTTGATCTTCTTCATGTTGTATATATATAGTTTCAAATCTTTCTAGTATTTCTTTGTATTCTTCTTTAAAGTTTTTGGCTCCGTGGTATGCCCAATGCTTGTACTCCGTTGTACCATAGTGTTTGAGCATCAGATTCACCCTCAACTAGTACAATATAGTCATTCAGATAATCCTTTAACCTCCAAAGCCCATATAATATTGTTTTAGAACCTTTTTTCCAGCAAAATCTCTGTGGGTTTGTTGGATGATTTCTATATCTTGTTGCTAATATGTGTTTATTTTCATCGTAGTATGGTATCATTACATTTTTATTTCCATTAGATAATCCGTAATGATGTTAAAAATTCAATCGGTAAATGTTTTTCTCTTGCATATTCTGTTACTGTATATACAATTGGTTCTATGTCATTTAGCTTCTTCCATGCTTCTTTTGTATCAATATTCTCTATATTTGCTAAAAATGTTACTGCATTTCCTTTTGCTCCACATGCAAAACAATTATATTGTCCTGTTTGTATATCTGCTCCAAAACTACTATTATGGTCGTCATGAAATGGACATAGTCCGTTTATATTTCCATTCTCTATTTTTGCTTGTTTTATGTATTGCATATAGAATTTCTCGTAATTCATCTTTTCACCTACTTCCTCTTTAGAAAATATAAGGCAACACAATTTACTAAAACCATGTTGCCTTTTCTATTACCAGCCTAATTCATTTTTTACTTCTTCAGAAGAAGTTTGTTCTGTATTATTGGTATTGTATTTTTGTAAGATTTTAAATGTCTTATATCCTTTTTTATTTTCGCTGTAATCTAACTCATATTCATTATTTACTATCTTTTCATAAACATTTAATATTAATATGTTGTAGTTTTTATATCCTTTAAATTCTATTGTTTCATCTGTTTCCAAACTTCTTAAAAACTCATTTGCAACATGTATTTGAAATCCTTGTAAAACTACTTGATTCATAAATATAAATCTTCCTTTTTCTGAACCATTTATAATTTCAAACCATGCTGATACCATAGGGTCACCTTTTTTAGATTGTGTTAATTCTAATTTTGTTATTTTTACTTCGTATTTTCCAAAAGGTACATCTTCTCCACTAAATTCCCTTGTTGATGCTTCTTCTACATCTTTTTCTAAATTTTCAATATCCACATTTTTGTCAAATTCTTCCCAATTTACTCCCATTATTTATTTCCTCCTTTTATAAATTCTTTTTTAAATTCTTCTATATTAAGCGGTATTTTAGTTTGCTGCAAACCTATTCTATTTCCACCAAAAACATAATCGTTATATGTAAAATCTATAAATCTATTGTTATCCGAATCTTGCACAATTCTTGCTGTTATATCTACCATTCCTGCAAGTTTTTTTGCTATTTTTTCTTGTAAATTTACTGTATAACTTGTAATGCTTGCACCACCCTTAAGTTTTACTTCTTCTATTTTGTCGTGGCTAAGTAATACAATGTTGTAATCACTATTTAAAATTCTTTTCATTGTTGTTAAAAATTCAGTTTTTATCATGTCATATCCTTTGCCATATCCTGCATCAGATTCATGTTCTATTTCTAATTTGTTGTACATATACACTCTACACGCTTCATATACATCTTCAATTAAGTCAATTATTATTGTTTTGTAATCGTGTTCTCCTGCTATAATTTCATCTACTGATTCTTTAAATATTTCCCATGCATATTTTATTTTTTTAATTCTTCCATCCATTGATATTTGGTCTTTTATAGATACGTATGGACTATCTACATATTGTATATTTCCATCTGTATTTAACATTAATGGGTCCGGGAATCCATTTGCAAATGTCGTTTTTCCTGACATTGGACTTCCATATAAATATAATTTTACTTTCTTTGATGTTTGCACATCTCTTTTTTTGTTTTCTGGTAACATAATTTAATCCTCCCTAATCATATAATTTATTTTTTCGTTTGACTTACAATATTCTTTGTAATCGCACCAATCACATAACTTTGTTTCTTTTTTCTCGTATGTGTTATCTTTTTCTAATGTTGCTATTTCATTAAAAAATTCTTTTACTTTATTTTCGTCATAATTTACTTTTACTAGTTTTAATTTTTGTTCTTTTACTGTCTCTTGCAGTCTTTTTCTAAACTGATATGTATCTTCTGTTTTCTTCATTCTGATAGATGTTTTTGGAATAAATAAATATCCTAAATTTCTAACTTTAAAATCTAATTTTTCTAAGTAATATTTGTACAAATGAACCTGTTTAGAACTGATATAGTTATCCACATTATTGGAATATTTGAAGTCTATAACATCTATAGTTCCATCACTATTGTGTATAATTAAATCAACATATCCTACATATTCAGTATTTTTTATTTCATACTCATACGTAAATTCACTTCCGTAAATTTTTTAGTTGTTCTCTTACTATTGGAATCCAATATTCTAGCTTCATTATTTCTTCTATATGTTTGTCTGTAATTCTTGGAAATTGTTGTTTATAGTACATTATTGCTACATTTAACCCCTGTTCTATTCCGTAAATGTATTGTAGTTCCAACTATTAGTGCGTTATCTGCTTCAAAATCATCATATATTTTTAGTTTATCTATGTATCTGTATTTATATTGTCTTGGACAGTTAGAATAAGTCGATACTTTACTGTAACTGTACATATATTTCCTCCTTCCATTTTTCAAAGTTTTCTGGTTTTAATATGTATGCTTGTCCGCCAGATTTTTTAATTTGTTCTATGTTATATAATTGAAGTGGTGTTGGTTTTCCGTGTCTCATTTTTTAATTCAATTGCTATAAATTTTCCCTTTAAACATATTATTAAGTCTGGTATTCCGTGCTCTTTGAAAACCTCCACCCCATACTTTTATGTAGTAAATGTCATGTTGCTTTAGAAATTGTATTACCTTGTTTTGAAATTCTTTTTCTAGCATTTAATCCTCCAGCATACTCATTTGTTCATTTATCTTTTGCACATACACGTTATTGTCTTCTTTATTTACTTGCATTTCATAATCTGTTCCTAATAATCCTTTACTTGTATTTTTAGTTTCTTTTATTTTTTCAGATATCTGATATTCTAGTCTTGGTTCTGTCCATTCTTTTACTAACTTTCCTTTATCGTACTCACCTTTTTTATAGCTGTCTAAGTTAATTTTTAGAGATACCTCTGCTTCTTTGTTTCCTGTTGCACATACATTCATTAGTCTGTTAATAATTAATTCTAATTGTTCTTTCATAGGTCTTAATAATTCACTATTTAAATCTAATTTTTCCATTTTATTTTTCTCCTCTCTGTAAGTAAGGGCAATAACCATTACTCAATTCACAATAATTATTATCTTCATTTTTTAGTTTGCAGCCATATTGTTTTTTATTATATTTAGAAAATACGCAATCACTTTTATACGTTGGCATTTCATTTACTAACACTTTCATTATTTTTCTCACTTTCTTGCTTTCTAAATAATTCATCTGTATAGTCTTTTCTTTGTTTTAAAGTTTCAAATATTTTTTCTTCTATTGAATTTTCTGTAATTAAGTAGTAATACATGCAATTGTTCTTTTGTCCGTATTCTATGTATACGTTTCTTGCTTTGTTCAAATAGTTCTGAGCTAAGTGGTAAGCTATAATAAATTACTTTGTTTGCTTTTTGTAAATTTACTCCTGTTGCTCCTGCTTGATATTGTACTAATGTTACAGAATTGTCTTTTGTTTCATAATGCGTTAGGTCTTTCATATCTCCGCATATAATACTAAGTGGCTTGTCTATCATTCTAGAGATGTTCAATCTTTCTTCATTAAAATTGTAAAATATTATTACTCTATCTTCAGTTGAATCTATTAAATCTTTTAATGTGTGTAATTTGTTTTTATTGTATAATCCTGCTAATTGTCTTAGATATAGTAGTTTTGTTAGTGATGTGTCTCCTACTAGCAGTTTATCTACAGTTGCAATTCTGTCCTTCTCAAATTGCTTATATTCTTTTGTATTTTCTACCTTTACAACATTATCAATTTGTTCTGGAAGTTCAATTGCCTCTTCTGTCTTCATGAATATTGCTCCATATTCTCTTAGTCTTTGCTTTAAGTGTTCTACGTTCTTATATCCTAGAATTTTAGGTGCTTTAAATCCGTTTATAGATATTAATATGTAATCTATATACATGTTCCAAAATGCTGTTTTTGTAATCTTCCAACCTAGTAAATGGCATTGTGTTAATAATTCTTCATACTTTCCTCCGTGTTGGTGTTCCACTTAGTAAAATCAAGTTTTTAAAGTTCAGTTTCATAATAAATTTTGTTCTTGTTGCTACAGAATTTTTTATGAATTGTGATTCGTCTAAAATTAATGTATAGTCTTTTAATTGTTTAAATTCTGCTCTTCTCCAGATCAAATCATAATTTACTATAACTACATTTTTATTTAGAAATTGCTTAGGTATTTCATATTTAAAAACTTGATATTCTGGATAATATGTTTTAATGTGGTTTTCCCATGTATCTACTACCGACTTAGGGCAAACTATAACAGTTAATTTTTCATCTAGTTCAATCATTTTTTCGCTTGCTACAAATGTTTTTCCGTAATCCCATATCTAGGTAGTATGCACATTTATTGTGTTGTCTTGTTAGTTCTAGCACTCTTTTTTGATGTTCGTATAGTTGCATTTCTAACTTCCTCCATTTTTATAGATATCTTTGCAATTTCACAATTCAGTCTAGTTAAATCTAAAATATCTTCTATTCTATATGTGTCTGGATCTTCTATTAAACTCGTTATTATTTCAGCTGTTCTATCTAAACATTCTTTAATTTTATCCACAGTTTCCCTCCTTCATTTCTTCAAAAATTTTATCTTGATACCTAATGTCTTCTTTTTCTGCCATAGCTTCATAATTGTTTAATCGTATGTTTCCTTTGCTTCTATTTCTTTCCATGTTCTTTCCCAACATTCTTTGCAATACTGTCCTGCAAAATATCTTCCTGCTATTTCTTTGTTAGAAATCAATTTTCCACAATCACTGCAATTTATCTTGCTTTCTAGAAAATTATCGATTTTGTTATCTAGCCATTCTATAAAATTTTCGTTTGGAACTTCATTTATATTTATCTTATATTCTCCTAAAGAATCGTATGTTTCATGCCATAAATCAAATTCTCCATATTTTGTTAAATGTTTTTCTGGGTAAAACATAGCAAATGCAAATTTTTTTCTATTTTTTTGCAAATAAATTTCTGAATTGTGTGGACTTCCTACAAAAAAGCTATTCCTAAATTCTATGTATTTTTCACAAAACTCTGCTAACTGTTTAAATGTTACTTTATGCTTATTCATCTCTTTAAAAATTTCTGAAGATAATAACAGTTGATTTTGTTGCCATATAATTCCTCCTCCAAATCTTTCCATTCCTCTTTCCTTTCTTCCATTTGACAAATTATCCACAAATGTGTATAATAAAGTCATAAATGGATTTATATATTTAATCTTATTTGAACTAGATATGTTTGTCAGACTCGTCTAGTTCTTTTATTATTTTTTCTACTGTTTCAGCAAAAATCTCTTTGTTAGCTTTTGAATTTAGTATAATTAGTCTTATGTTGTACTTAAAGTCTAGTAATTTCTCATATTTCTTATGTAAGTGTTTGTACTCTTCTTCATTATTTTCAATTATTTCATCATACAGTTCGTTTAATTCTTCTTGTAGCCTTTGTTCTTCTTTACTATAAATAATTGCTATTATAATTAATACAAGTGCTATTGTTTGTAATATAACTACTATGTACGTCATTCTTCTCACTTCCTTTCTTATTTACATTTTTTGTTAAATATTGTATAATTACCTCGAAAGCGAGGTTATTATTATGTCACAAGGACTTATTGTTTTTATTTTAATTGCATTTTTTTTCTTTCTTTTGATGGGATTTTTCATCTTTGGCGATTATGTTGAAAAAGAACAAGAACATAGGCATAAAATCGAACTAGAGAAAGCTAAGCAAGGAATTTTTGATCCTCCAACACCAAAAGACTCTTTTTTTAAAAAATATGGAAAACATATAATTATTACTTTAGGTATTACTTTTTTGATAATTATTATTTGCTACATTTTCAAAATTCCTAGCAACTTACCAAAATACATATTAGAAGTAATAAAATAAAGTTTTCTAAAAGAAATATTGATGTAGATATAATAAGAAATTTCGACATTGTATCTACTCTTTTTTCTAGTAATCTTATTATTTCTTTATATTTGCAATTCTCTTCCATATCCTTCCTCACCTCCTACCTCATAATCCATATTACAGCTAGTCCTACGTAAAACATTGTTATCGCCACTGCTTGTACAAACTCTAGCTTTGTCTTTGCTCTTTTGTATTCTTTTTTATAGTAACATGCGTTTTTGTCTAAACTGAACATTTTACTATTTTCTTTGTTCATTTGTGGTCACTCTCCTTTAAATTCTTCTTTCCTGTAACCATTTTTTAAATGCTGTTTGTTCCACTTTTTTTAATCCTATATCAATTCCGTGGAAAATCTGGTCTATCCCAAAGTCTTCCTACATCACTTACATTCATTTTCATAATTTTAGCTATATCCTTTACAAACAATACTTTTGGTTCTTCTTGATGTTTTAATGTATCACGTATTTCTTTTAAAATTTCCATTACCTCTTCTGACATATTTTCACCTTCTTTCTTTTTGTATCAGGTCGTGGTTATTCTTTGTATGAATTAAATTCATATTTTTGTGTAAAAAAATATATTTTTACTTCTTTTAGGTCTATATTTAACAATTCACAAATTGTTTCAATTTCTGGCTGTTTAAAATAAGTATATCCATTTATCCTTGAATTAAATGTTCCTGTGCTCATTGTTACATCTGTTTTTCTTAACCTTTCTGCAAAGTTTTTTTCACTTCCAAACAATTCTCTTATTCTGCCTCTAAGCATTGAATAATCATATTTAACCATTTAAATCCTCCTTTCTCTTTTATGAATTAAATTCATATTGTGATTATTTTATATCACACATAAAAAAATAATGCAATACATTTTATGAATTTTTTTCATATTTTTTGAAAATTATTTAAAAAAACTTGATTTTATTTCATTTTTCTGTTATTATTATAATTGTAAATTATATTTTTTAGGAGAAATTTATGGATAGTAGGGTTGATACATTTGCTAATAGATTAAATATAGCAATGAAAAAAAATAAAATAAATCAAATAGAATTATCAGAAAAAACGCAAGCTTACTCTAAGCCAATATCTCAATCACTAATTAACAAGTACCTAAAAGGAAAAGCTTTTGCTAGGCAAAACAATATATATATATTGTGCAAAATACTTAATGTTGATGAAGCTTGGATGATGGGTTTTGACGTTCCTATGGAAAGAACGCCTGATGAATTGAGAAAAATAGGTGCTATTCCTCTATCAGATTTAGAAACTACTAAAATTCCTATATTACGGAACTGTTAAAACTGGATACGATTACCTTGCACAAGAAAATATTATTGACTACATATCTTTTAAGGTAGATGGAACAGATAAAGAAAATTATTATGCTTTAAACATAGTCGGAGATAGCATGACACCACTTTTTGATGCAGGTGACACTGTTATAGTTCATAAGCAAGATGACTTTGAAAATGGTGACAATTGTGTTGTACTTATGAATGGAGACGAAGCTACAGTAAAAAAAGTGTATAAAGGAGATAATGGTATTGAATTAAAAGCTATTAACCCTTATTATCCACCTAGAATATTTACAAAAGAAGAAATTAAAAAACTACCTATTAAAATAATTGGCGTAGTAGAAAAATCTATAAGAAACTTTAAGTAAAAATAAAAAAACAGGAAAATAGATGTACTCAAAGTTTACCACGACCTGATACATTTATTTTCCCTCAAACACTATTGAAAGTGAATGTATATTAATTATATAGCAAGATACCTTTATTTTCAATAGTTTACAAAAATAAATTATTAAAATGGAGGTATTTTATTATGGGAAGAAAAAAAGAAAAAGGAAATGGTGAAGGAACTATATATACTTCATCAAAAACAAATTTACTTGTAGGACAATATGTCTACAATGGTAAACGAAAGTCTGTATATCAAAAGAAAAATGAAAAAACAGGTGATTTTAAAAAACGATTTAATTCAATATTGGCAAGTATTAATAATGGCAATTATATAGAAAAAAACACTGATACATTAGAACAAATTATTGCAAAACATATTCAACAGAAGTATGATGATGGTATTATTTCTCCACGTTCATATCAACGTGAAAAAGAAACCTTAGAACAAATAAAAAAGACATGTCACAACTTTATCTATTTACCTATTCAAAAGATTACTGCTGAAGATATAGAAATGGCCAAATTAGAAATGCGAAATTATAGTAACAGTGTAATTGAAAAAATATGGAGATTACTAAAGAAGGGTTTTAAAATTGCACATTCACGAAGAAAAATATTATTTAATATAATGGATGATGATACTCTTGTTGTACCTATTTCAAAAAAGCCAAATAAGGTTATTAATGCTCTTACTGTAAAAGAAGAAAATTTACTTAGAAAAATATTAAACAATCAAGAAAAAGAGCATAAATATAGAGATATTGTTTTACTTCAGTTAGAAACTGGCATGAGAATTGGAGAAGTTTTGTCTCGAACTACAAAAGATGTTAATTTAAAGAAAAATACCCTACGAATATGGAATACCTTAACTCAAGATGAAAATTACAATATAATCTTAAAAGAACACACTAAAATTTATGATAGAAAAACTGGATTAGATAAAGGGGAACGTACTATTCCTTTGTCTTCAACAGTAAAAAGTATCATTATTAATGCAAAAAAATCTAATGTTGAAAATATCTATAATCTTTTATTTTGGGATTATGAAAAAAATACCTTTATAACACCTAGTGAAGTAAATTTATGGTTAAGAAGATTAAACGAAAAATACAATATAAGTTCTAATCCTCTAACCACTCATGTATTGAGACATACTAGAATTACAAGAATGCAAGAAGTTGGCATGCATTTAAGTGTTATTCAATATTGCGTTGGACATACGAAAGGAAGTAAAATCACAGATGAAGTATACACATCTATTTCTGAGGAATTTACTAAAAAAGAATGGGAAAAGATAAAATAATTTTCTACTGCATTACTACTGCATTACTTTAAGTTTTAAAATCCTTGAATTTGCTATGTTTAAGTAAGGTTCAAGGATTTTATATTTGGCGAAGAGAGTGGGATTCGAACCCACGGTAGGAATACACCTACATATGTTTTCGAGACATACACCTTAAACCACTCGGACATCTCTTCATATTATTTTTTCTTGCTTTGTCTTAATTCTTTAAAGAATTTTTTAAGCAATTCTTCACATTCCTTTTGTAAAATTCCTGTTTGCAATTCTACTTTATGATTAAATGTATAGTCTTCTAATAAATTTAAAACCGAACCACATGATCCTGTTTTTAAATCCATTGTTCCTATATAAACTTTTTTTATTCTCGCTCCAATACATGCTCCTGCACACATAGAGCATGGTTCTAGTGTTACATACATTTCGCAATCCGTTAGCCTCCAGCTTTGTAGTTTTTTGCTTGCTTTACTAATTGCTAATATTTCCGCATGTTTTGTTGTGTCATTTTTTTCTTCTTTTATATTATGTGCTCTTGCAATAATTTTTCCATCTTTTACAATAACTGCTCCAACTGGTACTTCTTTTTTTTGATATGCTTTTTGGGCTTCTTTTAGTGCCTCTTTCATAAATTTTTCTTCCATATTTTTCTCTCTTTTCTATATAATCATACCATTATTTTTTTATTGGAATAAAGTTTTCAGTAAATTTATATTTTTCTCTATTTGTAACATATAAAAATCCAATTATACTAAACACAACTGCTCCAATAAAATTAACAAGTAAATCTTTCATTGTATCTATAATTCCAATATCTAAATATCCATTCTCTATTTCAATTGTCTCATTATTCGTATATATTATGGTTCTTTCTATATTTTCTACTTTAATTGGTATGTTTTCACCTTTTTCGTTTAGTTCTACAGAAGAAATTGTTTGTACTATTCTATCTTTTTGCATATCAGTTTTAAATATACTATCTGATGTAAATTCATAAAATTCCCATAATACTCCTATTGTCATGGAAAAGCAAAATGCCACTATTACAACATAAATTGGCGATAAATTAATTTTTTTGCTGTTTTGATTTAATAAGTCTACTAACGAAAACCCTATTCCTGCACACAAAAATCCGTTTAATGTATGTAAAATTGTATCCCAAAAAGGTATAATTCCATAAAAGTTATTTATTTCTCCTAAAATAGTAGATGAAAAAATAAATAGATATATAATTGCTTCTAATAAACTTGGTAAGCCTATTTTAAATTTTTCTGATATTATTGTTGGTATTGTAAATAAAATTAATGATAAAATACACATAAATACATTTTGAAAATTGCCCATTACTATTTGAAATAACATACTAATTATTACTAATATTCTTAATATTAAGTATACTACTATTGATTTTTTATTTGTTTGCCTATATTTTTCTTTCATGCCTTTTGAAAATTTCCCCATATTTTACTCCTTTTATAATACCATTTTTATTTAGTTAATTAGATTATATCAAACTATTTTTTAAAAGTATATAAAATTATAAGAGTATTAGCAAAATATTTTTATATTTTGTCAATACTCTTGCAAAAATAACTTTATACTAAATGGTGGGCTTTTATTATTTTTAGTAATGGAAATCTTAAATTAGTATCCATTTTTTCTACTTTTATTTCTTTATTTTCTTTTAGTAAATAATCAATTAAAAAATCTAATTTTTCCAAAGTAATCATTTCCTTATATATATAGGATTGCAAAATTTACTATGCAGTCCTTGACTTTATTTGTTAATTAGTTTTGTGGAAAGTGCCTCTGCATCATCAAACTCTACGTCACTTCGTCCCTAGACTTTGAAGAAAAATCCTGCTGTCATGTCTAAATAATTTAATCCACTATATTCTGGGTATTTTGCTTTTACTTTATCTTTAAAATCATCAATATTGTGACTCACATTTGCTAATACTTTTAATTCTTCCAAATATGCTATTTTTGTATCAACATCTTTTAAAGTTTCTGGTGTATAATGACTTGATAAAACTAAATTATATCCTTGTGCTTTATAACCTTTTAATTGTTCTATAATTGCATTTGCTTGGGCCTCCCCTGCAACGATTGAATGACAATCGTGTCCTAACATGTGTGTATATACACATCCTATTTGTGGGAATTCAATTTCAATATTTTCATCATGATATGTTATATCTAATTTAAATCCACCAATATTTACTTGATTATCTTTTAATATATCTGTTATTTCATGATATTCTTTTGCAAATGTTCCTCCAAAGGCTGTTTCAAATCCAGTAACTAATCCGTTAATTGTTCCTTCTTTCATTGATTTAATAGTTCCTTCTGAAGCATAGCCTTTTACATCTTTGAAGATTGTTCCTCCGTTTGGATGATCTGAGAATACTTTTCCGGGCTATATTTTTATTTAGTCCTTTTACATATTCTTCAAATTCTCCTAAATTATCATAAAATGCTGGGAACTCTACTAATAATACATTATCTTTATTTTCTAAAATATAACTTTCATCATACATTAAGTCATTTGTTTGATAACTGTGTAATTTTATTTCTCCAAAATTATATACTTCTACAAATCCTTTTTTTAAATCAATTCTTTTTGATTCCATAACTAAATACCTCCAATTATTTTTATTATAATTTTTTGAAATTTAGTAGCTACTCTATTTTTCAATTTCTGTAATCATTTTAATAGAATGTTTTTCCTTTGTAAAGTAGGCACTTTAAAGTGGTATAGTTTCCTAGGAGATACTTTTGTGTATTTTCATAGCTTACAAAAGATGAAAATTTTTGAATTTTTTTATTGCTTATATTCTTTTAAAATACTACTATTCTTTTTTATACTATTATTGATCTTCTAGTATTATATCTATTTACTTTTTATAATTTCTTTGATATACTCCTTTTATGGGGGTTAAACTTATGAAAACGGAATTACCTGCTTGTCCTGTTGAAATAACAATGGGATTAATTGGAGATAAATGGAAAGTTTTGATTATTAGAGATTTACTAACTGGAACAAAAAGATTTGGAGAATTAAAAAAGTCTTTATCTGGCATTACTCGGGAAAGTATTAACTAATAATTTAAGACAAATGGAAGTATCACGGTCTTATTTTAAGAAAAGTATATGCAGAAGTTCCCCCTAAAGTTGAATATTCTTTATCTGATACAGGCTTTAGCTTAAAACCTATATTAGATTCTATGGTAGAATGGGGAAATGAATATCGTGAAAATCAAAAATAGCAGATTATTTCTGCTATTTTATTCTTCTCTATAACTTATAATTTGTGCTACTTATTTAATTCTTTTTCTAAATCGTTCATATATCTTTTTTGCTGACTTTTTAGATATGGTTTTGCCAATAGTTTAATCATAAAATTGCTTGTTTCTATTTCTTCTGTGAAATCTAATAATACATTACCATTATCTAATTTTTTAAATATACCTATCCATTTTCCTTTAATATTAGTATTTTCAATATCAAATTTATATTCTTTTAAATTAACTTTTGAAGTGATAGTAAAATATGTGGGATAATTACTTTTAGCATATTCTATAAAGTGTGTGTCATCAATTATTTCTATTCTTGACAAATCACTTCTCCAAACATATTTAGTATTATCAGTTATAATATTCCATAACTTTTCTATATCACAATTAAACTCTTTTTTTATATTTGATCTAATCATATTCAACTCCTGTAATTTGAATTACTTTTGATTTTTGTTTTCTTCCTTTTCTTCGTAGTATTCTTTAATTCCTTTTTTTACTGCCCATTTAACTGTAAAATAAACAAATATTAGAATTAAAATAAATCTTCCTATTCCAATACCTAATCCCAAAAAATTGTGCATAAAATTTCCTCCAATAATAACCATAACTTGTAATTTCTCAAGATGATTATAACACAAAAGACAGACAATTTTCAAATTATCTGCCTTAATTCACTTTTCTATTCTATTAACAATAGAAGAATCAACAGTTATTAAAAATTCTTCATACCATTTGTAAACATTATTTTTTAGTTTGGTAAATACATAACATCTATTCTACAAGGTGATACAAAAGTAATATTATTTCTTTCAGTATTTTCAAGGACAATCATTCCTGGTTCATTTACTACAACATTTCCTTGAGATGTTAGTTGATCATTTGTTACTATACTTACTCCTTCAGTTCCTACAGGTAATGCATCACGAATAGTATATATACAATCTGCGCAGCAATCTGTTGGTAACGGATCTGGTTCTGGCAAATACGTAATTGCTTCATTATACGTGGCACTATTTATTGTAATTGTATCTATACTGCAAATTGATATAAGTTGCCTTATATCGCCTTGTGAAGTTATCAGTTCAAATATACCAGATTTTCCATTTGGACCAAGTGTTATCTCTCCTGGTGTACCTATTACAGCATCTCCATCATCTAATGTGATAAATAGTTGACTATCTGGATATAATCTTCTAATTTGTTCAATAATATTTGTCATTTGTTCTACACAATAACATTCGCAATTATCAGTGGTATCATTATTATTGTTGTTATTTGCTACTATTATTGTTAATACAAGATTCCATATTAATAATAATGAAATTAGACTAGCTATAATGGCAAAATAACATATATTACATTTTCTTTCACAGCAATTCATTTTCTCACCCCTATATATTATATGAGAAAATGTCGTATTGTGTAATTAGTCTACAATTTTCAAGAATTTAATCTCCTCGACAACTTACTATTTGTCTAACACAGATTATATCAAAAAATTCTATAAAAGTATATAAAATTATTACAAACCTGTTTTTAAAATGAATCAATTTAAAAAATTTCTCAAAAAATTTCCAACTTTTGGATATTGAATGACATATACCTAGTGGAGAGTGAAATTTGAAATAAAAAAATTTAAAAAAATTTTTAGAAAATTACCCCTTTTTTGAAAAACGATGACATATACCTAGTGAAGAGTAAATATCAAAAAAATTTAAGAAATTTTCAAAAAATTACTCATTTTTCGAAAAATGGTGGCATTTGCCTAGTAGAAGAATAAAATTTTAAAATTTTTCTAAAAAAGGTTACATTTTGAACTGTATTTTGGAACTTATCTAGTAGAGAAATAAATTTTACTCTTATTAAATCATGAAAGGAGGAAATCTAAGTTGACAACAAATGAAGAAAATACAAAATTGGGATTAACTGTAGATGAAGCAAGAGAAATGTTAGGTATAGGTAGAAATTTAATGTTGAGATTAGTTAAAGTAAAAGGTTTTCCAACAGTTAGATTTAAAAGAAAGATACTTATATTTTTTAAATTTATTTGGAAAGAGTTCTTTAAATAAATAGACTAAGGCTAACCTAAATGAACTGTTGCAGTAAGAAAAAGGTGCTTAATAAAAGATGTTCTAAACTTTGAGCTGAAATTTCAAAAAAGAAAAGAGTTCTCAAGATTCGTTTGAGAACAACCATTTAAACAGAGTGGTGTACCCGGAGGGATTCGAACCCCCGATCTGCAAGTTCGTAGCCTGCCATTCTATCCAGCTAAACTACGGGTACATATTTAACATTACTATTATACTTGCTTTTTTTATTAATTTCAAGTTATTTAAAGAAAATTAATAAAATATATTGCAAATATTTAGTTTTTGTGCTATATTATATAGGCAGTTTAATTTTAGCATAACTTATATTTCGAGGTGTAGCGCAGTTGGTAGCGCGCGTGGTTTGGGACCATGAGGTCGCAGGTTCGATCCCTGTCACCTCGACCATACGATAGCAATTTTTAGGAAATTGCAGAAAACTTTAAAAGTCTGAAAGGGTATTAATCACTGGTTTTTGGTTAATACTCTTTTTCTATGCAGTTCTCAAAAATTCTATAAAAAGTTTTAAAATAGTTCTAAAATTTATGTTTTAAAAAATTTTTAGATTAATAAAAAATGTTTTAAAAAGTTCTAAAAAACTATATAGAATTTTAAAATGCTCTTTCATCTTGGAAAGGAACAATGATGAAAGAAATAGATTATTATAAAAATAATGAAATATTAGAAAATAGTTATTATCAAATACCACAAGAATTATTTGTTAATGACTTATATAAAGAAAAATTAAATTCAGATAGTAAGATATTATATGCTTTTTTACTAGACAGACTATCTTTATCACAAAAAAATCATTGGTTTGATGAATTTGGTAGAGTATATCTAATATTTACAAGAGAAGAAGTACAAGATAAACTTTGCTTATCTGAAAAGACAGTTACAAAAGCATTTAAACAACTATCAGAAGTCAATTTAATAGCAGAAAAAAGACAAGGATTAGGAAAACCTAATTTGATTTATGTTGGTAAAATTCAACATGAAGAAATAACCACTGATATTAAACAAGAAAATTTACAAGTCTTGAACAGTAAAAACTACGGTTCTGGAGAAGTAAAAAGTACAACTCTTAATACGGAAAAATTACCTACAATCAATCCTAACAATATCAAAACTAATATAATCAATACTGATTCTATCAATCCTCAAAGTAATAATGAATGTATTTCATTAAATGAGGTAAAAGAAAAATCTAAACTAAATGAATTTACAAAAGAAGAACAATCTATTTTAGAAGATGTAATAGAAAGATTATATTATGCTGATACTTTAAAAGTTGGTAGTGTTATAATTACTAATTCGAAAATATTATCTAAACTACCTTTAATAAATAAAAATAACTTAATTCAATTATTAGATATTGTGAATAATAGTAGCAATATCAAGAATGTAACTAATTATTTAATGATTTGCTTATATAATAATTTAGGAAATAGCAATATCAAATTACAAAATAAAACTACTAATTCTACTCGTGAATATGAAAGAAAATATCCAGAAGGATTTTTCGACAGCTTATATGCTAACTTCTCATATGAAAATGCAGTAGCATCTTCTTAAGAATTTGCTCTGATATGAAGTTGCAAAGGTATGCTATAGTATTGCAACTTTACGATAATTTATAATGACAAGATCATTATAAATTATTCCCTAAAAAGTGCGATTTGCAATTTTTAGGGAAGCCTCGCAGAGCACATTAGATAAGTTTTGAAAAAACTTGTCTAGTGTGTTAGACAAGAAAATCTTATCTCGCAAATTTGAGAAGGAGCAAAGAAGAATCTATGAGCTATGCTATAATTAGGAATGAAAAACTGACTAGAGCACAAGCTATGGGAGCATATAAGCATAATGAGAGAAAAACAAAAAATCATTCAAATAAAAATATAGATAGCAGTAAAAGAGAATTAAATTATTATTTAAAGAAAAATGAATTAAGTTATATAAAAGAGTTTGATAGAATAAAAGAAAAGTACGATTTAAAAGGTCAAATAAGAAGTAATAGCAATATAATGTGTGAAATGGTGTTTACATCTGACCAGAAATTTTTTGATGAAATAGATTATGAAGAAAGTAAAAGATACTTTAAAGAGAGTTATGATTTCATCTGTAAATATAAAGATTTAGGAGAGCAAAATATAATTTCAGCAGTAGTTCATATGGACGAAGATACACCACATATGCACTTGTTATTTATTCCAGTAGTTCACACAACAGATAAACAGGGAAATAAGATTGATAAAGTATGCTCTCGAGATTTTTGGAGAGGTAAAAATAGTTATAGAGATTTACAAAATGCTTATTTCAAGCATATCTCTGAAAAAGGATTTAAATTAGAAAGAGGAGAATTAGTTGAAGTAACTAATAGAGAACATTATTCTGTGCAGAAATTTAAACAAATAACTAATTTTGAAAATACTAAAAAGGTATTAGAAAATATAACATTAGACTTGCCAGAAACACCTAATATTAAAGATATTAAAAAGATTATGCTTAATCGTGATGAGAAAATAGAAAATGAAATAATAAAACCCAGAGATAATTTAATACAAGAATTACACAAAGAAAATATATCATTACGTAAAGAATTATCAAAACAGTCAAATACTGTAGAAATGGCAACAGAATATGAAAAGAAACATACTCAAATGCTCGAAGATAACATAAATTTAAAGTTTAAATGCAAGAAGTTGGAGGAAACTTTAGAAAGTAAAGAAAAGAAACTAAAACAACAATTTGAACATGAAACCTATAAAATAGATTATCAATATCAAAAAATAATATACAAATTAGAAAAGGAAAATAATTATTTAAAGAAAGTTATTGATAGATTTAAAATTACTGTTCAAAAATTTATTACTTGGGTATGTCATAAATTCTCATATCCTTCTGAGGATGACCTTATAAGGAATTTTGAAAAAGAAACATATATTAACTTTAATATTGAAAAACAACTTGATTTAAGCAAATTTGAGAAGAAAGAAAAAGATAATGAATTGGAATTATAATAAATGTAACACCACCGATTCCAATCGGAAACGGTGGTGTAAAATTCATACATAACTTCAGAAAACAAAGTAGATTTATGCTTATATGTTAATCATATTGCGAACAATCTTATTCTTTATTTTCTTGATGCTAATTTTTAAATGAGTAATCATAACTTCGATTTGCTCATCAGTTGCAAGTTCTGCCAGTTCTTCTTTGTAAGTTTTCCAAGCCAGTCCCGTTTTCAAGCTGATTCTCAAGTCAATATCATCAGGATGCTCATCATAGTTGTCTCTATTTGCTTTGTAATCAAGACGAACAACTTCATCGACTGGGCGACCATCACTTCCATTTACGTAGTAATGTCCCATATTGATATACCCATTGATTCGGTTTCTTTGAATTGATACAAAAGTATCATAGAACCAGCCATTTTCATCATCTTCAAATTTTGCCTGAGATGAATTTGTAGACAGATTCAACCTTGTGTAATGTTTTCTGCCTTCCTGCAATGCCAAAGTAACATCTACAGCGTCTAAATACTGGATTGGTTCTTTGAACTTGAACTCATTGTTACCGAAAGGATTTACAATGTTGCTATATTCAGCAAGCAGTTTGTAAAGTTTCTCCATTTTCGGTGAATGTGTGCTATGAAAAGGAAATTCAACATTACTTTTAATTGATGCACAGTCAAGCAACTTTTTGTAAGTTTCATTTGTCAGTTCATCAACCAGTTCTTTGCTGTACTTCCCATCAAGCATTGCTGCCAGTGTCAGTATTCCTTTGATGGAATGTGTTTCGCCCCACCAGAAGTGATCTCCTCCAGGGTGCTTTTCTCCAAATTCAGCCATCGCACGATTCATGATTTCTTCAGGCACTCTTTTTTCTCTCTGAACAATATAATATGAACCAGAGTGAAGAAAATTAGTACCTGCAACATTGAAACACGGCACAGAAATGGGGTACCTAGAACCCGAACAGTTGGATAACCGTTCTGCTCCATATGTCTCCATTGCTACCTGAAACTCCCGAATTGTAATACCCATATAAATTCCTCCTTGTGATATAATAGTATGGATTTTTTCATGCACTTCATGAATACCTTAATTATACATCATTTTACATAAAATTGCAACTTGCAGCAATTTAAAAATTTTTTAAGAAATTTTCATAAAAATATATACATTTAAAAAATTTTGTAATATAATGACCATGGTTAAGGAATTCCAAAATATCCTGTTTACATAATTGACACAATATAAAAAATATGTTATAATTATTTATATTAGTGAATTTTTTTATATTTATTGCATATAATATCAGTATATATTATTAAGTTAATATATTTACTCATCTACCTAGTAGTAGAAGGAGTTTGCGAAAAAGCCATTTGAAACTAAATCAATGGCTTTTTCTGTTTACAATATTGTATGTATTTACTTTTCTTCTTTTCTAACACTTCATCATAATGTATATAATAAGCTGTTATTAACAAATAGTAATTTCCTCTATCTTCTAAAACTACACAGTATCTAAAGTCTTCGAAAAATAAGTTTATTCTAATTTTATTTTTATACAATTCTTCCCAATATTTAATTTTGTTACAATTTATACATTCTTCTAAACAAGGATAATTTTCAATGACAGGTTTTATCCAAGTCAACCTTTCTGCTCTTCTTAAGTCTGGTAATCTATCATTTACATCTTTAGGGTTATCAGATTCCGTTTTGCATGTTAAATGTGTAAAAGCATGTTCTCTATTACCATCTAATGGATATTTCTTTACATGAACAAGTTTATTATTGAATGTAGGATGATTTGTTATAAATGTATCAACAAACAACTCATATAATTCATCTTCATATATTTTCCATTTGCTTAAGTCTGGAAATTCAATTATATTAGGCAACCATTTACATTTATTCATAACTTAAATGTTCCTTTTTATCAAGCGGTAATACAAAAATATTAAATTTATTTTCCGCTGGTAATGTAGATTTTATTAAAGAGTAACCTGTTTTTTCTTTAATATATCTAATTATTTCTAATTTAGCTTCACTTGTCTTTAAATCTCTATTTGTATATCCTAATGCACCAATAAATAAATCCACTATTTGTAAGATAGAGCTTTCTCTTGAATCGATTGCTTGTATATTATAAACAATATCCTTATTAAAATCATAAATACTATTTGATAAAACTTCTTGCAATTTATATCTCCTGCTACTGCCTTTTGTATCTTTTATATCTAAATATATATCATTTCTCATATTATTGTTTATTACTCTAGAAAGTAATCTAAAATACATTTTATAATACCACTCATCATGAGTTTGATTATACTTTTCATGATCTAATAGATTTTTATTTCTAACTACTAAACCTCTAAAAGCTAAATTATCATTTTCAAAGAAATAATCAATAATTTCTTTATAAAAGTTAATTTTATTCATTGATATTCTACACCACTTGATTTCAGAGTTTTTTCCAATTCCATGCTTTTCTTTTATATTTGCTATATCTCTAAATATTTTTTTTCGATATATTTTATTGCAAGACATTGCACCTAAAACCATAACAGGAATATTATCATGTTCTAAATGACAGCTTTCATCACAATATATATTATTAATATTTTCGCTATTTATCATATGACACCTCCTATTTATTTTCTATCATCCACTTATATAACTCATCTTCATTAATTATTTCTTGTTTATAATCCTTTATCTTACTTTGTGCAGATTTTTTCCATTTATCAAAATCTTCCTTTAATTTTTTATCTTCCCTGTTCCTTGATACAGCATTAAATTTTTTATTGTATGTTCTTCGATATTCTAATAAACCTGGTACATTTTCAAGATTCTTTTTATATGTCTGTCCTGCTCCTTTATCTCTACAAGTTGTTCCATCTTTGTTTAAAAAATCACAATAAATTTCATTTAGTTTGTTAGGAATGAAATATTTTCCGCAATTTTGACATGTCCTTATTGTATCATTATTTTGTATTAATTGACTTAATATAATAAAAAGTATATTTCCTAATTCATTGCTAGTATAAATATTTGATACTTTCAGCATTGATATATCATAAGATAAATCAGAAAGAACAGTATCAAATGAAGAATTTTTATAATCTTCTGCTTTATCAGAATATGTATAATTAATTATGTTTGTATTATTAGTATATTTATATAAATTAGTTTTTTGCTTAATTATAGATGCAATAAATTTAGATTGTGCTGAACTACTTTTATATTTTTTATTATCATTTAAGTTATAAAGAAAATTAACAACTTCTTTAAAATCTTTCTGTATGATTTCTAAGTCATTTTTTATATATTTATGGAAAGATTTAAAATCATCTAACAAAAGTTTTTCTGTAGAGTAATTATCTTTGAGTTCAAATGATTTTGAATAGCATTCTAATAATTCTACCCCATATGCATAATAAAAATTATCATAAGCATCTACGAAATTTGAAAAATCAGTATTTAAAAATCGAACTAACATTAAACCTAATTTTTCAACATATGGAGTAAATCGTATAAATGGCCATTTGCTAATTTCTTCATTCCTAAGTTCATAGTTAGAAATACTATTAGTAGTCATTCTAGAAATAAATTTAAGCTTAAGAAAATCCTCCTTTTTTACATTTTCTATATTACCTAATAAAAAATTGGGAGTTAAAATATATTCTTCTTTTTTTTCACTATTGAACCATATATAAAATCCATCAAAGCACATATCATCTGGTAATTTTTTCATCATATACCTCCTTTGTGTAAAATTTTTTGTAGAATTGTAAAATTGCTGTTGACATTTTATAAAATACATCATATAATTAGTTTGCAATTTTATATAACATTCTAATATTTTACACAATATATTTATATGATATACTAATGCTATAAAAATGTCAATGGAGAGGAGGTAAAAATTATGCAGAATTTAGAAGAAATTGAGATTAAATTATACTCAACAGATGACGTATGTAGATTATTGCATATAGGAAAACAAAAATGTTTACAGTTATTTCATCAAGAAGATTTTCCAAGTATTAAAATAGGCAGAAAGTTTTGGATAAAAGCAGATTGCCTAAACGAATTTTTAAGCCATAAAAGAATTATGGCAGAGTAAAAAGAAAGAAGACTTAAATCTGCAATATTTAAATCTTCTAAACAAACAGGAAATGCCCTGTTCGATATGTTTGTAAAATTATTATACTACCAATTTAAAAATTGAACAAGGTATTTCCTCGAAAAATTTTGAGAAAGTGAGGAAATATTAATGAATACAAAAGGTTATACAGTAGGAACATATACAATAAAAACAGAAAAAAAGAACTCTGAATTACCTATGTGTCCTATTTGTAAGAAATGTAAAGACAGATCCATTTGCCAAAATAGGAAAGATAAAAAATCAATGAGTAAGTGTGATAAATGTAAAAAATGTAAAGATGCAGATAAATGCGATAAATTTTATATTAATGAGCAACACAAAGCAACCTTAACAATAGGAAAAGATATTGAAACAGGAGAGGCAATAAGAAAGTCATTTACTGCTAAAACACAAGAAGAAGCACTAGACAAAATGTATAAATACAAATTAGAAATGAAAAAGTCTGGAGGAACTATTGAATTAAAGAGAACAGAAAAAACAATAGCAATTCTAGCAAAAGAAATCGAAGATTCCAAATATAGAATGGGAAAAACTAAAGCAAATGCCTATAATACGAATATGTCAACATTAGAAAGAATTAAAAAGCATAAATTTGCAAATATACCAATAGAAAAAGTAACAAAAAAGCAAATTGAAGACTTTTTACAAGAAGAAAGGGTAAAGTCAAATTCTACTATAAAAAAAGATTATAGAATGCTTAAATATGTGTATGAATATGCAAATTATAAATTATATTTAGTAAAAAATTTATTTGAAGGCATAGACCGTATTGAAAAGCCTAAAAGTTTAAAAGAAGATAAAGATGTAGTAGCTTTGACTATTACAGAACAAAAGCAACTAGAAGATTATCTAGAAAGTCATAACTCAATCTATAAAAATATTATACTACTTTGTTTATATACTGGTATGAGAATTGGCGAAGTATTAGCATTGAATTATAATGATGATATTGATTCAGATAATAAAATGATTAAAGTTACGAAAACATTAACTAAAGATAGAAATAAAAATACTATTATTGGTCCAACTAAAACCAAAAGTGGTAAAAGAAATATTGAAATAAATGAACTTACAGAGGATATTATAAAAGATGCATTAAACAACAAAATAGAAAACAAAAATCAAGTTCTATTTTGCCAAGAAAATAAGAAATTGTATGTAGATAATACCATAAATTCAGCATTTAAGCGAATTTGTAAAAATGCAGGAATAACAAAACCAGTAAATACTCATATGCTAAGACATACTTTTGCAACTAGATGTATTGAAGCAGGTGTAGACTTACCAGTATTGCAGAAATTAATGGGACATGCCAATATTGAAACTACAATAAATACTTATGGAGATATTTACAATTACTATAAACAAAAAGAAACTCAAAAAGTAATAGATTATTTAAAAAGAGAAAGAGCATAAAAGCACATTTAAAATTGAATATATAAATTTTAGATTAATACTAAAATAAGAGTTTTAAAAAAATGTTTTAAAATGAAAAAAGCATAATAAAACATTGATAAATAAAGACTTTGAGGTGGTTTGTAAAAGCTACCACCTCGACCATACGATAGCAATTTTTAGGAAATTGCAGAAAACTTTAAAAGTCTGAAAGGGTATTAATCACTGGTTTTTGGTTAATACTCTTTTTCTATGCAGTTCTCAAAAATTCTATAAAAAGTTTTAAAATAGTTCTAAAATTTATGTTTTAAAAAATTTTTAGATTAATAAAAAATGTTTTAAAAAGTTCTAAAAAACTATATAGAATTTTAAAATGCTCTTTCATCTTGGAAAGGAACAATGATGAAAGAAATAGATTATTATAAAAATAATGAAATATTAGAAAATAGTTATTATCAAATACCACAAGAATTATTTGTTAATGACTTATATAAAGAAAAATTAAATTCAGATAGTAAGATATTATATGCTTTTTTACTAGACAGACTATCTTTATCACAAAAAAATCATTGGTTTGATGAATTTGGTAGAGTATATCTAATATTTACAAGAGAAGAAGTACAAGATAAACTTTGCTTATCTGAAAAGACAGTTACAAAAGCATTTAAACAACTATCAGAAGTCAATTTAATAGCAGAAAAAAGACAAGGATTAGGAAAACCTAATTTGATTTATGTTGGTAAAATTCAACATGAAGAAATAACCACTGATATTAAACAAGAAAATTTACAAGTCTTGAACAGTAAAAACTACGGTTCTGGAGAAGTAAAAAGTACAACTCTTAATACGGAAAAATTACCTACAATCAATCCTAACAATATCAAAACTAATATAATCAATACTGATTCTATCAATCCTCAAAGTAATAATGAATGTATTTCATTAAATGAGGTAAAAGAAAAATCTAAACTAAATGAATTTACAAAAGAAGAACAATCTATTTTAGAAGATGTAATAGAAAGATTATATTATGCTGATACTTTAAAAGTTGGTAGTGTTATAATTACTAATTCGAAAATATTATCTAAACTACCTTTAATAAATAAAAATAACTTAATTCAATTATTAGATATTGTGAATAATAGTAGCAATATCAAGAATGTAACTAATTATTTAATGATTTGCTTATATAATAATTTAGGAAATAGCAATATCAAATTACAAAATAAAACTACTAATTCTACTCGTGAATATGAAAGAAAATATCCAGAAGGATTTTTCGACAGCTTATATGCTAACTTCTCATATGAAAATGCAGTAGCATCTTCTTAAGAATTTGCTCTGATATGAAGTTGCAAAGGTATGCTATAGTATTGCAACTTTACGATAATTTATAATGACAAGATCATTATAAATTATTCCCTAAAAAGTGCGATTTGCAATTTTTAGGGAAGCCTCGCAGAGCACATTAGATAAGTTTTGAAAAAACTTGTCTAGTGTGTTAGACAAGAAAATCTTATCTCGCAAATTTGAGAAGGAGCAAAGAAGAATCTATGAGCTATGCTATAATTAGGAATGAAAAACTGACTAGAGCACAAGCTATGGGAGCATATAAGCATAATGAGAGAAAAACAAAAAATCATTCAAATAAAAATATAGATAGCAGTAAAAGAGAATTAAATTATTATTTAAAGAAAAATGAATTAAGTTATATAAAAGAGTTTGATAGAATAAAAGAAAAGTACGATTTAAAAGGTCAAATAAGAAGTAATAGCAATATAATGTGTGAAATGGTGTTTACATCTGACCAGAAATTTTTTGATGAAATAGATTATGAAGAAAGTAAAAGATACTTTAAAGAGAGTTATGATTTCATCTGTAAATATAAAGATTTAGGAGAGCAAAATATAATTTCAGCAGTAGTTCATATGGACGAAGATACACCACATATGCACTTGTTATTTATTCCAGTAGTTCACACAACAGATAAACAGGGAAATAAGATTGATAAAGTATGCTCTCGAGATTTTTGGAGAGGTAAAAATAGTTATAGAGATTTACAAAATGCTTATTTCAAGCATATCTCTGAAAAAGGATTTAAATTAGAAAGAGGAGAATTAGTTGAAGTAACTAATAGAGAACATTATTCTGTGCAGAAATTTAAACAAATAACTAATTTTGAAAATACTAAAAAGGTATTAGAAAATATAACATTAGACTTGCCAGAAACACCTAATATTAAAGATATTAAAAAGATTATGCTTAATCGTGATGAGAAAATAGAAAATGAAATAATAAAACCCAGAGATAATTTAATACAAGAATTACACAAAGAAAATATATCATTACGTAAAGAATTATCAAAACAGTCAAATACTGTAGAAATGGCAACAGAATATGAAAAGAAACATACTCAAATGCTCGAAGATAACATAAATTTAAAGTTTAAATGCAAGAAGTTGGAGGAAACTTTAGAAAGTAAAGAAAAGAAACTAAAACAACAATTTGAACATGAAACCTATAAAATAGATTATCAATATCAAAAAATAATATACAAATTAGAAAAGGAAAATAATTATTTAAAGAAAGTTATTGATAGATTTAAAATTACTGTTCAAAAATTTATTACTTGGGTATGTCATAAATTCTCATATCCTTCTGAGGATGACCTTATAAGGAATTTTGAAAAAGAAACATATATTAACTTTAATATTGAAAAACAACTTGATTTAAGCAAATTTGAGAAGAAAGAAAAAGATAATGAATTGGAATTATAATAAATGTAACACCACCGATTCCAATCGGAAACGGTGGTGTAAAATTCATACATAACTTCAGAAAACAAAGTAGATTTATGCTTATATGTTAATCATATTGCGAACAATCTTATTCTTTATTTTCTTGATGCTAATTTTTAAATGAGTAATCATAACTTCGATTTGCTCATCAGTTGCAAGTTCTGCCAGTTCTTCTTTGTAAGTTTTCCAAGCCAGTCCCGTTTTCAAGCTGATTCTCAAGTCAATATCATCAGGATGCTCATCATAGTTGTCTCTATTTGCTTTGTAATCAAGACGAACAACTTCATCGACTGGGCGACCATCACTTCCATTTACGTAGTAATGTCCCATATTGATATACCCATTGATTCGGTTTCTTTGAATTGATACAAAAGTATCATAGAACCAGCCATTTTCATCATCTTCAAATTTTGCCTGAGATGAATTTGTAGACAGATTCAACCTTGTGTAATGTTTTCTGCCTTCCTGCAATGCCAAAGTAACATCTACAGCGTCTAAATACTGGATTGGTTCTTTGAACTTGAACTCATTGTTACCGAAAGGATTTACAATGTTGCTATATTCAGCAAGCAGTTTGTAAAGTTTCTCCATTTTCGGTGAATGTGTGCTATGAAAAGGAAATTCAACATTACTTTTAATTGATGCACAGTCAAGCAACTTTTTGTAAGTTTCATTTGTCAGTTCATCAACCAGTTCTTTGCTGTACTTCCCATCAAGCATTGCTGCCAGTGTCAGTATTCCTTTGATGGAATGTGTTTCGCCCCACCAGAAGTGATCTCCTCCAGGGTGCTTTTCTCCAAATTCAGCCATCGCACGATTCATGATTTCTTCAGGCACTCTTTTTTCTCTCTGAACAATATAATATGAACCAGAGTGAAGAAAATTAGTACCTGCAACATTGAAACACGGCACAGAAATGGGGTACCTAGAACCCGAACAGTTGGATAACCGTTCTGCTCCATATGTCTCCATTGCTACCTGAAACTCCCGAATTGTAATACCCATATAAATTCCTCCTTGTGATATAATAGTATGGATTTTTTCATGCACTTCATGAATACCTTAATTATACATCATTTTACATAAAATTGCAACTTGCAGCAATTTAAAAATTTTTTAAGAAATTTTCATAAAAATATATACATTTAAAAAATTTTGTAATATAATGACCATGGTTAAGGAATTCCAAAATATCCTGTTTACATAATTGACACAATATAAAAAATATGTTATAATTATTTATATTAGTGAATTTTTTTATATTTATTGCATATAATATCAGTATATATTATTAAGTTAATATATTTACTCATCTACCTAGTAGTAGAAGGAGTTTGCGAAAAAGCCATTTGAAACTAAATCAATGGCTTTTTCTGTTTACAATATTGTATGTATTTACTTTTCTTCTTTTCTAACACTTCATCATAATGTATATAATAAGCTGTTATTAACAAATAGTAATTTCCTCTATCTTCTAAAACTACACAGTATCTAAAGTCTTCGAAAAATAAGTTTATTCTAATTTTATTTTTATACAATTCTTCCCAATATTTAATTTTGTTACAATTTATACATTCTTCTAAACAAGGATAATTTTCAATGACAGGTTTTATCCAAGTCAACCTTTCTGCTCTTCTTAAGTCTGGTAATCTATCATTTACATCTTTAGGGTTATCAGATTCCGTTTTGCATGTTAAATGTGTAAAAGCATGTTCTCTATTACCATCTAATGGATATTTCTTTACATGAACAAGTTTATTATTGAATGTAGGATGATTTGTTATAAATGTATCAACAAACAACTCATATAATTCATCTTCATATATTTTCCATTTGCTTAAGTCTGGAAATTCAATTATATTAGGCAACCATTTACATTTATTCATAACTTAAATGTTCCTTTTTATCAAGCGGTAATACAAAAATATTAAATTTATTTTCCGCTGGTAATGTAGATTTTATTAAAGAGTAACCTGTTTTTTCTTTAATATATCTAATTATTTCTAATTTAGCTTCACTTGTCTTTAAATCTCTATTTGTATATCCTAATGCACCAATAAATAAATCCACTATTTGTAAGATAGAGCTTTCTCTTGAATCGATTGCTTGTATATTATAAACAATATCCTTATTAAAATCATAAATACTATTTGATAAAACTTCTTGCAATTTATATCTCCTGCTACTGCCTTTTGTATCTTTTATATCTAAATATATATCATTTCTCATATTATTGTTTATTACTCTAGAAAGTAATCTAAAATACATTTTATAATACCACTCATCATGAGTTTGATTATACTTTTCATGATCTAATAGATTTTTATTTCTAACTACTAAACCTCTAAAAGCTAAATTATCATTTTCAAAGAAATAATCAATAATTTCTTTATAAAAGTTAATTTTATTCATTGATATTCTACACCACTTGATTTCAGAGTTTTTTCCAATTCCATGCTTTTCTTTTATATTTGCTATATCTCTAAATATTTTTTTTCGATATATTTTATTGCAAGACATTGCACCTAAAACCATAACAGGAATATTATCATGTTCTAAATGACAGCTTTCATCACAATATATATTATTAATATTTTCGCTATTTATCATATGACACCTCCTATTTATTTTCTATCATCCACTTATATAACTCATCTTCATTAATTATTTCTTGTTTATAATCCTTTATCTTACTTTGTGCAGATTTTTTCCATTTATCAAAATCTTCCTTTAATTTTTTATCTTCCCTGTTCCTTGATACAGCATTAAATTTTTTATTGTATGTTCTTCGATATTCTAATAAACCTGGTACATTTTCAAGATTCTTTTTATATGTCTGTCCTGCTCCTTTATCTCTACAAGTTGTTCCATCTTTGTTTAAAAAATCACAATAAATTTCATTTAGTTTGTTAGGAATGAAATATTTTCCGCAATTTTGACATGTCCTTATTGTATCATTATTTTGTATTAATTGACTTAATATAATAAAAAGTATATTTCCTAATTCATTGCTAGTATAAATATTTGATACTTTCAGCATTGATATATCATAAGATAAATCAGAAAGAACAGTATCAAATGAAGAATTTTTATAATCTTCTGCTTTATCAGAATATGTATAATTAATTATGTTTGTATTATTAGTATATTTATATAAATTAGTTTTTTGCTTAATTATAGATGCAATAAATTTAGATTGTGCTGAACTACTTTTATATTTTTTATTATCATTTAAGTTATAAAGAAAATTAACAACTTCTTTAAAATCTTTCTGTATGATTTCTAAGTCATTTTTTATATATTTATGGAAAGATTTAAAATCATCTAACAAAAGTTTTTCTGTAGAGTAATTATCTTTGAGTTCAAATGATTTTGAATAGCATTCTAATAATTCTACCCCATATGCATAATAAAAATTATCATAAGCATCTACGAAATTTGAAAAATCAGTATTTAAAAATCGAACTAACATTAAACCTAATTTTTCAACATATGGAGTAAATCGTATAAATGGCCATTTGCTAATTTCTTCATTCCTAAGTTCATAGTTAGAAATACTATTAGTAGTCATTCTAGAAATAAATTTAAGCTTAAGAAAATCCTCCTTTTTTACATTTTCTATATTACCTAATAAAAAATTGGGAGTTAAAATATATTCTTCTTTTTTTTCACTATTGAACCATATATAAAATCCATCAAAGCACATATCATCTGGTAATTTTTTCATCATATACCTCCTTTGTGTAAAATTTTTTGTAGAATTGTAAAATTGCTGTTGACATTTTATAAAATACATCATATAATTAGTTTGCAATTTTATATAACATTCTAATATTTTACACAATATATTTATATGATATACTAATGCTATAAAAATGTCAATGGAGAGGAGGTAAAAATTATGCAGAATTTAGAAGAAATTGAGATTAAATTATACTCAACAGATGACGTATGTAGATTATTGCATATAGGAAAACAAAAATGTTTACAGTTATTTCATCAAGAAGATTTTCCAAGTATTAAAATAGGCAGAAAGTTTTGGATAAAAGCAGATTGCCTAAACGAATTTTTAAGCCATAAAAGAATTATGGCAGAGTAAAAAGAAAGAAGACTTAAATCTGCAATATTTAAATCTTCTAAACAAACAGGAAATGCCCTGTTCGATATGTTTGTAAAATTATTATACTACCAATTTAAAAATTGAACAAGGTATTTCCTCGAAAAATTTTGAGAAAGTGAGGAAATATTAATGAATACAAAAGGTTATACAGTAGGAACATATACAATAAAAACAGAAAAAAAGAACTCTGAATTACCTATGTGTCCTATTTGTAAGAAATGTAAAGACAGATCCATTTGCCAAAATAGGAAAGATAAAAAATCAATGAGTAAGTGTGATAAATGTAAAAAATGTAAAGATGCAGATAAATGCGATAAATTTTATATTAATGAGCAACACAAAGCAACCTTAACAATAGGAAAAGATATTGAAACAGGAGAGGCAATAAGAAAGTCATTTACTGCTAAAACACAAGAAGAAGCACTAGACAAAATGTATAAATACAAATTAGAAATGAAAAAGTCTGGAGGAACTATTGAATTAAAGAGAACAGAAAAAACAATAGCAATTCTAGCAAAAGAAATCGAAGATTCCAAATATAGAATGGGAAAAACTAAAGCAAATGCCTATAATACGAATATGTCAACATTAGAAAGAATTAAAAAGCATAAATTTGCAAATATACCAATAGAAAAAGTAACAAAAAAGCAAATTGAAGACTTTTTACAAGAAGAAAGGGTAAAGTCAAATTCTACTATAAAAAAAGATTATAGAATGCTTAAATATGTGTATGAATATGCAAATTATAAATTATATTTAGTAAAAAATTTATTTGAAGGCATAGACCGTATTGAAAAGCCTAAAAGTTTAAAAGAAGATAAAGATGTAGTAGCTTTGACTATTACAGAACAAAAGCAACTAGAAGATTATCTAGAAAGTCATAACTCAATCTATAAAAATATTATACTACTTTGTTTATATACTGGTATGAGAATTGGCGAAGTATTAGCATTGAATTATAATGATGATATTGATTCAGATAATAAAATGATTAAAGTTACGAAAACATTAACTAAAGATAGAAATAAAAATACTATTATTGGTCCAACTAAAACCAAAAGTGGTAAAAGAAATATTGAAATAAATGAACTTACAGAGGATATTATAAAAGATGCATTAAACAACAAAATAGAAAACAAAAATCAAGTTCTATTTTGCCAAGAAAATAAGAAATTGTATGTAGATAATACCATAAATTCAGCATTTAAGCGAATTTGTAAAAATGCAGGAATAACAAAACCAGTAAATACTCATATGCTAAGACATACTTTTGCAACTAGATGTATTGAAGCAGGTGTAGACTTACCAGTATTGCAGAAATTAATGGGACATGCCAATATTGAAACTACAATAAATACTTATGGAGATATTTACAATTACTATAAACAAAAAGAAACTCAAAAAGTAATAGATTATTTAAAAAGAGAAAGAGCATAAAAGCACATTTAAAATTGAATATATAAATTTTAGATTAATACTAAAATAAGAGTTTTAAAAAAATGTTTTAAAATGAAAAAAGCATAATAAAACATTGATAAATAAAGACTTTGAGGTGGTTTGTAAAAGCTACCACCTCGACCATAAAAGTATTGAAAGCAGCAGTTTTTCAGTACTTTTTATTTTTATTCAAAATTATTGAGTAGTATGTCAAAGTGCCTAAAAATAAGCATTTTATCATTGAAGATTATTTAAAATTATTTATACTAATACAGTGTTACAGAGTTTTTCCTAGACAGTATTATTTAAAATTATATAGAATTATTTAAACATATAAAATATTATGTATCTTATCTTTATGTCATAAAATGGTATTCTTTAATTAGAGTTTATGATATAATACTCTTAAATAAATAGTAAGTTATCGCTGAAATTAAATATAAAAGTTAGGAGATAGTTTTTAATTACTATCTCCTTTTAAAATATAGAAATCCATAAACATATCAGCTATCTCTTGAGGTGTTTCTTTAAATTCATTTAATAGCCAATTATAGTATATATTATATAATCCACCAGAGATAAAATAGTAATTATATTGTTCTTTAATATTTTTAGCTTTATTATAAAATATTTTATCAAATTCATCTTTAATTAGGTAAATTAAATTTGCATTATATAGAAGTATTCCAATATCTTCTTTTTCTTTTAAATGCGTAAATAAAACAATAAGATATTCCTTAAAATTATTAGGATTATAATCAACATTTTTATTTTTAATAAATTCATTTGTAATTTCATCCAAATAATATTTAATAATTTCATCTTTATTCTTAAAGTTACGATAAATAGTTATATGAGATAATCCTGCTTTATCAGTAATTTCTTTATTAGTTATAGAAGCATAATCTTTTTTCTTCATTAAAAATATAAGAGCTTCTGAAATATATTTTTTAGATAATTCACTTTGTAATTCCATTGTTATAAAACCTATTCCTTTCTAACACTTGCTAGTTTTAGTATTGCTTTTAAAAATATATATGCTATACTGTAGATGTTATAAAAGTAACACTATTTTTATATTAAGTCAAGGAGGTATAAATGATGTTTGACAGAAAAAGAATTATTATTCTTGTTGTTATAGCAATTATTGGGTTTATATTAGGACGATTAGCTTTTAGAGGTGCTTTAAATCTACTAATGGGTGGCACATTGTTTGGAGGTAATATCTTATGAAAGAGGAGAAAAGAGGAAAAAGAATGTTTATATTCATTTGCATATTAGTATTTTTATTTTCATTTGGAATTGGTATATATTCAAAAATGAAAATTCAACCATCATGGATAAAAAAATATTCAGTTAAGTGGAGTGATGATTTAGGAACACTTTATAAAGATATTAGCTATGGAGAGGAAGAATCAAATAAATTTGATTTATATTTGCCAAAAAATAGTGAAAAAGAAAACTATGGTTTAGTTGTTTATCTTCATGCAGGTGGATTTACAGCAGGAGATAAATCAGGAGACGTAGAAATGCTTTCTTGGTTATGCTCAAAAGGCTATGTAGCTTGTGGTATAAATTATACATTAAGAAATGAAATAAATGAAAAATCCGTTTTAACACAATCAAATGAAATAAAACAAGCAATTCCTATTGTTATAGAAAAAGCAAAGGAATATGGATATAATATAAATGAAATGGGAATAGCAGGCGGATCAGCAGGTCATTGTTTAGCAATGATTTATGCTTATAGAGATAACAAAGAATCACCTGTTCCAGTAAAATTATTATTTGGAGCAGTAGGACCATCAAGTTTTTATGCAGAAGATTGGGATATATACGGCTTTGACAGAGATACAGATGAATCAAGAAAAGGTGCTGCTGGACTATTAGGAGTTATGGGTGGAGTAGAATTAACACCAGAAATGATTAAAGATGGCTCTTATATAGAAAAGCTAAAACCTATATCAGCAGTAATGTGGGTAGATGAAAATACAGTTCCAAGTGTAGTAGCTTATGGAAAACATGATAAAGTTCAGCCATTCAAAGGTTCACAAAGATTATTAGAAACATACAAAAAATATAATGTAGATTATAAATATTTTGAGTGTTCTCATTCAGGGCATGGACTTCAAAATGATAACAAAGTATATAAAAAATACATGGGGGCAGTTGAAGAATATTTAAATAAATATATGCCAGTAGAAAAATAAGATTGTATATAATTATTTAACATTATAGTTTTTCCTAGACTTTACCCTAGATTATATATAAAATTTCCAGTATTGCTAGCATTTTGCAGATATTAGCAAGGTTCATCTCAACCATACGATAGCAATTTTGAGGGAACTCAAGAAAATTGCAAAAGTTTGAAAGAGTATTAATCAATGGATTTTGGTTAGACTTTGTCGAGTAAAGTGTGTAAGTTAAAGGTACCAAACTTATGCACTTTACACTATCTAGATTACACCACTTTTTCTAAATCATTTTTTCATATTATTCTTTATTCGATATTTCTTCTATTTTATTAAGAAACTCTTCTTTGTCTTGTTCTTCTACATATCCCTCAATTTTTCCCACTAGCTTTTGCTTCTTAAAAAATAATAAAGAAGGTAATTCTTTTACATTATATTTATCTAATAATGTATTATCTTTTATTTCAATTTTTCTATATCGTGTTTCTTTATCAAATTTATCTGCAATTTGTTTAACTGGAATACTTTTTAATAGGCACATAATTGAATCTTCATTATATAATTCTACTATAAATGGTCTTGTTGCATCCATTAGTTTTTCTTCTATTTCTTCTTCTGAACCTATCATTGCTGCATCAATTGGCATTGCACCATATCTTTCTACCAACAAATCATTTATTGTTCGAGGATCATCTTCAAATTCTTTTTTAATTTTTTCGTATTCACTTTCTGTTTTAGCAACTCTAATTGCTGAAACCATACAAGATTTTTCACACAATCCACAGCTAATACATTTACTATTATCTATTAACAAAGTATGCTTTTCTTCATCCCAACTAAATACACCTTTTGGGCATACGCTCATTCCATTACATGCTTTATCATTATCACATATTTTAAAATTAATTAATACTGACATACTATCTTTCCTCTCTTTCCTTTATAACTTCTATTTTTCCATTCTTATTTTTCCCTTTTCGTTGCTTTCCTTTTATTAATGTTTCTTTTTCTCCTAATTCTTTTAAATATTGTAATACATACTTACCATTTAGTTTTCTTATTTTTACTATTAATGGTGGTAAATTTTTTTCTAAAACTTCATCCCATCTAAAACATATATTGTCATTACTTTCTTCTATAACATCTGCCATTTCTCTAAAAAAATCTATACATTCTTTTGAAAATTCTATGTTTTTAGGGTAATCCAACATATTATGCGCTCTTGTTCTAAAGTTGTTCATTAGTGCATCTGCTGGGCAATTATCTTCTCCATATTCTACGTTTATTAAATCAGTTTTATTACTCATTTATTTTCTCCCATCATTTTGGATTTTTTTCTCAACATATTTATAATATTAGTTAGTTTTTGTACAAAAACCTCTACCTCTTCTTCTGTATTATCTTTTCCTAAACTTATTCTAATTGGGCTATAATTATTTAAGTCCGCATTACATGCTGTTAATACATGTGATGGTTCGGTCATTTCTGAATTACATGCTGAACCTGTAGATACATATATATTAAAAGATTCTAGCATTAATAAAATTTCTTCTCCATTTACTCCTTTAAATGCAATATTTGATGTGTTTGGAAGTCTATTTTCTAAATCCCCATATATTATTGTATCTTCTATGTTATTTTTAATCTGTGTTTCTAGTTTATCTCTTAAATTCTTTATTTTCTCATTAGTTTTATAGTTATCTTCTAAAAGATTTTGAACAGCTTTACCTAAACCAATTATATATGGTACATTTTCTGTACCACCACGTCTGTTTTTTTCTTGGTGTCCAAATATTAATTGACTAAACTGTATTTCTTTATTTACATATAAAACTCCTATTCCTTTAGGCGCATGAATTTTGTGTCCAGATAGTGATAATGTATCAATATTCATATCTTTAACATCTATTTTTATTTTTCCTACTGCTTGAACTGCATCACAATGAAATAGAATGTTGCTTTCTTTTGCAATTTTTCCTATCTCCTTTATTGGATAAATATTTCCAATTTCATTATTAGCCATCATTACGCAAATTAATATGGTATCTTTCTTAATTGATTTCTTTAGTTCTTCTATATTTATTCTCCCTTTTTCATCGACTGATAAATAAGTTATTTCATATCCTTTTGTTTCTAGTTTTTTCATAGTTTCCATTATAGATGCATGTTCTACTTTTGTAGTAATAATATGTTTTTTATTTGGATTATTATTAACAGCATTCATAATTGCTGTTACATTACTCTCACTAGCACAGCTTGTAAATATTATTTCATTTTCATCTGCATTTAATAATTTAGCTATATTTCTCCTTGCTTTTGTTATTTCGTCTTTTATTTCTTTTCCAAAACTATATGTACTACTTGGATTGCCATATTCCTCAGTAAAATATGGTAACATTGCATTTACAACATTTTCATCACACTTTGTTGTAGCATTATTATCAAAGTAAATTTTCATGTTCATTATTATCCCCCCAAGCTTACAAACTGATTATATTATACCATATTTTATATGGCTTTTCTATATTTATATTTGTAAATATGTAAATATTTAATTGTAAGAATAATTTTATTTTTATAAAGTATTCCAAAAATGCTGACATTTTTCGATAAAAATGATATAATGTGCTTAAATTTTATAATTTAAGGAGGAGAATATGAAGAGTTTTGATGTAGCAATTATTATGGGTAGTGATTCAGATTTAAGTATTATGCAAGATGCTGCTAAGTTTTTGGATTCTATGGGTATTTCTTATGAGATGAAGATTTTGTCTGTTCACAGAACTCCAGAAAAGGCAATGGAGTATGCTAAAGAGTTAAATGAAAATGGGGTAAAGGTTATTATTGCAGGTGCAGGTGGTGCAGCTCATTTACCTGGCGTTTTTGCAGCTATGGTTCCAACTGTTCCTGTTATTGGTATTCCAATTCATACTAAGACTTTATCTGGTGTGGATTCACTTTATTCTATTGTTCAAATGCCATCACGGTATTCCTGTTGCAACTGTTGCGATTAATGGTGCTAAGAATGCTGGTATTTTGGCGGCTTCTATGCTTGCTATTGGAAATGATACAGTAAAAGAAAAGTTGGCAAATTTTAAAAGTTCTTTAAAGGATGCTGTTACTAAAAAGGATGAAAAGTTACAAGATTTAGGCTATGTTTCTTATTTAGAACAAATGTAAAAAGAACCCCCAGTCGTTCTTACGAACGACAGCCCCCTTAGATAAAGGGGCCTTTACTCTACAATTTTGGACTAGCATAGTTAATTATGAAATATAGAGAAAAGCCTCCTTTATTTAAGGGAGGTTAAGATAGCTGTTAGCGAACATTAGTGAGCATTACAGATATCTTATGCAGTAGCTGGCACCCGAAGGGTGACGGCGGGTTCTTAAGTAAAATTATTAATAAAATTAGATTTAATAGAAAAGAGGTTTTTTTATGAAAAAGATTAGTAGTGGAAAAGTTCGTGAAATTTACGAAGTAGATGATGACAAATTATTGTTGGTTGCATCTGACAGAATTTCTGCTTTTGATTATATTTTACCTGCTATGGTTCCAAACAAAGGAAAAGTTTTAAACCAATTATCTGCTTTTTGGTTTGATTTTGTAAAGGATATTGTTCCAAACCATGTTATTTCCGTAGATATTAAGGATCTTCCTGAAGAGTTTCAAACTCCAGAGTTTGAGGGAAGAAGTATGTTAGTAAAGAAACTAAAAATACTTCCAGTGGAATTTATTATAAGAGGATATATTACTGGTTCTGGATGGAAAAGTTATAAAGAAAATGGTACTGTTTGTGGTATTAAACTTCCAGATAATTTACAAGAATCTGAAAAATTACCTGAACCTATTTTTACTCCTTCAACAAAGGCTGAAATTGGTGACCATGATGAAAATATTTCTTTTGAACAAGTGTGTGAAATAATAGGTGTAGATTTAGCTACTAAATTACGTGATAAGACTATTGCTGTTTATTCAAAATGTGCTGAATATGCAGCTTCACGTGGTGTAATTATTGCAGATACTAAGTTTGAATTTGGTTTAGATGAAAATGGAGAATTAGTTTTAGGTGACGAACTGTTAACTCCAGATTCTAGCCGTTTTTGGCCTGCAAAAGATTATGTTGTAGGTAAGTCTCAAAAGAGTTTTGATAAACAATATTTGCGTGATTGGATTAAATCTTCTGGCTATGACCCTGAAACTAAAGCTCCTATTCCAGATGATGTAATTAATACAACTTCTGCAAAATATATAGAGGCATATGAATTATTAACAGGAAAGAAATTCTAAATCACATATAGAAAAACATACCTATATGAATAAGTACTGTAAGAACCCTCCGTCTTGCTTCGCAAGCCACCTCCCTTAGATAAAGGAGGCTTTTCTCTACTTTTCAAAATTACTGTGCTAGTCTAGAACAGCAGAGTAAAGGCCCCTTTACTTAAGGGGGCTGGCACCCGAAGGGTGACTGGGGGTTTTAAGTAATAATAAATTTTAAATATTGGAGGAATTTTAATGAAAGCGTTAATTAGTGTTTCAGATAAAACTGGAATTGTAGATTTTGCAAAATCTTTGGAAAGTCTTGGTATAGAGATTGTTTCTACTGGTGGAACATATAAAGTTTTAAAGGAGAATGGTGTTAATGTAATGGAAATTTCAGAGTTAACTGGTTTTCCTGAATGTTTAGATGGTAGGGTTAAAACTCTTCATCCTATTGTTCATGCTGGAATTTTGGCAATGCGTTCAAAACCAGAACATATGAAACAATTAGAAGATTTAGGTATTGGTACAATTGATTTTGTTGTTGTTAATTTATATCCTTTTAAACAAACTATTTTAAAGGATAATGTTACTCGTGAAGACGCGGTAGAAAATATTGATATTGGCGGTCCCACTATGCTTCGTAGTGCTGCTAAAAATTATCAGGATGTAAGTGTTATTACTGACCCTAATGATTATGAAAAAGTTTTAAATGAGTTAAGAAAAAATGGTAGTGTCAGTTTAGATACTAAATTTTATTTAATGCAAAAGGTTTTTGAACATACTGCAAATTATGATACAATGATTTTTCATTATTTACGTGGTGAAAGAAAGGATACTTCGTATCCACAAGAACTTTCTCTTACTTTTGAAAAAGTACAAGAAATGAGATATGGTGAAAACCCTCATCAAACTGGTGCTTTATATAAAGAAGTTGGTAAATGCGAGGGTTCTTTAACTACGGCAAAACAGCTAAATGGAAAGGAATTATCTTTTAATAATATTAATGATACAAATGGTGCTTTAGAGTTATTGAAAGAATTTGATGAGCCTACTGTTGTTGCTTGTAAACATGGTAACCCTTGTGGGGTTGGTAGTAGTGATAATATTTATGAGGCTTGGGAGAAAGCATATAAAGCTGATACTACTTCTATTTTTGGTGGTATTGTTGTATTAAATAGAGAGCTTACTAAAGAGATTGCTACTGAAATGGCAAATATTTTCTTAGAGGTAATTGTTGCTCCTTCTTATGAAAAGGAAGCATTAGATATTCTTTTAGAAAAGAAGAATTTACGTGTTTTAGAGTTACCTGAAATTTCTATAAAACAACCTGCTTCTTCTTATGATATTAAGAAAATTAATGGTGGTATTATTATTCAATCTATTGATTCTAAGTTATTAGATGAAAACAATTCATATACGGTAGTTACTAAAAGAGCTCCTACTAAAGAGGAACTTGAAGATTTATTGTTTACTTGGAAGATTGTAAAACATACTAAGTCTAATGCTATTGTTATTGGTAAAAATAAACAATCTGTTGGAATTGGTCCTGGACAAGTAAACCGCATTTGGTCTACTAAGCAATGTTTTGAACATGCTGTGGAATTAATTGGAAAAGATGCAGCTCATGGTGCTGTTCTTGCTTCTGATGCATTTTTCCCTTTTGATGATTGTGTAATGGCAGCACATGAGGCTGGAATTAGTGCTATTATTCAACCCGGTGGTTCTATTAAAGACCAGTTATCTATTGATAGATGTGATGAGTATGATATGGCAATGTTATTTACAGGTATGAGACATTTCAAACATTAAAATTGGTATTGATATTACAATTTAGACTAGTGCATTAAAATCCGCTCCATCTTGCTGGCGGTTAGGCATTTTCTTTTCTCTCAGGTTTCGAAAAGAAAAGCGTAACCGCTACGTGGAGCTACTTTGCACTACGTTGACATATAATAAATATAATACTATAATAAGTATAGCTTAAACAAGTTTGTATGATGTCAAAAACTTGTACCAAGAGATATGTGTCCGCATATCTCTTTATTTTTCCATATTTTTACACATTTACTTCTACTTTTATATCTTTTATTAAATCACCATATTTTTCTAATATAGGATTTACAGATGCATTTATAAAATCTTCTACTTGTTTTGGTGCTCTTCCACATAAGTTGTCTGGGTTTAATGCTTGTAGTATTTCTTCTTTTGTTAGCCCAAAAGAAGAATCATTTGCAATCCTATCTACTAAGTCATTTGGTCTTCCAAATTCTTTTACTTCACGTCCTGCTTCCATAGAATATACACGAATTTTTTCATGTAACTCTTGCCTATCTCCGCCTTTTAGTACTGCGTTCATTATTATTTCTTCTGTTCCCATAAATGGTAACTCTTGCATCATGTTTGTTTTTATAACATTCTCATATACTACTATTCCAGATGTGATGTTTGCATATAATATAAGTATTGCATCTACTGCTAAGAAACTTTCTGGTACACATATTCTTTTGTTTGCTGAGTCATCTAGTGTTCTTTCTAACCATTGTGTTGCTACAGTGATTGCAGGGTCATTTGCTAGTACCATTACATGCCTTGATAATGAGTTTATTCTTTCACTTCTCATTGGGTTTCTTTTGTATGCCATTGCTGATGAACCAATTTGTCCTTTTTCAAATGGTTCTTCTAGTTCTTTTTCGTGTTGAAGTAGTCTCATATCATTGGCAAATTTTGATGCACTTTGTGCTATGCTAGATAATACATTTAATACTCTTGAATCTAGTTTTCTTGTATATGTTTGCCCTGATACACCATATGTTTTATCAAACCCCATTTTTTGTGCAATTTTACCATCTATTTTGTTTACTTTTTCTTCATCTTTAAATAGTTTCATAAAACTTTCCTGTGTTCCTGTTGTTCCTTTACATCCTAAAAGTTTCATATGGTCTATTACAAAGTTTAGTTCTTCTAAGTCTTCTAGTAAATCTTGTAGCCATAGTGTTGCTCTTTTTCCTACTGTTGTTAATTGTGCTGGTTGAAAGTGTGTATATCCTAAACATGTTACATTTTTGTTTTTTAATGCAAATTCTTTTAAGTTACTAATTACTAATACTAATTTTTTTCGTATTAGCATTAGTGCTTCTCTCATTAATATTACGTCTGTATTGTCTGTTACATAGCATGATGTAGCACCTAAATGTATTATTGGTTTTGCGTTTGGGCATTTTATTCCAAATTCATATACATGGCTCATTACATCATGTCTACATTCTGCTTCTCTTTTTGATACTATGTCATAATCTATGTTGTTTATATTTTGTTTCATTTCGTTTATTTGTTCTTCTGTAATGTTTATTCCTAGTTCTTTTTCAGTTTCTGCAAGCGCTATCCATAGTTTTCTCCATGTGCTATATTTCATGTCATTTGACCATATTTTATTCATTTCGCTACTTGCATATCTTCCTGCAAGTGGTGTTTTATATATACTATTTTCCATAACTTACTCCTTTTATATTAGATATTTGAAGTTAGAAGTTTCTAGCTTCTAACCTCTAATTTCTAATCTCTATTTATAATATTCTACTCCTGATTCAAATATTTTTTGGTCTTTGTTTCCTGGTACGTTTGTTAATATGTCTTTTCTATAACTTCTTTCTGAATGTCCCATTTTTCCTAATATTCTTCCATCTGGGCTTGTAATTCCCTCTACAGCATATGTAGAACCATTTGGATTGTATCTTATATCATTGCTAGGTTTTCCTTCTAAATCTACATATTGTGTAGCTATTTGTCCGTTTTTTATTAGTTCTTTCATTACTTCTTCTGATGCTACAAATTTTCCTTCTCCATGTGAAATTGGAATTACAAATTCATCTCCTATGTTTACTTTATTAAACCATGGTGATAGCTTTGATACTACTTTTGTGTTTACTAGTTTTGATTGATGTCTTGCTATGTCATTAAATGTTAGTGTTGGCATAGTATCATCCATGTCTATAATTTTTCCATATGGTAATAGTCCTAATTTTATAAGTGCTTGGAATCCATTACATATTCCTAATATTAAACCATCTTGTTCATTTAAATGTTTATGTACCACTTCTGTTAGTTTAGGATTTCTAAATACTGATGCTATGAATTTTCCTGAACCGTCTGGCTCATCTCCTGCACTAAATCCTCCTGGTAGCATAATTATTTGTGCATTTTTTATTTCTTGTTCAAATACTTCTATTGATTCTGCTAAGTATTCTGGTTTTAAGTTACGAAATACTTTTGTACTTACCACTGCTCCTGCATCTTCAAATGCTTTGGTTAAGTCATATTCACAGTTTGTTCCCGGGAATATTGGTATAAATACTCGTGGTTTTGCTATGCTATGCATAGACTTTAAGACGGGCACAGTGGTGTCATGTATTACGGGTATTCCCGCAAACGGTGCCCCTACATTTACTTTTGTAGGGAATACTTTTTCTAGTGGTTTTTCCCAAAGTGTTATTAGTTCTTCTAAATCTAGTTTTTCGTTTTCTGAAATTTGTATTTCTTCTTCCTTTATTGTGTTTCCTAATAGCTCTAATCCTTCTATATTTAATCCTTCTATATTTAATTCTTCTGATGCTTCAATTATGAATGTTCCATAACGTGGTTTGAATAGGCATTTATCTATTTTAAATTCAAATCCTATCTTATTTCCAAAGCACATTTTACTTATAGTTTCTGCTATTCCATGTTGCCTTACTGTAGCAACTGATAATACTTTGCCTTCTTTTATTAATTTATGAATTGTTTCATAGTTTGTTTTTAAGTTTTCAAAGTCTGGTACGAATTCTTTTGTATATTTTGTATTTAACATATATACTTTTGAACCTACTTTTTTAAATTCATTTGATACTACTTTGTTAGTATCTACAACTCCTACACAGAATGATGTTAGTGTTGGTGGTACATCAAGTTCATTGTATGAACCAGACATAGAGTCTTTTCCTCCAATTGCTGCAATTCCTAATTCTTTTTGTACTAAGTATGCTCCTAAAAGTGCTGCTAATGGTTTTCCCCATCTTGCCCCTTCATTTCTTAGTTTTTCAAAGTATTCTTGGAATGTTAACCATGCTTTATGATAATCTCCTCCACATGCTACATATTTAGTAACTGAATCTACTACTGCGAATATTGCTCCATGAAATGGGCTTATTTCTGATAAATATGGATCATATCCATATGACATTATTGTTCCAGAGTTTGTGTATCCATCTAGTGTTGGAATTTTTGCACACATTGCTTCTGCTGGTGTTAGCTGATGTTTTCCACCAAATGGCATTAATACTGTTGCTGCACCTATTGTGCTATCAAATCTTTCTACTAATCCTTTTTGTGAACAACAGTTTAAGTTTGAAATTACTTTTTTCCATTTTTTTGTTTTTTCACAATTACTTCCTGTTGTTTTATAACAATTTTCTTGTTTTTTTGTTTCATCAAAATATTCTTCTAATCCTTCTGGTTTAGTAATTGTTGCATTTTGTTTTTTTACATCTCCGTTTGTATCTAAGAATTCACGGCTTATATCTACTATGCATTTTCCTCTCCAGTACATTTTTACTCTTGGTTCTTCTACCACATCTGCTACAAGGCTTGTTTCTATATTTTCTAGAGATGCTAATCTTTCAAATTCTTCTACATCACTTGCCCTTACTACTACTGCCATTCTTTCTTGTGATTCTGATATTGCAAGTTCTGTTCCGTCTAATCCTTCATATTTTTTTGGTACTTTGTCTAGATTTATTACTAATCCATCTGCTAATTCTCCAACCGCAACTGATACTCCTCCTGCTCCAAAATCGTTACAACGTTTTATTAATTTTGTTACTTCTGGATTACGGAATAATCTTTGTATTTTTCTTTCTTCTGGTGCATTTCCTTTTTGTACTTCTGCTCCACATGTTGTAAGTGAACTACTTGTGTGTGCTTTTGATGATCCTGTTGCTCCTCCACATCCATCTCTTCCTGTTCTTCCTCCTAATAGTATTACTTTATCTCCCGGTTCTGGACGAAGTCTAATTACATTTTTGGCAGGCGCTGCTCCTATAAGTGCTCCTATTTCTAGACGTTTTGCTACATATCCCGGATGATAAATTTCTGTTACTTGTCCTGTTGCAAGCCCTATTTGGTTTCCATATGATGAATATCCTCTTGCTGCTTCGTTTGTTAATTTACGTTGTGGTAGTTTGTTTGGAAGTGTGTCTTCTATTGCTACTGTTGGATCTGCACATCCTGTTACACGCATTGCTTGATATACATATACACGTCCTGATAATGGGTCTCTTATTGCTCCTCCTAAACATGTTGCTGCTCCTCCAAATGGCTCTATTTCTGTTGGGTGATTGTGTGTTTCGTTTTTGAACATTATTAGATATTCTTCTGGTTTTCCATCTACTTCAATTGTTGCTTTTATGCTACATGCATTAATTTCTTCTGATTCATCTAGGTCTTTTAATATTCCCTTTTTCTTTAATTCTTTTGCTGCAATTGTTGCAACATCCATTAGGCATATGTCTTTTTTACGGTCTTCATATACATATTTTCTAGAATTTATATAGTCTTCATATACTTTTTGTACTAACTCCCATTTTATATCTACTACTTCTAGTTTTGTAAGAAATGTTGTATGACGGCAATGGTCTGACCAGTATGTGTCTATCATTTTCATTTCTGTCATGCTTGGGTCTCTTTTTTCTGTGTCTCTAAAGTATTTTTGGCAGAATTTTAAGTCTTCTATATCCATTGCAAAACCATATTTTTGATAGAATTTTTCTGCATCTTGTTCTGTCATGTTTATAAATCCTTCAATTGTTTTTACATCTTCTGGTTCTTCTGTTTGGTTTTCTATATTACTTGGTTTTTCAAGGCTTGCTTCTCTTGAGTCTACACTGTTTATTAAGTATTTTTTTATTTTTTGTATTTGATTTTCGTTTAGTTTTCCTTTTAGTATATATACTTTTGCAGTTTTTGCTATTGGTCTTTTTCCTCCACTAATAATTTGCAAGCATTCTTCTAGGGAACTGGCTCTTTGGTCGAATTGCCCCGGTAAAAATTCTACCGCAAATATTGTGTCTTCTTTTTTAAATTCATAGTTTTCGTCAAAACATATATCTACTTGTGGCTCTGAGAATACGGTGTTTTTTGCTTTTTCATATGTTTTGTCATCTATTCCATCTACATCATATCTGTTTAATATGATTACTTCTTCTAGTTCTTTTATTTGTAAGTTTTCTTTTAAGTCTGTAAAAACTTCTTTTGCTTCTACATTAAAGCCTTCTTTTTTTTGTACATAAATTCTTCTTACCATTTTTATTCCTCCTATTTTTTGTTTTTGCAGGGCACAGTGGTGTCATGTCCTACGATGTATTCCCAACAAACGGTGCCCCTACATCTCTCTATTTTCAACTGATACCTCTTAAGTTGACAGCATTGCCCTTAAGTAAAGGGGCCTTTACTCTACTATTTTAATGTTCTTTTATAAATTTATGTTTATTTCTTTGTTTCCTTTTGTTACTTCTCCTATTACATAGGCTTTTTCTCCTGCTTGTTTTAGTATTTGTAGTGCTTTTTCTTTTTCTTCTTTTGAAACTATTAAGCTCATTCCTATTCCCATGTTAAATGTGTTATACATGTCTCTTAATGGGATGTCTCCTTCTTTTTGTAATAGTTTAAATATTGCTGGTACTTCATATGAGTTTTTATCTATGTTTAATGCTACATTTTCGTTTAGCATTCTTGGCATGTTTTCGTAAAAGCCTCCTCCTGTAATATGTGAGATTCCTTTTACATTTACTTTTGAAATTAACTCTAATACTGGTTTTACATATATTTTTGTTGGTGTAAGTAGTGCTTCCCCTAATGTTGTTCCTAATTCTTCTCTATATTCTTTTAGATTTTCTTCGTTTACATTAAATATTTTTCTTACTAATGAAAATCCGTTTGAATGAACCCCTGATGATGCAAGTCCGATTACTACATCTCCTACTTCTATTGAGTTGGGGTTTATCATTTTTTTCTTGTCTACTATACCAACACTAAACCCTGCTAAATCATATTCATTTTCTAAATATAACCCCGGCATTTCTGCTGTCTCTCCTCCTACTAAGGCACATCCTGCTTTTACACAACCTTCGGCTACTCCATTTACAATTGTTGCTACCATTTCTGGTATGTTTTTCCATAGTGATATGTAATCTAAGAAAAATAATGGTTTTGCACCACAACAGATAATGTCATTAACACACATTGCAACACAATCTTGTCCTATTGTGTCATGCTTATTCATTAAAAAAGCCAATTTTAGTTTTGTTCCAACACCATCTGTTCCAGAAACTAAAATTGGTTCTTCCATTGCCCCTTTGTCTATAGCAAATAGACCTCCAAAACCACCAAGGTCTGATACAACGCCACTTGTATATGTTGCTTGTACTGATTTTTTCATTAATTCTACAGATTTATAACCTGCTGTTACATCTACTCCTGCTTCTTTATAACTGTTACTAAAACTTTTTTCCATAAGAGCATCTCCTTCCAAAATCTAAGGGCACAGTGGTGTCATGTCTCACGGGTATTCCCACAAACGATGCCCCTACTTTATACCTTTTTATAATACTATATTTTGCATTTTTTTACAAGATTTTTTGACGTTTTTCTTACGGAAATATGAAAAATAGGGTTCCTTTTTAGGATACCCTATCTTACTATTGTTTGTTTTTCATCTGCGCCAATTCCAATATACTGTACTTTTACTTTTGTGTATTCTTCTATAAATTTTATATATTTTTTTGCATTTTCTGGTAGTTTTTCATATTCTGTCATTGTTTCGTTTGTTTCCCAACCTTCAAATTCTTTATATATTGGTTTGCAATATTCTCTATCTATTGGTACATATTCTATATTGTTTCCTTTGTATTCATATCCAATACATACTTTAATTTTTTCTAGTTTTCCTATTGTGTCTATATGGTTTACACATAAACTGGTTAATCCACATACAAAGCATGCATTTTTTACCATTACTAAGTCTAGCCATCCACATCTTCTTGGTCTTCCTGTTGTTGTTCCATATTCATATCCTAGTTCTCTTATTTTGTCTCCTATTTCATTATCTTGCTCTGTTGTAAATGGTCCTTCTCCTACTCTTGAACAATATGCTTTCATAACTCCTATTACTTCGTCTACTTTTGTTGGTCCTATTCCCGCTCCTGAGGCTGTTCCTGAGGCGTTACAGTTTGATGATGTAACATATGGGTAGTCTCCATGGTCTAAGTCTAAGTATAGTGCTTGTGCTCCTTCTACTACTATGTTTTCGTTTTTTTCATCTGCTTGTATAAGTATTGATCCTGTATCACATATGTATGGTACTAATTTTTCTGCACATTTTATGCATAGTTCGTATTCTTCTTCTGGATTTACTAGTTCTTCTCCATATTGTTTAAACATTGTGTTTGCTAGTAGTAAATCTTCTTCTATTTTCTTTTTTAATGTACTAGTATTGCATAAATCAAACATACGGATTCCTGTTCTGTTGCATTTTTCTGCATAACATGGTCCTATTCCTCTTTTGGTTGTTCCTATTTTTTTTGCTTTTAGTTTTTCGTATAATCCATCTAGTTTTTTATGGTGTGGTAATATGACATGTGCTCTCTCACTAATATGAAATCTGTCTTTTGTAATTGTTATTCCTGCTTTTTCCATTTCTTCTATTTCTGATATTAATACTTCTGGGTCTATTACTACTCCTGGTGCTATAATACAGTTTACATTTTTTCTAATTATTGATGAAGGTAATAAGTGCATTTTGTATTTTTTTCCATTTGCTACTACTGTGTGGCCTGCATTGTTTCCTCCTGTTGCTCTTACTACTATTTTTGCATTTTTTGATTCAAAGTGTGATGCTCTTCCTTTTCCTTCGTCTCCCCATTGGATTCCTACAATTAATTTTATCATATTTATTTCCCCTTTTTAGTTCATTTGCACTGTTCCTACGATTTCATTTATATCTTCTATATTGTATTTTTTCATATAGTTTTCAATTCCTTCTACTACTTTTATTGCTGTGTCTGGTGCTATGAAATTTCCTGTTCCTACTGATATTGCGCTCGCCCCTGCTAACATGTATTCTACCGCATCTTCTCCTGTTACAATTCCGCCTAATCCTAATATTGGTATGTTTACTTTCTGTGACACTTGATATACCATTCTAACTCCTACTGGTTTTACACATGGCCCAGATAGCCCTCCTGTGTTGTTTGCTAGATGTGGTCTTCTTGTGTGTATATCTATACTCATTCCAAGTAAAGTATTAATTAAAGATACTCCATCTGCTCCCGCATCTTGTGCTCCCATTGCAGGGGCTGTTATATCTGTTACATTTGGTGTTAGTTTTACTATTAATGGTTTATCTAATACTTTTCTTACCTGAGATGTTACTTCTTTTACTCCTTCATATGTTGTTCCAAATGCTAAGCATCCTGCTTTTACATTTGGACATGAAAGGTTTAACTCTACTCCATCTATGTCTAGTGTATTTAGTACTTTTGCAAGTTCAACATAATCTTCTATTGTGCTTCCACATGCGTTTACGATTATTGCTGTGTTAAACTTTTTTAGGTATGGTAAGTCATTGTTCATGAAGTATTCTACTCCTGGGTTTTGTAGTCCTATTGCATTTAACATTCCTGCTGGTGTCTCATATACTCTTGGTGGTTTGTTTCCTGCTTTTGGTTTTAATGATGTTCCTTTTGTGCAAATTCCTCCTAGTTTGTTTAAGTCTATAAATTCTTCAAATTCTCTTCCATATCCAAATGTTCCTGATGCTACTGTTACTGGATTTTTCATTTTTATTCCTGCTAGATTTACACTTGTGTTCATTTATTTTCTCCTTTCAATTTTGGCTTATTTTGTATTTGTATGTTTGGATGGGGCACAGTGGTGTCAGGTCTAAAGGGTATTCCCTTTAAACGTGCCCCTACACATGTTGCATCTTTTTATATTTCTACGTCTTTTGCGTTAAATACTGGTCCAGCTTTACATACGTGCCAATATTCTGGTGCGTCACTTGGGCTTTTGGCAGTTTTTACTGCACATCCTAAACATGCTCCAATTCCACATGCCATTTTTTGTTCTAGTGATATTTCACATGGTATGTTGTTTTCGTTTGCGTAACTTTGAACTGCTTTTAGCATTGGTAATGGACCACATGCAAATATTTTGTCTGGTTGTTGTTTTTCACAGTCTTTTTTTAGTTCGTTTATTGCAAATCCTTGTATTCCGTAGCTTCCGTCATCTGTTGTTATTGTTAATTCATTTGATACACTTTTAAATTCCTCTTCTAATGTTATTAGTTCTTTATTTCTAAATCCTATATAAATATGTATGTTTGTACTTGTTTGTTCTTTTAATTCTTTTGCGAGCTCATATAGCGGAAATGTTCCTATTCCTCCTCCTATTATTGCTACATTTTTATATTCTTTTATACTAAATGTTCCATATCCTAATGGTCCAACGATATCTAGCTTTTCTCCTACTTTACGCTCTGCTAATAATGTTGTTCCTTTTCCTTTTACTTGGAATATGAATTCTAGTATTCCATTTTGTTTGTCTAGGTTATATATGCTTATTGGTCTTCTAAGTAATGGTTCAATGTTATCTACAACTCGTATTTCTATGAATTGTCCTGCTCGTGCTTGTTTTACTATTTCATCTGCTTTTATACTATATTTGTATGTGTCTTTATTTAATTGTTCGATTTTTGTAATTTCTGCTTTACAGTTTATTTTCATTTCTTTCCTCCTTATATTAAAGGGCACAGTGGTGTCTGTCTCACGGGTATTCCCACAAACGATGCCCCTACATGTTATTTATTTTTTATTGCTTGGTTTAGTTCGTCTCTCATGCGGATTGCTTCTGCTCTTGTTGCTTTTGCAAATTCTTCTTGTGTATATTTTTCTTTCCATATGTCTTTTTTGTATGCACACATTAGGCTTCTTGATGCGTTTATTATTCCTCCTATTCCATTTTCGTCAAACCCTAGTGCTATATCTTCTGCTTTTCCTCCGTTGTGCTCCATATCCTGGAATTAAGAAAAATGTGTGTGGTGCTAATTTTCTTAAAGATTGTAATTGTTCTGGATATGTTGCTCCTACAACACTAGAGATACTACTATATCCATATTTTCCTCTTAGTTCTTCTCCCCATTTTTCTATTAAGCTTGCTACTTCTTCATATATTGTTTTTCCGTTTTCTAGTTTTAGATCTTGTAGTTCTCCTGATGATGGGTTTGATGTTTTGTCTATTATGAATACTCCTTTTCCATATTTTTTGCAGTCTTCTATAAATGGTTTTATTCCATCTATTCCTAAATATGGGTTAAGTGTTACAAAGTCTACATCAAATATTGATTGTTCTATTTCTTCTAATGGTGTTTTTCCAAGGTATGCATTAGAGTACCCTTCTGCAGTTGAGCCTATGTCGCCTCTTTTTATGTCTGCTATTACTATCATTCCTTTTTCTTTTGCATATTTACATGTTTTATTAAATATTTCTATTCCGTCTGTTCCAAACATTTCATAAAATGCTATTTGTGGTTTTACTGCCGGAATGATGTCATATGTAGCGTCTATTAATGCTTTATTAAATTCTAATATTGCTTCACATGCTCCTTTTATTGTTTTGTCATATTTTTTTGTTATGCATTCTGGTATCATGCTGTACCTTGGGTCTAGCCCTATTACTGTAGGGTTGTCCATTTGTTTTATTTTGTCAATTAATTTGTCAATTGCATTTTCCATGTTTTTCTATCTCCTTATCTATATAATCTTTAAATAAAATATATAAAATTTGAAAAAAAGCGTATTGAAAGTAAATTTTGTATACGTATGTTTTAAAAATTTGTGGGAGAATCTCACATACCTGTGAGAGGGGCCTACAAATTTTTATTACATACTGTGCAAAATTTATCTTGAACGAGCGGTTTTGAAAATTTTACTATATTTTATTTAAAAGATTATTATCATATCTATTTTTCATATACAATTCTTCCGCCAACTATTGTATACATTACTTTTCCTTTTAACTTTTTACCTATAAATGGTGTATTTTTTGATTTTGATACTATGCTTTGTTTTTCATATACATATTCCATATTTGGATCAAATATAGTAATATCCGCATCATATCCTTGTTTTAATTGCCCTTTTGTTTTTAGATTTAATAATTTTGCTGGTGTATATGATGTTAGACGTACTAAATCTAAATACCCTATATGTTTTGGTTCTATTAAGTTTGTAATGCTTGCGGCAAGTGCTGTTTCAAACCCAATTATTCCATTTGGTGCTTCTGATAATGGCTTTTTCTTTTCTTCTTCTGAGTGTGGTGCATGGTCTGTAATTATTGCATCTATTGTTCCATCTTGTAGCCCTTTTATTATTGCACGTCTATCTTCTTCTTCTCTTAATGGTGGATTCATTTTTGCATTTGTTCCAGATTCTAATACTTCTTTTACTGTAAAACTATAGTAATGTGGACATGTTTCACATGTAATTTTTACACCACGTTTTTTTGCATCTCTAATCATTGCTACAGATGTTCTTGTGCTTATGTGACATATATGTCCTCTTATTTTATTTGTTTCAGAAATTACTATTTCTCTTGCTGCCATTATTTCTTCTGCTTCTGGAAGTACTCCTTCTACCCCTAGCTTTTTAGCTACTTCTCCTTCATTTATTGCTCCTTTTGCTACTGATTTTTCTTCACAGTGTGATGCAACAAATGTACCTTGTTCATCTGCTTTTATCATTGCTTGTCTCATTATATTAGAGTTTACAACTGGCATTCCATCATCTGAAAATGCTATTGCTCCTGCTTGTTTCATTTCGTTAAAATCTACTAGTTCTTCTCCCTTTTCTCCTTTTGTTACACTAGAATATGGTAATACATTACAAAGATTTACTCTATTTGCTTCATCAATAATTTGTTTCAAAATAATAGCGCTATCCGGAGTTGGCTTTGTATTTGGCATTGGACAAATTGTTGTAAAACCACCCTTAACAGCACTTTTTGAACCTGTTTCTATTGTTTCTTTATGTTCGAACCCTGGTTGTCTTAAATGACAATGCATATCGATCATTCCTGGAATCACCATAAGACCAGTACAATCAATTGTATTGTCTGCTACTTCATTAATTTGTTTTTCAATCTTTTTTATCTTCTTGTCTTCTATTAAGATATCCATCTTTTGATTTAATCTTGATGCATAATCTATCACATTTCCGTTTTTAAGTAAAATTGTCATATATTTACCTCCTCTATTTTTTCTTGTCTCATTCTATCATCTTCCGTAAGATTTTGCAAGATATAAATAAAGGATTTTAAAAATAGGTACATAAAAGAGGAAGATAACTCTCCCTCTCGTCTAAAACTAAACTATATACAAAATCCTGGCGCAATACCACAAGCGTAATTTGCAGTATGCCAATAATTACTTCCATCATCCTTAACACATGAAAATATCGTAGTCTCCGTTTGTTTTCCTCCTGGCGAACGTAACCACCAAAAAGCTCCTTCCTTAACTATATTTGCATTTTTTGTATGAGCTATAGCATTTACATTTTTATAATATTTGTATTGTTCTCCTTCTTTAAAATTTACTGTACCATATGTGTAAACACCATACCACCCATTGTTCCATATTTCTGAACATGCTAATAACCATAATTTGTTTTGTGACGTTGACATAGTTCTATATGTTACTAAATAATTTTTATTTACTTGCTTTATATATTCTTTATTTTCTAAATTATCTATTATTTCATTATTTAATCTTTCTCGTGGTATACTTTTTTCCCACCCTTCAGAATTAGTTGCAGTATCTTTCATTCCCATTCGTTCTATAAATTCTACAAATTCGAAGCTTATTCCTGCATATGTATTTGTTCCCCCATATGCATTCTGGTCTGTTAATCTGTCATGGTTAAATCCCATTATTCGTACTTTTTTATCATTTACTGTTGTATAATCTCCTACTCCTATTATATATTCATTTCCTTTATATTTTATCGTAAATTCTTGCGTGTTATTTGTTATAGTACTGTCATTCGATATAGCTTTTGCAATTTCTTCTATTTGTGGCCATGTAAAGTTTAATGGATTCGCTGTTCTCACTCCTGAAGCAGTACTTGGGTTGCTTATTTGTGGATATGGATTTTCTTTTGTTACTTTTTTTACACTTATTTTTCCATCACTTGTTACTGCAGAAATAACATGTGTATGCCCAAAAACTACGTCTATTTCTTTTTCATAAGTTGTATTATTTACATCCTCTTCTAAAATTGTTCCATCTATGTTTTCTATTTGTATTTTATCTATTGGTATATTACTTGTAAACCTTAAGTTTATTTTCCCTAAATCTCTACCACTTTCATCTTTTCCTGCTGACCCTGTAACTTCATCTATTATATCTACATTTGTACTACCTAATTCATTACTTATATTTAAGCTTTCTCTATCTATTTCAAAATTATATCCATTTGAAGATACTATATTTCCATTTACTGTTATATTATTACTTTTAAATAGATTATCTAAATATTCATTACTATTATAATTTTCATTACTTTCTTTTGCTACTCTTGCCATTTCTAGTACTTCTTGTACCATCTCCATTGCTTGTAACTTTTGGTCTTGTTGTTTGTTTATTTTATTAACATTGTTTATTACAAGCCCTAATAATAGTAATATTATTAAAACCAGTACAACTATTAATGAAATTTTGAATTTTTTATTTTCTAATAAACTCTTCATTTGCACACCTCTTTATGGTACTATTTTATATTTATAAATTGCGTATTGTCAATAGTATTAAACTTTTTATTCTATTTTTTTATAATCTGCATATTGTTTAGTAATCGTTTTTATGGAGGTTTTACTATGTATGTAAATCGAGGTTTAATAGCAAAAATTCTTTTGCTTTGTATTATTGTAAGTTTTGTTTTTCCTGTTTTTTCGCTTGCTACTGACTCTTTTTTGTGGTCAAATTATGATGCCACTTCCACAGTAAGTAGTAATATTGCTTCTCAATCTGAAAATCCTAATTCTCTTAATCTAGAATGTGGTAGTGCTATCTTAATTGAACAAAATACTGGCAAGGTTTTATATGAGCATAATATTCACGAACAGTTACGTCCTGCTAGTGTTACTAAGGTTATGACTATTCTTCTTATTATGGAGGCTTTGGATAGTGGTGTTATTTCTTTAGATACACCTATTCCTTGTAGTGAAAATGCAAGTTCTATGGGTGGTTCCCAAATTTGGCTTGATGTGAAAGAATCTTTAACTGTAAATGAAATGCTAAAGGCTATTTGTGTTGTTTCTGCAAATGATTGTACTGTTGCTATGGCAGAATATCTTGCAGGTTCTGAGGAAGCTTTTGTTGCTAAAATGAATGAAAAGGCTAAAATGCTTGGTATGAATGATACTACTTTTAAAAACTGCCATGGTATTGATGAAGATGGCCATGTAACATCAGCTTATGATATTTCTTTAATGTCTCGTGAACTGTTGGTAAATCATCCTAGTATTACTAATTATACTACTATTTGGATGGATAGTTTACGTGATGGTAAATCTTCTTTAGTTAATACAAATAAGCTAATCCGTAATTATAAAGGTGCTACTGGCTTAAAAACTGGTTCTACTTCTGTTGCTTTATATAATCTTTCTGCTAGTGCAACTAGAGATAATTTGTCTTTAATTGCAGTTATTATGAAGGCTCCTACTACTAAGGTTCGTTTTAGTGAGGCTAGCAAGCTTTTGGATTATGGTTTTAGTATGTACTCGTATGGTGAGTTTGGTAAGAAGAATGATGTTATAAAGCAGATTTGTGTAACTAAAGGTACTAAAAGTGAGGTTAATGCTGTTTTAGAAGATTCATGTGGTGCTTTAACTAAAAAAGGAGAAGAAAAAAATCTTATACAAAATGTGAATTTAGCAGATTCTGTTCAAGCTCCAGTCTCTAGAGGGCAAGTTTTAGGTGAAGTTACATATTCTTTAAATGGTGAGGTTGTAGGTAAATCTAATATTATTGCTGAAAGTGATGTTTCTAATATGACTTTGTGGAGTATCTGCGGAAAGCTATTTCAAGCTTGGTACCAATTAATTAGATAGGTTATGAGAAAAATAGAGTTTTTGAAACAAATCAATATCTCAAAAACTCTATTTTTAATTATATATTGTTGTTTACATAAGATGTTAGATGGAAAAACCGCATGGCAAGGCCATAAGTGCTGCTAGCACTACCATTGGTGCCACGACCGGTTCGTGTAGATGTAGCAGAAAGTGCCACTATTGTTGTAATATGGCGAGCGAAGCAACCAACCAATATCCAAATCTCCGTTCCTTTTTACAAGATTTGTATTGCTAGAACTATTCGTAGCATTAATATTTGCATAATATTTGTATTGCTCTCCTTCTTTTGCTATCGCCTGCCCATATGCAGAACTATTGTTATATGCATTGTTCCATATCTCTGAACATGATAATAACCATAATTTGTCCCCAGACGTTGTTACACTGTTTGCGTCATTATATGTTGCTATATATTCTTTATTTACTTCTTTTATATATTCCTTATTTTCTAAACTATCTAATGTTGTACTATTTAGCGTTCCTCTTAAAGCACATGCTCCCCATCCTCCTGCATTTGTGGTACTACTATTCATTTTGCCTGTTCCTATACATTCTGCATATTCAAAGCTTATTCCTGCATATGTGTTTGTTCCTCCATATATTGTTTGGTCTGCTAGCTCATCATGGTTAAATCCTAATATTCGTACTTGATAATCTATTCCATTTATTCCTACTGTTGTCCAATCTCCTATTCCTAGAGTATCTTCTTTTCCATTTATACTTACTGCTACTTCTACTGTGTCATTATTTACTTGTCCAACTTCAGTTCCATAGTTATCTGATATTAGTTTCGCAAGTTCAGATAGCTCGTCCCATGTGTATTTTATTTCATGTGCTTCGTGTGTATCTGCTCCTGCTCCTATACTTGGTGGAGGTGGTGGTGTTACGTTTATATTGCAACTAGCACTTACTGTATTTACTTCATTCGATGTAGCTGTTATTATTGCTACTCCCTCTCCTACTGCTGTTATATTTCCAGAATCATCTACTGTTACTACTGCTTCATTACTACTTGTCCATGTTATTGTTTTATCTGTTGCTTCTGTTGGTAATACTTCTGCTACTATCATATCTGTTCCACCTTTTACTAAGTCTATATTTGTTTTATCTAATGTGATAGTTGTTACTTTGGGTGGCTCTGTCTTTATTGCACTTGTTTCTTTTGTGTCTCCTCCATTCGCTGTTATTAACTCTACTTGTATTATATATTCATTGTTTATTGTTAACCCTGTAAATGTATATTCGTTTGTATTTAATGTTGTTACTTCTGTAAAGCTTGTTTCTCCAGTTGTTACATTTTTTATACTATATTTATAACTTGCTCCATTTGAATTTGATGCTACTACCTTTACACTTATACTATCTATTGTTGTTCCTGTTACCTGCAATTTCGCTATTCTTGGTTTATTATCTGCTTTTCCTTGGTATGTTATTTTTATATTTCCATTTTCTTCTTTTTCTACCAAAAATAAATACCCTTCTACTACTATATTTTTATTATTATCATCTATATCTTCTACATCTGCACTTGTTATTATTCCCTTATTTATTAGGTGATTTATATATTCTTCTACACTTGGTACTTCTCCATTTTTTCTTGCTACTAAATCCACTTTTTCTAATTCTAACTTTTCTAATATTTCACTTATTTTATATTGTTCTGCTCCTTGCTGTGCCTGTTTTAATATTCCATGCTCTCCTAAAGTTAGGTTTAGTACTACTCCTGCTAAGATTAATAAAAGTATGATCGTAATTACTAGGGCAATTAGGGTAATACCGTGTGTGCGTTTGTTTTGATTGGGCACAGTGGTGCCTGTCTCACGGGTATTCCCACCAAACGGTGCCCCTACAAGTATTGGGTATGCCTTTGTAGTGTTTTTACAATTTTTCATTTTCTTCTTCTCCTTTTCGTCTGTATTTTTTATTTTAGTATTTCTCTTTTATTAATATGTATACATATTATAATAACTCATATTACTTGTCAATCTTTTTTGTATTACTGTTTTGTTACATATCATAAAAGAGGACATTAAATGTCCTCTTCTGTTCTTATTTGATTATTATAGTTTGTATTGGTTTCTTCTTTTACTGGTACACTGTTTACCCTTGTAATTTTATTGTCTTCTATTCTTACTTCTACTGTGTTTTCTTTAGATGAAATGTAATAGTATAGTTCATATTTTCTTTTTATTTTTACTACTTCTAGTTCTGATGCTGTTGTATTTTCTCCTAGTTCTTTAAATTTTTTGATTGCTATGTTGATTGCTTTTTCTTTTGCAATTTCTTCTTCATCTTTTATTGTTGTGTTTATAGTATTTTCATTTATTGTGTTTTCATTTTGGTTAGTTTCTATTTTAGTATCTTTGATAAAGTATGTATTTATTATTGAGTTAATATTTTTCTTTGCTATTTGTATTATTGCTACAAATTTTCCATCACATATCCCAAATTGTTTATCACAAAAGTATAATCCTACAAATAGTAAAGTTATTATAACTATGGTTATAATAAAGTTCATTATAGTTTTTCTTCTTTGTTGTCTTTTTATTCTTTTGATCTTTTTCATTTTTCTTATATTTTCTATTTGTTCTTGCTCTTGTTCCATTATTTATTTTCTCCTTTGTAATTGTTTACCTTGATTATAACAAAACAATATTTTTTTGTAAATATTTTTTTAAAAGTTACAAGGGATTTTTCCCTTGTAACTTTTTTAGAATTTGATATATGTTGTAGGATCTATGTCTTCATGATTATTTGTTCTTATTTCGAAGTGTAAATGATGTCCTGTAGTAGTTCCAGGATTATTGTCTTCTTTTGGGTCTCCTCCTTCTAAACCTATTACTGTTTCTTGTGCTATTTTATCTCCTACTTTTACATTTATTTTTGATAGGTGTGCATAGAAAGTATATATTGTTTCCCCATTAACAATATGTTTTATTTCTATACAGTTGCCATATCCTTTTTGGACTCCTGCATATGTTATTTCTCCATCTGCTACTGCATAAATTTCTGTATGATGTTCTCCACTTATGTCTATTCCTTTATGCTTTTTTTCTTCTCCAGTTATTGGATGTTTTCTTAAACCATATTCAGCAGTTATTTTATAGCTACTTTTCATTGGTAATATCATTTGTTGTTTTTCTATGGTTTTTGCTTTTAGTTTTTTACTTTGCATTTCTTCTACAGGTTGTTCTTCACCTTGTACCTCTTCTACCTGCTCTTCTGCTTTTTCTGGTTCTTCTGTTTCACCCGGGTTTACCCATTCTACTATTTCTGCTAGTTTTCCATAGTTTTTCTTTAGGATTGCTCTATCTTTTGCATCTACTACTTCGTCTTCGTTTAGGTCATAAATTGATTTTTCTTCTTTGTTACTTTCATTAATAACTACCCCAATGTTATTATTTAAGTTTACTAAGTCGTCTATTTCAATTTCTCCTGTTTTTATTACGTCTCCTGCTATTAAGCTGTATTCTCCTAATTCTATGTTTTGTTCTTCTATTAGTTTTACTCCTAATATTGTGTAGTCTAGGTATCCTTCTTTTGATATTACTATGTCGTATTTACATTCTAGCTCGTCTGGTATGTTGTTTCCATTTTTATCATTTATTGTGCTTAGAGCTTTATATATTGGTACTTCATATGTTCCATCATTGTTTGTATAAGTTTCTACAATCAATTCTGTTCCTACATTTTTACTTCCATCATCTAGTGATTTATATATACTTATTTTTGCTTTGTGAATTTCATTTATGTTTTCTGTGTATATTTTTCCTCTAACACCTGATGATGCTTTATAACTAATTGTTAATGTATATGTTGAAATTTCTCCATTTTGTGCTGTTACTTCTATATTTATAGTTGTATCTTTTCCTACATTTAGAGCTTGCTCTATTTCTGATATGTTTACTTTTGCTAGTGTATTTCCTATTTTTACATTTGCAAATTCATTTGTTGTTTGTGCTTTTACTGTTACTTTGTTTAAATCTTCTGTAACTTCTACTTTGTAATTTTTTCCGTCTTCACTTATTACTTCATTACCATCTACCCATAGTTTTAATAGTGACGAGTCTTTTGATTTTTTGTAGATGTATAATGTGTTTTCTTCTTCTGTTCCTCCTTGTGCTATTATTTTGAATTTTACTTCTGTTATTTCTCCATTTAAGTTTATTTCTTTGTCCATTACTTCTTTATATTCTATTTCTTCATATTTTACTTTTGCGTTTTCGTCATCTGTTTTTATATGAATTACTGCTTTTGTAGCATTTGGTTCTATGAAGTAACGATATGTGTTGTTATCTGTTTTTTCTACATCTTCGTCATCTACTGTTAATTCTAATATACTTGTGTTTGATGAAACTACATTTATTGTTAGTGTGTAGTCCTTGTAGTCCCCATTTTCTGCAAGAACTTTTATTTCAACAATTATTTCATCTCCATTTTGTATATTGTTTATTGTTTGTTGTTTTGTTCCTTGTGTTTTTTGGTCTTCATTATCATCTAATATTATATATGAGTTTTGGTCTAATGCTGTAATTATTATGTCTGCTATATCTGGTTTGTCACTTATTGTTATTTGATAGTTTTCGTCATCTACTTTTGTAGCTTCTTTTTCGTTTACTGTTATGTTGTCTAGCATTACTCCATTTGATAATTGCTTAATTTCTAAAAATCTTTCTTCAGTTTCCCCATCTTCTGAAGCTATTTTAAGTTTTAGTTTAGTTGTTGTTCCTTGTCCCCCAAGTGTTTTTGTTCTTGTTATTGTGTTTGTGTTGTCTGTTTCTTCTTCTATCCAAACTACCGCTTTATTAGAATTTGCAATCATTTCTATGGTTGCCTCAGTGTTTGTGTTATTTACATACATTGTATATGTTTTGGTTTCGCTATTGTAGTTTGTTACTGGCTCACTATCTACTTTTAGTTCAAATGTTTTGTCATTATTCATTACATATATTTGTATTACATATTCACTACTTTCTGTTCCATCTTCTGCTTTTACTTTTACTTTGATTGATTTTGTTTCACATACATTTATACTATATTCTTTTGTTGTTTCATTTTTTTCGATGTATGCTTCTTCATCTACTTTTATGTGTGAATATTCTGATGAATGTAACTCTAATGTATGTTTTTCAAGGTCTTTTACAGATATTTTGTAGATTCCGTTTTCGTCTTTTTCTACTTCTTTACCATCTACTATTACTTTTTCTAGTTCTACTTTATTAGATTGTTTTCGTACATTTAGTGTGTATACCTCTGTTCTTGTTTCATCATCTGGATCTTTTACTACTATCATGTATGTTTTTTGTTCATCTAATAGTTGTGTGTTTATATCTAATATACCTGCATTTTCTCCTATGTTTAATCCTTCTTCATATACTGTTATAATAACTTTTTCATTTTTTGCTGTTATTTTGATATTTTCGTCTGTTTGTCTTGGTATTACTACATCATATGTCTTGTTTTCATATGTTGCTTGTATAGTGTTTACTTCTACTTTTTCTAATTCTAAGTTTGATGTTCTTGTTATTATTATTGTATATGTTTGCTCTGTTCCATCTTCTGCTTTTACGTCTACATAGAATTTTAGTATTTCATCTCCTTCTTCATCTGTTTCTACACAATCACTTAAATTTATTGTTCTTGTTATTGTTTTTACTTCATAGCTTGTCGCATCTTCTGTATTTAATTTTGCACTTGCTAAGTCGTGTTTCGTTTTAATTGTTACATCAAAACTTTCTGTAACTCTATCATCAAGTTTTATTTCATATGTGTTTTCTCCTGATATTTTACTTGATAATATGTCTTGACCTGTTATGCTTTCTATTTCTTTATTGTCTGATTCTTTTTCTATTGTAATTGTTCTGTTTTCTTCTGTTCCATCTTCTGCTGTTACTGTAAATGCTACTTCTGTTACATCTTGTTCTAATGCTATGTTTTCTGTTCCTGTGGTTTCATTGTTTCCGTCTATTGCAAGGCTTGCACTTTCTGGTACTGTTACTTTTATTACATAGCTTTCTATTCTTGGAACTTTTATATAATAGTTTCCTTCATCATTTGGTGTAAGTTCTGCTAAAGTGTCTTCTGTTTGTCCTGCTTCTACTGTTGCTTCTACATTGTTTGATAGTTTTACTATTTTTAGCTGATATTCTTGTTTTGTTCCATCTTCTGCTGTTACTTCTATAGTTACTATTGTTTCTCTGTCATTTATTTCTATTTCGTGTGGATTTTTTCCTGTTTTTTCTATGTCTGCTATACTGTTTCCGTCTTCTAGTATTGCTTCTATGTTAGCTTTTTCTACCTCACCTTTTACTTCTATATAGTACATTTCTAATTCTTCATTATATGTAGCTTGTTCTGAGTTTACTAGTAAGTTTACTACACTTGTATTGTTTGATTTTTCTCTTATTTTTAGTGTGTGTTCCTTTTCTATTAACTCATTTTGTGATTTACATGTTATTGTTACTATAGTTATTGTTTCCCCATCTTCTTTAACTATCGTTTTTGTGCTATTTCCTACTACATATTCATCGTCTTCTATTTTTGTACTTGCTTTTTCGTCTATTGGTTCTGCTTCTACTATATATTCTGTTATGTCTTTTGTTACACTTATTTCATATTCTCCTGTTACTGGATTATATGTGGCGTCTCCAATTCCTGCAAGGCTTACTCGTTTTAGGTCTGTTTCATCTGGTAATCCATATATGTTTAAATAGTATATTGTTGTTATGTCTTCTCTTTCGGCTATTATTGGTATTTGCATATAACTTCCTGTTATTGTTATATTTTCTATTGATACTTTTTGTTTATATGCTCCTCCATTAATGCTTACATTTGCATCATCTAGTACTGTTCCTGCTTCTATTGAAGCTACATTCATTGGTTTATCTAATGTTATTTCATATATCCTATCGCTTTCTTTTGATATATCGGCATGTACTCCATTTACTCTTACAAATTCTAGTTGCAACTCTTGTTTTGCTATTGTTTCTTTAACTATTACTAAGGTATATTCTTTTTTCTTTCCATTTTGGTCTTTTACTGTTATTATTACCTCTGTCTCTACATCACTTATTTGTTTTGTATATGTATTATATCCTTGTTTATATCCATTTTGACCTATGTCTACACTTGATAAATAGAATTTAGCATATGCTTCAATTTCGGCATTTGTGTCTTTATCTCCTATGATTGCATAATATTTATTTTCTGCAATTTTGTGGGCTTCTTCTCCATTTACTATTACTTTTTGTAAGTATCTTATTTCTTCTGCATTTTCTTTATATAGCTCTAATGTATATGTTTTTACGTCTCCACTTTCTGCTTTTACGTTTATTGCTACTTGTCTTACAGTTTCTGTTTCACTTCTAAATGATACATTTCTTGTTTGTTCTTTTTTGTCATATTCTACTGCATCTATATTAACATATGCTATTTCTTCTTTTGCTTTTGCATATATTTCATAGGTTTGTTTATTTTGTACTATTAATTGATATATTCCATCTGCATTTGGACTAATTTCTATTCCATCTACTTTTATTATTTCTAGTTCATTGTTTGTGCTTTGTTTTATAATTTTTAGTTCGAATGGAACAATTTCTCCATTTACTGCTTTTACGTCTATTTCAATTATTGTTTCTTTATTATTTATATTTACTACCTTTGTTATTACCCCATTTGGTGCAAATATTCCTGTTTTTCCTACGTCTATAGCATCTGTTTTATCTTTTGTTTGTACTTCTAGATTTGCTGTTTCTTCTCCTGTTGCTATTGTTACTTCATATTTCTTTTCTCCTACTACTTTTGCTAGTGTGTCATTTACTTTTATGAAGTCTATTCTGTCTTGTTCTATTGGTTCTACTACTCTAATTATTTTTTGCTCTATTCCTGTTTGTTTGTCTCTTACTGTTATATTGGCTGTTCCTACACTTTTAGCGTTTAACATTGCTTTTGGTGTTTTTTCATTATTATCTATGTTTGCTGATACTATAGTATCATTATCGCTTATTAGTTCAAAGTTGTTTATGTCTTTTGCTTTCTCTGTAAATACATTAAATAAATCTAAAGTTATCTGTACCTCTTCTTCGTCTGCTATATGCATTATATTGCTTTCTGGTTCTACTTTAAATTTAGTATCTCCAACTAGTACGTGCTCTACTTCATTGTTTGTAGTAGCATTTCCAATTTGTCCTAAATCGTTTGCTCCTGAGGCATATATAAAGCCTTCGTTAGAAATTATGTAAGTGTTATTGTATCCTGCTCCTATTCCAAATACATTTGTGCTGTTCTTTGTGGCTAGAGTTGGAACACTTACATTTGCTTCGTTTCCTACTCCTAACGCTCCATTTGTATTTTCTCCCCATACATATACATTTTCATCTTTTGTTTGATACATGTTTTGTGTATTTTGAATAGATATGTCTATAACATTTGCATTTGTACTTATCTGGTTTAATCCTGTTTGGTCATATTTGTATAGTTTTCCTTCTGTAGTAAGTATTAACATATATCCATTTCCTATTTCTACTTTTACTGCATTTTCTATTCCTTCTAGGTATCCGTTTAAATATTCCCCAAATCCATAAACTTTACCTGTTGAATCTACTACTGCAGATTGTTTGTTTCCTGCTGATATATGCATTATTCTGTCTGTGCTTATTATTACTCTTGCTACATTATATGTGTATTCTCCTATGTTGTTTATTCCTATTTGTCCTGCTAAATTTTCTCCCCATCCATATAATGCTCCATAACTGTCTAGTGCTAAACCGTAGTCTTTTCCTGCTGCTATTTGAATTATATCTGCTAAGCCGTTTATTTGCATTGGTATGTTGTTATAGCTTATGTTTGTACTTGCAAGTTGTCCTTTAGAGTTTGAACCAAATCCCCATACGGTTCCATCTTCTTTTAGTGCAAGTGTAAAGCTTTGTCCTGATTTTATTTCTTTGTATATACCTTCCATTGCTGTTTTTGTTGGAACTTTTGATGTTTCCATATTTGCATTTCCAAGTTCTCCTTGTCCATTATATCCCCATGTCCATACACTACCATCTGCTTTTAATGATGTTGCAAAGTTATTTCCTGCTTCTACTTTTGGTGCTACTGTATTTTCTTTTCCTATAACTTTTACTATTGCTACTAGTTCCCTACTATTTTTAACATCTCTTGCTATTACCCATGTTGTTCCTTCTCTCATTCCTCTAATATTTCCATCTCTATCTACTGTTACTATGTCATTGTTTAGGCTTTCATATGTGAAGTCTGAAGAAGCCTGTGTGTCATATATTAGATTAAATACAAATTCTCCTGATATATCTAATTGTTTTTGTTCTTCTACTTTTAGTGTTATTTCTAGTTCTTTTAGTGAAACATTGTCACTTCCTATTTTTACAGGTATTGTGCTTTTTGTTTTACTTTTTAAACTTTCGTCTCCATGGTTGTAATCTCCCCATGCCCATACACTACCATCTTTTAGACTTGCTACTGTGTAGTTTTCTCCTGCTGATATGTCCATTATATTGTTTAGTGTATTTATTCTTTCAAATATTACTTTTGGTGTTTTATCTCCTACTCCTAGTTCACCTTGTTTGTTTGTTCCTGTAACATAACTGTAACTGTTTCCATCTCTTGCTATTGTATGGTTTATTCCTGAAGATATTTCGCGTATATTGCTTAGTTCTTCTATTTTTACAGGTGCATATCTATTTTCTTTGTCGTTTAATCCTAATTGTCCGTAGTAGTTTGCTCCCCATGCATATACATTTCCTGTAGTTGATATTGCAAAACATGAATTTTCGCCTGTTTGTATATATGCTATTGTTTCTGGTAAGTCTACTTTTTGATATGTTGGTACTTCACTTATAAATTTATTACCTATTCCTAGTTGTCCATATCTATTTGAACCTGTTACCCATACTGTTCCATCTGATTTTAGTGCCATTACATGACTAGATCCTGCTGATATGTCTATTACATTTTGCATGTCGTAATTTGCTTTATATACTGCTCTTTGGGTGTAATCTCCTGTTCCTGCTTGTCCGTCTGAGTTTAAACCATATGTGTATATTGTGCCATCTTCTGCAAGCATTACACTTGTGTTTATTCCTGCTGTTATTTTTATGATATTACTTAATTTAGCAAATTTTCTAGGTTTTAGTATTTTTGTACTAGTTACTTGATCTATTTCATAATATGTATTTTTACCCCATCCCCAAACATTTCCATTTGTATCTAATGCTAAACTATAGTCTTTTCCTGCACTTATCATTTTTATTTTTACGTTTCCTTCAAATGTTACTTGTACTGGGTCATCTCTTGAAATCATATCATTTGTTCCTAGTTGTCCATATGTGTTTTGTCCCCATGTCCATACTGTTCCATTTGATCTTAGTGATATTGTATGGCTTCCACCTACTGATACTTGTGGTTTTATTTCTGTTTGTTCTGGTATTACTTCTACTTGAACTACTGCTACTGCTTCTCCATTTTGGCTTTGTGCTATTATCGAAGTTGTTCCTATTTTTCTTCCTGTTACTAGTGTTTCATAGTTTCCGTTTACATTTTGTTTTGCACTTGTTGTTTTTATAACTGATGTATCGCTGTTTTTATATGTTATTTTACTTGTTTTATCATATATTATGTTAAAGTTTCTAATGTTTCCTTCTAATTGTGCTGCTTCATCTACTGCTATTTGTATGTTGTTTGTGCTTAAATCTATTAAGTAGTCCCCAACTACTACTGGTGTGCTATAATTGTTTGTTTGCCTATTTCCTAGCTGTCCATAATCTCCTTTTCCTACTGCATATACTACACCATCTTTATCTGCATATGTTGTATGGTCATATCCACTAGATGCTGTTAGTACGTTTTTCATGTTTCCATTTTCTACTGCAAATATAAAGTAACTATGGTCATCTCTTCCTTGTTTGTCGTTTTCATTTATTCCCCATGTATATACTTTTCCATCTTTTGATACTGCTATATTATAATAGTCTCCCGATTTTACTTCTATAATGTTTTCTAAAATAGTGTTTTCATCTGTTTTTACTATAGCCACTTTATTAGTTAAGTCTGTTTTTGTTCCGTTTCCTAGTTCTCCATATGTATTTGTTCCTATAGAATATACTTTTCCTGTTTTTGATAAGAATGTACTATGTGATGTTCCTTCGCTTAGACTCTTTATAGGTTCTCCTATTTCTAGTTTATTCTCCCAGTTATATACATTTCCATCTACATCTAATACATATTCATTATTTACATCTACTGGTGCGTCTATTGGTGTTACATCATCTTTTATTTTGCTAGTCCACCATTTTCCACAAGCATATATTCCTCCATAGATATCTATTACATATGTTGAGTCTTTTCTTGCTACTACTTTTACTATTCCTCCACATTCGTTTCCATATGAATCATACATTTTTGTTGGTGTTTTAAATGCTGTTCTATTTGCATGTCCTGTTTGATATAGGTCTGATTTTCCCCATGAATATGTTATTCCGTTTTCTGCAAGTGCTACTACATGGTATTCTCCAACTGATATGTCTACTATTTTTTGTTCTTCTTTTGTTGCTGGATCTATTATGCTTACTTTTTGAGGCTCACTATAGTCGTTGTTATTTCCTAGTCCTAGTTGCCCATATTGGTTTCTTCCCCAAGTCCATACACTTCCATCTGCTTTTAGTGCTACTGTAAAGTCTCTTCCGTTTTCTAGTTTTGCTGCTGTAAAGCTATCTTTTGCTACTACGTCGATTTGTATGTATTTGTATATACTGCTTGATTTGTGTCTTGCTACTGCTAGTGTTTTTCCTTGTTTTATTCCTTGAACTTTTCCACCTGTTAATGTTGCTATTTCTTCATCTACTATTGTTACATCTATATTTTCTGTACTTGCTACATCTGTTTTTAGGTTAAAGGTATTTGAAAGTTGTAAATTTAAGTCTTTTTCTCCACCTTCTTCTACTGATATTCTGTCTTTTTCTGATGTTAGTTGTACATCACCTATCATTTTAAATCTTGATTGGTTTTTATTTGTGTTTGTTCCTAACTGCCAGTTTCCTCCGTGTCCTGCTGAGTATGCATATCCGTCATAGTCATATACCATACTACAGTTAGTATTACTTTGTGATACGTTTTCTATATTTTCTAGTCGTTCTATATATGTTGGTAATGTTTTTAAGGTATTAGTTCCATCTCCTAATTGATAATAGTTATTATATCCCCATGTATATACTTTTCCATTTTTGTCTACTGCTATTGAACTATTATTTCCTGCTTCTATTGCTACTATATCTCTTAGGTAATCTTCTCCATCTGGTGAATATACATAGTCTACTCCATATGTAGAGCTTGCTTTCCATCCTCTTCCTAATTGTCCATATGTATTATTTCCCCAAGCATATACTGTTCCATCTGTATTTAGTGCTAGGAAGTGATTTGACCCTTTTACTACTTGTATAATATCTTGTACTGACCAATTATATTTTTTTGTAGATAAGTCATATACACATTTACTTTGTGTTATTAGTAACTCACCTTCACAGCTTACTATTTTTTCGCCTATGTTTAGTTTTTGTGGTTTTCTTGAATAACCATATCCCCATACATATATGTCTCCACGTGCATCTAATGCATAACTTGTGTTTCCATATGCTTCTACTTGTATAATGTCTCTTAGTCCTGTTATTTGTGTTGGTACTAGTCGTACACTAGTATCTCCTGTTCCTATTTGTCCATAGCCGTTATATCCCCATGTCCATACTGTTCCATCTTCTTTTAGTGCTATTACATGGTTTGTTCCTGCTCCTATGTCTTTTACATTATTTATATTTACTGCTTGTACTGGAACCTTTTGTACTGTTTTGTTTCCTGTTCCTAGCTGTCCATATCCATTGTATCCCCATGTCCATATTGTTCCATTTTCTTTTAGTGCTACTGTAAAGTAGTTTCCTTGTTTTATTTGTACCTTTTTATCTGTTACTCTAAATGTTAAGTATGTTTCTAAGTTACTTATGCTTTCAGTAGCTTTTATTTTTGCTGTTCCTTGTTTTAAGCCTGTTACTAGAGTTTCATTTAAGTTTATAATATCTGTTTCTTCTAGACTTAAATCTATGTCTCCCGGCATTCCATTTAGTTCTGGGAATACATTGAAGTCTCCGTTTATGTAGAATTTGTCTTTGTTTATTTCGTAGTTCTCGTTTACTTTTAATGTTATTTGTTTTGAGTCTTCAAAGTCTAAAAATGCTGTTCCTGACATTGTTAAATAGTTTGAACTATCATATGTACTGTTTCCAAATTCTCCATTTGTATTGTTTCCTGCAGTATATACATATCCATCTTTTGTTATTACTGATTGTGTATGGTATTTTCCTCTTGATAGCATTATTGCATTTTTAAATGGTTCTCCTTTTACATTTAGCATTGGTTTAAATTCTGTTTCATATTGTATTGTTCCATTTGATAATGCTCCAAAATCGTTATACCCTACTGAATATGCTGTTCCATCCTCAGCCATTATATATAGTGAATTATCTGCTGATTTTACATATTTTACTTTTACTGTATTTCCACTTTCATCTGTTGGTAGCCTTAGCTCTTTTGGTTCGTCTGTGTACCAGTTTCCATTATCATCTATTTGTATTGTTGCTTCAAATGGTAAGTATTTTTGGTAATTTTGTCCCCATGCATATACTTTTCCATCTCCTGTTTTTGCAATAGGGTTGTATACTGGTTCTGAATACCCTGTTACATTTCCTAGTACTTTTGTTGGTATTGTAACGTTTTCGGTTGCTCCTTTTACTCCTATGTATTGGTAATTTCCTGCTTGATATAGGTCTCTATTGTCTCTTAGTATTGTTAATGTGTAATATCCTGCTTCTGCACTTATTGCATTTCCTATTGATGAGTATACTGGGTATCTATATTGTTTTGTATTTCCTATTCCTAGTTCACCATCTCTATTCCAACCCCATGTTATTACATTTCCATTTTTATCTACTGCTGTAGCATTAAAGTATCCCATCGATATATCTACTATGTTATTTAGTGTTCCTTTGTTGTTTACCCCTTTTACTTTTGTTGCATATGTATAGTATGAAGTAGTTGTGCCTAAACCTAATTGTCCGTAGTTATTTCTTCCCCATGCATATACTTCTCCGTCTTTTGTTAATGCTAAACAACCATTAGCTCCTGCTGATATTTTTATAACGTTTTCTAGATATGCTGTTCTACTTATTTTTACTCTGTCGTAATAATTTCTTTTTGTTGTATTTCCACTTGCTAATTGACCAAAGTTGTTTAATCCTGTTGTCCATACTGTTCCATCTGCTTTTAATACTATTGTGGCATCTTCTAAGTTTTCTACTTGTGGCATTGCTATAGAGTCTTCATGATTACTTGTAACACTTACTATTAATGATGATGATATTCCTGTGTTTTTTTCTGTTACTGTTATCATTGTTTGTCCTATGTTTTTACCTGTTATTATTCCTGCTTGTGAAACGCTAGCTATATTTTCATCTACACTTGTCCATTCAAAATCGAATCTTTTTTCTTTTTCGAATACACTAAAGTTTGACTGGCTTTCTAGTAAGTTTACTGGCGTATTTTGTCCTATTTTTATTGTTATGTTTCTTTTGTCTAGGTTTATGTATCCTACTCCAAATGGTGTTAGGTAGTTTGTATTATCATAGGTTCTATTTCCTATTTGTCCCTCACTATTATCTCCTGTTATCCATACTGTTCCATCTTTTGCTATTAATGAGTTATTATAGTCTGATCCTCCTCTTCCTATTGTAAATACATTTGCTATTGGTGTTCCATCTTGTTTCTTCATTAAATCCCAATTATAATAGTGATCATTATTATCATGTCTTGCTAAGTTTCCATATGCATTCCAGCCACGTGCATATGCATATCCTTGTTTGTCTATTATTGTTGTTCCCCATGGATTTGAATAGATGTCTTTTATATCTATCTTAGTTCCATTATCTAGTGTTGTTTCTATTTGTTTAAATTTTGTGGTGTTAGTTATCTCTTCTGTATCAAATTCACCATCTTCATTAGTTCCTGTAACTAGATATTTTCCTTCTGTATTTTTTATTATTGTGTATCGTGCACCTGTTTTTACTTTTACTACATCTTGATATACTTTTTCTGGAGTTGTTGCATTATTTGTAGTTCCATTTCCTAATTGCCCTTTAATATTATTTCCCCAACCATACAGATTTTTTTCTGCTTGTAATGCCATAGTATAGGCTCCTTGGCTATCTACTGACCATCCTCCTGAACTTATTTCTATAATATTATCTATATCTATATATGTTGGTGTTTTTTTCATGTATGAAGTACTTGTACTATTTACTCCATTCCCTAATTGTCCTGTTCTTGGTAATCCACAAGTTAGTACATATCCGTCTTTATCTAAGAATGTACTTACATCTGAACTTGCTGATATGTCTATAATATTTTTTAATGTCTCACTTGCATCTGTTGTTAATACTGGTGTTGCATAATTTGAGCTTATATTAGAATTTATTCCTAATTGTCCATATGTGTTTGCTCCCCATGCATATACTTCTCCAGTTTTACTTAGTGCTAATACATGGTTATATGATGCTGATATTTTTATTATATTATTTAGTGGTATATCTATTGTTGTTCCATAATCGTCTTGTATTTGTGTTAATACTTGTGCTTGTTCATATATGTTTCCACCTGTCCAACCAAGTCCTAGTTGTCCTACTTTATTGTAGCCTGATGTCCATACTGTTCCATCTTCTCTTAGGGCTACTGTATAGTATTCTCCCACTTCTACTTGCGGAAGTGCTACTGCATTTTGATTTCTTACTTCTACTTTTATGATCGATTCTATTTCTGTTATTGGGTCAAATACTGTTATTACTGTTGTTCCTATGCCTACTCCTATTATGTTTTTCCCTTCTACTTTGGCTATAGTTTCATCATCTGATTTTAATTGTAGTTCTCCTTTTGTCGCTTGTCCCATATATACGTTTATGTCTTCAATCATTTCACCTTTTACTTCTATTGTTTCGCCTATTTTTATTCTTTCATATCTTTTATCTAAGTTTAGGTATTTTCTTCCTATATATGTTGCATATGGATATGCATATTCTTCTCTTCCCATGAAGTCTGATACTGTATCTGGATAATTTGAACCATACGCATATATGCTTCCATCCTCTAATATTACATGTGTAACACTGTTTGCTGGGGTTGTTGAAATATGATCTACTCTTAATGCATTAAAGTCTTTTCCTGTTCTTGTTTTTACTATTCCTAAATTTGATACTCCAGTAGGTGTTATATTTCCTACTTTTCTACTTTTATATCCTATTCCACATTCTCCAAAGCTGTTTTCTCCCCATGTGTATATTTTGTTATCATTTTCCATTATTACTGAATATGCATTGGCATTGGCTGATATTTGTTTCGTATTTGTTATTCCTTGTACTTGTACTGGATTGTTTATATATATACTTTCTACTAATTCTTCTGCATATTCTTCTCCTTCATAGAAGTTGTACCTTCCCCATGTCCATACTGTTCTATCTTTTTTTATAACTGATATTGATGCATAATTCATTACTAATTTTTCTACATTGTCTATTTCTTCTACTCTTTGTGGTATTGCAAAGTTATCTAATGTTATTTTTGGATTTAATGGACTTATATTGTTATTTTCTCCAGAACTATCGCTATCGTCTATATGCCCTGCTGTCCACACCGTTCCTGTACTTCTTAATATTCCTACCATTGCATTCCAACCGGCTTGAGTCTACTTCTATTACTTTATCTATACTTTTTACTCTTGTTGCATAAAGTACATTTGTTGCATATTTTCCATTTAGTAATCCTCCTTCTTCTGCTCTACCCCAAGTATATATACTTCCATCTTTTGCTATTGCTACTGATGAGTATCTTAATGTTTCTATTTTTACTATATTGGTAAGTTGTATACCTGCCGATGTTTGTACTGGCTGTGCTGTACTAACTGTTGTTGTATTTCCATTTCCTATAATACCATGTCCATTATACCCAAATCCCCATACATTTCCATCTTTATCTAGTGCTATTGTTGTATGTGTTGTACTCTCTATATCTACTATGTTTGTTAAATAGCCTGTTTCATCATTTGCATTTTTTACTCTTGTTGGATATGTATAAAGTCTTTTTGCATCTGCATATTTGGTTACTGGTGCTAGCCCATTTCCTGATATTCCGCATATAGTCTTTTCCCCAGAAGTATACATCTCCATTAATATCTAATGCATATGTTCCATATCCATTGTTTACTATTTTTGCATAGTTTTTTTCTACTTCTATTACTAGGTCTATACTTATATTGTTTGCCGTGTCTGTTATTTTTCCTTTTGCTCTTCCTTCCCCTACTCCTGTTACTATCCCATTGTTGTCTATTGTTGCAATATTAGTATATTCTGGGTATATTTCGTATGTTATGTTGCTTTCTTTTAAATTAAATAAATTGTTTTCTCCCCATATGTCTTCACCAGATATTTGTAAATCTAATGTTTCTCCTATTAGCATTCTATCTAGTCTTATTGGTTCTATTGTATTTACTGGTGTTGCATAGTAATACATTTCTGCTTCTGCTTTTCCTAATTCTTTTTGACCATTCCATCCTGCTCCATATGGTGTTCCATTTTCTGTTATAAATGTTAGTGTATTTGTAAAATTGCATCCTATTTTTAAAACTTTATCTTTTATTTCTTTTCCATCTGCATCTTGTGCTTTTTGTGGAGTAAGGTTATATCTTTGTTCACTATTTGTTCCTAATTCTCCATTGGAATTTGCTCCAAATGAATATATTCCTGTTTCATTTAGTTTAGTAAAATGACCTGCTGAATAGCTTAAACCTATCTTATCTACATTATCTGCTATTTTTGTAGGGCTTGCATAATTTTGATATATACCTTTACTTGTTTCTTCATCATAGTATATTTCATAACTTCCAAATGTATATAACTCATTATTTTCTGTTTTTACTATTGTCATAAAGCTAGTTGCTTTAAAGTCTATTATATTTTCTATATTTGCTTTTATTGGTTCTGTTGTTCCTTCTGTTCTTTCTATACCGTCTCCATGCATACAAACTTTTGTAAGTCCATATCCTATATCTGTATATCCTCCACCTGTTGTATAAAGTTTTCCATCTATTGTTAGACCTGCTGTTGTTCCATATCCATTTCCTATTTTTATTATTTTTTCGTAATTTTCTGCTAATGTAAATGATGTTATATAATTATACTTACCACTTGTTGCAACTTGAGGTACTGAACTATTTGATAACTGTCCATATTGGTTTGAACCTGTTGTATACATACTTCCATCTTTTAATAATATAGTTGACCCCCATCTATCCATAGATATATCTACTGCATCTTCTCCACTATATATTAGTTTTGCATAAGCTTGAGTTGTTGTGTTTCCTATTCCTAATTGTCCTTGTCCATTATATCCCCATCCCCAAACATTTCCATCTCTGTCTAGTGCTAAAATTCCTATTTCTCCAGTTGCTATTTTTACTATGTTTTCTAAATATGTAGTTGAATTTGTTTTTACTCTATTAAATGCATCACTTGATTGTGTAGATGCTGTAGTCCAATTTGTTACATTTTTTCCATTTCCTAAACTTCCATGATAGTTTCCTCCCCATGTATATACATTTCCATCTTCTAAAAGTTCAGCTGAAAACATTGATCCTACTTCTACTTGTGCATAGGTGTCCTCTACTATTATTGCAATTTCCATACTATATCCACTTATTGGATCTGTTACTTTTCCTTTTGCTGTTCCTGCTTTTTTTGCTGTTATTTCTCCTTCACTATTTATTTCTGCTATATCTGTATTATATATTTGGTATGTGAAGTTTTCTTTGTTTATGTCTTTTAAATAAATGTTAATACCTTTATTTAAGTCTGCTGATTTTATATTTAAGTTTTTGCTTTCTCCTACTAACATTCTTTCTATTCTAATTCTTTCAGTCGCTTCTCCTACTATTGATACATAATGTCTGTCTGTTTTATCGTATTTGTACATTGCAGCTGTCCCATTATATCCATATGTATATACTATTCCATCTGTTCCTATTAGGAAGTCTGCATCATAGGTCTGTCTTGATATTCTTGCAATATCTTTTTCAAAATATGTTCCATCCATATTTAATAGTGGTGCAAGGTATATAACTGTAGCATTTTCTTCTTTTCCAGTAATTCCATAATCTCCTGCATAATATACTTTTTTGTCCCCTTCTACTGTTACATATAGTGATGCTGCACTATATTCAAAGTCTTTAACATTTTGTATTACATCGTTTTTACTTGTTCTTGCTTGTTTAAATGTAGCTGAATATCCAGTTTCCTCTTCATCATATCCCAGTGATGTATGTTGCCCACTTGTCCATAGTGTTCCATCATTTTTTAAGTATCCTACATTATAATAGTTTACACTTATTTTTTTCCAGTCTGTTATATTTTCTAGTTCTATTGGTGTATATGATTGGTCTGTTGTTCCATTTCCAAATTCTCCAACACTATTTTTCCCCCAACCATATACTTTATTATCATTTGTTATTGCAATACATATGTCATGTCCTGCTTGTATATCTTTTACATTACTAAATTCTTCTCCTTCTTCGTTTAATACTTTTACTGCACCTTTAGTTTGGTTTGTCGCATTTCCATTTCCTAGTCTTCCATTAGCATTATAGCCCCAACTCCATATTGTTCCATCTACGTCTAGTGCATAGCTTGAATATTGTCCTACTTCTATTTTTACTATATTTTCTAATACTGTTCCATCAAATTTTTTTACTTGCTGTGCTCTAGGTGTTATCCCTGTTGTAGTTGTACGGTTCCCTAGTTGTCCATAGTTGTTTCTACCCCATGCCCATACTGTTCCATCTTCTCTTAATACCATTGCATGGTATTGTCCTGCTGCAATTTGGATTGCATCTGTAATTTGTGCTCCTGTGCTATCTATAACTGGTACTTCACTATATGCTACATATGTACCTGATGTGTTTCCATTTCCAAGGACCCCAAATTGGTTTGTTCCCCAACTGTATATTGTTCCATCTGCATATAAGGCATGTCCTGAAGTTCCTGTTGATGCTAATTGAGGTGTTCTGTTTATATTATTTTCATTGTTTTGACTGTTTTCATTATTTTCACTGTTTTCTAAATTATAATTTATAGAGTTGCTAGAGTTAAAAAACATAGGTTGTATTGTATTATTAATTCTTTCTTCCATGGATTCTGGTAAAATATTTAACCTTTTTGCTCTATCATTTAAGTTTAAGGCATTGGGTGATATTTCACTAGTTGATTTTAAAGAATTTGTTGTATTTGGCATTATTCTATTTGCATATGTTAATACTGCTACTGCTAATGTTCCTGTTATTATAGCAGTGCTTATTATTTTCTTTTTCCAATTTTTCTTTTGTTGTTTTTCTTTTACTTCCATAGTTTTTCTCCTTACAACTCTTTTGTTTAGTTTTAATTTATTATTTATATATAATATTTTTTTATTTTTTTAAATACCTAATATTTTTATATTACATACCTTTATCTCTATAGTATGTACGGAAATAGCAATTTTTTTCTATTTGATGCTCTTTTTGTATTTTTATTTACTTTTTTGTTACTTTTCGTGGCTTTTTTTGCCTTTTTACTAGGGAAAAGCTGTTTTTTGTTTATTTTTGTTTACAATTAGTGGTTATTCAATGCTTTTTGAAAAAATCTCTATATGAATAATTCTGTAAGAACCCTCCGTCAGTGCTACGCACTGCCACCTCCCTTAAGTAAAGGAGGCTTTTCTCTACAATTTAAAATAAACTATTCTAGTCTAAAATAGTAGAGTAGAGGCCCCTTTATTTAAGGGGGCTGTCGTTCGCAAGAACGACTGGGGGTTCTAATATACACAATATTTTGTATTAAATGGCTTTGAATAATTACAATATTTGATGTTACATAAAATATTTTTGTTTACTTTTTATGTAAAGCATGCTATAATATAAGAGTATTAAATTTGTTTTTTAATATAATATTGTTAATAGCCTTTATAGGCGATGAAAGGATGTTTAATATGCAATTTTCTATTACTCCTGTTGATTTACATCATTATGATATTTTTATGTTACATCCAGTTCAAGCAAAATTATTTGGAAAAGCACAAGAAAAGACTTATATGGGGTCTGCAACTATTAGCTTAGATGGCCAAAATATTGATTTATATTGCGAAAATAAGCATATGAAAAATTATTCTGAAATTATAGGAAAACAAGCTTATTCGTATTATCTTAATGAAATAGAAAAAAATGCGTAAGAATAAATCGGAAAGCCATTAAATTAAGCATATTTTTAACCTTTTGCTTTGGCTTTCCGTGAATTTATTCGTGTGCGAAATTTTTGTTAAAAAATTTATGTACAATTAAGTTTTCTATAATAGGAAAGTATAACTTTCCTATTATGGAATAAACATGGGAATACAGTTTATGTATTCCCTTTACCTATGCCTCTATAAAGACAGTAATCCAATTTACACAACTTTACGATACTCTCTATGTGCAAGCTTCACAACTTTCTTTAGCTTCTATTATTTCTTTTTTTGTTGCTTTTGTTATTTCTTGTATTTCCTTTGGACTCATTCCATTTTTTAACATATTACTTATAATTATTTTTTTTCCTTCTCTTATTCCCTCTTTTTTTCCTTCTCTTATTCCCTCTTTTCTTCCTTCTTTCATTCCCTCTTTCATTCCTTTATTTATTCCTTCTTCCCATACCATTTCTACACATCCTAACATATCTTCACCTTCCCCTTTCATTTCTTTTATTAGTTCTTCTACCTTTTCTTCTCCTATTTTGCCTTTCAAATTTGCTCTTATTATGCTAATTAAGTCAATTTTTTCTTCTTTTGCTAGTTGTTTTTCCACTTTTGGCAATATTTTTCTTAGCTCTTCTACATTGTCAAATTTTTCTATTAAGAATATTTTGTCCATATATTTATCACTTTTTAATAAGTCTTCTTTTTGATATTTACCTATATCTATTAAGTTATATTGTTTCAAATTTAGATTTTCTAGCCTTTCATCTTGTACCATACTTAGTTTTCTTCTTACTGTCCATTTTTCTTTTCCTGTATATAATACTATTGGTATTACTGTTGGCACTTCATATTCTTTTGTTTTTATCTTATCTTTATCTATTGCACTTTTCATTATTTCTAGTTTGTATTCTTCTAACCTAAAATTCATTGCATAATCTACACTACTTTGATGTTCTATTAAAAAGTATATTTCTTTATTTTTCATTTTGTATACTATATCTGTTTCTTTATCTGTATATTCATTTGTTATATATCTGTTTGTATATTGTTCTATTTCTTCTGCTTCTATTGGTTTTGTTAAATTTAATGCTCTATTTATAACATATGTAGCATTTGTCTTGTTTCCTAATATTTTTCTATATGTTTTATCATGTACATTGGGTATACTGTTAGATATTGCTTCATATTTTGCACCTTCCTCTTTTACCTCGGAACAGTGTATTGTTTTTTGCCTTTCTATATACAAATAATCATTATACGTAAATTTTGCTATATCTTTTCTTTTAAATATATCATAATACGTATTTGTTTTATTGTCAATATGTTTCTTCGTTTTTTCCTCTTTTTGACTAGTTTCTATTTTAATTACCTCCTTTGGCTTTCTATTTTATTGAAATTTTTATTTTTGATTTTTTTAGAATTTTTTCACTTTGTTTTACACTGATGTTTTTGAATTTCAATTTTTAGATTTAATTCTTTATTATTATACATCTTTTTTGATATTTTGCAACAAAAATATTTCGACATTTTTAGACAACTTAAGCACTAGTGATTTTACTTAAAATTCACTAGTGCTTGGTTTTTATATTTACTAATTTGTCAGTTTATTTTAGTAAATACACTTATATTCTATAACTGCATGATTCATTGTTACTATTTACTACAAAGCTTTCTTTCTTATCGTGTACAATAAGATTTACTGACCTCTGATCTAGTTTTTTGTTTATTGATTTTGATAATACGATTTGGTATTTATCTTCTTGATATTCGTCATAGTATTTATTTAAATCTAAGACTGTATTCTTTTTACTTACTTTTTCTTTTCCAACTAATACTTTTTGTCCGCCTTCTTCTAAGTAAATCTTAACATTTTTCTTGTTCTTTTCAATTAATGCTATTATTAAACTAATTCCTAGTAAACCTAATATGCCTCCTAATAGGTATAACATGTTTTGCTTGCTAAGTAATCCACTTGTTGGTGGTGTTTGATTATTATTTGTTGTTCCAATTACTGGTACAACTTTATCTTTATCATCTTTGTTGATTTCTGGTTTTTTTACTTCTTCTTGTTTTGGTTCTTCTTCTTTTGGCTCTTCAGGTATTTCTTGTTTTGGTTGTTCTTCTACTGGTTTTTCTTCTTTTACTGGCACATATATAACTTTGTCTGATGGTTTTGTATTTGGTTTATTTGTATTGTTATTTGGCTTATTATTGTTTGGTTTATTATCATTTGCTTCTTTGTCTTCTTTTTGTACTGTTATACTAAATTGTGCGCTAAATCCTTCATAGTTTACACTAATTACTTGTGTTCCTTCTCTACTACTATCATATCCTTGTATCATTTCTTTTGTAATATTTATTGTTTTTACTCCACTTAAGCTTATAACATTAAGTGTAGCTCCTGTTATATTTAGCTCTTCACCTTTTTTGTATTCTAGTTTATCTGGTAATGTTTGTATTGAAATACCTAATATTTCATCTTTTACATTAATAGTATATGTATAGGTTTTTCCATTGTATGATACTTTAATTGTTTTAGTACCTGGGGTTGTACTATCAAATCCTTGTATCATATCATTTGTTAAATCTATTTTTACTATTTTTCCACTTGCCATTATTTGTGTAATGCTTCCTCCTGTTAGGTCTATTGTGTCTCCTACTTTGTATTCTTTTTTAGTAGGTTCATTAAATTGTTCTTCTTTGATGTAATCCTCTTCTTCTGGTCCTTTAACTACTACTTTAAATGTTTTACTTTTTTCTTCATATGTTACATTGATTGTTTTAGTACCTGGGGTTGTACTATCAAATCCTGTTATTGTGCCTTGTGTTAGTGGAACTGTTACTCCTACTGCACCACTTGCCATTATTGTTGTAATGCTTCCTCCTGTTAGATCTAGTTCTTCTTCTAATTCATATTGTTTTTTTGTAGGTAATGTAAGTTCAATATCTTTTATATAGTCTTGTACTGTTACTTGTAGCCCTTGTTCAAATGTCTCGTATTTAAGTGTTATGTTTTGTTCTCCAAGTTGTTTTGGATTATAGCCATTTATCATTGCTGTTGTTACAGGTATGTTTTTAGTAGTTCCATCAGTATATGTTATTTTTAGTTTTAGTGTTGATAAATCTAAATTTTCATTATAAAGATATTGTGTTTTAAATCCTTCATTTATTAACTCTATATTATTTATTGCTCGTGTTACTGTTACTTGAAAGTCTTTTGTATATGTTTTGTCATCTTTGTATGTAATTTTTACTGTTTGTGTTCCTGTTTGTGTTTTATCATATCCTGATATCATATCTCCTGTTACTTGAATTGTTTGTGGCTTATCTGGGGCAGAAGCCATTGTTTTTATGATTTTAGAATCTGATAAGTCTAAATCTGTATTGTATTGGTATTCAATTTTGCTTGGTGGAACAATTTCTACACTTTTTACATAGTCTTGTACTGTTACTTTAAATGTTGTTGTTATTGGTGTTCCATCTGCTTTTGTTCCATATTGTACTGTTACTGTTTGTTCTCCTAATTGGTTTTTGTTATATGTTCCTGTTTTTATCATGCTTGCTGTTATATCTATTTGTTCAGTCTTACTTCCTTTTACAACATTTATTTTTGCTCCTGTTAAGTCTAGTTCTTCTCCATATTTTTGTCCTTCTTTTGGTGCTGTATGTATGCTTATTGATGTTACACTATCTGTTACTGTGTATTCATAATTTACTGTTTTTGTTACTCCATTTTCTATGTATGTTATTACTGCTACTCTTGTTCCTTCTGTTGTTGTATTAAATCCTGTTATTATTGGGTTTACTGTGTCTTCTGTTGGTTCATTTTCTCCAACTTTTACTTCTTTTACGTCTGTTACTCCGTCTTTTTGTACTTTTCTTGTTATTTTTACTGATAGTCCTTCTAATATTCCTTCATTTATGTTGTATTGTGTTTTTGGGTTTCCTATTAACTCTATTTTTTCTATTGCATTTATTATTGTTACTGGATAATCTACTGTTTCTGCTTTTGTATCTTCTTCGTATTTGATTTTTAGTGTTTTTGATACTTTGTTGGTACTTCCATAGCTTGTTGGGGTTAAGTTTGCTATGGTTGTTCCATCATTTTCATATATCATATTTGTTGTCATCTCTCTTGTTGCTGTACTTGTATCTGTATATGTTATTAGTATCTCTCCTCCTGTTAAATCAAATCCTTCTCCATGTATGTATTCTGTTTTACTTGGTGCTGTTATTTCTATTTTGTCTATTTCTTTTGCTAATGTTATTTTTATTGGTTTTAAATATTCATTTGGTGTGTTTTTGTATGTTCCTTCTTCTTCATCTATGTATTTTACATTTAAGTTTTGTTCGTCTAATGTTTCTTTATTATATCCATCAATCATGCTTTCCGTAACTGGTTTTGCTGCTAAAGTTTCTCCTGCTTCTGCATATACTATTTTGTATGTAAGTCCATTATCGTCTATTAAATCTGCTAATTCGTCTCCATATTTTCCACTTATTTCTGTCTTATTTAGTATTATTTCTTTTACATAGTCTTGTACTATTACTTTAAATGTTGTTGTTATTGGGGTTCCATCTGGTTTTGTCCCATATTGTACTGTTACTGTTTGTTCTCCTAATTGGTTTTTATTATATGTTCCTGTTTTTATCATACTTGTTGTTATATCTTTTTGCTCTGTTGCACTTCCTTTTACAACATTTATTTTTGCTCCTGTTAAGTCTAGTTCTTCTCCATATTTTTGTCCTTCTTTTGGTGCTGTATGTATGCTTATTGATGTTACACTATCTGTTACTGTGTATTCATAATTTACTGTTTTTGTTACTCCATTTTCTATGTATGTTATTACTGCTATTCTTGTCCCTTCTGTTGTTGTATTAAACCCTGTTATTATTGGGTTTACTGTATCTTCTGTTGGTACATTTTCTCCTACTTTTACTTCTTTTACATCTGCTACTCCGTCTTTTTGTACTTTTCTTGTTATTTTTACTGATAGTCCTTCTAGTATTCCTTCATTTACATTGTATTGTGTTTTTGGATTTCCTATTAATTCTATTTTTTCTATTGCATTTATTATTGTTACTGGGTAGTCTACTGTTCCTGGTATTCCGTCTTCTTCGTATTTGATTTTTAGTGTTTTTGATACTTTGTTGGTACTTCCATAGCTTGTTGGGGTTAAGTTTGCTATGGTTGTTCCATCATTTTCATATATCATATTTGTTGTCATCTCTCTTGTTGCTGTACTTGTATCTGTATATGTTATTAGTATCTCTCCTCCTGTTAAATCAAATCCTTCTCCATGTATGTATTCTGTTTTACTTGGTGCTGTTATTTCTATTTTGTCTATTTCTTTTGCTAATGTTATTTTTATTGGTTTTAAATATTCATTTGGTGTGTTTTTGTATGTTCCTTCTTCTTCATCTATGTATTTTACATTTAAGTTTTGTTCGTCTAATGTTTCTTTATTATATCCATCAATCATGCTTTCCGTAACTGGTTTTGCTGCTAAAGTTTCTCCTGCTTCTGCATATACTATTTTGTATGTAAGTCCATTATCGTCTATTAAATCTGCTAATTCGTCTCCATATTTTCCACTTATTTCTGATTTATTTAATATTATTTCTTTTACATAGTCTTGTACTATTACTTTAGCTGTTGTTGTTGCAGGTGTTCCATCTGTTTTGGTTCCATATGTTATTGTTATTGTTTGTTCTCCTAATGTAGTGTTATTATATGTTACCATATCTGTAGTAATTGGTATTGTTGTTGTTCCGCTTCCTTTTGTAACTGTTATTTGTGCTCCATTTAAATTTATTGTTTCACCATATTTTTGATTTTCTGGTATTTTATTGTTTTCATCAATTACTATTGATGATACACTGTCTATTACGTTTATAGTAAATGATGTTGTACATGCAACATTATCTTTATTTACTCCATATGTTACTGTTACTGTTTTGTTATTTCCTGCTGTGTTCGTTAATGTGTTTAGTGGTGTTAATGTTGCATCTGTTAATTTAACCATTTTTGAGTTCCCTGCTTGATATATTACTATTATGTCCCCATATCCTTCTGTTGCATCTGCTGCTGTACTTGTTAAATCATATGCTTGCTCATTTAAGTTGTAAGTTACTTTGTCTGGTTTTGTTCCCATTTTTATACTATCTATATTGTTTCTAATTGTTATTGGATAATCTACTGTTTTTGTTGTTTCTCCTTTTGTATATGTGATTGTCAATGTTTTTGAAACAATATTTGTTGTCTTATATTCATCTTCGCTAGGCGTCATATTTGGTACATCTGCATTTTCTCCTGTTCCCTCTTCTATCATATTTGCTGTTATATAATCTTTCTTTGTTGTTCCATTTGCATATGTTATTGTTACTAGGTTTCCTGTTAAGTCTAATATATCATTATAATTATAGTCTTTTTTGTCTGGTAGTTTTATTTGTATATCTGTTATAGGGTTTACTACTGTTGCTTCAAATGTTTTCGTTATTTTTTCACTTATATTTTGACCATCTGATAAAGTATAATTTACTGTATATTCTACTGTTACTGTTTGCTTACCTATTATAGTTTTATCAAATCCTGTTACTGTACAATTTGCTAAATCTATATTTTGACTTGTATTATTAGCATAAGTTAAATTTAGTTTTCCTCCTGCTAATTCTGTGTTGTATGTTACTTTACTTGCATTTGTAGGTATAGTTATTGTTGAATTTTTTACATTGTTATATACTTCTACATCTATTGTCGTTGGTGCTGTTATTGTTGTCTCTCCAAATTTTACAGTTAAATTTTGTTTACTTCCATAAGTTGTATTATTGTATCCTAATACTTTTATGTTTCCATTTGGAAGGTTTATATCAGCATTTCCCCCACTTCCTAATGTTACATTTACAACTGCTCCTGTTAAGTCTAAGCTTTCTCCACTTTTGTATACTTTTTTTGTAGGTTGTGTTTTTACAGTTATTCCTGCTATTGTATCGTTTACTGTTATTGTAGTTTCTGCCTTTTTTCCTTCATATGTAAATTCTATTTTTTGAGTTCCTCTTACTGGAAGTTCTCCTTCTGGAGATAGTTTTGTAAATCCTTTAGATGTATCTATTGAAGCTACTTGCGAATTCATTGTAACTCCAGAGCTTACTCCTGTTAATGTCTCTTTTTTTCCACTTTTCCACACTGCTTCTAGTGTTGCTCCTGTTAAATCATCTCCTGGTTCATATTTTGCTAAACTTAATCCACTTTTATATGTTAATGTTTCAAGTACATCTGTTACTTGGATTGTTATTGGAATATTTTTTCCTTTGTAGCTTAATGTCACTGCTGTATCATTAGCATTAGCTAATTTATTAACTGGACTAATTATTGATACTGAACTGTCTGTCATACTTATATCTTCTTCAAATCCATCATTATATGTAACATGGAATTCTCCTCCTGTTAAATCAATTGAATTTCCATGTTCCGTTGGATTTGCAGGTGTCTTTGTTACTGTTATGTCTGTTATTGTTCTTTGTACTACTTCATCTGCAAATCCTTCATATGCAAAATTGTCAATTTGCGCACTTAACCTTGTTCCTTCTTCATTTGTGAATGCATATTTTATTCCTGTTGTGTTTGAAATACCAACTGGTTCTATACTAATTACATTGGATGGTAGATTATCTGGATCTAATGTATTATCTTTTATTACAAAGCTAATTGTTATAAATGGATAATATACTGGATATTTAGTCATTTCATTAATTTGGGCTTCACCACTTTGTCCTGGTACAAATACAAATTTTTTTGACTTTTTAAGTGTTTCATAATCTGTTCCTCCTGTTGGTTGTGAAGCAATTATCCTAAATGTTCCTATATTTTTTTCTCCATATTCTTCTGCATATTCTTTAGATTGCAATGTTGTTTTTCCTGTGTTCATAAGTGTTGTTGGAATTATTATATTGTCTGCCACATCATCTTCTTCATCACTATCATTAAGTGGTGCTATTTTATCTAAATCTACTTTAAAACTTAAATCCATTCCTGTATTATTGATGTTTGATACTATTGCAAATTGCATTGTTACTTTTTTTGAGCCATCTTCTAATTCTTCTGAACCTAAATTATGTATTACAATTGGTCTATCACTTGTAGATACAGTTCCTTTTACTGCATATGAATTATTGTTAAATAATATTGTATTTGGTAAAAACATGTTAAGTAATAATATTGTTATTGTTAAAAGTGATATTGCACTTTTTTTATTCATTTGTTTTCCTCCTCTTTAATAATTACTAAATTCTTCTATTGTAATGTATTTGTCTTTATTGGCTATTTCAGAAATTATATCGTCTAATGATATATATCCTTTCCTTCCAAAATCACAACTTTTTTTGTAGTCTTGGTCTCCTTCTACTTTGTCTTTTCTATATATTATGTCTATTAAGTCATCTAAGTCTACTATTCCATTCCCGTCTGCATCCCCTTCATATAAAAGTTTATTTCCTATATCAAAATTATCTCCTTCTTTTAGCTCTATATCGTTAATTACAATTGGTACAAATCCTTCTTCATTTAGATATAAGTCATAGGTTCCTGGAATTATTTTCATTTCAAATTTACCGTTTTGCCCTTCTGTTTGTATTTCTTCTAATTTTTTATGTTTTGATAAATCTATTAATGGTACTGTTAAGTCTATAACATCTTCCCATTCAAATTCTTTTGAGTTATAGAGGGTTACATTTGCTATATATTCTAAGAAAGTTCCATAAGTACCATTCATACTTTCTCTTAGTCCATCCCCTAATTGTATACTTCCTGTTATTGTTGCATATGGTCTTTTTATTGTTAGTTCATAATTGTTTATTGTTTTTCCATCTTCTGCTGTTACTGTTACTGTTATTATTGTGTCTGGTTCTCCTAGTTTGTTTAGTACTACTTCTTGCAATGTATCTATTTGTATTTCTTTGTCTTCATATATTATTGTTTGTCCGTCTTCTTCATATTGTAGCTCGTTATTTTCATTTCGTTTTGGTACTTTCATTTTTATTGTTGATTTTGGATCATTTTGCGTTAGTTTTATATTGATTGTATCTATGTATTCCATTAGTGTTAGTTCATATTTTAATGTTTCTTTATCAAATGTTGGTACTAATTCATATTCTTTATATGTAGAGTTTTCTGGTGTTTCTTCATCTTTTATTCCACTGCTTACAATTAAATCACTTAAGTATGCATCTTTTGATGCTGTTTTATCTGTAAATATAAATGTGCTTTGTTGTTGATAATACCTTACACCGTCTATATTAATTTTTATTCCTGTTTTTGGTGATGCTATTTCTGATTCTTTTAGTTTAAAACTGCTTATATCCATTTCGCCTTTCATTCTAAAACTCATTTTTCCTAGTAGCACTCCTCCTGTTGTATCTATTGTTAATTGTCCATTTTCATTTTTTATTCCGTCTCCTTCACTTGTTGGAGGATTAAATGAAAGTACTGCTCTTATTTCATTTTGTTTATTTTCAACTGTGAATAATTCTAATTTGTCTATATATTTACTTTCAAGCATAAAGTATTCGTTTTCGTCATTTGTATAGTCGTTATTTTGTAAATTTGATGTTCCAAACTTGCTTCCATCATAGGAGAACCTTACATCAAATCCTCCAAATGTTATATTATATGACCACAGTTCAAATATTACTTGTTTATCTTTTCCATCTATTGTATTTACTGTAGTGGCTCTTAGTTCCATATATTGATCTTTTTGTGGTACAACTTCGTTTGGATCAGTATCTGCATAACTATATTTAGGCATAGACATGCAAATAACTAGAAGTATTGCAGTTAAAATTTTAAATTTCTTTTTCTTTATCATTTGCAAATCTATTTTGACCTCCCTTTCTTAACAAAACTTGTTATGTTTATTTTTCGTTTGATCTCATTATAATTAACAAAAAAATATTGTCAATCCATTATTTTTCGACTTTTTTCTTTTTTGTACTGTATCGTATTTACGGATTTTGTGTGTTGTACAATAAATATTACAAGTTTTAATTTTGGATTACAATTACGTTACGTAGTTGTTCTAATATCCTAATATTGTTTATAATTTATTATTTCCCTAATAGTTTTTATCAAATACAATCAAAAGTAAAAAAATAATTAATTATACATATAACAATTTTATATATAATTTTGTTTTTTATTATTTTGTGCAACATTGTTTAAAATTGTTTTAATCTTGGTATCAGCTAATTAGATAGTTCTTATTAACATATTATCCACAAAAGTTATCCACACATGTGGATAACTTTTGTGGATATTTTACACTTCTTTTGTTGACATTATTCGCTTTTTATTTTATTATATGTGGAGAACTTTTAAGGAGGGTATTTTTTATGAACAATTTAGAGTCACATTTATTTGAAACAAATGCTGTTAAGGTATGCCATGGTGATAAGCCTTTTTGGTTAACTTCTGGAAAACTTAGTGCTTATTTTATTAATACACATTTTGTTTATGGTAGTGAAACTGATGCTAATGATTTATTAACTTTTATTAATGAAAATAAAAATGATGCTTTATCTCTTCCAAAGAAATTGCTTGATAAAGTTAAGTTACAATATGATAATAATAAAATTTATCATACTGTAATTGATGAAATGGTTTCTTTTGTGAAGAGTAATATTTCATTAGAAGATATTGATTATGTTTCTGGTGGAGAAAGAAGAGATTGGTTTTTCTCAATTATTATTTCATATTTACTAGATAAACCACATATTACTATTTATAAAGATTCGTCTGCTTATATAAGTGATAGTAATATGGAAAACACAAAATCTGTTTCTTCTATTGCAGGTAAAAGGGTTCTTCATGTAACTGATTTGATTACTTATGCAACTAGTTTTATTCGTTCTTGGATTCCAGCTATTCAAAATTTAGGTGGAGAATTAATTTGGGCTTTATCTGTTGTTGATAGAATGCAAGGTGGAAAAGAACGTTTAGAAGATTTAGGTATTAAGTCTTATAGTTTAGTTGGTATTGATGAAAATTTATTTAAAGATGCTTTTGAAAATGGATTAATTGATGATGTTCAATTTAATTTAGTTTGTGAATTTATTAAAGATCCTGAAGAAAGTATGAATAAATTTGTAAAGGCACATCCAGAATATATTACCCAGTCATTAGATTCTGATGCTAATAAAAAGGACGGACGTGTACAACTTTGTATAGATAGCCATTTTTATGGATTATAGAATTTTTTGTAAAATTTGACATATAATAAAATATATAGTATACTATATTTAGCTTAAAATTAATAATGTTTTCATGTTGTTAATTAAAAAAGGCTAGGAGTGCAAGTCCTAGCCTTTTTCCTAGTCATTTTCATCACTTATTATTAAATAAACAATGCATAATGCTAGTAGCTTAATAATGTTTTTCATATTGTCCCTCCTTTCTACCTTTTGGAGAAAGGCTTTAACATTATATATTTATTTGCGTATTTTTGTCAATATGTGCTTGTTTTTTATAAATTTTAATTCCTTCATTTTTTATGTCATAAATTAGTTGCTCATTTTTTATGTATTTTATATTTAGTACATCAAATTTTAATGCACATCTTATTTCATCTAGTTTTCGAATTAGTAGTAATTTTTTGCTATCTTCTATTACTTTTATTGCTAAGTCTATATCTGAGGTTTCTTTATATGTGTTTTTGGCTCTTGAGCCAAATAAAATTACTTCTTCTATTTCTTCTATCCCTTTAAATATATTTATCATTTCTTGATAAACATCTTTTTCTATTCCATATTTATTTTTCATTTTCTACCACACTTTTTATTTTATTTCTCGTATTTATTAAGATATTATAATATTTTGTTATAATGTTTCTATAAATTTCTTTTGTTATTTCTTCATCATATGTATGGCTTGTTAGATTTCTATCATCTAACATGTCTAGCCATTGTTCTGCATTTTCTATTAATCCTATTTGAAAACATTCTTTTATTGTTCCACGTGGTGAATTGAATTCTCCTATTTTTTCATATTCTAAATATTCTTTTAGCGTTTTCCAACCTAATTCTACACAAAATTCAAATCTTTGTATTGTTCCATCTAATAATACTGGGTTTTCTTGGTTTTCATATAAGTCTATTGCTTCTTTTAGTCTTGTTAATGCTATATCAAATGCTGTATATTTATTTTCTAGTTTTGTCATATCACCATCTCCTCATATACAGAGTATATCATTTTATTTAAGCAATAACAACTAAAAAATTTATTTTTATTGCTGTTTTGTAATTATTCAATGCATTTAAGATAAAATATTGTGTATAAAAGAACCCCCTGTCGCCTATCGGCGCCAGCCCCCTTAAATAAAGGGGCCTTTACTCTACAATATCTAGACTAATATAGTTATTTTGAAAAGTAGAGAAAAGCCTCCTTTACTTAAGGGAGGTGGCACCCGAAGGGTGACGGAGGGTTCTTACAAAATTATTTATATCGAGATGTTTCCAAAAAAGCATTGAATAATAACACTGTTTTGTATAATAAGAATTAGCAATTATTTTTTCCCTAATTTTACTCTTACAAGTGTTGTAATTCCTCTTCTTAATACTTGAAGTTCTACGTCATCTTCTGGTTTTTTTGTATATATATATCTTCGTAGTTCTGTCATTTTATTTATTGCTTTTCCATCAATTTTTGTTATTATATCATTTGGTTTTATTCCTGATGTTTCTGCTGCTCCATTATTTATTACATCTATTACATATATTCCATTTTCTATATTAATACTACCATCTATATATGGTATTACTTCTTTGTCATATGCGTATATTCCTAGGCTTGCTTCTTCAAAATTCCCTTGTTCCGTATAGCTTTTTAGTATTGGTTTTACTAAATTTATTGGAGTTGCAAACCCTATTCCTTCTGCTGATGTAATTTTTACTGAGTTTATTCCTATTACTTTTCCTTCTACATTTATTAATGGGCCTCCACTATTTCCGGGGTTAATTGTAGCATCTGTTTGGATTAAGTCTTCCATATATGAGCTTTTTTTCTCTTCTTCTATTTTTATTGTCCTATCACGAGCACTTATTATTCCACTTGTTACTGTTCTTTGAAATTCAAACCCTATTGGGTTTCCTATTGCATATACTGTTTCTCCTACTTTTATGTTGTCTGAGTCTCCAAGTGTTACATATGGTAATCCTTTTGCATTTATTTTAATTATTGATAAGTCTAGATCTATATCTGACCATACTACATTTGCATTATAGTTTTTTCCGTTTTCTAATGTAACATAGCAATTACTGTACTTTGCTCCAGATACATGTTCATTTGTTAATATATATCCGTTTTCTGATACAATGATACCTGTTCCTAATCCTAATTTGGTTGTTCCATCTTTTAAGAATATTGAACTACCATTGTTTTTTAGTTTTGAAATACCTACCACACAGTTTGATACTTCTTCTATCATTTCTGATATTGTTTTATTGTTTTGTTTTGCCTCTTCTATTGTTTTAGTTGTTTTTTCTGCTATATAGTTTCCGTGTTCCGATTATTTGGTTTTCCAATATCTATGTTTATGTACCAGTTAAATAGGTAAAATCCAGATATTGTTAAGAAAAATAATATGCTTATTGTAACTACAACTGTTCTTGTATTATCTCTTATTCTTGTTTGCCTACTTCTCATAAAACACCTTCTTTTCTCTTTTTAATTTTTTCCATTTTTCATTTTTTTAATCGGTTTGTTTGATATTTTTTGCTGTATTTCTATACATTTTGTTACATAAATATTACAATCATATTTAGTTTTGGTAACATTTGCCAAAAACGTTTCTTTTTTATGGGGTTAATTATATAATTTTGTAAAAGAAATACATTTTTTAGCGGGCGATTTATAATCGCCCCCTATAATGTGAATTTGAAATTATATATAAATTTAAAAGGACGTTTAATTTTAGGGGGTTTTTATGGGGAAAAATCTATTTGATTTAACTGCACCACAAAAGTCTATTTTTATTACAGAACAGTATTTTAAAGGTTCTAGTATTAATAATATTGGTGGAGTTGCTTTTATACATGAGGTTGTAAATTTTGATTTGTTGAAAAAGGCTATTAATCTTGTTGTAGAACATAATGAGAGTTTCAATATTAGATTGTGTATGGAAAATAACGAAATAAAACAATATATAGCAGATTATGAACCTTTTGATATAGAAATAGCTGATGTTTTGACAGATGAAGAACTTGTTAAGGTAGAAAATGATTTTGTAAAGAATGTTTTTGATACTAATGCAAAATTATTTAATTTTAAATTATTCCGCTTTCCAAATGGTAGCGGTGGATTTATTCCAAATTTACACCATTTAATTTCTGATTCTTGGACTTTAGGTTTAATTGCTAAGGAAGTAGTAGGTACTTATGCTAATTTAATGGATGGAAAAGAACCAGATTTTAGCACAGTTTCTTCCTACTCTAATTACATTCAAACTGAAAAAGAATATATTGATAGTGATAAGTTTAATAAAGATAAAGCTTACTGGAATTCTATTTTTGATACTATTCCAGAACCCGCTTCTATTCCTGTAAAGAAATCTGGTAATGATACTTTTTCTTGTGAAGCAAACCGTATTACATATACTATCCCAAAAGAAATTGTAGAAAACATTGGGGCTTTTTGTAAAAATGCAAATGTTTCTGTTTTTAATTTCTTTATGGCTATGTATGCAATTTATATTGGTAGAGTTTCTAATTTAGATGATTTTGTAATTGGAACTCCTATTTTAAATAGAACTAATTTTAAAGAAAAAAATACTATGGGTATGTTTATTAATATTGTACCTTATAGAATAAATTTGCAAGATAACCAAACTTTTAAATCTTTTGTATGTAATATTGCAAAGGATTCTTTAAGTATGCTTCGCCACCAAAAGTATTCTTATCAGTATATATTAGAGGATTTGAGAAGTAAAAACCCTAATTTACCTAATTTATATAATGTTGTTATGTCTTATCAAATTACAAAGACTAATTTAGAAAATAATATATCTTATGATACTGATTGGATATTTAATGGTACTTGTGGTGATGATTTAGATATTCACTTGCTTGATTTAAATGATACCGGATGTATTAATATTGCTTATGATTATCGTGTTAATAAATATGATAAAGAAGAAATTTCTGCTATTCATGAGCGTATTTTACATATGATTCATCAAGTACTTAATAATTTAGATGTGTGTGTGCATAATATTGAAATTGTAACTTCTAAGGAAAAGTATGAACTTTTATATGGATTTAATAATACAGATTTAGAATATGATGAAAATATTCCTTTTATTTCTTATTTTGAAGAGCAAGTAAACATGCATCCTAATAATGTTGCTATTACTTTTCAAGGGCAAGATATGGATTATGAAACTTTAAATAAAAAAGCAAATAGTTTAGCTTATCGTTTAAGCCAAAATGGTGTTACAAATAATTCTATTGTAGGTATTATGTTAGACCGTTCTTTTGAGATGATGATTTCTATTTTAGCTGTTTTAAAGTCTGGTGGTGGCTATATTCCTATAGACCCTGATTATCCAGATAATAGAATTAACTATATGTTGGAAGATAGTAATTGTCAAGTTCTTTTAACTAAGCGAGACTTAAACAAAGATGTTCATTGTAATACTGTTATATATGTTGATTTAAACCAAGATTTTTATCTTAATAACACTACAAACCTTAAATCTATTTCTAAACCTTATGATTTATCTTATTTAATATATACTTCTGGTTCTACAGGTTTACCAAAAGGGGTTATGCTTACACAAAAATCTTTGGCTAATTTTCACCATGCTATGAGGAAAAGAATTTCGTATTTAACTGATAATGTTAAGTACCGTATTGCATCTATTACTACGGTTTCTTTTGATATTTTTGCTTTTGAAACTCTTATTTCCTTAGCAAATGGTTTGCATTTGTTTATGACAGACAACTTCGAGCAAAAATCAACTGAACATTTAGAAAAATTAGTTGCAAATAATAAAATCGAAATTATTCAAACTACACCTTCTGTTATGAGGTTTCATTTGGATAATTTAAAAGATATTAATAATTTTTCTAGTTTAAAATATATTATTCTTGCAGGAGAACAATTACCCTTTGATTTAGTACAACGTATTAAAAAGACTTGCCCTAATTGTACTGTTTATAATGGGTATGGTCCATCTGAAACTACAATATTTTCTTCTGTACAAGACGCTACTAATTTATGTGATATTAATATTGGAAAACCTATTGCTAATACACAGTTTTATATTTTAGATGAACATAAAAACCTATTACCAAAGCATCATGTTGGGGAAATTTATATTGCAGGTGATGGACTAGGTAAAGGTTATTTAGCAAAACCAGATTTGACAGATAAAAGTTTTTTGCCAAATCCTTTTTGTGATAATTCTTTATTTTATAAAACTGGTGATTTAGGTTTATGGCTAGATGATGGTTGTATTTGTTGTAAAGGAAGAAGCGATAATCAAGTAAAATTAAGAGGTTTACGTATTGAGTTAGGAGAAATTGAAGAAAAAATTAATAGTTATAACCCTAGCATAAAATCTGCTGTTGTTGTTCGTAATCAAAATGGAACAGATTTCTTATATGCTTTTATAGAAAGTAGTGAAATTGTTGATATCTCTAGTTTGAAGGCTTTTCTAATTGCTTGTTTACCAAATTATATGGTTCCTTCTTATTTTGTAATTTTAGAAGAACTTCCCAAAACACCAAATGGTAAAACAGATCGTAAGTCTTTAAAGACATATCCTATACCAGATATGACACAAGAGCTTGAAATTGTTCCTCCTCAAAATGAATTGGAAGAAATGGTTTTTGATATACTTGCTGATATTATTGGTAGCAGATATTTTAGCATGTTAGATGACTTTTTTAGTATTGGTATGGATTCTTTGAATTTAATTCGTTTTGCGGCAAAAATACAAAATGAATTTAATATTCAAGTTTCTGTTAAAGAATTGTATGATTTTTCGTCTATTCGTGATTTTGCAGACTTTTTAAATACGGCTCCAAAATCTAATAAAATACATATTAAAAAAGTAAATAAAAAGGATTTTTACACTTTATCTTCTGCACAAAAACGTGTTTATTTGGCTTGTAAATTAAATCCTAATTCTGTTTTATATAATATGCCTGGATATATTAAACTTCCAGAAAATATAGATATTGAAAAATTAACAAATTGTTTGATTAAGCTTATTTATCGTCATGATGTATTACGTACTTGTTTTGTACAGGAAAATGGAGAGATTGTAAGTAAATTACTTTCTAAAGATGATGTTAATTTTAAAATTGATACTATACAATATAATTGTTTAGAAGATGCATTTGCAGATTTTGTAAAACCTTTTTCTTTGGATAATGCACCTTTAATGCATTGTTCTTTAGTAAAAATTTCTAATATGGAATTATATCTATTTTTAGATCTTCATCATATTATATGTGATGGATTGTCTTTAAATTTATTTATTGATGAATTATGTAAGTTATATGAGGATACTGCATTAGAACCACTTTCTATTTCTTATTTGGATTATGCTGAATGGGAAAATACATCTTTACAAAATGGTTCTTTTAAAAACGATAAGGATTTTTGGGTAAATGAGTTATCTAACTTACCTGTTTTAAATATGCCTCTTGACCATGTTAGACCAGAAAGGTCTAATTACAAAGGTAATAAATTATTTAAGAAAATTGATGAGCAAACCATGAAGCAGATATATGATTTTTGTAATAAAGTTCATATTACACCTTATATGTTCTTGCTTGCTTGTTACCATGTTTTGCTTTCTAATTTTTGTATGCAGGAAGATGTAATTGTAGGTTCACCAATAGCAAATCGTATTCCAGATGTGACAGATTTACTAGTTGGAATGTTTGTTAATAATATTGTTACAAAATCTATTGTAAAAAATGATATTTCTGTTTTTGATTTTTGTATGCAAATTAAAGAAACTGTTTTAAATAGTTTTAGTCATCAGTCTTACCCTTTTAATGAGTTGGTAAATGACTTAGGACTTGTAAGAGAAAGTAATAGAAATCCAATTTTTGATACTATGTTTATTTATCAAAATGAAAATTATCCTGCGGTTGAACTTAAAGGTACTGTTACAACAGTTAATCTTATTCCTACTAATATTTCAAAATTTGATTTTTCTTTTGAAATTGTGCCACAGGAATATGATTGTGATTTAAACATTGAATATGCAACTGATTTATGGGAATCTTCGACAATTGAATCTTTAGCTGATACTTATTTACAGATTATTTGTGAAATGTTAAAAGATAAAAACCGTAAACTTGGAGAATTAGATTTAGTAAATAATGAACAACAAAACTTAATTTTAAATAAATTTAATAATACTAAGACTGTATATCCAAATAGTGCAAGTCTTCATTCACTATTTGAAGAACAAGTTAAAAAAACACCAAATCATATAGCTGTAGTGTATGAAAATGAAAGTTTAACATATGAACAATTGAATAGAAAGTCAAACCAATTGGCTCACTATTTGCGTGCAAATGGTATTACAAAAGAGTCTATTGTGTGTATTTTGTTAGATAAATCACTTGAAATGATAATTGCTATTTTAGGAATTTTAAAAGCAGGTGGTGCTTATTTGCCTATTGATGTAAATTATCCAAAGAATCGTATTGATTATATGATTCGTGATTCTGCTTCAAAAATGTTATTAACAAATCTTGAATTTGTAGAAAAGTCTAATTCTACTATTCAATCTATTTGTATTGATTTGACAAATGAAAATATTTATAGTGATAATGAAAATATAGAGAATTTGGATGATTTAAATACAAGTACTGATTTAGGATATGTAATGTATACTTCTGGTTCTACTGGTAATCCAAAAGGTACTATGATTGAGCAAAAGAGTATTATCCGTTTAGTAGAAAATACAAATTATATTACTTTTACTGAACATACTGCGATTTTACAGACTGGCTCTATTGTTTTTGATGCTTGTACTTTTGAAATATGGGGTGCTTTGTTACATGGATGTGAACTGCATTTAATAAAGAAATCAAATTTATTAGATACTTCATGTTTAGAAACATATTTAATTACTCATAATATTCATACTTTATGGCTTACTGCACCTTTATTTAACCAACTTTGTGAGGATAATCCTCATATGTTTAGCCATGTACATTACTTATTAACTGGCGGAGATGTGCTTTCTCCAAAACATATTAATATGGTAAGAGTAGCTAATCCTAATCTGCAAGTAATTAATGGTTATGGACCGACAGAAAATACTACTTTTTCTTGTTGCTTCCCTATTACTAAGACATATAATTCAAATATTCCTATTGGATATCCTATTTCTAATTCAACTTGTTATGTTGTGTCTTCTAGTGGAAAGCTTTTACCCGTAGGTTTTGCTGGAGAATTATGGGTTGGTGGAGATGGTGTTGCAAGAGGTTACTTAAATAACCCAGAGTTAAGTTCTCAAAAATTTATTAAAAATCCTTTTGCAGAAGGTAGGTTATATAAAACAGGTGATTTAGCAAGATGGCTTCCAGATGGTAGTGTGGAATTTTTGGGTAGAATTGATAACCAAGTTAAAATTTGTGGTTTTCGTATTGAATTAAATGAAATTAGTTCTACTATTTTAGAGTATACTGGTATGAAAGAGTGTGCAACTGTTGTTCAATTATTGAATGATGAAAAGACTATTTGCTCTTATTTTGTAGCTAGTTCTAAAGTTGATATTTCTTCTTTGAAGACATATTTAAAAACGAAGTTACCTACTTATATGTTGCCAGTTCATATGATGCAATTAGATAAGTTGCCAATTAATACAAATGGTAAAATTGATAAACATGCTTTACCTACTAATTTTAAAAAAGATTTACGTAGTAGGATTTGTCAAAAGCCTAAAAACGAAATTGAAGAAAAACTATTAAAAATTTATCAAAAGCTTTTAAAAGATACTGATATTAGTGTTACTGATAGTTTCTTTGATTTAGGTGGTGATTCTTTGGGTGCTATGAAAATAGAGATTGAAGCCTTAAGTATGGGGCTTTCTGTGCGTTATGCTGATATATTTAAGTATCCATCTATTCGCGAGCTTGCAAATTGTATTAATACCACCCCTAATGTGGAAACTAGCCAAGTTTTAGATTATTCAAAATATGATACTATATTAAAGAAGAATTCATTAGATAAAGTTACAAATATGCCTTATACTTCTATGGGAAATGTGCTATTAAGCGGTTTTACTGGTTTTTTAGGTGCTCATATTTTAGATAGCTTTATTAAAAAGGAAACTGGAAATATTTATTGCCTTATTCGTGAAAAAAATAATATGTCTGCTATGGATCGTTTAAAAAATGTTTTACATTTCTATTTTAATGATAAATATGATAAATACATTGGTAAAAGAATCTTTTTAGTAGAGGGTGATATTACTTTTGATAATTTAGGTTTAGATGATGATGAGTATAAAAAATTAGGACATACCATTACTACTGTTATCCATTCGGCTGCTATGGTTAAGCATTTTGGCATTTTTAGCGAGTTTGAGGCGGTTAATATTAATGGTACAAAACGTATTATTGATTTTTGTGAAGATTTTGATTTACGTTTACTGCATATTTCTACTATTAGTGTTTCTGGTAATGCCCTTGCTGAGCAGTCTTTTGTGGAACATAATTTTAAAGAAGATAAAAATTTTAGGGAAAATGATTTTTATATTGGTCAAAATATTGAGAATTTATATATTAAGAGTAAATTTGAAGCAGAGTGTTTAGTTTTTGATGCTATTTTACGTGGTTTGAAAGCATATGTTTTAAGAATGGGTAATTTAACAAGTCGTTTTACAGAAGGAAAATTTCAACAAAACCATTTTGAAAATGCTTTTGTTAATCGTTTCAAGTCTATTTTGCAAATTGGTTATGCACCAGATTACTTGTTAGATAGTTATGTGGAGTTTACACCTATCGACTTTTGTGGAGATGCTATTATTGCTCTTGGTAGCCATTTTAATGAAAATTTCTCGGTTTTTCATTTGTTAAACGAGAAACATGTTACTATGGATAGGCTATTTACTACTTTAACTGAATTAGGTGTTCCTTTAAAAATAGTATCTTCTGATGAATTCGTTAATATTCTTGATACTTTATTACAAGATGAAGAAAAGAAAAACTATTTAGAGGGAATTATTAATGATTTAAATACTGATAAAAAGCTTGTTTATGATTCTAACATAAAAATAAAATCAGATTTTACAACTGCTATTTTAGAAAAGATTGGTTTTGAATGGCCTTATATTGATACTCGTTACATACACAATTATTTAAAATATTTAGCAGATATTGGGTATTTTAATATTAAATTAAATTAGGAGGTTTGAAAATGAATATTTATGCTATTTTAATTTCTGTTTCTTTAGTGATAACAGGTTTACTACTTTTTTCTGTATTTAAACAGAAAAATCGTAATCAGTTACAACGTTTTTTTGCTATTGACTTGTTTTTATTGCTAGTTTTATGTGTTTTTGTATTATTACAAATATTACTTAGTGATTTATTACATATTCCGCCAGTTTATTTTGACTATTTTGCATATATTTGTGCTTGTTTCTTTCCTGTTACTTTGTTCCTTACAAGCCTTGTGTTTGCAAATACTAAATTAAAGCTAAAGAAAAGACATTTACTGCTATTTGTTGTTCCTATTATATCACTTTTAGTGTTATGGACAAATGATTTACATCATTTGTTCTATGTTACTTATTCAATTAATTTAAAAGAAACAGTATTTGGGGCATATTTTATAGTGCATTCTATTTATTCCTATGCTTTTTTAGGAATAGCTCTTGCTTATTTATTAATTTATAGTATTAAAAATTCTGGTTTCTTTTCAAAACAATCAATTTTGATTGTTATTGGTACAGTAATACCTGTTGTTATTAACGCTCTTGCTACTTTTGGTGTTGTTGCTTCTACTATTTATATAACACCGATTACTTTCTTTATTGGAGTTTCATTTTATTATGTTGCAATTTTTCGATTCCAATTTTTAAGTGTATCACCTATTGCTTTGCAAAGAATTGTAGACCGCATTTCTGATAGTTATTTAATTTTAAATTATGATAATGTTATTACTGATTTTAATGAAACTTTTTTAAAAACTTTTAATTTTACAGCTAATAGTATTAGAAATACTGATTTTAATAAATTATTAGATTCTAGTTATACTGATATAGATGAACTTATTTTGGCTTTAGATAAAGCCAAACATTCATTAGAAACTTTTACTTTTCAAAGGCATTTTAGTAAATTGAATAAGTATTTTAATATTGAAATTAACAATATTACTAGTAAGGGAAATTTTTTAGGAACTTTAATTTTGTTTAAAGATATTACTCAACATATGGAGGATATGCAAACTATTCAAAATAATCAAAATATGTTAGTTGAAAAGGAACGTCTTGCTTCTTTAGGTCAGATGATTGGTGGTATTGCTCATAACTTGAAGACTCCTATTATGTCTATTGCTGGTGCTGCTGAAGGTTTGTCTGATTTGGTTAAGGAGTATGATTCTTCTGTTGGTGATCCTGAGGTTACTGTTGCTGACCATCATGATATTGCTCATGATATGGATACTTGGATTGATAAGATTAAGACTCATACTTCGTATATGTCTGATATTATTACGGCTGTTAAAGGTCAGGCTGTTACTTTGTCTGAAAGTGAGTCTAATAGTTTTACTGTTGAAGAATTGTTAAAGCGTATTAATATTTTAATGAAACATGAACTAAAGAATGCTTTAATTGATTTGAATATAGATGTAAAAATAGATTCTTCTGTTGTTTTAAATGGAAATGTTAATAGTTTGGTTCAGGTTGTTAATAACTTGATTTCAAATGCTATTCAGTCTTATAATGGTAAAACTAATGAGTCTATTGATCTTGTTGTAGATAAGAATGGTTCTTCTATTGTTATTTTGGTTGCTGACCATGGTTGTGGTATGCCTCAAGAGGTTAAGGATAAGTTGTTTAAGGAGATGATTACTACAAAGGGTAAGAATGGTACGGGGCTTGGTTTGTTTATGTCTTATTCTACTATTCGTGGTCATTTTAATGGTAATATGACGTTTGAATCTGAAATTAATAAAGGTACTACTTTTAAAATTGTTCTTCCTATAATGTAGAATATATAACTGTTTAATACATTTAATATAAAATATTATATTTATCAGAACCCCCAGTCGCGTTTCACGCGCCAGCCCCCTTAAATAAAGGGGCCATTTCTCTACTATTTAAGACTAGCATAACTAATTTTGAAAAGTAGAGTAAAGCCTCCTTTACCTAAGGGAGGTGGCAGGGCGTAGCACTGACGGAGGGTTCTTACAAAATTATTCATATAGATATGTTCCCCCAAAAAATTATTAAACAGTACCAAAATATAACATATTTTAGCATTTTTATTGATTTTATTGTTTTTTATTAATATAATGTGTACTAAGAAAGGATTTAGGTGAAACTTATGAGAAAAGGTAATATGGCTAATCCTTCTAATGGCTATAAAATTATTGTAGTTGATGATGAAGAAGGAATTATTGATTCTCTTTCTATTTTTTTAAAACGTTCTGGCTATGAGTTTACTGGAGTTACTGATCCAATGGAAGCTATTGAGAAAGTAAAAAATGAACATTTTGATTTAATGCTTCTAGATTTTATTATGACTCCTATTCATGGTGATCAAGTTGTTGAAGAAATTAGAAAATTTAATAAAGAATTATACATTTTATTACTAACTGGTCATAAAGATTTAGCTCCTCCTTTGGAGACTATACGTAGGCTTGATATTCAAGGTTATTGCGAAAAGAGTGATAAGTTTGATCAATTATTATTACTTATTGAGTCTGGTATTAAGGCTATTTCACAAATGAATACTATTAAAGAGATTAATGATGAGTTAAAAGATACATATGATAAATTGGAACGCGCTTATATGGAAAGTATACAAACATTACGCTATACTGTAGAGGCAAAGGATACTTATACTCGTGGTCATTCTGATCGTGTTTCTGAGTTTAGTGTGTTAATTGGTAAACATTTAGGGTTACCTGATGAGGATTTAAAGGTTCTTCAAATTGGAGGTTTGTTCCACGATATTGGCAAAATTGGTGTTCCTGATAGTATTTTGCTAAAGGAAGGTAAGCTTACGGATGATGAGTATTCTGAAATTAAGAACCACCCTACAATTGGTGCTCACATTTTATCAAATGCTACTATTTTTCAAAATATTATTCCTATCGTTAAACATCATCATGAAAAATATGATGGTAATGGATATCCTGCAAAATTAAAGGGAGAAGATATTCCTTATTTTGCTCGTATAGCAGCTATTGCAGATACTTTTGACGCTATGACTTCTAAAAGAACTTATCGTGATGCTTTGCCTCTTGAGGTGGTTGCCTCTGAAATTGAAAGATGTAAAGGTACTCAGTTTGATCCAAAACTTGCTGATGTATTTTTAGATATTTTGAATAATAGTTATGATGAAATAAAAGAAATTCAAGATAGGTATAAATAATTTTTTAATACATATATATGATAGAAAGTAGATACTATAATTCACAGCTAAAAAATAATATCATTTTTAGAACCCCCAGTCAGCTTCGCTGACAGCCCCCTTGAATAAAGGGGCCTTTACTCTACTGTTTAGATTAGAATAGTTTATTTTGAATTGTAGAGGAAAGCCTCCTTTACCTAAGGGAGGTGGCAGTGCGAAGCACTGACGGAGGGTTCTTACAAAATATATTCATATAGAGATATTATATCGGCTGTGAAAAATAACAAGTAGATACTACTTTCTATTTTTTCTTTGGGTTTTATCTTGACATATTATTGAAACTAATGTATATTTAAGTCGAAAAATAAAAAAAGGAGGATGTTTTATGGTAGCATCAGAATTAAGAGCAAAAGCTCGTGAATCTTTACAAGGCAAATGGGGAAAAGCTGCACTTATTACTTTATGTTATGCAGTAATTACTTTTGTTATAAACTTTGTACTTGGTCTTATTCCTGTTATTGGTAGCCTTGTAGCTTTTGTTATTTCTTTACCTATTTCTTTTGGAATTTTAGTTTCTTTTATGAAATTAAAAAGAGATGAAGAAGTAACTTATACAGATTTTTTAAATACTGGATTTTCAAATTTCGGTAAAGTTTGGGGTGTATTTGGTAATATGCTTCTAAAAATGATTGTTCCAATAGTTCTTGTTGTTGTATTCGCAATTATTATGGTAGTTGGTATGGGTGGATCTGTTGCAGGTCTTATGGCAACAACTTATTCTTCACATTCATATGTAGGTATGTCTGCTGGTTTTGGTGGAGTTTTTATTATTGGAATAATTGGATATATCGTTTCTTTAATTTATGCAGTAATTAAAGGATATTTATATTCTTTATCTTATTACATATTATACGATAACCAAGATAAATCTGGTAAAGAAATTGTAGAAACAAGTGAATCTTTAATGAGAGGAAACCGTTGGAGATTTTTCTGGTTAGGTCTTACTTTTATTGGATGGTCTATTCTTTGTGGATTTACTTTAGGTATAGGTCTATTATGGTTAATGCCATATATAATGGTCGCTTTTGTTTGCTTCTATGAAGATTTAGCAGGTAATTCTACTTCTTCACAAAATGTAGAAAATGATAATCCTGTTAAAGAATAAGCAAAACAAAAACTAAAAAGGTCACAGTGGTGTCATGTCTCACGGGAATTCCCTTTAAACGTGCCCCTACGTTTTTAATTTAAAATAGGGTAATTTCCTAGAAACAAAAAAAGAATGGTTTTCCATTCTTTTTTTGTTTCTATATCTTCATGCTTAGTTTCACTTTTTGTCTTTCTTTGTCTATTCCTATTACTTTTACTTTAACTACATCTCCTACTGCTACTATATCTAATGGATTTTTTACAAAACTATCACTCATTTCAGAAATATGTACTAGTCCATCATGTTTTACTCCTATATCTACAAATGCTCCAAAGTCTATTACATTTCTTACTGTTCCTGTTAATACCATTCCTTCGTTTAAGTCTTCTAATTTTAATACATCATTTCTTAATATTGGCTTTGGCATGTCTTCACGTGGGTCTCTTCCCGGTTTTGTTAATTCTAAAATTATATCTGTTAATGTCATTTCTCCTATGTCTAATTCTTTTGCCGTTTTTGCTGTGTCTAATGAGTTTAGTGCTTGTTTAATTTTTGATAGTTTTTCTTTATCTAGTATATCTTCTTTTTTATAACCTATTTGTTTTAATAGGTCTTCTGCTTGTTTATAGCTTTCTGGATGAACGGCCGTTATTTCTAATGGGTTGTCTCCATCATATATACGTAAAAACCCTGCACATTGTGTAAATGCTACTTTCCCTAGTTTTGGTACTTCTAGTAGTTCTTTTCTTGTTTTTAGTTTTCCTTTTTCATCTCTATATTTTACAATGTTTTTGCTTATTGTATTGTTTAACCCTGATACGTATGATAATAATGACGGTGTTGCAGTGTTTACATCTACTCCTACTTTGTTTACTGCATCCTCTACTACTCCTGTTAAGCTTTCTTCTAATCTTTTTTGGTTAACATCGTGTTGATATTGCCCTACTCCTATTGCTTTTGGGTCTATTTTTACAAGTTCTGCTAGTGGGTCTTGTAGTCTTCTTGCAATTGATATTGCGCCTCTTAATGATACGTTTATATCAGGATATTCTTCTGTTGCAAGTTTTGATGCTGAATATACACTGGCCCCTGCTTCTGATACAATTGCATAATGTACTTCATGGTCTGCCTTTTTTATTAAGTCTGCTACAAACATTTCTGATTCACGTGAAGCAGTTCCATTTCCTATTGCTATCATGTTTATTTGATGTTTTTTTATTAGTGCTAGAAGTGTTTTTGATGCTCCTTCTACATCATTTTGTGGTTCTGTTGGGTATACGGTTACTGTGTCTAATAGTTTTCCTGTTTCATCTATAACTGCAATTTTACAACCTGTACGATATGCTGGGTCAAATCCCATTACTGTTAGTCCTTTTAGTGGTGCTCCGAGTAGTAGTTGTTTTGCATTTTTCCCAAATACTTTTATTGCTTGTTCTTCTGCTTTTTCAGTTAAATCACTTCTTATTTCTCTTTCTATTGATGGTTCTATTAGTCTTTTCCAACTATCTAAAATACATTCTTTTAGGTATGTAGTAAATTGGTTTTGTCCTTTTATTACTCTTTTTTCTATAATGTTTATTATTTTATCTTCTGGTTTTTCTATTTTTACTTTTATAAATTCTTCTTTTTCTCCTCTATTTATTGCTAATATTCTATGGCTTGGTATTCTATTTACATTTTCGCTAAATTCGTAGTACATTTCATAATTTGATTTTTCTTCTGCTTTTGTTGCTTTTGTTTGAAGTGTTGATTCCCTATAGCATATTCTTTTTATTTGTTTTCTGTAATTTGGGTCATCTGATATGTTTTCTGCTATTATGTCTAACGCTCCTGCAATTGCCTCTTCTGTCGTGTTTACTTGCTTTTCTTCATCTATATAGTTTTCCGCTATTTTTTGTATATCTTCTTTTTCTTCTTGTTCTATTATTATGTTTGCTAATGGTTCTAAACCTTTTTCTTTTGCTATTGTTGCTCTTGTCCTTTTCTTTTGTTTATATGGCCTATATATGTCTTCTACTTCTGCAAGTGTTATTGCATCACTTAAATCTTTTATGATTTCTTCTGTTAGTTTTCCTTGTGCTTCTATTGATTTTGTTACTTCTTCTTTTCTTTGCTCTAAATTTCTTAAATATGTAAGTCTTTCTCCTAAGTCTCTTAAGATTTCGTCTGATAGCCCTCCTGTTACTTCTTTACGGTAACGTGCTATAAATGGAATTGTATTTCCTTCGTCTATTAGTGCTATTGTTTTTTCTACTTGTGTTTCTTTTATATTTAATTCTTCGGCTATTGTTTGTATAATGTTCCCGCATAATTATTCTCCTTTATTCTATACCTAAATATTCATTATATGTTACTTCTTTGTCTATTAAGCTTCCATCTTGTTTTATTTCTATTATACGATTTGCTACTGTTTGTGTTAGCTGATGGTCATGTGATGTAAATAGTAAATTTCCTTTGAAGTTTTTCATTCCTTCATTAACAGATGTAATACTTTCCATGTCTAAGTGGTTTGTTGGTTCATCTAATATTAAAAAGTTTGCTCCTGAAAGCATCATTTTTGATAATACACATCTTACTTTTTCTCCTCCAGATAGTACATTTACTTTTTTTAGTGCCTCTTCTCCTGAAAATAGCATTCTTCCTAAAAATCCTCTTACAAAGGTTTCATCTGGGTCTTTAGAATATCCTCTTAGCCATTCTACTAAGTTTATATCTCCAGTAAATAGGTAATTATTATCTTTTGGGAAGTAACTATTTGTAATTGTTGTTCCCCAATTTATTTCTCCCTCATCTTGTTCTATTTCTCCTGCAATAATTTGGAATAATACTGTTTTTGCGTTTTCGTTATCTGCTAAAAATGCTATTTTATCTCCAGGTTTTACTGTAAATGAGATATTATTTAGTATTTTTTCTCCATCTATTGTTTTTGATATATTTTTTACTTCTAGTATTTCTTTTCCTGGTTCACGTTCTGGTTTGAAATCCACATACGGATACCTACGGTTTGATGGTTTTATTTCTTCTAATTCTATTTTTTCTAATGATTTTTTTCTTGATGTTGCTTGTTTTGATTTTGATGCATTTGCACTAAACCTTGCTATAAAGTCTTGTAGTTCTTTTATTTTTTCTTCTTTTTTCTTGTTTGCTTCTTTTGCTTGTTTTAATGCAAGTTGGCTTGATTCGTACCAGAAGTCATAGTTTCCTGGATATACTGTTATTTTTCCAAAGTCTACATCTGCTGTGTGTGTACATACTTTGTTTAAGAAATAACGGTCATGTGATACTACTATTACTGTGTTTTCAAAGTTTATTAAAAATTCTTGTAGCCAATCAATGCTTTTTAAGTCTAAGTCATTTGTTGGTTCGTCTAGTAATAATACATCTGGGTTTCCAAATAGACTTTGTGCAAGTAATACTTTTACTTTTTCTCTTGCTTCTAGTTCTTTCATGTATTTATAGTGTTTTTCTGTTTCTATTCCTAAATCGTTTAAAAGTACTGCTGCATCTGATTCTGCATTCCATCCATCTAGTTCTGCAAAACGTTCTTCTAGTTTTGCAGCTTTCATTCCATCTTCTTCACTAAAGTCTGGTTTTGCATATATAGCGTCTTTTTCTTTCATTATTTTGTATAGCTCGCTATTTCCCATAATAACAGTATCTATAACTCTTTCTTCTTCATATGCAAAGTGGTCTTGTTTTAATACTGATATTCTTTCTCCTTTTTCTACAGACACTTCACCTTTACTTGGTTCTATTTCTCCTGACAATACTTTTAAAAATGTTGACTTTCCTGCTCCATTTGCTCCAATTATTCCATAACAGTTTCCTTTTCCAAAGCGAATATTTACGTCTTCAAATAATACTCTTTTTCCAAAACGTATTGTTACTCCATTTGCAACTAACATTTCTCTTCCTCCTCTATTTTATACTGTTCTATTATACATGCTTTTTTTGTTTTTCGCAATGGATTTTGGAATAAAAGCTTTGCCACACGGACGAGCAATGCTCGCCCCTACATTTATTTTAAAAAGGAGTAGTTTCTTACTAATAAAAATGGTCGCATAAAATGCGACCACTTTTGTTTTAGTCATTATCAAATAATAGTTTTATTGCCCATAGTCCTGAAACTCCAACTAATGCATATATAATTCTTGATATTATTGTCATATTTTCGAATATCATTTCTACTAGATTAAAATTAAAAAATCCTATTAATCCCCAGTTTATTGCACCTATAATAACTAACACTAAGGCAATTTTGTCAATTATTTTCATAGTTTTCACTCCTTCTAGAAAAAGCTCTATGATGTTTTTTCTATTTTATTATTATGCCTTTTGTCGTTTTTTATTCTTTTTTTGTTTTCCAAATTTTTCTTTAATCTAATAAATCTCTTCTTTTTAATAATAGTATTGATATTATTGTAACTACTATACATATTAGTGATAATATTATAAATCCATATGGGTGTCCTTGTAATGGTACTGGTACGTTCATTCCCCATAAGCTTGCAATTAATGTTGGTATTGCAAGTATTATTGTAATTGATGTTAAAAATTTCATAACTCCATTTAGGTTGTTTGATATTATTGATGCATATGCATCCATTGTTCCATTTAATATGTCTCTGTATATTCCACTCATTTCTATTGCTTGTTTATTTTCTACTATTGCATCTTCTAGTATGTCTTCATCCTCTTCATATAATTTTAGTATTTTTCCTCTTAGTGTTTTTTCCATAACAAGTTCGTTTGATTTTAATGATGTTGTGAAATACACTAAACTTTTTTCTAAACTTAGTAACTTTAATAGTTCTCTATTTTTCATTGAATTTTTTAGAATAGATTCTGCTATTTCTGTTTCTTTGTTTATTTGTTTTAGGTATGTTAGATAATGTGATGCATTTGTATACATTATTTGAAATAGAAATCTACTTTTTTTATAGGTTGAAAATGCTTTTATTTTTTTTCTTTCAAAATTGTCTATTATTATATTTTTCTTTAGGGATACTGTTATAAAATAATCATCTCTCACTACTATCATTCCAAGTGGCATTGTGGTGTGAATTTCTGTGTCTTTTTCTTTTTCTATTATTGGTACGTCTACTATAAATAGAATTGTTCCATCATCTTCTTCACTGTCAATTCTCGCTTTTTCTTCAAAGTCTAATGAATATCTAATAAACTCTTCTGCTATTTTTGTTTTTTTACATACTTCTTTTATTTCTGCTTCTGTTGGATTTACCATACTAATCCAACATCCTTTTTCTATCTTTTCTATTTGTTTTAATTGGTTTGTTTGAATATCTGAATTGTATATCTTAAACACAAATTTCACCCCTTTTTCTTATCTTTTACTTATATAATTTTAACACATTTTGATAGTATAATTCAATACATATATGTTTTTGTACTCAAATCCATGTAAATTCTATAGTTGTATTAAAATATTATATTTTCATCTTTACTTTTATGTAAATTCATTGTATAATTGTTTCGTTTCTTGTATAAATAAAATGAGATTTACTTAATAGGAGGTATTATGAACGATTTATTAGATCAGTTTAACATGTTAAATGAATATTGGGACTTTTCAAATAGAATGGAAAAGGTATTACATGATGTTTACAAAGAAAATCTTGAAAAGTTGGTCTTGCCGATTGATATTAAATTTGTTGCAGAAAATTTAGGTTTTGATATTTACCGATCAAATCTTTCGTTTCCTAGTCAAGTCTATGGATGGTTACAGGAAAAAACGATTTCTTTGTCTCCCAATATAACCTATAAAGAACAGCAATGGGTTGTTGCTCAAGGAATAGCAATGCACCATTTAGGACTTGGAGGGGCTATAAATAATCCTTTTTTCGTTAAAAATAACATAGATACTGTTTCGGTAGACATAATGTCAATCCTTCTTTTATTGCCTATTTTTCTATTCCAAAAAGACCTTTCAGAGTATATGGCAAATACGGATCATTTTATTGGTAGTCAATATTTAGAACATTTATGTAATCGTTCTCAAATCCCAATGCCACAACTTTGTTTTGGCTATTATATTATCAATCTTATGCTCTGTTTTCAAAGACAAATAGACTTTAAAAATAGTGGATATGATGTTATGGCATTTCAAGAAAAAGACGAAAAAAATGAATTCATAAACATTTATCTATAATCTCATTTCTTAATCTTTCCATAGAATTTTTATGGATAGTCTAAAAAGAGCTACTCTTAATCACTTTGTTAAGAGTGGCTCTATCTTTATTTTAACTTTATTTTTGGTGCGCCATAGAGGGGTCGAACCTCCGACCTTGTGATTAAGAGTCCACCACATTTTGAAAATTAGAGTAATTTTTGAAATTGTTATTACTCTAAGAAAAAAACACCAAACATAATAGAATCAACACATATACATTTTTCATACTTATCTTAAATAAGTTTATATTATTTTAAATAGTGTTATATTATCCCTTAAAGTTGGGTAAAAATTCACAAAAGTTGGGTAAAAATATTAGAATAAATCTTATATAATATAAACTTAATAATATTCTATTGATTATTATAATATCACAACTGTTAAACAATATCAATATTTGTTTAGCAGTTTTCTTATTTTATATAATGCTTAAATATCAAACATTTGCAAAATCCAAATTAATATGTTAAGCTACTTCACTGACTGCGTAAGTAAATACTTGATGATAGATGTTTTGGTATAAAATTTGTTGTAGATTTAATTTTAAATGGTGGACTTCATTACGAGGTTTGGCACGTTTGGAATTAAAAATAATAAACAACAAATTATATATCCAAAGAGATAAAATAGTTTAAATTTGATTATAATGGGGGTAATAAAATGGAACTTTTAATTGAAGTAGTTAAAAAGGTAGCAGATAAGTACATGGATAGAGTAAATCTAATTATATCAGGTAACTCTTTGACATTAGAATATTTATACAATAGAGATGGAGAACAAGATGTATACAAAACATTAACAATAACAGAATTTGATGGAAAGCTAAAGGTTAGAGTAAGTCCTGATAGACTAGAAGGAATAATTGATGTATCTGAATTAGATGATATTATTTTAGTATTAGATAAGCAAAGTCAAACGAAAAATCATACACAAGAAGAAATAAAATACATAAGAGAAAAATATGTTGCAGGAACTAAAATAGAATTAGTTAAGATGTATGATTTAATTGCACCAGTACCAACAGGAACATTAGGAATAGTACAATATGTAGATGATATAGGAACTATCCATGTAAACTGGGAGAATGGAAGTAGTTTAGGTTTATCAGTTGGAATAGATGAATTTAAAATATTGGAGGAATAAAAAAATGGATATATATAATTTAATCAATTCAAAAGCAATTCAAGAACATTGCAAAAAGATAAAACATCAATTTAATACAGAAGAACTGGCAGTATTAATTTATAGAAATAAAAGAATGAGCATAGATGAGAAAATAACTGCATATCAAGAACTAATATCAGATTATCCTGATATGGAAGTAATTGAAAGAATGAATTGTAAACACTATGATAGTGTAAAAGATATGATACAAGAAGAAATCCAAAGAATAAAAGATTTAAGGAAAGAAATACAAACGGAATCTGAAAATATGATTTATACTTATGAAATATGTTATAGAAATTCATATTCACATGGATTTGAAGAAAGTGAAAATTTTTATAAAAATTATGATGATGTATGTATGGCATTATATCAAGAATTAAAAGAGGATACAGATAATGAAATATTAAAGATACAGCTAATAAAAAGAACTTTAGAGAGAAATGGCATAAGAATTATAGAAAAATATAACATAGAAAATAAACAGCTAGAACTAATAAATATATATAGTACAAATGAATATCCAGAAACAGATGGAATTTGTTTAAATATTCCTACACCATTTAAAAAAGGAGATTTACTAACAGCACCATCAAGAACAATATTTAATGCAGAAACAGATGTTGAAGGTGGGAAAACTGTATTTGTTTTAGAATGGCTATGTAATTGGAATGAGGACTTTCAGAAAATTTTAGATAAAGGAAGTCATGACAGCTCTGATATGAATGGCTGTGGATATTATATTTCAAATTATGGAGAGGTTTATTACGACCATATATTTGATTATGATAGTTTTGAATATTTTGAAGGAGAGTTAAAAGGAAATGCAAGAATATTAAAAGCTATGGGTAATTTAATGAAAAATAAAATAAGTTTTAATTTGTTTTTTGATACCTATAAATATATATTTGCAGATAAAGTATGTAAAGAAGCATTTGATTATGGATATACAGATGAAGGACTAAGACTAGCAGGACTAAGTGAGGAAGATATAAAAAGAATAAAAGGATAACAGAAAACACAGGAAACACAAAATTTTGAATAGTAACTTATAAAAAATGTAAGTTACTATTTTTTATTTTCTGTTGGTAAAATATTAATAGAATAAGAAAAATATAATAGGAGATGTTGCTAATGAAGGTCTATGAATTGAAGAAAGATATTCGCGAGGGAAATTATGATGTTATAAGAAACTCTGCAAATTTAGAAAGAATTATTGAAAATATCAATTTTAATGTGCAATGTATAACCGAGTTAAATCATATAGACTATGAATATGTAGCAACAGCTTTAAGTAAATCCGTAACATTACTTGCAAATGTTAGTTATATTTTAGAAAATAGTATAAATGATGAGAAGAATTACACATTACAAGAAAGAGTAGATTTATTGAATCAAAAATTTAAACATAAGGAGTTACAAAATGGATAAGTTAGATAGAACTATAAATAATGCAAAACCTCTAAAAGTTAATGAGAAAGAAATATATTGTCTAAGAGGAACATATATAGATGTATCATTGCTAGTAGAACAGATATTACAAGAAATAGAAATAAATACTATACTAAAAAAAGATTACAGGACTTTAAATATGTTAGGAGAAAATAGTATAGTAGAATTAGAAAAAGCACTTGAACTATTAAGGGAACTAAACAAATAACAAATTTGAATAAAAATAAATCCCTTGACATATTTTAAAACTTATAAGATAAATTTTTTAACGAGGGAGTTTACTAACAGTAAATTTTGTGTTAAGCTACTTCATCAGCTGGGAGAGTAAGAAAAACAGGATTTTAACAACAGAAATCGGCAGAGATGAGGTAAGTAAAAAATGTGGAATATTCCGTTAAAAGATGTAAAATTAAAAGAAATTATTAGTTATTCTAAACAAAAAGGAAGTCCAAAAATAACTGTTTTGGATAGTATAACAGATGAAGAATTTAGAGAAATAGGAGAATTGATTGGCAGATTAAAACTCCTATTTCTTTGCGTTCAAGGAAACAGGATAGCCTTTATCAATAATGTAAATGTAGCTTTGAAAATTGCTAAGGACTTTAAAAAGAAGTCGCAGGTTATATATCAGGATTTTGTACAAAGACCAAGTGGCTCTTTGGTAGCCTATGGACTAACAGGAAATACAAGAAGTTGGATAACATTAAGAGATAATGGTTACATAGTAAAAGCCTATGATGAAATGGGACAAGAAATGCAAGAGCCATGGTTAAATACCAACATTGAAGAAGTTACACCATCTAATTTATATAAATTAGGTTTGAAAAACTTTGAAATATCTTTAGGGATTAGAGGTGTTGGCAGTAGTGGAAACAGTAACAAAGAAATTTTAGAACTATCAAGACATCATTTTGTAAATGGTGGAATCTACAATGCAGAAAGAAATTGTTATTATCCAAGAGATGTAACAACAGCAAAAGGAACAGCAGAATATAACAAACTAGAGAAGTTATTTAGAAAATGGGGATTTCAAAAATTCCACTAAATAATATTAAAACATCAAAATACTGGTATGTCAGCTTTCAACGAGGATTTACGACACTTAAATTAATAAATTACAGGAAACAAGTTATACCAGTAAAAAATAAAGTTGTTTAAAATTAAAATATGAAAAGGAGAAACTAAAACAATGAATGACTATGAAAGTGTAATTATTATTAGACCAAATTTAGATGAAGTAGAAATTGAAGGAATAATCACAAAAATAACAGACTTAATAAATCAAAATGGAGAAGTTACAAAAGTAGATAAAATGGGAGTTAAGAGATTAGCTTATGAAATAAGTAAATGTAAAGAAGGATATTATATAGTAATTTATTTTGAAGCTGACCCTAGCATAATTTCAGAATTAGAGAGAAATTATAGAATAAATGAAAATATAATTAAATTTATAACTATTAGAAAAGATGACTAATTCAGTAATAAAATAAAGATAGGTTGTGAGCAATAATATGAAAAAATCAGATAAAGAAAAAATTGAATATTGGGAAAAAACAGAAGATGGAAGATGGTGTTTAGCACTAAAAGAGCCTTGGGTAACTGAATATGATACAGTATCAATTTTTGGAGATACAAAACAAGAGTGTATAGATGAACTAAAATATGTAAAGAAAGACCCAAAGTATGACAAGTAAAAAGGAGATGGTTTAAACATGGCAATATCAATGACTAAACAGCAGATAATGGAAATAAATCATAAATGCAGTAATAATTGGAAATTCAATATAGTATTTTGGGTTTATCATTCCCAAAAAACATTATTTAAAAAATTAAAAATAGATGATACAGGTTTCTTTGAATTTAGCCTTAGTTATAATAGTGAAAATCAAATAATATTACATATTGATAAATTTAATTATATTAAAGATGTAGAAACAGCAATATGCGAAGAAAAAGGAAAAAATATTATATTAGATAAAACACCTAATAAGAGAAGAAACATAAAGAAACTAATTGATATTACAGAACAACTAACAGATGAGCAGTTACTAAAATTAAATGCAGAAACTAAATAATAAAAAGAAGGTGGTTATATTGGCAAATGAATTGATACTAAAGCAAATGCAGAATATAGAGTTATCAGACTTGGAAGAAGAACAAATAATTGCATTGCAACAAAATATAATATCAAATGTTAATCTTAACAAGATGAGAGAACAGGTCGAAGGAGCATGTAGAAATCTAAGTCAAGTAACACCACCACGAGCAGGAGCAGATTTAAGATATATTGCATTAGATAATCAGGAAAGACTGGAGCTAATATTTAAACTATTAGATAGTTACAATAGATTTGAAAGAGATGTCAAATCTTTCAGAAGAAATAAGAATAATTGTAATAGTAATTATGAACATATTTATAATTTCCTACTTAGTACACAAGACATAATAAATGCAGTAATAGACCATAGCGATTTTAAAATCAAGGAATGGGAAGAAAATAATAGACAGGTGCAGGAAATTAAAAGATTAGGGTCAGAACAATTATATTTAGATAATGGAGATGATTAGAAAATGGAATTACAAATAAAACAATTAGATGAAAACTTAATACATAGAGCAAATTATAATAGTTTTAATGGAACAAGAGGAGATATATCAGCACAAAGTTATAAATCATATATAGATGAGGTTTTAAGTTGGGATATTCCAAACAATAAGAAACAGAAGATATTAGAACAAGTACATAAAAGATATTCAAAAATATTAGAATATGAAGCTCAACATGTTAGTGTGATGGTGGCAGGACCTGCAAATTATAATTCAAAAAGATTAGACAAGAGCGACCAAGTATTTAAAGCAACACATGACTTTTGTAGTTGGTTTGATGATTTAAGAGAACAATTAAAAAATTCTAAAATAGATACAACAGCAAGAGATATTGAACTAACTATGAATATGATAGATTTTTGCGAAGAAAGAGGTTTTGACCCAAGAGAACATTTAGTTAAATTGGCATATTTAGATAACAAGAAATTTGTTGAACTTTATGAGAAGTATTATCCAAAATTCAAATGGAGAAAGAACAGCATTATATTTAAAGTTTATCAAAATTCAATGAATGGAGAAATCAAGGAGATCACAAAGGAAATTATATACGAAGATGAGAATTTTACAGCATATATTGAAGGAGATAGAGCATATATAAGATTTCCTATGCGAATTCAAAGACAGTTAATAGTTGCATTAAAAAGCCGTAAGTGGTGGTGGAATAGTAACAAGAAAGCATGGAGTACATATTTAGATAGAGTTGATAAAGAATGGATAAAAAGCATTAGTACAAGATATGCACAATATTTGTAATTAAAAAAGAAGGTGTAGAAAGTGAAAGATGAATTAAAACAAGAAGCTATTAAAAGATTAGAAATACTAAAATTAGATTCTAAAATAATCAAAGACTTTAAGGATAACAACAAAGTATATGTATCTAAAGTAAAAGAAACTGGAACAGAAATTATATTTGATGGTAAAATTGTGGATATGATAAAAATATTTGAACAGGAAAAAACTATAAAAATATATCATGTAGTAATTTTTGATAGCCAAATGTATATGTTAGCAATACATAAACATAAAGAAGAATGGAAGAAAGAAAAGCTATATCTAAAAAAGGGTTGGGTAACAGTAGTGTTATTTGACACATCAAAAGAAGGAGTTATTGAATTTATTGCAAGAGATGTTGGAATAGAAGTTGAAAATGGTAAGATAAAGAGGTTGGTAACATGGAAAACCGAATAAGAGAAATCAGAGAACAACAAGGAATAAAGCAATATGAACTTGCAGAGATGACAGAACTTTCATCAAGTTATATAAATCATTTAGAAAAAGGTACAAGAGATAATCCAAGTTACAAAGCTATGGTTAAAATATCAAGAGCATTAAAAAGTCAGTTACAAGAAGTATTTAATGTAGATTAAAAATAAAGGTGGTGTAAAAATTGAATCATAAAAAATTAACTATAAATAACATTGATACTATAAGAGAAGAAATAGAATGTAATTACTACGGAGCAGTTAAAACAACAGTTTTGAATTTAATAGAAACATCTTATGAAGATGAATTAGAAAATAATAAAATTGAAATAAGCTATATTGATGAAATTGTTAGTAGAGTTGTAGAAAGCGAAGATTTTAATGATTATGTGGATAGTATTATACAAAATGAAATAGCAAATGTATTTAAAGAAAATAACATCAATGTAGATTAAAGCATATAGGACATTCAAACGAGATTTACGGACAATTAAAAGCTAATTTTAAAAGCAACAAACTGTACTATTAAGATAAAAAATAGTTTAAATTTGATTTTAGGAAAGGAGCAAATACATGGGAATGGAAAATAAATTAACCTATGTTAAACAATTTAATAAAGAGTTTGAAAGTGAATTAAAAGGAAATAAAGAAATAACACCAACATTGTTAAGAATGTATCACGATTACATAGAAGAAACATTTAAAACAAATGATTTATATGATAAAGTTTTAAGTAAAATAGTAGAAACAGAAGAAAAACTAGGACAAACATTAACATATAAACAAAAAGATTTATTTGACAGATGGGAAACATATCGAGATGAAATGGAAAATCTTACAGCAGAACAAAGTTTTATATATGGATATTGTTTAGATAAAGAATTGTCATTAGAAAAACAAAGGATAAAAAGCAAACTAAAAGATGAACAAAATTCAAATGATAATTTCTTTTATAATTATATAGACAGCATAATGCAGTATATAGAGGATAATAGGTTTAATATATGGAGCAAAACAAAAGATTATAAAGAAATAACAGATAAAATGAGAGCAATTAAAAATAAATATCCTAATGTTAGAACATTCGTAGAGGACAGACAAGTAGTAGATTTAACTAAAGAAGAATTAAAAGCTGTACTTGAATATATTAGTTTAGATGATGATATAGAAAGATTAGAAAAAATAGAAACTTTTAAATTAGGAATAAAGGAAGGAATATCATTTTAATAATATTAAAAAAGAGAAATAATTGATAATACTATAAAATCAGTTATTTCTCCTTTTTCTTTTTAAGCCAGTCTTTAGCTTCAGCATTTTTAAATCTTTCATCTGCAAAAAATTCGGATAAACTTATTCCAAGACCTTCACAGATATACAGCAAGTTTTCAAGTCTTATGGTTTTAGTTTGTCTAGTTAAGAACATTGTAATAGTAGAACTATAAACACCAGTTAAGTCTTGCAATTTATAAGTTGTTACATTTTGCTGTTCCATTAATTCTTTAATTTTTAAAGCGACTACATCTGAAAATTCCATCTATCCCCCACCTTTACTACATTTCCTTAATTTTAACAAAGTATAGTTTAAAATCCACTCAACAAATTGAGTGAAATTTCAACAAAACCATTCAAAATATTGAGTGAATATGTTATAATCATAGTGGAAGGAGCTATTTATATTATGCAATGCAGTTTAGAAGATTATTCAACAGAAGATATAAACAAAGAAAAGCTACAAATAGAGATAAGATTACAAAGGCAAAAGTTAATACAAGAAACATTAGAAAAGTATTTTGGATTTAGGATACCTAAGTACATAATAGATGACATAGTAGACAATGAAACATATCATCATATTTGTTTAATGATAAATTTAGCAACAGTAAATGAAAGATTATTAGAAGAAAATGCAGATAGACTAAAGGAAGGAATCAAGGAAATATTTAGTATTAAGAATAGTTTTGATAATTTGGAATCAGAACATATACTTAATGAGTTCACTTCCATATATTTCAAGTAAAATTATGTCGAATTTTGTAGTATAATGTAGAAAGAAATGAGGTAATGATATGAAGAAAAAGTTTTTAATTAGTTTATTTCTAACAATAACAATACTTATAGCAATTTTTAGTACAGTATATGCAACAGATGAACAAACAGATATACCAAGTAAATATGATTTAAGGAATGATATAAACATAGGAGTAGAAAATCAAATAGAATTAACAAAAGAAGAATATCATGATGGTCCTTCGTGTACCCACTATACATGTATGAAGATGATAGAAACTTTTATACAAAAAGCAAAAGGTATAAATTATAACTTATCAGAAACTTATTATGCTTATCAACGGACAAACACATCTTGTATTGGAGAGTGATTTCCCAAATAAACGATTTTCACAGATAGAAAATATAGACCAAAAAGTAAATGAAGCATCTGCAAAAGAAGTGGTTAAAGACTTCGAGAGCTTAGTATATATTAACAGAGATAAAGATACAATAAAAGAATATATAATAAAATATGGTGCAGTATCTGTAAGTGTTACAAGTGATAAACAATGGGATAATTATAAAGGTGGGATATATCATAATGATGAAATTACCCAATATAGAGGAGGTCATCAAGTTGTAATAATAGGTTGGGATGATAACTATTCAAGAAATAACTTTGTATATGAAAAACCTGAACATGACGGAGCATGGTTAGTATTAAATTCTTGGGGTAGCAACTGGGGTAACAACGGAACAGCTTGGATTTCTTATGAAGATTATGATATTGATTTAGAACACACTCAGTTTATAGGAAGTGTAACTTTAGCAAATGGAGAAACTATTGAAACTGAAGATATGAAAGAAGATAGAGAAAAACAAAAAGAACATGATAAACAAGTTGATGATGTTTTTAGAAAACAAGCAGGACTTGATAAAGATGATGTACAAGATACTAAACAAAATTCAAAGAAACAAAATATATTTATAATTGTATTTGCAGTTGCAGTTATATTATTAATAATTGGAATAATCTTAAAATCAAAGAAACATAAGTAATAATTATAAGAGGTGTTAAACATGAAAAAGAAAATATTAAGTATTACTATTTTAATTTTAGTCTTATCATGCAATTTATGTGTATATGCAACAGAAGAACAAACAGAGATACCAAGTAAATATGATTTAAGAAATGATATAAGTATTGAGGTAGAAAATCAAGGAACTAGACCATGGTGTGATGAGTATTCAAGAACAAAGATGGTAGAAACATTTTTACAGAAAACCAAAGGAATTAACTATAATTTATCAGAAGCTTATATGGCATATTTTAAAGAATTTGGTGGAACTTATGGAAAACAAGTATTAGAGAGTGATTTTCCTACTAAAGATTATGTAGTAAATGAGGAAAATCAAAAGAAATATAATGAAGCAACATCAAAGGCAGTAGCAGAATTTAATTTTTTATCTATTAGTGTAGAACCTGAAATGTTAAAAAATTATATTATGAGCTATGGAGGGGCTGATACTGCTGTTATAACTGATAATCAATGGCATAAATATAAAGGTGGAATATATCATAAAGAAAAATATTCAGGTAGTTTTCATGGGGTACTAATTATAGGTTGGGACGATAATTATTCAAAAGATAATTTCTATTATGAAAAACCTGAAAATGATGGAGCATGGTTAGTATTGAATTCTTGGGGTAGTAATTGGGGTAACAACGGAACAGCTTGGATTTCTTATGAAGATAGTTTAGATTTAATGCGTGATACACAGATTATGAATTATGTAGAATTATCAAATGGAGAAATAATAGAGAATAAACTTAAAGATAATAAACAAGAAGAAATTAAAGAAATAACAGAAGCAGATAAAAGCCCAATAAGAGTAGAAGGAAACAACAAAATATTTAAAGGAGATATATTAATTATAATATATGGAATAAGTATTATACTTTTAGTGGTACTTATAATATTATTACTAATTAGGAAATCAAAAGAAAAGATAAATGAAAAAAAGGAAACTAAACAGAAAAGTAAAAAGAAGATAATTATAATAGTAGTAGTAATCTTAATAATACTAACGATTTTATTTGTGATGTAAGTATGATTAGATTATAAGGGGAGAACAAAAATATGTTTAAATGTTTAATACAAAATTTTAAAATAAATAAAAATTAGGATATGCAGTTATAAGGATAAGACTATAAAAACCCCTTAGAACTAAACCTCGCAACAATATTTTATAGTAAAATACACATAAACCTTGATTTTAAAGTATCAGGGTTTATTTTTATGGCTTTGACATTTTTTGATTAATGTTGTATAGCTAATAGCTATACAAGTTAGAAAGAAGGTGCAATAAATGGATAGTGTAATAAAATCTAAAGCAGAAGCTAAAGAAAATATAGAAGAAGAAATACAAATAAAGTCTAAAACAACTAAACAGATATTAAAGAGTTTAGATTCATGTTTAGGCATTCCTAAAAGAACAAAAGAAGTAATCAAAATGTATGCAGATTACATCAAACTATATAAGAAGAACAAAATCAAAATAGGAAACTTAAATATGGTATTATATTGCAATAATAATAACTATTCTGAAATAGTAAATATAATAAATAAACTACTATATAAAGAAGGAATAACAACATCTCCAAACTATGAATTATTAACAGAAACATACATTAGTAGTAGGAACAACAAAGTTAGAAATAATGAATTATATGTAATAGATAATGAAAACATAAGAGATTATAAAATAGAAAAGTTAATAAACGATTATCCAACAGCAGTATTTATAGTTATATGCAATGATAATAACCATAAAATGATAGAAAAGATTAAGAGTAACTTTACATGGGAAATATCTATAAATGAGCCTTCTGAACAAGAAAAGATTAAATACATAAAAAATACAATAAAACAACATGGACTAGAATGTAAAGTAACATCAGCAGAATTAGAAGCATTAACTGGATATGATATAGAAACAATAGACAGCTGTTTGATAGGTGCAATATTAAGAGCCAATAAAAAGAAAATAGATTATATCGGAAAAGAAGAATTACATATAATGAAAAGTCCACATCATAAGGAAGGCATAAAGAAATTAAATAGTTTGGTAGGTTTAGAGGAAGTAAAACATCAGGTACAACAAATTATAAACTATATTCAAGTACATAAAGAAAGAGGAACACTACCTAATTTACACATGGTATTTAAGGGTAACCCTCGGAACAGGAAAGACAGAAGTTGCAAGGATAATTGGAGAAATATTTGCAGATTATGGAATATTAGAAGGAAACTTTACAGAAGTATCAAGAGTAGACTTAGTAGGTGGATATGTAGGACAAACAGCTATAAAAACACAAAATGTAGTTAATAAAGCTCTTGGTGGAGTATTATTCATAGATGAAGCCTATTCCCTACTTTCTACGGATAATTATTCTAAAGAATGTATTAGTACACTAATAAAAGCTATGGAAGATCACAGAGATAATTTGTGTGTTATTCTTGCAGGTTATCCTCAAGAGATGGAAGAATTGTTGAAAAGTAATTCTGGATTTGAAAGTAGAATTGCATTTAAAATTGATTTTCCTAATTATACAGAAACAGAACTATATAAGATATTTAATAATATGTTGAAACAAGAAGGATTTAAACTAAGTAGGAATTGTAAGTCAATAGTACAAGATTATTTTAATAATGAAATAATCAATAATAAAGAAAGTTTTTCAAATGGTAGGTTAGTAAGAAATCTAACAGAGAAAATTAAGATGGAACAGGCAAACAGAATTATAAAGGATAAATCAAACAATTTAGATTTAATAGTAGCAGATGATATAAAAGCAGTAGTAGAAAAAATTAAAACAAAACCATGTAAACCTACAATAGGATTTACAGCTTGATAATAATAAAAAGATGTGATAGTATTATTATAAATAAAGTTAGAAAATAAATATATAAAGGTGTTAAATGAATAATAAAGAGTATTTAAAAAATTATAATAATTATATAAAATATATAGAAAGTGATGATTTTATTGAAGGAAATGCTATAAATTACAGAGGAGTTGAACATCAATATCAAATGAATAGATGTGAGTTATATTTTGTTGACTATTTATTAGACAATGGGTATGAAGTAAAAATCAAGAAAATGTATAATAGTAAAACAATATTTGAAATTAGTAAAGATGAAATAACAGAAAGATACGAAATACTTTCACAGACAGTTTATAGTAGAATGTGGAGTGTATGTGAAAGGTTTGAGGATTATTTTAAAAAATCAAAATTTATTAAAGAACATATAAATAATAACTAAATAGCCAAGTTGTAGTAATAAATCAAATAGTAGATACAGGAGATGTACCTACTATTTTTTATTAGAAGTAATTTCTTATAATATGTAATTACAGTTCCCCTATTCCCTATTTTAAATTTTAGTACCAAAAGTAAGGATATGAAAAAAAGTACCAAAAGGGACTTGAAAGCTCTAAAAAATCTTGGTAAGCTAAGAGTACCAAAGGTAACGAAGGTTAGATTTGGTACAGTAATTTTTAGAGAGGTAGGTAAAAATTATGTTATATGGAATTGGAAGAATAAGCACAGGAAAGCAGAATATAGAAAGACAAGTTAGAAATATCTTAGCAAAATATCCAAATGCAAGGATAATTAAAGAAACATATACAGGTACTAAGTTAGAAGGAAGAAAAGAATTTGAAAATCTACTAAAGATACTAAAAGAAGGAGATACACTTGTCTTTGATTCCGTTTCAAGAATGAGTAGAAATTCAGAAGAAGGTTGTAACTTATATGAGGATTTATTTAATAAAGGTATAAATCTAATATTTCTAAAAGAGGGATATATTAATACAGAAGTATATAGAAAAGCCTTAGATAATCAAATTAAATTAGAATTAAACACAGGAAATCAAGCAACAGATGAATTAATGCAAACAATTATATCTGCATTAAATAAATATACCTTAGCATTAGCGAAAGAACAGATTAAGAAAGCATTTGACCAAGCAGAGAAAGAAGTCCAAGACTTACATCAAAGAACAAAAGAAGGTTTAATTACTGCAAGATTAGAAGGTAAACAAATAGGACAAATTAAAGGAACTAATTTAATAACTAAAAAAGAAAAAGAAGCTAAACCATTAATAATAAAATATTCAAAAGATTTTGAAGGTACTCTAACAGATAAAGAAGTTATAAAGTTAGTAGGTATATCAAGAAACAGCTACTATACTTATAAGAAGGAATTAAAAGAAATGGTGGCATAATATAAAGATAGTAGATACAATTTGAAGTATCTACTATTTTTACTTATCGTTATCTATGAGCCATTGTTTATATTCCTCATCTGATATAATTCCTTTATTATATTTAGCTTTTTCTTTTTGAGCCTTCTTTTTCCAATTTTCAAATTCCTTCTGTAAACTATAATCTTCTTTATTCCTACTAGCCTTAGCGAATTTCTTTTGATATATTTTTCTATACAACTCATTTTGTCCCTTAGGTTTTGAGCCTTCATATTCTTTACATGTTTTATTAGGGTTTTGAGGACTAGGTCTATCACAATATAATGCACTATTATTTTTATAAGGTACAAAGAACTTACCACAATTTTTACATTTAGGAATAATATACTTTCTCTCAAAACATCTAAACATAAAAGTAGTAAAAAACATATCAATATCAGAACAAATATAATAACATTCATCAATAGGGTTTGTATCAGCCCATGAAGGTAATTTGTCTTTATTATAATCTTCTTTTAACCTATTAATAGTAATTTCTATATTATTACTATTAATATAATGACTATTATAACATTTATCATTTGTTTTATATGTATCATAAGTTAGAGGTGCTTGAGTAAATCTATATGGTAATTTCTTACAGGCATAAATAAATTTATTTATATATCTATTATAAATGTTATCTTGTGTAGAAGGAGTAGTCATATCACAAAAGTTTAGTATTGCTAAATAGATTAATTGTGTTTTTTCTATACTATCAAGAAGACTTCTAACTCTTGCATCTCTTTCAGAATTAAAAGGTTTTACATTTTCAATAACTATTGTAGATTTAGTTTTTGTATCAAATCTTTTAAAAGAACCAAGATAATTTGATAAATTTCCATATACTAAATATCTCTTATAATCCTCATCATAAAATAGTTTACAAAGTATAGTATCATCTGTATTAAATAGATTAGTTAAATTCTCATATATTTTATTATGGTTGTTCTCATTGGAATCTTTTATAATTTCATAATACCTTTTTTTAACATCAGCATATATAAAATCTAATATAAGTTTTCCAAAATCATATACTTTTTCCTCATTTTTAATTAAAACTAATTCTTGATTTCTTAATTTGTCATATCTAACTTTTACTGAATTTATCATCTTTTCCCCCTTTTTATTGTCGACACCTATAATTTATAGATTATAATTGTTGACGAACACAATAAATTGTGATACAATATAGACAGTTAAAACAATAAAGTTTCGAGTGTACATAGAAACAATATTGTATATTTTTAACACAACGGCGATTACAGTTGCAATACATATATTTCAAGTGTATATAGTTTATTATATATGTAATTGAAGAAGATGTCAATAAGTTATGAGAAGTAAATACCTTTTTCCTCAACACATTTTTTAATACTATATCTCACTAATAATTGATGTCATCTATATATGTGTAAATTAAAATCTTTAAAGAAAGGAGATGAGAAATAAGATGTCAAGAATAAATCTTCCATTTAATGAGTTAGATAAAAGAATTGATAAAGGTGAGGTTGATACATTAAGTTTACATGTTCCTCTAAAAAATTGGTTACATCATTCTACATATTTATATAATGATGTATTTAACAAAATTAAGTCAAAATCTATACTTGTCAAGAAACAGTTTGAAAAAGTAGATAAGAAAACTGGAGAAATATACATAATTGATGACTGTTATTACAACAGTAAATATACTCAACATCTTCTATATAATGAATGTGAATATGCTTCATATACTTTTTCTTACAGATGTATAACAGGTTATTTAACCATTACTTTACCTCATATCTTTGTACGAGGAAGAAGTGAAAAAACTATTATAAGTGAATTAAAGGTTGCAATGAATGAACATTTTAATATTTCTTCTGAATGTTTAAATACTATTGATGATTACATACTTTTATCAAGAATAGACTACAAATTCGATTATCGTTGTCATTCTTTAGAGGAATATTACTTGATTAAACAAATTATAAATATTGCACCAAGTTCGATTATAAGAGCTTATTATCACAAAAACATACTAGCAGATAATGATACATCATATTTAACAGTTTATAAGTCTAAATCTAATGCAAGAGTTGAACTCACTATCTACAACAAGGATAAAGAACAGTTACAAAAATTAAATGAAAATAAGATTAACAATGAACAGTATGAAAATCATAAGAGAGTTATTAGATTTGAAGTTAAATTTAAGAATGCAAAGCTGAATCAACTTAAATATAAAAATGGTACTGATAAGAAAATAGACAATTATAAAGAAAGATTTACAGCAAGAAAATTAGGGTCAGGATATTTAGAAAAGGTATTTTTTACAGAACCTTTTTATAGGGTAGATGTTGCAAGAAAGCTAGTTAATAATAGTGATGAAACATCTAACATGAAAGTTAAATTATGTGCATTATTAGATAGCATAAATTTACATGGATATTCTTATACTCGTGAGCATTATGATGTCAATAGTGCAAAGACACACAATTATAGTAAATTTAACAGACACATTAAAAGATTAAGAGATTTAGAAATAAATCCATTAACATTTAATACAACATGGTCTAATAATCAAAATACTACTTATGAACAATTATGTAATTTTACTCTTTGGGAAAACTGCCTAGAAGAAGAAACTATCATCTGTTAGGGTAAAAAACTACTTGTCATATTTTAAAAGTAGCACTATAAAATTTTTAAAACATATACATCTGCCTTGTTAGTAAGGCAAGGCAGATAATTCAAAATAAAGAAAGGAAGTAAATAAAATGAAAAAAGTAAATCTTAAAAAGTTAAGAAATCAACAAAAGAAAAGAGAAAATTCAAGATACCAATATGCAATATCAGTAATTGGAGATGAAATCTCTAGTATGGTGGAACAAGTAGAAAATAAATCTGTAAGTGAAAGGAAAAAAGTATTTACAAATACAACAAAACTTGAAGAATTTACAGAATTACTAAACTTACAAGAACAACATAAGATGCCAACTTTAGATGAAGTTTTAGAAAGGAATGATGATATTTCTATGTCTGAAATCATTGATTTTCTATCATCTAAGAATTACATATTTAGTAAAACAAAAATAAATAATGAAAATAGGAAATCTTATGAGTTACTTTGTCATATACCATTTTCAGATTTAAAAATGATACCTAAGTATAATGCAATAGAAAATAATGTAGTAGTTAGCTCACAGATAGCACTATCAAATGAAGTTGCACACAAAGTGGATAATTATTGTGAAAATATTAGAAAACAGATGAGAAAAGAAGGGAAAATTCCTATATCAAGAGAAATATCTGATTTAATTAAAAAAGATAAAGGAGAAGTTCTTGATAGATATAACTATGCTTTGGCAATAATGGATAGTGAACTTAGTAATAAGTTAAAACAAGTAGAGAATAAATCTCCAAAAGAAAGAGGAAAGTCAAGTTTCATCGAAACATTAAATTTAGAAAAATTGACAGAGTTAGTAAACAGCCAACATCAACAAGAAATGATGACAATAGATGAATTGTGGGAACAAAATTCAGATGTTTCAAATGGACTAATTATGGATGAATTAGTATCTAAAAAATATCTATGTAAGATAGACTTTGAAAGAAATGGAGAATATTATTCTGAAATGATTACTATAAGACCATTTTCAGATGTTATGATTATTCCTGTCTACGACAACATGAAAAATAGAATTATATTCGAGCAACAAATAGTTATATCAGATGAAGTTGTAGAAGAAATAAATAAATATTGTTCAAAAGTTAGGAATAAAACTTTAAACAAATAATTATTTAATCTATACCTTGTCCTTAGACATGGGATAAGGTATAGAAATTCAAATAATGAAAGGAAGTAAATAAAATGGAAACAGAACAAAATTCAAATAACAATAAATGTAATGCAACTCCTCTAAATCTCAAAGAATTGTTTAAAATGTACTTTGATGAATTAGTTTGTATTGCAGAAGGTTTACTTTATCAGGGAGTTGCAATATTAGCAGGTCCCCCAAAACTCGGAAAAAGTTGGCTAGTTTTAGCACTATGTATTGCAATATCAAAAGGTCAAGAGATTTTAGGGTTTCATACAAACCAATGTGGGTGCTTGTACCTATCATTAGAAGATAGCCTTAGAAGAATAAAAGATAGGTCAAATAATGTTTTGCAAAATGATAATGCTATTCCTGATAATATATATCCTAGAATAAAATGCCCTACTATTGATGAGGGGCTAACAGACTATTTACAAAGTGAGTTAGAAATACATCCTGATATTAAATTCATCGTTATTGATACATTTCAAAAAATTTGTAGTGGCAATATTAATTCATATAATAGAATGAGCCAAGATGTAGGAAAACTAAAGGAATTTGCAGATGATAACGGAGTTTGTATATTACTAATTCATCATTCTAAAAAATCAAAGTCAAGAGATGTATTTAATGAAATTCAAGGTTCTATTGGTATAAATGGAACTGTTGACACTATGATAGTATTAACAAAGAGTAAAGACAACCCATTTGATGTAGTTTTTTCTGCAACTGGACGAGATATAGAAAATATAGAAAAAATTATTAGATTCAATAAGAAAAAATGTCAATGGGAAGTTATTGCAGAATATGAAAGTCCAGAAGATAAACAATATCAAGACTACATAGATAACCCAATTATAATAACTGTTAAACACTTATTAAGTGAACAAGAAGAAGTAACTATAACTGCAACAGACTTATACAATAAGATACTCGAAATAAATGGTATGGATAAAGCAGATTTAAAACAGAAAAATGGACAGGCTGTAAGTAGAGAACTAAATAATAATCTTCAAATATTTCTAAAGGAGTATGACAATATTAGATTTGAAAGAGTTAATACAAGTGGTGGTACAGAAGGCAGACAAATTAAATTTTCATTTTATCCAGTAGAAGATGAATCTGTACAACAGGAAGAAATATCGACAAAAGAAAATATAGTACAACAAGGAGAAGTATTAGATAAAGAAATTATACCCAAACAAGAAATAGTACCATTAACAAAACAGGCAGAATTAAAAGAAGAAAATACTTCTAAAGTTATAACAGATTCAAAGTTGTTTTAGTAATTATAAAAATATGTTATTTGTGTTACTGCGTTATTTAATAATGTTTTAATAACACAATAACGCAAATAACAATAATTTAAAAGGAGCGATTAAAAATGAGTAACCTTATAGAAGAAGTAAAATTTTATAAATTAGAAGGAAATTATATTGTATGCGACAGATACACAGGAAAATCATTTCAAAAAACAGTAGTGATTGATGGAAAAAAGAAAAGAATAAGAGTACAACCAGGGATACCAAAAATTGAAGTCAAAATAAATGACAAAGATGAAGAATTGGTAAGGAGATTAAAAGCACTAGGAAAACCACCTAAAGGCAAATTGATAACAATTTTATGTGTAGCACAATTTCCAATAAAACATGATTTATCTAATGCATTAATAACAAGTTATCCAACAGAAGATGAATTATATGAAATGGGAACACATTTATTTAATAATAGAGTACCAATGCAAACAAAGGTAAAAGAAAGTAAACCAAAAAGAAAAATGAAGAAAAGAATAGCATTAATATTTAATGTAGAAACTGGTATAGATTTCATAAGTAGAGTTCAAGGAGAAAACTTAAATAATGATTTAAACTATTATTATAAAGAAGATAAACTTATTCGGATGTAATTATTATTTAATTAATAAATATAATAAAGATTATTTTACTAATAGTAAAGATATTATTTCTCTAAGTAATAATGAACTAATTGAATTGATTAAACAAGAAGAACAATACAGCAATATACTAATTATAACAAAAAAGCAATATGATGAAAGAAACTTTTTATAAATGGAGTGTGATTATAAATGAAAAAGTATTATAGGTACAGAAAGGTAAAAGTTTGGTACAGGATAAGAGATACCTGACTCTAAGTAAATATCTTGACATTAATAGAAACTAGCAACATGAAATTTAAAAGTATTATTTATATTAATCTCCGCCGTTTATAAGTTATTGCAGATTATTAAGTGTAAGGCAAGTTTGATAATTTAACTTGTACCTTAATAGGAAAGGCAAAAGAAGTTCATTAAGTTTTAAAAGGACAAGTTCCTATATATTATACTTCTCGCCGAGTAATAACAGAGTTATAAATAAGGCAAAGAGATTACCTAACTAAAAATAAATTTAGTTAGGAGTGAAATAAATTGAATAATAATATAAAAATAAAAGATGAGCCTATTCTTGTTTCAGTACAAGAGGCTTGTAAAATAGTTGGTATTGGAAGAAATACCATGTATCAATTAATAAAGATGAAGGGTTTTCCAGCCCTGATATTTCCTCACAAGGTTTTAATAGATAAAAATAATTTGGAATCTTGGATAAGCAAGAATTACGGAATATATAGAAAATAAAGCTATGGGCTTGTTTTCTAGTAGTCAAAAATGATAAGCTAGGGAACGAGATTTATTCTAATAAATTCAAATTCCCAACTTATCAAGGTATAAGGAGGAAATAGAAATTATGGAAAGAATAAAAGAAAGAACAGCTTATTATGAAATAGCTGTTAGATTAGTCAATAATAAATACATTCAAGCAAGGATGACAGTAAAATTAGGGGGTGTACGAAGAAGATTAGAGAAAAGCCGGTAAAACTGAAGAATTAGCTGTTTTTAATTTACTATTAGAATTAGAAAGTTATATTGATTCAAGTTTTAATAATGGACTTATTATCTATACAATAGATGAGCATATTCCACAGAAAATCATTAGCAGTATAAATAACTTAGGAATAGTATCAGCAGAGCTAACTAAAAAATCATTAGTAATTGCAGATAAAGTTACAAACATTAATGCTTATCTTACAAATAAAATAACTTTACCTAGTAATGTTATTCCATTTAATGGTATGCAGAACATTGCATTTAATAAAGATACACCAATATTACTAACTAATAAATATAATGATGATATAAGTTTAGATAATGTTATTACTAAAAAACAAGAAGATGAAATGTATCTTATAGAAGATTTTTTTACAGACTGGATAAACTATGAATTATCACTATGTGAAAAAACAGATGAAAACCCTAATCCTTTAAGTCAAAAGACCATAGATGGGTATCATAAGGTTTTAAGTACATATATAGAGCCGGTTCTGAAAAATAACAAACTTCTATATTTTAGACAGATTACAACAGATGTAATGAATAACATATTGAAGGACATTAAAGGATACCATTCAAAAAGAAATACATACATAGTTTTTTCATTATTATTTCAGTATGCAATATTAAAAAAGAAAATCAGAAAGTCTGAAAACCCTTTTGATGATGTCAAGAAACCTATAAAACCAAAAGCAACAATAGAAAAAGAAATCAGATGTATAGAAACTGAAAAACAGCATATTTATTCAGATATGTTTGAAAAAGAAAATACTGATATGTCAATCCTTTTGGAAACAATACTTCTCACAGGTTTAAGACCTGAAGAAGCATGTGGTTTAAAATGGAAATGTTTTGACCTAGAAAAGAAAATGTTAATTATAAATAATGCCTACAAATCTTTTAATATCTACAATGAAAAAGGCAAAGTTATAGGACATTATAGGTCGGATGCTACTTTAAAAACACCTGAATCATATAGGACAGTTCCAATGTGTCCTAGACTAATTGAAATATTACTAAAACATAGAGAAAATCAAAAACAAAGATTTAAAACATATAGGAAGTTTAAGAATGAAGGCAGAAAATGGTCGGAAGATGATTATATGTTTTTAGGTCGAACATATAAACCCTATGTATCAGATACTTTGTCATCAGCATTCCCTGAATTGTGTGACAAGTATAAACTAGAAAAATTTTATCCTTATGATTTAAGACACAGCTTTGCTACATTCTGTTATGAAAAAGGAATGAAAGAATTAGTATTGATGAAGATTTTAGGACATTCTAGCTTTGAAACCACACATAAATATTATGTTAATGTTAGTAAAAAGATTAAAGAAAGAGAAATGCAAGAAGTATTTAATGATGTATTTTATAAAAGGGCTAGTTAAAAATAAAAAGGCTTATATAAGTAAATTATATAAGCTTTTTTCCTGTCAATGATTTACCCAACTTTATTTTGAAGCACGAAGTGGGAAAATCGTTGAAATGGTGGGCAACGAGGGGGTCGAACCCTCGACCTTCTGATTAAGAGTCAGCTGCTCTACCAACTGAGCTAGTCACCCATGTACATATTTAATTATTGGGGTTTTACCCTAAAAACTTGGGTAAAGTTGGGTAAATGGCTTTTTTGTCATAATTTATTGGAGTGGTTAAATTATATATATATCAATGCTTTGGTGTCATTAGTTCACTTGGAAAAATAGTTGTTTAAGAGTCACCTGCTCTACCAACTGAGCTAATGGCGCATGTAGAACATTATTATTATAGCTCTGTGCTCCTTACTTTGTCAATAGTTTGATACTATTTTCGTTAAAAAGGCATAACAAATTGTTATGCCTTTTACTATTTTGTTCCTTTTTTTATTACTTCTTCTAATGGATTGTATGAGTCTTTTGATAATAATGTTTTTGATATTACTTTTCCATTTAATTTTAATATCCTATATGCTTCACTTTTATATCCATTTACTCCTTTTTGTTGTACTTCCGTAGTACCTTCTGCTAGTTCTTTTGTTTCTATTGTTTTTGTTTTGTATGGAATTACTTCTGTTATTTGATCTATTATTTCTACATCATATTCTGTTTCTTCTTTCATTCCATATATAAATACTTGGCATATTCCATTTCTTGCTATACATTCTATTTTTATTGGATAACTTCTTGTGTTTTTAAATTTAAAGTCTATACTACCATATGCTACTGTAGCATCTCTACTGGCTGATACATATGAAGTAATAAAATAATGGTTCCTTCTTGATGTTATTTCTAGATTTGCAAGTAGTACCGCATTATATAATGTAGATGATACTTGGCATATTCCTCCTCCTATTCCAGGTACTACTTTTCCTCCCATGTATACTGATGCTTCTTTATACCCAGCTTTTATTGTTCTTTCTCCTACAATCTTATTGTAGGAAAATGTTTCATTTGGCATTAGAATTGTTCCGTTTATTTTTTCGGCAGATAATCGTATATTATTTGCTCTATTTTCTGCACTTTCATCATATCTTGTTGTAAATTTTGCAAGTAAGCTCGGGAAAAAATCTTCATTTGCTAAACTTGATACTGTAACTTTGGGTTTTATTATTGTTAATGGAATTATATATTCTTCTTTTGTTTCTTGTAAAATTTTAGCTACTTCTTCTTTAGATATGGCAAAGTCTATTCCGTTTTCTTCTTTATACAGTGTTTTTGTTTCTTTTTCATAATATGCATCTTTTGCTTCTTTGTATATGTCTTGGTATATGTTTTCTATATTTAGTTCTTCTGGTTTCTTCGTTTCTACTGGTATTGTAATTATATAGTCTTGTTTTTTATATATTCTGTCTTCTATTGCCTTTATAATTGATTCTTTTAGTTCTTCTTTTTTTAGAATAATTCCTTCTTTTCCTCTTGTAATTATTAGTTGGTCATTTTCTATATAATAGCTATTTTGTATTAGTGAATCTGGTATTTTTACTTCTATATCACTAATTAGCTTATTTAATTGCTCTTCGTCTATCTGGATTGATTCTTGTAGTTTATTTCCAAATAATAGGTTTCCAATAATTTGAAAATTGCTTATTATAATATTTCTGTTTCTCCCTATTTTATATGCATTATTTACTGCTTCATCTGTTTTATATCCTACTTCTAATTGTTCTAGGCTTATTGTAGTTTCATATTCTTGATATTTTAATATTATATTTTTTTTCTTGTTTTCCACTAGTTCTTCATTTAATTTTTGATATGCTTCATCTATAGTTAGATTAGATACATTACATCCGTTTACCGAAACTCTTGCAATTACTTTGTTACTTACTGATGTTAATAATGCAAATATAGTTAAAAGGAATAATGTTAACAGGAAAATACAGCTAACTATCATTACTTTTTTTATACTGGCTGGTATTTCTATTCTTTTAGTCCTTCTTTTTCCGTTGCTTCGGTTATTCCTCATGTTTCTTTCCTCCCTTTTACTTTTCTTATCCTATCATAGTTTTAATTTGTTTACAATATGCGTAAAAGAGATATTTTTTTATTTTTCAGGAGCTAAAAAACACTTCGGTTATATCTTTTCCTAATACTTTTGCTATGTTTTCCATTATTTGTATAGATGGATTTACCCTTGTTTCTTTTTCTAAGTGGCACAAATACCCTATTGATATTCCTGATTTTCTAGCTACTTCTTCTAATGTCATACCTTTTTGTTTTCTATATTCTCTAATTCTATTTTTATACATATTACTCCTCCTTTGTAGTTTACAATTTGGCAACATTTTATCACTGCTAATTTGACAAGTCAATCGTTTTTATGATATTTTTTTACAAATATTTATATTTTTTTCATTTACTGGTAGACAAATTGAGTATTTTTATATATAATATAGGAAAATTATAAAAGAAAAAGAGGTATTAAATTATGATAGGTGATATGATTGCAAAAGCAAGAAAAGAAAAAAAGATGACAAAAACAGAGCTTGCAAAACTTACCGATATTAATATTGGTCATTTAACACATATTGAAAAGGGTGAAAGAAATCCAAGCCATAAGGCTTTAAAAAATATTTGTAGAGCTTTAGATATTCCTTATCAACAATTAATGTATACTTATGATAAGGATATTAACGAAGAACAAGCAGATTATAATGCTGTAAGCCATATTTCATATAATAAATTACTTGCCGTAGATAGTGTTAGTGGTTTTGTGGATTGTCCATCAACTGTTCCTAGTTCTGCAATTGCTTTAAGAGTAAATGATAATTCTATGGAGCCAACCTTTGAAACAGGTTCATATGTTTTTGTTGAATTTAACACTCCTTTAAATTCAAAAGATTATGGTGTGTTTAGTGTAAATGGAGAAATTCTAATTAGAAAGTTTACATCTAAAAAGGAAAAGATAACTTTAAAAGCTGATAATAAGGATTTTAAGGATATTGCCATTAAGTATTCTGATGATTTTTATATTATTGGTAAAATTTTATCAAAATAAGAAATTTATTGTAAAAAATACTTGAATATTTGGATATTTAATAATATAATGTTTTTGCTAAAGATAAAATAAGGAGAGATAACTATTATGGAACTAACGAAGAATATATTTTTTAATACAGATAAATTAATTGAAAATACTACTGTTAAAATCTCTTATACTGGTAAATTGTTTAGCCAAAACTGTGAAAGTGTATTTATTCATTATGGTTTTGGTTTAAATTGGGATAATGTTAATGAAATAGAGATGGAAAAAACAGAGTTAGGTTTTCAAGCAGAAATTGAGCTTTCATCTTTTGATACTTTAAATTTCTGTTTTAAAGATGGTAATAATAATTGGGATAATAATGATGGTAAAAACTATGTTTTTCCTATTGAGAAAACTATTACTTCTTTAGTTGCTACTTCTGATACTGAGTCTAGTTTATTACCTACAAGAAGATTAAGAAAATCTTATATTTGGAGTAAAAAGGTGCGTTTGGCTGTTTATAAAATTATTACATATTTGCCAAAGATTATTTCTGGAAATTATAAGAGAAAAGTAACTGAATAAAGTGTTAAAAGAAGGATTTTTATTCCTTCTTTTAACTTATCATATTATTTTTTTAGAGTAGCCATGGTGGTTTGGCAAATATAATTAATATGCATCTCTTTTATATTACCCAACCTCCGGTTTGGTGAAATTATTTGTCCTGTTGTATAGTTATCTTGTATAAGCCAACTTACACATTTAGCAATGTCTTCTGGTTTTCCTATTTTTCCTAATGGTATTTGACTTTTTATTTCTTCTATTTCTTCTTTATTCCATACTTTATTCATGTCTGTATCTATTATTCCTGGTGCAACCGAATTTACTCGTATATTTGATGGTGCAAGTTCCTTTGCAAGTGACTTTGTTAGTCCATCCATTCCCGCTTTACTTACGGAATATGCTACTTCGCATGATGCACCTGTTATTCCCCATATAGATGAAATGTTAATTATGCATCCATTTTTGTTTGGTATCATATGTTTTAATACTTCTTGTGTCATATAAAATGCTGATGTAAGGTTATTTGATATAACGTAATTCCAGTCTTCATCTGTTATATCACAAAATAATTTCCATTGGTCTATTCCTGCATTATTTATTAATACATCAATTGTTTCATATGTATCTTTTGCAAATTTAACTAAATTTTGTACTTCTCTACGTTTAGATACATCTGCTTTAAATATTTCTACTTTACATCCCTTATTAGTTAGTTGTCTTTTTACTTCTTTTGCTTGCTCTTCAGAATGAAAATAATTTAAAACTATGTTATATCCTTCATTTGCTAAATCTTCTACAATAGCTCTGCCTATACCTTTTGCTCCACCTGTTATTATTGCAGTTTTCATTTTACCACGTCCTATCTTATTTTGATATAGTTATTATATTGTTTTTTGGTATAAATTACAATAGTTTAAACTTCAAATATGATGGTTTTATTTTCATACAAATCTATTTTAAATTATGTTGCGTTGTGGTATACTTGTTTCAATATAAAATATTTATATTGGAGGAATATGTATGAAAACTTTTAAAACTATTGATTTATGGACTGAGCCATATGAAAATTATTATGAGTGTTTTAATGGTGCTTTTGTAGACGGCTTTTCAAAGACTGAAAAACCTTTTGATGAATATAAAATAATAAAAAACTGTAATTGTATAATATCAAATACCAACGAAGATATTAATATAAGTAATAAACACCATGCTATTGTGTTTTATAAAAATAATTTGCCTGTTCGCTTAGCAGTTATAAATAGAAACACTGATATTGATAAATGCGTTAATATTGCATTAAATCAACATTTTGAAGATACTATTTTAAGTAATATATATTCATATTTTAATATAAAATCATCTACTATAGATATGAGTGAAGAGCCAATTTATAATAGTGCTGATATTACAAAAGAAATTGATGTTGGTTCTTGTGATAGATGGAGTCTTTTGTATAATATGTTAAGAGGATATTATACTGATGATTTTACCCCATATGGAAATTTCCAAAGTAATAATTATGAGTTTATACCAAATTTACATATAAAATATGAATTAGTTACAGACAGTGAAAAGTTTGAAATTGAACATCATTGTGCCTTTATTAATGATTTACGAACAAGATTAATTCCTATTCAGGCTTTTTCACCCTTGACCAAAAAATAAGGTAAAATATTTTTATATTCTACCTTATTTTAATATATTTTAATGAAATAAAAAAGCCAGTAACCAAGCCATTTGCAAGACTACTAACCTTTAATGGAGCCACTTCCCAGATTCGAACTGGGGACCCCCGCATTACAAGTGCGGTGCTCTGGCCAGCTGAGCTAAAGTGGCATTGTGGTGACCCCGACGGGAATCGAACCCATGTCTCCGCCGTGAAAGGGCGATGTCTTAACCGCTTGACCACGGGGCCTTATATGAAAGAATACTATCTTTTATAGTATTCTTTGGTGAACCATCCGCGACTCGAACGCGGGACAACTTGATTAAAAGTCAAGTGCTCTACCACCTGAGCTAATGGTCCGAATTTGTACTTGAAAAACAAGTACCTTAATATGTTACTACATTTTGCTTACTCTGTCAATCCTTTTTTCACATTTTTTTCATTTTTTCGTAACATTTTAGTCTTCTTTAATAGAGAGTTATGCATGTTGTTAAAAATCTGCTTTGTTTTTTGTTATAATTTTATGCATTTAGTTCTTTTATTAGTTCGTCTACATCTATTCCATGAACCATACATGCTTCTTCAATTGTTTCTCCTTGTGAAGCTGGACATCCTAGACAATGCATTCCTGCATTTAATAAGATTTCTGATTTTTCTGGTGCTACTTCTAGTAATTCACCAATTGTCATTGTTTTTTCTATTTTCATAAAAATCTCTCCTTTTTTCTTTGTTTTATCAATATTTTTTCATATTTTATCACAATTATTCAAAAAAGTATAGACAAATTTCATTTTTTGTTGTATTATTCTTTTTAGCGTTAGGTGGTGATGATGCGTGGAGCGATTAGTTCATTTGTTTTTTATCACTTTCGGCCTAAATGTGTTCATTGTTTTTTATTTTCTGTATCTTTTTATCGATACAATGCTTTTTCATAATTTACAAGGTTCAAAACTAAATATTAAACAACAATTAAAATAGGAGGCTTTATAATGCTTTTAAAAAAATTTCTTTATCGCTTATGTTTTACTGGATTTTTTATTGCTATCTCTTGTATAGTTGGTTTTATTCTATTTAAACCTATATATATTGCAAATTCGGTAACTATTCCTTATTCTTTACATCCTTACGATATTTGTGTAGAATACCCTATCATTTGGAATAAACTAAAAATGTATTTTATCATATTTTATTTTTTATCAACCATACTTTGTGCTAATTTTATTTATTCCTTTTTATTTAAAAAGTACTTTTCAAAATTATTTGAAAACAAGAAACAAACAATGAATTCTCATTTATCCTTACGGAAGTCTTTTTCTATTTGCAGGAAAAAGTGAAAATAATGATTTAATATGTATCCCTGAAAAGAGTTTGTATCAAAATGTTTTTGTTTGTGGAACTATTGGTAGTGGAAAAACATCTTCTTGTATGTATCCTTTTACAAAACAACTTATTGGTTATTCTCCTCATAATCTTAATAAAAAAATAGGAATGCTTATTTTAGATGTAAAAGGAAACTTTTATAAAGAAGTTATGAATTTTGCTAATTTTTATGATCGCCTAGATGATGTGTTTGTAATTGAGCTTGGTGGTAATACTTTCTATAATCCTTTAGATAAACCAAATCTAAAACCATCTGTTCTTGCTAATCGTCTAAAAACTATTTTGACTTTGTTTTCCCCTAATAATAGCGAATCATACTGGCTTGATAAAGTACAAGAGGTTTTGACTGAAGCAATTAAGTTTTGTAGGCTTTATAATGATGGCTATGTTACTTTTGTAGAACTTCATAAATTAGTAACTGTACAAAACTATTTTTTAGAAAAGTTAGCCATTATAAAAGAAAAGTTTACTACTGGGGGGCTTTCTAGGAAGGATTGCTATGATGCTTATTCTAGTATTGATTTTTTTCAAAAAGAGTTTTTTTCATTGGATAGTAGAACTCTTTCAATTATTCAATCTGAAATAACTAGAATTACTAATTGCTTTATATCTGATTATGATGTTCTTAATACCTTTTGCCCCCCAAAAAAAGATATTAATTTTTATGGCTTTTATGATTTAATTCAAAATGGAAAAATTGTTGTCTTAAACATGAATATTTCGCAATATCAAAACTTGTCTAAGATTATTGCAACTTATCTAAAATTAGATTTTCAGACTGAAGTATTAAATAGGTTATCTTGTAAAAGTTCTGTCTCTGGACGTAGTGTTGCATTTATATGTGATGAGTTCCATGAATATTGTACAACCACTGACGCTGATTTTTTCGCTCAATCTAGAGAAGCAAAGTGTATTAATATTGTTGCTACTCAAAGTTATTCTTCTTTACTTCATACTTTAAAGGATGAGTATGCTGTAAAGGTAATTCTTCAAAATATGATTAATAAGTTTTGGTTTCGAACTGATGATAGTTATACTATTTCTGATATTCAAAAACAAATTGGCAAAGAAGATAAAGTTAAAGTTTCAAAATCAATTTCAGAAAATGCACCAAAAGCTAGTTTTCATCATATAACAAACTCGTTTGTTTCACATGAGACTGGATTAACTGAAAGTATTAATGAGTCTGTTCAAAATGATTTTGTATATGATTCGCACTTCTTTACACAAGAATTAGAAACTTTTTCTTGTTTGTCCTTTTTATCTGATGGTTATAAAATTTTAAAACCTATGAAATTAAAACTACTTCCATATTTTGCTAATAAATTTTAAGGAGGTTTTTCTATGAGAAACAAAAAATTATTTTTTCTATTTTCTATTATAATTTTATCTATTGTTTTTATATTTTCTTTTTCTTCTGATTCGTTTGCTGCTGACCAAAAGCTTGTAAATACTTTGAAAAAAGCATTCGAACAAATTGAAGATTGGTTATTAAAATTAGCAACTCCTGCAGCTGCTGTTGCTATACGGAACTGGGGTTTTTATGAAAAAATTTAGCTTTGGTGATGAGGAACGTATTCGTACTGGTAAGAAATTGATTAAAGGCTCTTTGTTCTCTTATGCCTTTATTTTAGCTACTAATTTGATATTATCAACTATCCAATCTTTTATTTAGTGAGAAGGTGACATTATGGAAGAAGAAACTAATATTGCATCTATTATTATTGATTCCATTAATTCTATTTTTCAAATTTTGTTTTCTTCTATTGATACTAATGTGTCTTCTATTTTAGATGAAGTTACTTTTGTTAATAGTGATATTCTAGATTCTTCCTATTTTTCTTTTGTTTTTGGAAAATCTAGTACAAGTGGTATTTTATTAGTTGCAAATTCTCTTATTTTAGGTTTTTTACTGTATTATTCTGCTCGTTTATTGCTTTCACATTTGTTAATTACACAAACTGAACGCCCTACTAGTTTTATACTTAAGTTGATATTTTTTGGTATTTGCATGAATTCTTCTTTATGGATTTGTGAAAGAATAATATTTTTTAATGATACTATTTGTTCTTTAATACAGAGTGTTGGAGAAGATTTGTTTAAGTGCTCTATTAATTTTTCTGGTTTGTTTGATAAAATTAATTCTATGATTGTAATAGAACAGAATAATTTTAATATTTTCTCTATTGATGGAATTTTAAAAAGTTTTTTATCTATTAGCTCTATGAACCTTGCTTTTACATATTCTATTCGTTTTATTTTAGTAAAGGTATTTGTACTAATTTCTCCTTTTGCTTTTTTATCATTAACTAATCAAGCTACATCTTCATTTTTTAAGGCTTGGTTAAAGTGTTTCATTACGTTATTATTTGTACAAATTTTTATTGCTTTAGTTTTGGTTATTCTTTTCTCAATGGATTTTAACCCTAATAATATGCTTTCTAAATTTTTAATGTGTGGAGCAATCTTTTCTTTACTTAAAGCAAATTCATTTGTAAGGCAATTTTTAGGTGGTATTAGTACAGATATTTCTACTGGAATACAAGGCTTTTCTTCTATGATAAAGGCTTAATTTATTGAAATAAATTTACAGTTATAAGGAGGGTGTATTATGAAATTTGTTTTTCCACAAAATTATGATTTTAGTCATAAATTACTTGGCATATTTGATACTTCTACACTTTTGGTAAATGGTATTTGGGCACTTTTTGTATTTTGCTTTTTGAACTTATTTTTCTCTAGCTTAAATATAAAGATTTTCTTGTTTATTATATTAGTTTTTCCTTTTTTACTGTTTAGCATTATAGGGTTTAACCATGAAAATATTCTCTATGTAGTATTTTACATTGCTAAATATGTAAAGAGACCTAAAATTTATATTTATAAATAATTCGTCTTTTTGTTGTAATATCTCCCTAAAAATGATATAATTTTATAAGAGTTTTATGCCTTTGGGGGGATTTTATGAAATTAGAACAAAATGACGTTTCTATGATGTTTTCTAATACTGAAATTGCAGATGTTTTTTTTACGGAATATCTTTCTTCCGCAAGTGGAAACGCTATTAAGGTTTATTTATATATGTTGTTTTTATCAAAATATGGAAAAGATGTAAAATTAAATGATTTGTCTAAGAAACTTTCTCTTCCATTAAAAGAAATTCAAGATAGTATTAAATACTGGGAAGATAATGGGGCCATTACTAAGAAATCTACTGGATATATTGTAAATAATCTACAAGAAATTGAACTGCATAAATTATATAAACCTCGTGTTTCTGTTTTGGCTGATACTAAAAAGTCGGAAGAAAATCAATATCGAGCTAAGGCGATTGAGGCTATTAATGTATCCTTTTTTCAAGGTGTCATGTCTCCTTCCTGGTATAATGACATTGATTTATGGTTTAAGAAATATGGTTTTGATGAACAAGTTATGCTTGCTTTATTTCGCTATTGTTTTGAACGTTCTGCTTTACATAGAAATTATATTCAAGTTGTTGCAGATGCTTGGTTTAAGAACAATATTAAAACATTTTCAGATTTGGATTTATATTATCAAAAAGAAGAAAAGTTTAATTTACTAAAAAAATCTATTTGTAAGAAACTTGGCCTAAATCGTACATTAACACAATATGAAGAGGCATATATCGAAAAATGGACTGTTGATTTTGGTTATAATTTGGATATTATTGAGCTTGCTTTAAAAAGGACTACTTCAAAATCTAGTTTTAGTTTTGATTATATAGATAAAATCTTATCTGATTGGAATGAACGTCATTTAAAAACTGTAAATGATGTTCAGAAATTCTTAGATGAACAAAAAAATAAACCTCATGCTATTAAGGAATTAGAAAAGAAAAGTTATCAAAATTATGAGCAAAGAAAAGTAGATAATTTAGATTCTTTATATGCTAATGTGCAAAAAGCTTAAAAGGAGTTTATAGGATATGAGTAATTCTACATTAAAAGTTTTATTAAAAGAATATGACCAAAAACGTGATTCTTCTTTTTTAAGTTTAGAAAAAAGAAAAGAGGAATTATATAAATCTTGCCCAAGATTAGAACAAATAGATTTGGAATTAAATAATTTTGCTTTAAATACTGCAAAATCTATTTTAAATTCAGATTCTTCTTATTCTTTAAAAGAATTACAAGAAAAGATAGATTCTTTAAATATAGAAAAACATGAATTATTAAATTCTTTAAATTTAAGTGTTGATTTTTTTAAGCCTCATTTTGATTGTGATAAATGTGAAGATACAGGATATGTTAATGATAATGGTCATTATGAACTTTGCAGTTGTATTAAACAAAAATTATTTGATATTGAATATAATAAAAGTAATATTAGTGATTTAAAAAGCCATAATTTTGAACATTTTAGTTTTGACTTATATTCAAATGAAATAAATGAAGAGCTATATAATTCTAATTTATCTCCTCGTGATAATATAAAAAATATTAGAGATATCGCAACTTCTTTTATTGAAAATTTTGATAATCCTGATGAAAAAAATTTATTATTTACAGGTAATACTGGACTTCGGAAAATCTTTTTTATCTGATTGTATTGCTTGTGAATTATTAAAGAAAGGTAAAACTGTTCTTTATCAAACTGCTCGGTGTTATGTTAGATACAATTATTGATTATCGTTTTAATAAGAATAATTCTGATTTTGTTTATGATAATATTTTAAATGTTGATTTATTAATTATTGATGATTTAGGAACTGAAAGTATGAACAGTATGAAATTCACTGAATTATTCAATGTTATTAATACTCGCTTATTAAACCAAAATAACCATATTACTAAAACTATTATTTCTACAAATTTAAATTTGCAAGATTTACGTTCTAAATATGATGAGAGAATTTTTTCTAGATTTGTAGGTTGTTATAATATCTGTAGGTTTTTTGGTGATGATATAAGGTATACAAAATAAAAAATAAAAGATACAAAGTAGTACAAATAGTATTTGCTATCTTTGTATCTTTTTATTATTGATGAATTTATACCTCATTGCATTATTTTAAGTATTGTATTATTTTACATAATGTGGTAAAATATATATGTAAACCAATAAAGGCTTTGCAAAAAAGGGGGAAAATTTTTCTGCAATAAGGAGAGATATTATGGATTTAGAAATTTTACTACATACTTTAATAACAGTTGCTTTCGTTGTCTTTGTGATAAGTAAAATACGGGAAAAGAAGGATAATATTAGTTATATAAATATTCGCCTCGCGATGGTTATTATTATGACTATTGCCACTTGTGGCTTGTTTATAATTGACCTTGTTTATGGCAAAAACTATTTTAATAATTTATTTATTACTTTATTTGGTGTTTTTACAATACGGCGTATTTATATAACTACAAAATAATAATACTCAAAAGGCAATAGTTGCTTTTTCCCCCAACTATTGCCTTTCATCCCATTCATCTTTATCCTTTATTTATTCATCTACTTCTTCTTGTTCTTCTACAAGTTCTATGCTTACTACTTTTCCTCCGTCATTTGTTCTCATTAGTGTTACTCCTTGTGTTGATCTTCCAAGTACACTTATATCTTTTACTGCTAGCCTTATTATTGTTCCTGTATCTGTAATTAGCATTACATCCTCTTCTCCTGTTGCTATTCTTATTCCTACTAGTTTTCCTGTTTTGGGTGTTATTTTATATGTTATAACTCCTCTTCCACCTCTTGCTTGTACTCTATATTCGTCAAGTTCTGTTCTTTTTCCAAATCCGTTTTCTGTTATTGCTAAAAGTGTTGCTTTTGAACCTGTTATAATAGATTCCATACCTATTACTTCGTCTTCTTTATCTAGTTTTATTCCTATTACGCCTTGTGATACTCTTCCTATTGGTCTTACATCTTTTTCATCAAATGTGATACATATTCCTTCTCTTGTTACTAAAACAACATTGTCTTCACCATCTGTTAGCCTTACGGAAATAAGCTCATCTTCTTGTTTTAGAGTAATTCCTTGTAGTCCAGTTTTTCTTGTAGAATCATATTCTTTTAATGCTGTCTTTTTAATTAATCCATTTTTTGTTGCCATTAATAAGTATTTTCCTTCGGCAAAGTTTTGAATTGGTATAACTGCTGAAATTTTTTCTCCATTGTCTAAACTTAATAGATTTACAATTGCAGTTCCTTTTGCTGTTCTTCCTGCTTCTGGAATTTCATATCCTTTTAGTTTATATACTTTACCTTTATTACTAAAGAATAATATCATATCATGTGTAGATGCTGTAAATATTTGTTTTACAAAGTCTTCTTCTCTTGTTGCAATTCCTGTAATTCCTTTTCCTCCTCTTCTTTGGCTCTTATATGTGTCTACTGGCATTCTTTTTATATATCCAAAGTGTGTTAAAGCAATTACTGTTTGTTCTTCTTTTATTAAGTCTTCCATTTCAAAATCATCTGCTGCTGCAACTATTTTTGTTTTTCTGTCATCTCCAAATTTTTCTTTTACTTCTATTAATTCTTCTTTTATTATGTCAAAAATTAATTTTTCACTTGCTAATATTTCTTTTAAACGTGCTATTAATTTCATTAGTTCATTGTATTCTTCTTCTATTTTTTCTCTTTGTAATCCTGATAAAGTTTTTAATCTCATGTCTAGAATTGCTTGAGCTTGTATATCTGTAAGCCCAAAGCGTTCCATTAATCTTTCTTTTGGGTCATCATATGATGAACGAATTATATTTATAACTTCATCTATGTTATCTAATGCAATTTTTAATCCTTCTAATATATGAGCTCTTGCTTCTGCTTTTTCTAATTCAAATTGTGTTCTACGAACTACTACGTCTTTTCTATGCTCTAAGTAGTGTTCTATACATTGTTTTAATGTAAGAATTTTTGGCTCTCCATTTACTAACGCAAGCATAATTGCTCCAAATGTGTCTTGCATTTGTGTGTTTTTATACAATTGATTTAATACTACTTGTTCATTTGCATCTCTTTTTAGTTCTACCACTATTCTTACACGGTCATTTCTATCTGATTCGTCTCTTAAGTCTGATATTCCTTCTATTTTTTTATCTCTTACTAATTGAGATATATTTTCTATGAGTCTTGCTTTATTTACTTGATATGGCAATGATGTAACTACTATTCTTTGGCGATTTCCACTCATTTCTTCTATTTCTGCTTCTGCTCTTACTGTAATTTTTCCTCTACCTGTTGTATATGCTTCTCTTATGCCTTCTCTTCCTAAAATTTGTCCTCCCGTAGGGAAATCTGGTCCTTTTATTACTTGCATTAAGTCTTCGTTTGTTATGTTGTCTTCTTCTATTACTTTTATTATTCCATCTATTACTTCTGATAAGTTGTGTGGTGGTATGTTTGTTGCCATACCTACTGCTATTCCGTTTGAACCATTAATTAATAATGCTGGTATTCTTGCTGGTAATACTGTTGGCTCTTGTAAACGGTCGTCATAGTTTGGCATAAAATCTACTGTGTTCTTTTCTATGTCTGCTAACATGTAGTTTGATATTTTTGCCATTCTTGCTTCTGTATACCTCATTGCGGCTGCTCCATCGCCATCTATTGAACCAAAGTTTCCATGTCCATCAATTAACATGTATCTAAGTGAAAAGTCTTGTGCCATTCTTACCATTGCATCATATACAGATGCATCTCCATGTGGATGGTATCTTCCAAGTACTGAACCTACTGTGTTTGCACATTTTCTGTATGGCTTGTCTGATGTTATTCCATCTTCATGCATTGCATATAAAATTCTTCTATGTACTGGTTTTAACCCATCTCTTACGTCTGGTAAAGCACGTTGTACAATAACACTCATTGCATAGCTTATGTATGCTGTTTTCATTTCTTCATTAATATCTCTGTCTATAATTTTTTCTTCTGGTTTATCCATTTCTACAACCTCTTCTTTTTAATATTATTTAATCTTTAGTAATTATACTTTAACATATTAAAAAAAGCAAGAAATTTTGATTAAAAATATATAATTTTTCCTTATTTCCGTATGTAATTTTTATGTTAGGGTACGTGCAAGTTCCATTTCTTCTTGTGCTAGATTTAAGTTCCCTCCTCTATTTCGTATAAGTAGGTGTAAGTTTTCTAGTTCTCTTGCTTTTTTTAGTGTTTGTTCTAATGGTACTAGTTCTTTTAATTGTTCTCTTATTTTTTGGTATTCTCTTTCCATTCCTATGAAATCTTCTTGTTTTAAGTATCCATTCCATTGTGAAATGTATTTGTCTATTTTCTCTATTCCTCTTATTTGTTCTGTCATTGTTTTGCCAATGTTATTTTGAATACTATCGAGTAGTGTGTTTTTACTGCTTCTTATAACACTTGCAACTGTTCTTGGCATAATGTCCTTTTTTACTGTAAAGTTTAAAACTGAGTCTAATGAATCTGAAATTGTATCTATTATTCCTCCTTTCTTTACGGCAGTTTGTATTTGCGATACATTATCAAATTTTCCTGTTACTATTCCAAATGCACTTTTTCCAAATTCCATTGCTTCTTCTATTGCTTTATTTATTCCTTCCTTTAAACCATTTTGCAATAATGCATCTTTTATTTCTATAACTTGATTTTCTATTACATCTGGTAATATCCACCTAAGCCCAATGTCTAATGCTCCATTTATTGTTTTTCCAAGCGTTGATTGTAAAAATTGATTTTGATTTTCTTTTGTTACTGTTAAGCTACTTATATTCCCTATATTATTTTCTATATTTAGATTTTTATCTAAAATTTGATTTGTTTTATTTCCTATTTCTAGTTCCATTTTTATTTTCCTTTCTTTTTTAATTATTTATTTTATTTAAGTAGTATTTTTGTGTATTTTTGTTTTTCAATATTTCATTTGCTATTTTTTGATATTGTATTTTTATGCTTTTTTCTAAATATGCTTGATTCATATTATGATTAATTAGTAAATTGCAATTATTAATGTTTTTTACTTTTCCTAATAAGTTATATTCTTTTAATGCATTTTTTAATATGTTAATTGAAAATGCATCTTTGGCCACTTTATTAAATACAATATGTATTTTATCTTGTTCTATTTTATATTTTTTAATGTTTTCTTCTAAATATATTTTTGATTTTTTTATTTGTAATACATTTGCTTCTGTTAAAAATATAATTTTATCTATTTCTTCAAAAATACTTGTAAAATATTCTTCTATATCTATTATTATAACATCATAATTTTCTTTCCACATTTTCATTTGTTTTAATATTTCTATTTCACTTTTTTCTTCCCCATTTGTGGAAAATAGGTGAAGTGTTTTTTTTATTTCTACTATTTCATCTTCTTGCTTTTTTTCGTTATAAAATTTTTCGTAAATGTTTTCTATATTACTTTTTTGTTCATTGCTTTTTTGTTTGTTTTTTAAAATTTTTATGTCTTGCGTTTTAGAATTAATTTCTACTATTAATATTTTTTTATCTTTCATTTGTTCTGATAAATTTATTGTGAATGTTGTTTTTCCGACATCCTTTTAATCCCATTATTAAAATTGTTTGTGCAAATTTATTTTTTTCTTTTTTATTAAATAAATTATAAATTTTGTTTATGAATTTATTTTTATAAAATTCTATTTGTACTTCTTTTTCTATTTCTTCTTTTTCTTCTTTTGTTAAAAAATATTTTTCTGTTTCATTTTTTTCTTTTTGTTCTATTATTAAATTTTCTTTATTTATTATTTTTTTTAATTCTAATAATTCTTGTTCTATAATTTCTTGATTTGATTTTTCTTCTATAACTTTTATTAATTGTTCTATTGTTATTTCATTATTATAAAAAATAAATATTTTTCCTTTTCCTAATAAATAATTTTCTAGTTCTTGTTTTTTATTTTCTAATATAATTATTATTTTTATATTTTCATTTTTCTGTTTTATTTTCTCTATTAGTTCTTCTGTTTTCATATTTCCTGGTAGTAATTCACTAAATATAATAAAATCTATATTTTGTTCAATTTCTAATATTTCTAAAATTCCTTCTTGATATTGTATGTCATTTGCCATTATTTTTATATTATTATATTCTAATAGTTTTTTATTTACATTTTCATTTTGTAGGGCTGTTATTATTTTTTTCATTCTTCATCACCTATTTTTTCTGATATCATTTTCTTTTCAATCTCACTTGATTCTATTTTTGTTAATATATGATTTTCTCCAACAAACATTAAACACTCTCCTCTTTTTAATGACTTTATTTCTATTTTTTCTTTTTCGGATAAATTTGCATATTCGGAAAGAATTTTTATATTTTCTTCTTCTAATGAAAAAAATGTTTTCATACTTGAATTGTTTAAAATGCTTTTTCCATAGATACCATTTTCTAGACTAAATAAATCTGATATGTCTTGTGTTATTGCAACTGCACTTCCTCCATATTTTCTAATTGTTTTAAATATTTTGTATATAAAACTTGCTACATTCATATTTGATGTTACTCCAATTAATCTCCATATTTCGTCTAAGTATATTGCTTTTCTTATACTTCTATCTGCCTTTATACTATCCCAAAATAATTCTACAAAAACGTACATTGCAAATTTTAAGTTTTCCTCACCGTAGTTCATATATATCTGCTACTATTAAGTTTTCGTTCATTTCGATATTTGTATATTGGTTGAAAAATTTTAAGGAGCCTTTTACAAATGGTATTAGTTTTGTTTTAAATATTTGTGTTTTTGGGTCTTGCTCTAAAATATGGTATAGGTCTTCTAATAGTGGCATGTCTTTACTTGTTTTGAATATTTGTGTAATTGTAATTTTATCTGTTTCTTGTTTATATAGGCTTTTATCATCAAATGTAATTCCTTTTTTTGCATAGCATTCTATTAGTTTTTCTTCTAATATTGCCTTTTCTTCTTCATCCATTTGTCCAAATACTAAGTTAAAAAATCCTATTAATTTTCCTATTTTTGTTGCTAGATACCCTTTTTCGTTTTCTTCTATACTTTCTTTTCTTATGTCTAGTACATTTATATATGTATCTGAAGTTGGCCCTAATTTTATAAATGTACCTCCTAAATTGTTGCAAACGTTTTCATATTCTCGCTCTGGGTCTATTATGTATTGTTTTATTCCTAACATTGCATTTCTTAATATTAATAATTTTGTATAAAATGATTTTCCTGCTCCACTTGTGCCAAATATGCTGATATTGGCATTTTTGTATTTGTTTGTGTCATATCTATCTACAAATACTAGTGAGTGATTATATATGTTTGTCCCTATATATATTCCGTTTTCATCGAATAGTGATGATGATATAAATGGGTATGTTGATATTAGCCCGCTTGTTAATATATTTCTTCTTGTTACTTGTTTTACATCTTCATGGTTTTGCATTAATGGTAGTGATGATATAAATGCTTGTTCTTGCCTAAAGTATGCTCTTCTTGATTGCATTCCTTTACTTTGTATCATTCCTTCTACTTTGTTTAATAAATATTCTAATTCTCTTGTGTCTTTTGCAAATACTGTAATATATATGTATAAAAAGTATAGTTCTTCATTGTTTACTTGCATTTGTTTTCTTATATATTTTGCGTCATTATGTGTGTATGCTACGAGGTCTATATCTTGACTGTTTTGATTTTTGCTTTCTAAGTCTACTCCTGTATTTCCAATATGATATGTTAATTCTCTTATCATTTTATATGAATCTTTTTTTTCATAAAACATAGAAATGTTCATGTTTATATTTGTATCTATTAAACTTTTTAGCAGTAAATCACTTTGTTCCCTATAATAATTTACTATTAATAGTGTTGAATAATATTTATCTTCTATTTCTATATATTTAGGATTATTTAAATTAATATATGTTGGATATATTTTATCATTATTTGTTCTTCCTCCAGTTAAAATTTCTAGTATTTGCTTGCTTTTATTTTTTATTGCTTCTTTCAAACTTGTTCCTCCTTGAAAATAAAATTATTTTCTATGTTCCCTAAAAAAGTTGTTAAAATGTTTTTTAATGTTTCTGTGTCATCTATAGATATTGCAATATTTCCGCATCGTGATAAACATTCTTTTATTTTTAAATAATTTTCATTTAATTCTTGTATTATTATTTCTTGGAAATTTGTTTTTGAATTTTTATTTTGATTATTTTTTTGAATTATAATATAAAAATTTTTTGAAGAAGAATTTTGTTCTTGATTTTTTTGTTTAATAAATTCAATATAATTTTCAGATAATAATTTTATATTTTTGTTTTTTGAATTTTTATTTTGTTTTATAATTTTTTCTATGTGTCCGTGATAAATCTTCTTTGTTACTTTGAATAATTAGTTGCATATCAAAATTACATGTTTTTAAAAATGTTTTATAAGAATTTAATATTGCCTCTTTTTCTAAGTCTGATTTTAAATTGTATCCTACTGGAATAATTTTTATTATTTTTATATAATTTTCTTCTTTTAGTTTTATAATTCCATTTTCTAATATCTGAACAATCGGCAACCATTCTTGTATAGATTTTATGGTTTCTTGTTTCATGGTTTCTCCTTTTTCTTTTTACTATATAAAATATAATAAGACGTTTTTATTTATTTGTCAACAAAAATCGTGCGACAAATTTCGACAAATTATTTTTTTATTTTTTTTGTATATTTTTTTGTTCCTCGGTTATACTACAATTATAAGGTTAATATTAGTTGAGTTAAGAGTAATATTAGGTTTATTTATAAGCTTTTTATTATTCGAGCAAAGATGATATATGGCTTTCTTGGTTATATATTGTCGGAGCCGAAGAAGTAATTATTTGTAGGTAAGCTATATTAATATTAATTTTGTTTTAATAAAATTTTATATTTTTCTATATGGTTGTAATATAGGTAATTATTTTGGATTAAGATTATATTTATATTGATTTATGTTTGTTAATAGTCCTTTTTATAGGATGAATACAGATATTTACAGTGTATTTATGGTCGAGCAACTGATTTTAATATATGGTGAATTGTTTATTTGTATAGTAATATACATTAGATGAGTAATTATATATTGGGGTTTTAGCTGAAGATTAATATTAGCTTTATACGATTAATAGCGTAATACTGTATTTATGGTATTACGCTATTAATTTTTTATACTGTAGGAATTTTCTCCCTGTGGGAGGAAAGCTCCGTACAGTATAAATATGGGAATTTCTAGAATTTCTTTGCGGTTGCCACCGCTTAGAAATTCTTAAATTCGTTTATTATATATATTTAAAATACTTTTAATTTCTATACATCTAAATTTTTTACATATTTTGCATTTTGTTCTATAAATTCTTTACGTGGAGCTATTTCATCTCCCATAAGAATTGTAAATATTTCATCTGCTTTTATTGCATCATCTAATGTTACTTTTATTAATGTTCTTTTTTCTGGGTTCATTGTTGTTTCCCATAATTGTTCAGGGTTCATTTCCCCTAAACCTTTGTAACGTTGTATTGCAATTCCATCTCTTCCTATTTTTGCTAAGCTTTCTTCCATTTCTTCATCTGTATAACAATATATATCTGTCATTCCTTTTTTAGATAATTTATATAATGGTGGTTGTGCAAGATATATGTTTCCATTTTCTATTAGTGGTCTCATATAACGGAAGAAGAATGTTAATAATAGTGTTCTAATATGTGCACCGTCTACGTCAGCATCAGCCATTATTATTATTTTTGCATAACGTATTTTGCTTATGTCGAAATCTGCTCCAATTCCCGCTCCTACTGCTAATATAACTGGATTTAGTTTTTCATTTCCATATATTTTGTCTGCTCTTGCTTTTTCTACATTTAGCATTTTTCCCCATAGTGGTAAGATTGCTTGGAATTTTCTGTCTCTTCCTTGTTTTGCACTTCCTCCTGCTGAATCTCCCTCTACTATATATATTTCACATTCTTCTGGATTTTTACTGCTACAGTCTGCTAGCTTTCCAGGTAATGTTGTACTTTCTAATGCTGTTTTTCTTCTTACCAATTCTCTTGCTTTTCTTGCTGCTTCTCTTGCTCTTGATGCACTAACACATTTTTCAAGTATTGCTTTTGCTACTGATGGGTTTTCTTCTAAATATGCTCCTAATGCCTCATTTACAACGCTTTGAACTACTCCTGTTACTTCACTATTTCCTAATTTTGTTTTTGTTTGTCCTTCGAATTGTGGTTCTTTTACTTTTACAGAAATGACCGCAGTTATTCCTTCCCTAATATCTTCTCCTTGCAAATTTGATTCTTTTTCTTTTATTAGGTTGTGACTTCTTGCATAATCATTTAGTATTTTTGTTAATGACCTTTTAAATCCTTCTAAGTGTGTTCCACCTTCTATTGTGTTAATGTTATTTACAAATGTATATATATTTTCTGAGTATGCTGTTGTATACTGAATTGCTACTTCTACAGGTACTTCCCCATCTTCTTTTTCTATGTATATTGGTTGTTTGTTTAATGTTTCTTTATTTTTATTTAAGTATTCTACAAAAGATTTTAATCCTCCTTCAAAGCAAAATTCTGCTTTTTTTGGTGTTTCTCCTCTTTTGTCTTCTATACTTATATATAATCCTTTTGTTAAAAATGCCATTTCTCTAAATCTATTTTCTAATACTTCATATTCATAATTTAGTGTTTCAAAGATAGTGTCATCCGCATAAAATCTTACTTTTGTACCAGTTTTATCCGAATCTCCTATTTTTGTTAATGATTGTATTGTTTTTCCTTTTTCGAATTTCATTTCATATATTCCACCATCTCTTTGAATGGTTACTTCACACCAATTTGATAACGCATTTACAACAGATGCTCCAACTCCATGTAGTCCTCCTGATACTTTGTATCCACTATCTCCTCCAAATTTTCCTCCTGCATTTAGCTGTGTATATACTGTTTCTGCTGCTGAGATTTTAGTTTTTTGATGTATATCAACTGGGATTCCTCTTCCGTCATCTTCTACGGAAATAATATTTCCCGGTTCTATAACTACATTTATATGGCTACAATAACCAGCTAATGCTTCATCAACACAGTTATCAACGATTTCATATACTAGATGATGTAATCCTCTTACGGATACACTTCCTATATACATTCCCGGTCTTTTTCTAACATGTTCTAGTCCATCTAATACTTGAATTTGTTCTGCATTATATTCATGTTCAAATTTCTCCATTTTATTTCCTCCTTAAGGTATTTTTCATTTTGCTTTTCTATTATATCGTTAATTTTAAAAAAATCAAGTCTTTTTTATCTATTTGCTAATGTATTTGATGAAATATTAGATATATATGCTTTTATATTATTTTCTTCTTTTGTAATTACAATTGTTTTTGGATTGTTCTCGCTAATATCTTTTATATTTTCTTTTTTAATATTTTCAAAAAAATCATTAAATATTTTGTTTTCTTTTAAACCTTTATAATCTAATATAAATATAATGTCTTTTCTATTTATCATTTTATCTTTTCCTATATGTAAATACATAATTTCTCCTATTTTATATTTTTCACATTTCCATTTTCTACATAGAAAGTTTTGCACATTTTTTCAAGATTTGTGAATTGTTCTGTACATGTAATTAATATTTGTGTATTATTTATATGTTTTAAAAAATTTTCCCTTCTTTTACTGTCTAGTTCTGACATGAAATCATCTAATAATAGAATTGGATATTCTCCTATTTCTTCTTTTATTATTTCTAGTTCTGATAATTTTAATGATAATATAACTGTTCTGTTTTGTCCTTGTGAGCCATATATATTTACTTGTTTTTTATTTATAAAAAAATATATATCATCTCTATGAATTCCTTTTGTTGTATATCCTCTTTCTATATCAGATTTTCTTGAACTTTTTAATTCTTCTTTATATTTTTCTTTTTTTTCACAGTCTGAAATATATTTTATTTTTAATTCTTCTTTTTCTTCTGTAATATTTGCATGTATATTATATATTTTTTCTTTTATTTTTTGTATAAATTCATTTCTATATTTAAAAACTTCTTCCCCATATTCTGCTAATTTCTCATCCCATATATCTAATAGCTCAATAGATTTATTTTCATTTTCTATTTGTCTTAAATAATTATTTCTTTGTTCTAATGTTTTTAAATACATATTTAAATAATATACATATTGTGGTCTTAATTGACTAATCATTATATTTAAAAATCTTCTACGTTTTGCTGGACCACTTTTTAATATTTCTATATCATCTGGACTAAACATTACTATATTAATTTTTCCTAATATATCACTTAATTTTGATTGTTTTATTCCATTTATATAGATATTTTTTTTATCATTTATTTCTATTTTTATGTTTCCGCTTCTGTCTTCTTTTTCGTATTCTATATTAATTTTTGCATTTTTTTCTTCTAATTTTATTAGTTCTTTTTCTTTTTTGGCTCTAAATGATTTTCCTATTGCACATAAAAATATAGCTTCTAATATATTGGTTTTTCCTTGTGCATTTTCTCCAAAAAATAAATTAATTCCTTTTCCTAATTCTATTTGTTGTTCTTTATAATTTCTAAAATTATTTAGTTCTATTTTTTTTATATACATATCTTTCTCCAATTATTCTTTTAATCGAATTGGTAAAATCATATAAGTATAATCACCTTCATCTACTGGTCTTATAACACTTGGTGATATACTAGAACCAAAATCAATAAATATTTCTTCGTCATCAATTACTTTTAATGCATCCAAGAAATATTTTGGATTAAATCCTGCTTCTAAGTTTTTACCTTCTGTTGATACATATATTTCTTCTTTTGCATCTCCTGTTTGGTTTGTACATGATATTGTTATTTTTCCTATATCCACTAACACTTTAACAGGATATTTTTTTTCTTTTTCTGCTGATGATGCTGATATTAAACTAATTCTTTCAAAACAATCTTGTAAATTACTCTTATTTATTCTAATTCTTGTTTCCCAGTTTTCTGGAATTACATTATTATAATTTAAAAATTCTCCATCTAATAATCTAGTTACTATTTTACAATTATCCATTTCAAATAGTGCTTGATTTTTAGATACTCCTATTTTTACTAATTCAAATGAGTCTAATATTATTTTGTTTACTTCATTTAATGTTTTTCCTGGAATAACTGCACTAAAGTCATTTGTTTTGTTTGTTAATGTTGTACTATTCCATGCAAGTCTAAATCCATCCACTGCAACTACATTTAGTTTATTTTCTATTACTTGAAATAAGCATCCTGTAAAAATTGGTCTATTTTCTTCTATACTAACTGCAAATATTGTTTTTCTAATCATATTTTTTAATGTGTTTTGCTCTATTGTAATAGAATTTTCTACTGTTATTTTTGGTAATTCAGGGAATTCTTCTGGGTTCATTGTTGCAAGTTTATATAAAGAACCTTCACATTCAATTACTAATAGGTTACTTTCATTTAATGTAATGTTTATTTCTGAATCAGGTAATTTACGCACTATTTCACTAAACATTATTGCATTTACTACTGTACTTCCTTGTTCTTTTACATCTGCTTCCATTATATATTCAATTCCTATTTCTAAATCATAAGTTGTAAATTTTATTTCATTATCATTAGTTTGAATAAGTATTCCTTCTAATATAGGCATTGTAGTTTTTGTTGCTACAGCTTTTATTACGGAATTAAGTGCTTTAAGGATTTTATCCTTTTCACATACAAATTTCATTTTTATCGCTCCTTTATAAATATTAATATTTTTAGTAGTATTAGTAATAGGTATTGTGGATTTAGTGGAAAAGTAACTAAAGTTTAGTTTTCCGTAAGTAAATCTGTGTTAATTATTATGTTGAAAAATATAACATATATCCACAATTACTATTTTTCTTTTGTTGATTATTATTTATTAACAAGTTTATAACATGTTATTCACAATATTTTGTGAATAACAAAGTCCGCTATTCCGTAAGAATAATTATAGGGCTTTTAAAAAACGTAAGTTTCACAAACAATTATTTTTAAAAAATAAAAGATTTGATTTTAAATAAACTAGTTTGAATTTAATAATAAGTTTTTCACACTATCCACAATTAATTTTGTATTTCCATTTTCTTTTATTTCTGCTTCTATTTTTCTACATGCATGCATTACTGTTGTATGATCCCTTTTTCCAAAACATTCTCCTATTTTTGCAAGTTGCATTTGGGCAATATCTCTACATAGATACATTGCAATTTGTCTAGGATATGCTAAATCATTTGAACGTTTTGAACTTTTTAAGTCTTTTGCATTTATGTTAAAATATTTAGCAACTACTTCTTGTATTGATTCTACAGATACTACTTTTTCTTTTTGTGAAATAATGTCATTTATTGCTTTTTCAGCCATTTCTAATGTTAAAGGACTATGTGTTAATGAGGCTTTTGCAATCATTTTGTTTAACACGCCTTCTAGTTCTCTTATATTTGTGTCAATTTTTGTAGCAATATTTGAAAGTATCATATCATCTATTACAATGCTATCTGATTGTGCTTTTTTTCTAAGAATAGCTAAACGAGTTTCATAATCTGGATTTGAAATATCGGCAATTAATCCCCATTCAAAACGAGATTTTAAACGGTCTTCGAGTAATTTCATTTCTTTTGGTGGTCTATCACTAGATAAAATTATTTGTTTTCCGCTTTCGTGTAAAGTATTAAATGTATGGAAAAATTCTTCTTGTATTCTTTCTTTTCCAGCAATAAATTGGATATCATCTATTAAGAGTACATCTACATTTCTATAACAATTTCTAAAGTTTTCTGTAGTATTATCTCTAATAGCATTTATTAGTTGGTTAGTAAATTTTTCTGATGTAACATATAGTATTTTTGATGAATGATCATGTTTTAATATTTCATTACCTATTGCATGCATTAAGTGAGTTTTTCCTAGTCCAACTCCACCATATATAAATAAGGGATTGTAAGAACTTGCTGGTGCTTCTGCTACGGCTAGTGCAGCTGCGTGCGCAAAACGGTTATTGTTTCCTACAACAAAAGTATCGAATGTATATTTTGGATTTAGAAATGAACTAGAGTATCCAGAAATAGAACTAACTGAATCTAATCCATTATTTTTTTGTTGCATTCCATTTGTATTAGCACTAACTTCACGAACAGCTATATCACATTCTGTATTTGTAATATATTTAAACGTATTTGCAATTAATGCATAGTTACGTGTCATAATTGCCTCTTTTTGAAAATCAGAAGTAACACCTAATATATAAGTGTTTTGCTCTTTTCCTAAAATAGTTAAATCTTTAATCCATGTATCATATGAAACTTTAGTCATTTCGCCTTTTAATAATTCTTTGGCTTCATTTAAAAGTTCATTTAAATCATTTTGCATTGTTAATTCATTCCTTCCACAAGGGTTTTTATTTATATATATAGATTTGTAAAAAATAAAAAGCAAACTTATCCACACACTTATCCACAAATGTTGATAAAGTTTTTAAGTGTAAAATTAGAAAAGTTTTCTTTTGTAAAAAATAAAAAAATTTTTATTGCTAGATAATAATATCAAAAAAGAGAGAAATTAGTCAATACAATTGTGGAAAAAAATTCAAAAAATGTGGATAAGTTTTCTGAAGGACAAGTATGCGTAAGGAAATATAAGATTTTTTAAAAAAATAGTTTACATATCTTGACAAGAGAGGGGGATTTATTATATAATAACAATACTTATTTTGCGTGTAAGAAAAATCATATAGATACTTACGGAAATAGAATATTTAGGAGGTGCAAAATGAAAAGAACATTTCAACCAAAAAAAAGACAAGAACAAAAAGAGCATGGTTTTATGAAAAGAATGAAAACAAGAGCTGGTAGAAATATATTAAAAGCTAGACGTGCTAAAGGAAGAAAAAAATTAAGTGCTTAAGTTATTTGAGCCACAATATGTATTTGTGGCTCTTTTTACAATAGCTGAAGAGTGATTAAAATGAAAAAAACGTTAAAATTAAAAAAGAATTATGAATTCAAAAAAATATTAACTAAAGGAAAATACTACGGAGGATACTATTTAGATGTATTTGTAATAAAAAATCATAGTAATATAAATAAAATTGGAATTGCAGTTGGTGTCAAAGTTGCAAAAGCAGTAAAAAGAAATAGAATTAAAAGATTAATTTCTGAGAATTATCGTTTATTAGAAGAAAAATTAGATACTGGTTATCAAATTATTTTTTTATGGAAGAAGAAACGAGATATTTGCGAAGCTACTTTTAATAATATACGCAAGGATATGCTTCAAATTTTTGAAAAAATAGGAATATTGCTATGAAAAAAGTTATTATTTTTTTGATTAAATTATATAGAAAATATATATCTAGTATATTTCATTTTTTTGGAATTGATTGCAAATTTTATCCAACGTGTTCAGAATATACAATGCAGGCAATTGAAAAATATGGAACTATAAAAGGCATATATTTAGGAATAAAAAGAATTTTAAAGTGTAATCCTTTTTCAAAAGGGGGATATGACCCTTTAAAATAAGGGTGAGGAGAAGAATATGATATCTTTTTTTGCAAATTTATTTGGTTATGTTTTGAATTTTTTATATCAATTTATTCAAAACTATGGAATTGCAATTATTTTATTTTCGATTGTTTTAAAAGTTGTAATGTTACCAATATCTATTAAGCAACAAAAAACAATGAAAAAATCTGCTAAAATACAGGGAAAATTAAGAGAAATACAAGATAAATATAAAAATAATCCAGAAAAACTAAATCAAGAAACTATTGATTTATATAAAAGAGAAAAGATGAGTCCATTTAGTGGTTGCTTAAGTGGTATTGTTCAAATTGTTTTACTTTTTGCGGTATTTTATCTTGTTAGAAGTCCATTAACATATATGGTAAAAGTAGATACAGCTGTTATAGAACAATATACAAATGAAATAAAACAAGAAGAAGAAAATAAGAATAATCCATATCCAGAAATTGCAATTATTAAAGAAAAAGGACAAATAGATGAAAGAGTAAATATAAATATGGATTTACTAGGTTTAGATTTAAGTAGTGTTCCATCTCAAAATTTATCAGACTGGAAAGTATATATTATTCCAGTATTATATGTACTAACATCATTTGTATCTATGAGAATAACTACTGGAATGCAAGCTAAAAGGAAAGAAGAAAATGGTGAAAGTAATGAAATGGATGCAGTTATGCAAGCTAATAAAAGTATGAGTTATATTATGCCTATTATGAGTGTATCTATAGCAATTATTGCACCATTAGGACTTGCTTTATATTGGTTAGTAAACAATGTATTAATGATTTTAGAAAGATTAATATTAAATAAATTTCTAAAAGAGGAGGAAGAATAAGATGCCAGAATCACGAATCTTTGAAGGAAAAACTACACGGTGAAGCAATAGATATAGGATTAAAAACATTAGGTATAACTAAAGAAGAAGCAGAAATAAGAGTATTAGAAAATGAAGATAAAAGAAGTTTTTTTAGTATTTTAGCTCCCAGAGTTGTTAAGGTTGAAATTACAAGTAAGAAAGAAATAAAAGAGGAAAAAATTCGAAGAAATAAGGAAGAAATATCACATATTGATTTTGGACAAGCTAAAAAACAATTAGAAGATTTTCTAAAAGATTGGATAAAGGTAATTCCAAATGAAGAAATTCATTATGAAATAATTCCAAATGAAGGAAATTTAAATGTTAATATAGATGGTAGAGATTTAAATTATTTAATTGGACATAGGGGAGAGGTTTTAAACCAATTACAAGTTATATTATCTTCTATTGCTAGTAAAAATTCAGAATACAAAGTAAGAGTTATTTTAAATATTTGTGGTTATAAAGAAAAAAGAGAAAAGTCTTTAGAAGAATTAGCAGAAAAGCTTGAAAAGACAGTTATTAGAACTAAAAAATCTATTACATTAGAACCAATGACTGCATATGAAAGAAAGATTATTCATACAAAGTTACAAGATAGCAAAATGGTAACAACAACAAGTGTCGGAGAAGAACCATATCGTAAGGTTGTAATTTCATTAAAAAAATAAAATATAAAAGTCGGAAGTCAAAGTTTGGATTTTTTATAAGAGTAATTTCTTATTTATTATCTGTGTTTTGGCTTCTTATTATATATTAGAAAGTCTGCAAAACTTTCTAATATATAATAGCCAACTGTACACAAATTAGTGAAAAGCCAAAGAAAAATATAAAGATTATGCTGATTTGATGGCTTTCCTATTTGTTCTTTAGAAAGGAGTTAATATGAGTACAATTGCTGCAATATCAACAGCACCAGGAATTGGTGGAATTGGAATTATACGTATAAGTGGAGAAAATACTTATAATGTATTAGAAAAAATATTTAAACCAAAGCAAGAAATTGATTTTGAACAAGTAAAAGGATATAGCATTAAATACGGACATATTATTGAAGAACAAAAGATAATTGATGAAGTATTAGTTTCTTTTTTTAAAGCTCCTAATAGCTATACAACAGAAGATTTATGTGAAATAAGTTCACATGGGGGAACATATGTAGTAGGAAAAATATTAGAATTATGTTTAAAAAATGGAGCAGAACTTGCGGAACCAGGAGAGTTTACTAAAAGGGCATTTTTAAATGGAAGAATAGATTTGTCACAAGCAGAAGCAGTAATAGATGTAATAAATGCGAAAACAGAAAAAGAATCAAAGGCATCAATTAATCAGTTAGAGGGTAATTTGTCTACGGAAATAAGGGAAACAAGAGATTTACTAATGTCTGTTATGGTAGAGGCAGAAGTATCTATTGATTATCCAGAGTATGATATAGAGGAGATAACTAATAAAAAAACAATTAATATTTTAGAACAGGTATTAGTAAAATTAGAGAAATTAATGAATAGTTTTGAAACAGGTAAAATTGTAAAAGATGGAATTAAAGTAGCTCTTATTGGAAAACCAAATGCAGGTAAATCTTCTTTGTTAAATGCTATTTTAAAAGAAGAAAGAGCTATTGTAACAGATATAGAAGGAACAACAAGAGATATTATTGAAGAGTCTATTTCCGTAAGAGGAATTCCAATTTGTATAATAGATACAGCAGGTATAAGAAACACTAACGAAAAAGTAGAACAGATTGGTATAGAACGTTCTAGAAAGAGTGCAGAAGAAGCTGATTTAATAATTGCTATATTTGATGGTGGAGATAATTTAACAAACGAAGATTATGATATTATAAATATAATAAAAAATAGAAAATGTATTGCTGTATTAAATAAAATAGATATTAAAATAAATGAAGAACTAAAAAATAAAATAAAAAAACAATTACCCAATATAAATATTATAGAAATATCGGCAAAAGAAAACATAGGAATAGAAAATATTTATAAAGAGATAGAAAATTTATTTAAATTAAATGAAATTAAATTAGATAATGAAACTATTATTAGTAATGTGCGTCATAAAACTATAATATCAAATGCAATTGAATTAACAAGAAGAACTATAGAAATTACTAATCAAAATTTACCTATTGATATGATAGCAATACATATTAAAGAAATTTTAGAAGAGATTGGTAAAATTACAGGAGAAACAGTTTCAGATGAAATTATAAAAGAGATATTTTCAAAATTTTGTCTTGGAAAATAAAGCATGAGAATCAAATATAAGACGTTTTTATTTAACAGTAGTGTAATTTAATGTCAAACAAACCATATCGCTTAAAATGGAATATAATAAGAATCAGAAGTTTTTAAACAAATTTAAGTTATAATAGGGCAACAAACAAGAACATATGTTTTTGTTTCACAAAAAACATGTAAAGGAGAAAAAAATGAGTTATTATGCAGGAGAATATGATATAGCAGTTATTGGAGCAGGACATGCAGGATGTGAGGCAGCATTAGCTTCAGCAAGACTAGGTAAAAAAACATTAATGTTTTCTATTAGCTTAGAAGCTATTGCGAACATGCCATGTAATCCACATATAGGAGGAAGTTCAAAAGGACATTTAGTGAGAGAAATTGATGCTCTTGGTGGAGAAATGGGCAAGAATATAGATAAAACATTTATACAAATTAAAATGTTAAACAAATCAAAGGGACCAGCGGTATATTCGCTAAGAGCACAAGCTGATAGAAAACTATATCACATAGAAATGAAAAACACATTAGAGAATCAAGAAAATCTTTATATTAAGCAAGCAGAAATAACAAAAATACAAGTAGAAGAGGGAAGAGTAAAAAGTATTGAAACTAATATTGGTGCTATATACAATGTAAAAGCTGTAATTTTAGCAACAGGAACATATTTAAAGGGAAAAATTCACATTGGTGAAGTATCATTTGAAAGTGGACCAGATGGCGTGTTTCCAGCAAATGAACTTTCTAAATGTTTAAAAAGTTTGGGAATAGAACTGTTACGATTTAAAACAGGTACACCTGCAAGAATTAACAGAAATTCAATAGATTTTTCAAAAATGGAATTACAGGAAGGCGATAAAGAGATAGAAATGTTTTCTTTTGAAGATGATATAATAAATAAAAAGCAAGAGCCTTGTTATTTAACATATACGAATGAAGAAACTCACAAAATAATAAGAGAGAATCTACATAGATCACCATTATATGCGGGTAAAATAGAGGGGACAGGACCAAGATATTGTCCATCTATTGAAGATAAAGTTGTAAGATTTGCTGATAAAGAGAGACATCAAATATTTGTAGAACCAATTGGAGAAAAAACAAATGAAATGTATATTCAAGGTATGAGTTCTTCATTACCAGAAGATGTACAAATTGCAATGTATAGAACTATTCCGGGACTAGAAAATGCAGAATTTACAAGGCCAGCATATGCTATTGAATATGACTGTATTGAGCCATCAGGATTAAAAGTTTCATTAGAAAGCAAAAAGATAAAAGGAATGTTTTTTGCAGGACAAATTAATGGAACATCTGGATATGAAGAGGCAGCTGCACAAGGAATTATTGCAGGAATTAATGCAGCAAGAAGTTTAGACAATAAAAGCCCAATAGTATTAAGAAGAAACGAGGCGTATATAGGTGTATTAATTGATGATATAGTAACTAAAAGTACTAATGAGCCTTATAGAATGATGACTTCTAGAGCTGAATATAGACTTTTATTAAGACAAGATAATGCAGATTTAAGATTAACAGATATAGGATATGAAGTTGGTCTTATTTCAAAAGATAGATATCAAAGTTTTTGCAAAAAAAGGGAAAATATTAGAAAAGAAATAGAAAGAGTTAAGAAAAAGACGATAAAACCAACTGATAAAGTTAACGAACTTCTAGAAAGATTAGGAACTTCTAAAATAGATACAGGAATTAAACTTTCTGATTTATTAAAACGTACTGAACTTACATATGAAAATTTAGAACCAATAGATGATGAAAGACCAAATCTTACAAAAATGGAGAAAGAAGAAGTACAAATTCAAGTGAAATATGAAGGGTATATAAATTTACAACTAGCGCAAGTAGAAAAAGCAAGTAAATTAGAAGGAAAAACATTATCGCAAGAAATAGAATATTCTAAAATAAAAGGTTTGCGTTTAGAAGCAAGACAAAAACTAGATAAATTTAAGCCAGTTTCAGTAGGTCAAGCATCAAGAATATCAGGCGTTTCGCCAGCAGATATATCTGTGCTACTAATCTACTTAGAACAACAAAAAAACTCTCAAGATAAATAGGGGGAATTATGAAAAAAGAAGAATGGATAGAAATACTTAAAAATCAATGTAAGAATTTGAATATGAGTATAAATGAAAATCAATTAGAACAATTACATATGTATATGAAATTGTTACAGAAATGCAATGAAAGTATAAATTTAACATCTATTATAGAGGATAAGGATATATTGCAAAAGCATTTTATTGATTCTATTACAATAATACCGTATATCGATTATAAAGATAACATTATTGATGTAGGAACTGGAGCAGGATTTCCAGGAATTCCAATAAAAATAGCAAGAGAAGATGTAAAAGTAACATTATTAGATTCATTAAATAAAAGAGTGAACTTTATGAAAGAAGTAATTAGTAATTTAAATTTATCAAATATACAAACGATACATGGCAGAGCAGAAGACATAGGTAAAAATTCAAATTTTAGAGAAAAGTTTGATGTAGCAACTTCAAGAGCTGTTGCTCCACTTAACATTTTAGTAGAATATCTTATGCCATTAGTAAAAAAAGGTGGAAGATGTATTTGTATGAAAGGAAAAGATATAAAAGAAGAATTAGAAATTAGTAAAAAAGCTATAAACATTTTAGGAGGAGAGCTAGAGAAAGTACATGAATTCTATTTGCCACAATCAAATATCAAAAGAAATATAATTATAATAAGAAAGATGAAAGATACACCTAGTAAATATCCAAGAAAAGCAGGGACACCATCAAAAGAACCAATACAATAATTTTATATTATTATATTTTCAAACAAGTTCTTTATTAAAACAGTATTTAATGGCATAAAATTTTAAAAATATTAGCAAAATTTATTGACATATTGCAGATATTTTTATATTATTATATAAGAAGTTTTTATACTATATAAACATTATTTTAAATATATTGATTAAATTATAAATATAGTTGAAAATCAGGCTTTATAACAGTTTCTAGTTTGGAGGGATTACTTTGGGAAAAATTATAGCAGTAGCAAATCAAAAAGGAGGAGTGGGAAAAACCACAACAGCAATTACTTTAAGTTCCTTATTAGCTAAAAAAGGGAAAAAAGTAATATTAGTAGATGCAGACCCACAAGGAAATGCAACAAGTGGTGTAGGAATTGAAAAAGAACTACAAAAATCTGTATATGAACTATTAGTAGAAGATGTACAATTAGAAGAAACTTTAATACAAAGTAGTATAAATAATTTAAAAGTATGTCCATCTAACATCAATTTAGCAGGAGCAGAAGTAGAACTAGTATCAATGATGTCAAGAGAGCAAAGATTAAAAGAAAAACTAGAAGATGCAAAATTAGAATATGACTATATAATAATAGATTGTCCACCATCATTAGGTCTTATAACACTAAATGCATTTACAGCTGCAGATAGTGTATTAATACCAATACAGTGTGAATACTATGCATTAGAAGGATTAGGACAACTAATGAATACTATTAATTTAGTAAAGAAGCATTTAAATAAAGATATTGAGATAGAAGGAGCACTTCTTACAATGTATGATATAAGGACTAATTTATCAAACCAAGTTGTAAAAGAAGTTAAAAACTATTTTGGAGATAAAGTTTATAAAACTGTTATACCTAGAAATGTAAAATTAAGTGAAGCACCAAGTTATGGTATGTCAATTACAGAATATGATATACATTCAAAAGGTGCAAAAAGTTATGAAAAATTTGTTAAAGAGTTACTAAAGAATAATGAAGTTGCCACGAAAGCAAAGCACATGAAGTAGGAGGAAATAGACATGGTAAAGAAAACAGGGTTAGGAAAAGGATTAGATGCATTATTTGCTAATAATATAGAGGATGAAGAAATATTAAAAAAAGACGAAGTAATACAAAAATTAAAAATTACAGAAGTAGAGCCAAATCGTAATCAACCAAGAAAAAATTTTGATGAAGAAGCATTAGAAGAGTTAGCAGAATCAATAAAAAGATATGGGGTAATTCAACCAATTATTGTAGTTAAAAGAGATAGATATTATGAAATTGTAGCAGGAGAGAGACGTTGGAGAGCATCTAAAAAAGCAGGGTTAAAAGAAATTCCAGCAATTGTAAGACAAGGTGATGAAAGACAAAATAAAGAAATAGCTTTAATAGAAAATGTGCAGAGGGAAGACTTAAACGCATATGAAAAAGCTTTAGGAATAAAAGAATTAATGGAAGAGTATAAATTAACTCAACAAGAAGTATCAGAAATTTTAGGAAAAAGCAGAAGCAGTATAGCAAATACTGTTAGAATTTTAAATTTAGATGAAAGAGTTTTAGAATTTGTAAAAGAAGGAAAACTAGCAGAAGGACATGCTAGAACGTTACTTGCTATTGAAGATAAAGAAAATCAATATAAAACAGCGGTAAAAATGATAGAAAAGGGAGCAAGTGTTAGAGATTTTGAAAGAGATGTAAGTTATAAAAAGAATACAAATAAAAAAGAACAAAAAAAATATGAAGCAATTTTTCAAGATATAGAAGATAGTTTTCAAGGATTTTTTGGAACTAAGGTAAAATTAGAACCAGGAAAAAGAAAAGGGAAAATTGTTATAGAATATACCAATAATGAAGATTTAGAAAGAATATTAGAATTAATAAAATAAATTTGGAGGAAATATAGTGGACAATATTTTTAATTTTATTAAAACAGATTATTTTTATTTATCAATTATTTTAATATTAATAATATTATTTATTTTATATATTATTAATATAATAAAATTATTAAAAATAAAAAAAGAATATAGAGATTTTATGAAGAAAATTGGAAATGGAGAGAATATCCAAGAAAGTTTAGAAAAATATATTAATGAATTAGAATTAATAAAAAAAGAAAATAATAAAATAAAGGATTATTATAAAAAATTAGATAATAAAGTTGCAAAATGTACACAAAAAATAGGATTAATAAGATATAGTGCATTTAAAGATACTGGAAGTGATTTAAGTTTTGCGTTGGCATTATTAAATGAAGAAAATACAGGAATAGTATTAAATGGAATTTATTCAATGGAAATGTCTAATATTTTTTCAAAACCAGTAGAAAAAGGAGTATCTAAATATACTTTATCTGAAGAAGAAAAACAAGCAATTAATGTAGCAATAAATTCATAAATATTAAATAATAATATAATGTATAATAAATTGAAAACAATAATAAAATAATTTAAATAAATAATTAATTATAATTATTTATTTAAATAATATAAAGTTATATAGAAACAAATTTATAAAAAAATAGTACATATATTTATTATAGAAGTTATTTAAAGAATATATAAAATAAAAAAATATAAATATTGCTAAATATAAAGTAAATAATAAGAATAAAAAAATGTAAAAATATTAAAGAAAATATTTTTACATTTTTATTTTATATAGAAATATGTTTTAAATTTATAAAATACAAAAGTAGTTATAATTATATAATAATAAATAAATAAAATAATAAAATATATATTTTATTATAAAAGAAAAAATATATAGTAATAAAATAAATTATAAAATACAAAAGCGAAAATAAAATTATATATTAAAATAGTAAATGAAAATTAGTTATAAATATTTAAATAATAAATAACATACAAAAAAAGTAATAATAAATAAATTATATATTTAATAAAATAAAAAACCAATTAAAAGAAATAGTAAAATAAAAATATTTAATAGTAAATAAAATAAATAACATTAAAAATATAAATAAAAATTATTAATTATTAAATATAAAAGATAAATAAAAAAATAATTTAATCAGTAAATAAATTAATAGAATATAAAAACAAAAGAATTAAATTATATATTTAATAAAATAAAAAACTAATTAAAAGAAATAGTAAAATAAAAATATTTAATAGTAAATAAAATAAATAACATTAAAAATATAAATAAAAATTATTAATTATTAAATATAAAAGATAAATAAAAAAATAATTTAATCAGTAAATAAATTAATAGAATATAAAAACAAAAGAATTAAATTATATATTTAATAAAATAAAAAACTAATTAAAAGAAATAGTAAAATAAAAATATTTAATAGTAAATAAAATAAATAACATTAAAAATATAAATAAAAATTATTAATTATTAAATATAAAAGATAAATAAAAAAATAATTTAATCAGTAAATAAATT
>CAQDYY010000002.1:0-13836 GCA_948777935.1 uncultured Clostridia bacterium | reverse complement strand
AAATTAATAGAATATAAAAACAAAAGAATTAAATTATATATTTAATAAAATAAAAGACTAATTAAAAGAAATAGTAAAGTAAAAATATTTAATAGTAAATAAAATAATTAACATTAAAAATATGAATAAATATTTTTAATTATTAAATATAAAAGATAAATAAAAAAATAATTTAATCAGTAAATAAATTAATAGAATATAAAAACAAAAGAATTAAATTATATATTTAATAAAATAAAAGACTAATTAAAAGAAATAGTAAAGTAAAAATATTTAATAGTAAATAAAATAATTAACATTAAAAATATTTATTTGTATTTTTAATGTTAATTATAAATGATGAATACAAAAATAATAATTTAATCAACAAATAAGTTAATATAATATTAAATTAAAAGAAGTAAGTTTTATGTTTTATAAAAATAATCAAAATTTATTTACATTAAATAAATTTTGATTAAAATATCAATATATATTTTTTTTATTATTAAATATAGATAGGGGAGATATAAACAAAAGTAATTAATAATAGTAAATAAGATAAAAAAATAAAAGTCAAATATAATAATTAAAATAGGATAGTAAAATAACTTATAAAATAAAGTTTAATAATAAATGAATTGATTAATATTAAAAGATAAATATATAAAAGCATATATGAAGTTAATAGAATATAGAAATTAAATTCTATATAAAATAAATATATATTCTTATAAAAAGAAAGTATATAGTTAAGTTCAATTACGTAAAATTCTTGAAATTAAATATATAAAAAACAAAAATTTGTAGGTTTGTCAAACATATGTCACACTTTCTTAGAAATATCTTTAGTCTGCTCTTCGCAACTTCGTTAAGAAACTTAAAAAAACTGATAAAATGTTCCATTTTATGCACTTTCCTTAAGTTTATATTCTTTTAATTGCTCATTTGGACTTTTCCATCCTAATTGCTTAATTGGAAAATTATTATATTCTTTTTCCCAATATCCTAGTTTTCTCTCAAATTCTTTTTTGTAATAAAATCTTTCTTGATCTTTTCTATGACTTTTTTCTACTTTTCCATTATGTCTTGGTGTTTAGGGCTTTATCAATTTGTGCTTTATTTCTAATTTCTCTAACGCCTTCTTGAATTTTGTCTTTCTATTCGTTCCTTGTGGATTTAATCTGTTTGTAAATTCTGTACCATTATCCGTTTGTATACATTCTATTTTAAATGGAAATCTTTTTACTATTATTTTTAAAAATTCTTCTAATGCATATGTACTATGCTCTTTACTCGCCCATAATATCTTTTTTCTTGTATATTCATCTATTGCTGTGTATTGATAATATCTTCCATCTTGCTCTTTTATCTCTTTTGTTAAACAGTTTAATGGTACATATTTTACATCTACTTGCACTCTTTCTCATGGATGTGTTATTTGTTGATATAGCTTTGGCTCATATTGTTTTTTCTTACTTCCTGTTTTCTTGTATATTCCTATTCATTGCATTACTCTATATAGGCTTGTTACACTTCGTGTGTAACCTTTCTTTTTTAACTTTATCCATAGTACTACTAACCCTGTTTCTTTATTTTTTACTTTGTAATCTTTTATCATTTTTATTTCTTTTTCTGTATGTTCTTTTGGATGGCTATGGGGTCTCCTTGATTTACCTTTTAGTGATTTTGCTATTCCATCGTACTTCTCTCCATCTATATATCGTTTTTCTATACATTTTAAATTTTATTGCTGCCTTTGTTACTCCATGTCTATACGAATATTCTACAACTGTTTGCTTATATTGTATATCCTGTGTTATACTATTGCTCATAGGAAATACCTCCAATATTTTTAGTGTTTTATCGTTAAAACTACTTTATAATATTTTGGTATTTCCTTCAATTTTTATTTTCTACTTTTGGTGTGTCATATCTATTGTGAACCTGTAATTAAATATATAAAAAACAAAAAATTCTATTGACAAGCAGGGTAAAAATGTGCTAATATATATACTGTTACCGACGAAAGTTGGTAACATACGCAGAGGTGGTCGAGTTGGTTTATGGCACCAGTCTTGAAAATTGGCGTAGGTTTATAGCCTACCGTGGGTTCGAATCCCACCCTCTGCGCCATTTTAATAAAGAACAACTAATTATTTGGAGGCGTACCCAAGTGGTTGAAGGGGACTGTTTGCTAAACAGTTAGGGTTCGTAAGGGCCGCGGAGGTTCAAATCCTCTCGCTTCCGCCAAAATTACACTAAGTACTTTAAAGTATTTGGTGTTTTTTTATATCATATAAAATGTTGATCATAATGGGAGTTTTTATATATTAATGCATATAAATTTATTTATATAATAAGATGTTATAGGGTGAAGTTAAATGAATAATATAGGAATTTGCTTTTCTGGTGGTGGTGTTAAAGGTGCGGCACATATTGGTGCGTTAAAGGCGTTTGAGGAGGAAGGAATTAATTTTCAATATATTTCAGGAACATCATCGGGAAGTATTATTGCAACATTATATGCATGTGGGTATTCATCAGAAGAAATTTATAAATTATTTAAAAGATATTGTAAACAGATAAGATATGTAGATGGAATTAATATTTTAAAAGCAATTTTGGGGTTAATATTTGAAAGAAAGATAGTTATAAATGGGCTAACAAATGGAAATAAGATAAAAAAAATAATAGATACAGCATGTAGAGAAAAAGGTATTAGTAATATTAATCAAGTTAAAAAGAATTTAATAATACCCACAGTAGATCTATATGATGGGAAACTATATGTATTTTCTTCAAAAAATAATAGAGCAATTTATTCAAATAATATAAAATATGTTTATGATTATGAAATAGGTAAAATAGTTCAAGCAAGTTGTAGTTATCCTGGAATATTCTCTCCATGTAAATATAAAAATACAAAATTAATAGATGGAGGAATTAGAGAAAATGTTCCATGGAAATTAACAAAATTAAATGGTGCAGAAAAAGTGATTTCTATTATATTTGAAAAAGATATTAATATTGATAGAAAAAAAGACAAAAATATTATAGAAGTAATAACAAATTCAATAGACTTATTATCATATGAATTATCAAATTATGAATTAGCAGGTGCAGATTATTTATTAAAAATAAAAACAAAAAATATAGAATTATTAGATATTAATAAAATAGATTATTTGTATAATTTAGGATATAAAATAGCAAAAGAAAAAATAAAGGATATTAAAATAATAAATTATATTAAGTAAAAATATTAAAATTAAGCATTTATTAATTAAAAATATATAAAAATATATAAAAAATTTGTAAAAAGTGTAGAAATATATAAAATAATAACGAAACATTGCACAAAATTGTAAAATAAAACATGGAAAAAACAATATTTTAAAGTGTAAACTTGCATTTTTCTTATTGAAAAATACAATGTAGGTATAGTGAGAACACATATATAAATTAAATACAATCGAATGTAAACTAAAAAATGTAAAAAAGGTAATGTAAAATTAGAAATTTGTTATAGAATGGATTGAATATAGATAAAAGATGATAGTGGAACTAAAAAATTGATATGTAGTAAAGTGGATTTTAGCAGAATAAGTGCAGAATGAGTGCAGAATTTGTAAAAAATGACATTTTATATAGGGAATTAGGCAAATTTTGATACTAAATATAGCTTATAAAGTAATATTAAAGAGAAGAAAATAGCATAAGTTAAGTAAATATAAAACAACAAAAACTTATGTAAACAATTAAAATATAAAAACGTTGATATATAAAGGTTTTATAAAAAACTAAAATATCAAAAATATAATAAAAAAGAGAAAAAATCTATAAAAGTTAAGGGAAATAACAGAATTAGAAGTCACTTAAAAAGCGAAAAAAGGTATACATAATTTGAAAAATAACATTTAAGGACACATTTTATAATGTAAAGTACTAGTTAAGAAGATATAAATTATCAATTTTATAATATTGATATAAAAAAGACATTATGTAAAATATATAATCTCTTGTCAGAAACTAAGATCTAACTACAAATTTAAAATTTTATAACAATTTTTGGCGATAAAAAAATTACGTAAACCACTAAAAGCTAATTAATAGACATAATTGAGTTATGAAAACTAAAAAACGGTAGTAATATGTCCTCAAAATATGTTAATAAAATAAAATTAATAAATATTTCTTATTATTTAGTATAAAGAATATAAAAATATTTATGTGGTATAAAATTATATATTTGAAAATAAAGAAAGTTAAATTAAAAAATAAGTAATATAAAATTAAAAATATAAAATAAAATATGTAAAATAAAAATATATAAAAAGAAGAAAATTATATAAAATTGTTTTCTTCTTTTTTATAAGTGATATAAAATTATTTGTGTATTAAATTAGGATTAATTTCAAAATTATTTTCTTCTTTTATTTTTTCTTTTGAATTTTGTTTTAATTTTAAATTATCTTTTGCAACAGTCATTAATAATTTTATTCTATTTGTTTGATTAGCTTGACTTGCTCCAGGATCATAATCAATAGGAGAAATATTTGCTTCTGGATATTTTGATCTAATTGTTTTTATAACTCCTTTTCCAACAACGTGATTTGGCAAACATGCAAATGGTTGAATACAAACAATATTTGGAATATCATGTTCTATATATTCGACCATTTCAGCTGTTAAAAACCAACCTTCACCAGTTTGATTTCCAAGAGATAATATATCTTTTACTTTATTTTCTAAATACCATATATCACAAGGTGGTAAATAATCTTTTTTTGAATTTGATAATGCAATTTTTAAGTCTTTTTCAAAAAGATCTATAAGTTTAATAGCAATTTTTGATATTTTTGAAGATGTTTTGTTTATTTTTAATAAATGATTAAAAGTAATTTTATGTGTAGCCATAAATTTTATAAATCCCATAAAATCTGGTAAAATTACTTCTGCACCTTCATTTTCTAAGAGATCTGCTATATAATTATTCCCAAAAGGATGATACTTGACTAATACTTCCCCTACAATGCCTACTTTAGGTTTTCTTATAGAAGTATCTAACTCAATTTTTTCAAAATCACTTACAATTTCATAAATACTTTGTTTAAACTGTTTAGAGTTTCCGTGCTCTAAAATATTTTTACATTTTTGCATCCATATATTAAATAGTTTTTGTGTCTCACCTTCATGTAATTCGTAGGCTCTGTTTTTAGTTAACATTTTTTGAAGTAGATCTCCATATATAATGCTACGTATTAGTTTTTCTAATAATGGAATAGTTAATGAAAATCCAGGATTTTTTTCCATTCCTACTAGGTTAAATGAAATAACAGGAATATTTTCAAACCCTGCATCTTTCAAGGCTTTACGGATAAAACCAATATAATTTGTAGCACGACAGCCTCCACCAGTTTGAGACATTATTAAAGCAGTTTTATTCAAATCATATTTGCCAGATTCAAGAGCTTCAATAAATTGACCAGTTGTTAAAATTGAGGGATAACAAGCATCGTTATTTACATATTTTAAACCAACTTCAACTGTATGAGAGGTACATTCACGTAATAATTCAACATTATATCCTTCTGATTTTACAGAATCTACTATTAATTCGAAATGTATAGGTGCCATTTGTGGAACTAAAATAGTATAATCTTTTTTCATTTCTTTTGTAAAAGGAATTTTATTTATTTCATATTTTCCACAATTGTGACAACTGTTATTTTGAGATAAGCGTTTATTCATACTAGCAAGTAAAGAACGAATACGAATACGAACAGCACCTAAATTGTTTACTTCATCAATTTTTATTAAAGTATACATTTTCTCATAACTTGAAAGTATTTCTTCTACTTGGTCAGTGGTAACAGCATCAACTCCACATCCAAAAGAATTTAATTGTACTAGTTCTAAATTGTCATGTTTTCCAACAAATTCTGCAGCAGAATAAAGTCTTGCGTGAAACATCCACTGATCAACAACACGTAAAGGACGTTTTACTTCGGATAAATTTGAAATGCCATCTTCCGTAAGAACACATAAGCCAAGACTAGTGATTAAAGTATCTATACCATGATTAATTTCGGGATCTACATGATAAGGGCGACCTGCCAAAACAATACCTTTTAAATTATTTTCTTCAATATATTTTAGAGCTTCTTGACCTTTACTATGAATGTCTTGCCTTACTTTTTGATATTCTTCCTCTGCTAAAAGAGCAGCTTTAACTAATTCTTTTTTCGTAAAATTGTATTCTTTAAATTCATCTAATTCTAAAATACGTTGTGTCAAATTTTTTGCATCTAAAGGCAAAAAAGGATTTATAAATTTAATATTAGAATTTTTTAGTTCCTCGATGTTATTTTTTAATACTTCTGAGTAAGAAATAACAATAGGGCAATTATAGTGATTGTCAGATTTTTCAAATTCCTTTCTAGAATATGGAATACAAGGGTAAAAAATAGTTGTAATTCCTTTATCTAATAAGCTAATAATATGTCCATGTGCAAGTTTTGCTGGATAGCAAACTGATTCAGAAGGCATAGATTCCATACCTTTTTCATAAGTGTGTCTAGTACTTTTTTCAGATAAGATTACACGAAAACCTAAATTAGTAAAAAAAGTAAACCAAAAAGGATAATCTTCATACATATTTAATACTCGAGGAATACCAATTGTTCCACGTGGAGCACTAACTTCTTCTAGTGGTGTATATCCAAAAATTCTTTCAAACTTATATTTCATTAAGTTTGGTAGATTTGCATTATTTGAAGTAATACCAGCTCCACGTTCACAACGGTTACCAGAAATATATTTTTTTCCATTACCAAATTTATTAATTGTAAGTAAGCAATGATTTTCACAACCATTACATCTAGTATGTGTAATATTAATATCTAATTTATCTAAATCTTCTAATTTACAAATAGTAGAATGGTATTCCATATCAAAATTTGATTCATATTGTTCTTTAGCAAGAAGAGCTACACCAAAAGCTCCCATAAGTCCAGAAATATCAGGTCTTATCACATTTTTTCCAACAATTAATTCAAAAGCACGAAGAACAGCATCATTGTAAAAAGTGCCTCCTTGTACAACAATATGATCTCCTAAAGTTTTAATATCTCTTACTTTCATAACCTTTTGAATAGCATTCTTAATAACAGAATATGAAAGACCAGCAGAAATATCACCAACAGTATAGCCTTCTTTTTGAGCTTGTTTAATTTTTGAATTCATAAATACAGTACATCTTGAGCCTAAATCAACAGGGTGCCTTGAATTAATAGCTTCCTCTACAAACTCAGATATTGAGAGATTTAAACTTTTTGCAAATGTTTCAATAAAAGAGCCACAACCAGAAGAGCAAGCTTCATTTAGCATAATATTATCAATATTTCCATTTTTAATACGTATATATTTCATATCTTGTCCACCAATATCAACGATACTAGTAACATTTGGCATAAACTGTTTTGCAGCAGTATAATGTGCAATAGTTTCTATTTCATTTAAATCTATATTTAAAGCATTTTGAATTAGTTTTTCACCATAACCAGTAACACCACTATAACGAATAATAGCACCATTAGGCAAATCACTATATAATTGTTTTAGCATTTTTATAACACTATTTAGAGGATTTCCTTCATTACTTCCATACAACGAATAAAGTAGTTTTCCATCATTATCAATTAACACTAATTTAGTAGTAGTAGAACCAGCATCAATTCCAATATAACAATCACCACAATAAGTAGAAAGAATATTTTTTTCTACCATATCATTTTGATGTCTTTTTTTAAAATTATCATAATCAGCGTCAATAGAAAATAAAGGGCTTAAGGGTTCAGTTGTTGTATCACGAGAAATACGCAATACTTCAATTTTGCTTTTTAATTTTTCTACAGAAATAGGAGATACACAAATAGAATCAAGAGCAGCACCTTTTGCGACTAATAAGTGTGCTTCATTAGGTACTATAGTTGTATCTTCTGTAAGATGTAAAGTTTCGATAAAACGATTTCTTAATTCCGATAAGTAATTTAAAGGACCTCCTAAAAAAGCAACCGTTCCGCGAATTGGTCTACCACAAGCAAGCCCACTAATTGTTTGATTAACAACAGCTTGAAAAATAGAAGCAGCAATATCTTCTTTTCTAGCTCCTTCATTTAATAAAGGTTGAATGTCAGTTTTTGCAAAAACACCACAACGAGAAGCAATAGGATAAATTGTTTGATAGTTTTTTGCAAGTTCATTTAAACCAGATGTATCAGTATTTAATAAAGAAGCCATCTGGTCAATAAAGGCACCCGTGCCACCAGCACAAGTACCGTTCATACGTTGTTCCATAAATTGATCAAAATAAATAATTTTAGCATCCTCACCACCAAGTTCGATAACTACATCTGTTTCAGGAATATATTTTTCAACAGCTCTTTTACAAGAAACAACTTCTTGAATAAAAGGTAAATCTAAAAAATTTGCAGCACTCATAGCACCAGAGCCAGTCAGTGCAATAGTAAAGTTACAATTATTATATTTTATAGTAAGTTCTGTTAAAACATCACAAACTGTATTTTTAGTATCTGAAAAGTGTCTTTTGTAAGACATATCAATAGGATTTAATTTGTCATCTAATACTACAACTTTAACAGTAGTAGAACCAACATCTAATCCAACATGAAGTAAACGACTCATAATTTCATCCTTCCTTTCTTCCGTAAGCAAAAGAAAATTTATTCAACCTATATTGTATAATGAAAAAGTTAATTTGTCAAACGAAAGAAATTGTAAAAATCTTACAAAATGCATGTATTTAAGTAGATTAAAATCAAACTATTTTCTTCTTGGATATGGTCTGTCATCATCAGTAAGACCAAGTAAGTAATCAACAGAAGTGTTATAATAATTTGCAAGAGCAATTAATATTCTAGTAGGAATATCATTTTTTCCAATTTCATATTGAGAATAACCAGTTTGTGACATATTCAAAATTTTTCCTATTTGTTTTTGTGTTAAATCATGGTCTTCTCTTAAATCTCTAATTCTACGATACATAAAATAAACCTCCAATAAATTTACTAACAGAAAAGTTTTACTGTCTGTAAACATTTTAAAGTAACTTAATTCACGTTAACTATATTTAACTTAAAACAGGTTAAATATAAAGGAAATATTAAACAAAAAAATATTTAAAATAATAAAACTTGTTCTAAAAATAACTTGTCTAACATAAAAATGAAAAAGCAGAGGAGGAAAAGATATGAAAAATAAAAAATTACTGGTTATAATAATAATAGTTATTATTATTTTAGGAGGAATACGGATATTATATTTATCAAAATGTCGAAATATCAAAAGAAAAACAAGACATAATAGAATATACACCAGAGGCAGAAATTACACGGAGAGCAACTAAGACAAACGATTGTATCACTTTATTTTAATGATAAGGATAACAATAAATTAGTTCCAGAGGCAAGAAATATTGATGTAAAACAACTAACAAGAGACCCATATGCGACATTAGTAAATTTATTAATTGCAGGGCCTAAAAATGAAAAATTAGAGTTTACTATACCAGAAGGTACAAAACTAAATAAAACAGAACTAAAAGAAAATATTTTATGGGTAGATTTATCAAAAGAATTTATAGATAATTGTAAACAAGGTGCAGAAGCAGAAAGTATAGTTATATATAGTATAGTAAATACAATGACACAATTAAATGAAATAATAGGAGTTAAAATTACAATTGATGGAAATGAAAATGCGAGTTTTTTAGATAATGGTATTTCATTAAAAGATGTATTTATGCCTAAAGAAGAGGTTATTTAAACCAAGCATAAAGTTTAAAGCACTTTAAAGCTTTTGAAAATTGGCACAAAAAATTTTCTACACTATAAAGAGAACAAAGAACGTTCTCTTTTTTTTGATTAAAATTAAACTGAGACTTATTACAACAATTGCAACAATTTTTTCTTCTAACATAATATCGTTTCATGGTAATTCCACCTTTGCATAAAAAGATAATATATTATATAATATGAAAAGAATAAAAAAAAGTGAGGAAATATGGAAAATTTAAAAGAAAATGAACGAATAGATGATTTAGAATATAAAGGATTAAAAATAATTCAAAATATAGAAGGCTTTTGTTTTGGAATTGATAGTATATTGTTAGCTGACTTTGCAAAGGAAATAAAAAGAAATAGTAGAGTAATAGATTTAGGAGCAGGAACAGGAATTATTGGAATACTATTATGTGCTAAAACAGAAATTTCTCATATGGTAGGTGTAGAAATACAAGAAGAAGTATATGACATAGCAAAAAGAAATGTAAAACTAAATAAATTAGAAGAAAAATTTACTCTCATAAATATTAATATTAAAGAATTAGGTAAGAGGCAAGAAATAGGGAAATTTGATGCTATTGTAACAAATCCACCATATAAAAAAGATAATACAGGAATACAAAACGAAAATGAAAAAAAATTAATATCAAGACATGAAATAACAGCAAATTTAGAAGATTTCATTAGAATTTCATCGCAACTACTAAAAGATAAAAAAGATTTATATATGGTACATAGACCAGATAGATTAGTAGATATAATAGCACTTTTAAGGAAATATAAATTAGAGCCTAAAAAATTAAAATTAGTATATCCAAAGCTAGAAAAAGAGCCAAATCTAATACTAATAAAAGCTACAAAAAATGCAAAACCATTTTTAAAAGTAGAAAAGCCATTATATGTTTATAAAGAAAATGGGGAATATACAGATGAAATACTAAAAATATATGGAAGGGAGAAATAAAATGATAGGAGAGTTATATATAGTTGCAACACCAATTGGAAACCTAGAAGATATAACATTAAGAGCTATAAAAACATTAGAACAAGTAGATATAATAGCAGCAGAAGATACAAGGCATACACTAAAATTATTAAACCACCTAAATATTAACAAACCCATGATAAGTTATCATAGACATAATGAAGAAATAAAAACTGATGAATTAATAAATAGACTATTAGAAGGTAAAAACATAGCATTAGTTTCAGATGCGGGAACACCAGTTATATCAGATCCTGGAGAAGAAATAGTAAAAAAGTGTTTAGAAAATAATATAAAAGTAATACCAATTCCGGGAGCATGTGCAGCAATTACAGCACTTATAGCATCTGGAATAGATGCAAAAGAATTTACATTCTTAGGTTTTTTGCCATTAAACAAGAAGAACAGAAAAGAGAAATTAGAACAAATAAAAATAGGGGAAAATACAATAATATTATATGAAGCACCACATAAGCTAATTCAAACATTAGAAGAATTAAGCACAATAACAGAGAATAGAAGAATTGTATTAGCAAAAGAAATTACAAAGATACATGAAAGTTTTACAACAGGAACAGCAGAAGAACTAAAAAACAAAGTGCAACAGCCTAGAGGAGAATATGTTATTGTAATAGAAAAAAATGAAAAAACAATTAAACAAGAGCAAATAGAATTGTTAAATAAACTATCCGTAGAGGAACACTATAGATACTATGAAAAAAATGGATTAGATAAAAAAGAAATAATAAAAAAAATAGCAAAAGATAGAAATGTTAGTAAAAATGATATATACAAAGAATTTATATAATGAAAGAGGATCTAGTCTGTAAATAGATCCTCTTAAAATTTATACATTTTCTGATAATTTATTAATTTTTTCAGCACATTTTGTACAAACTAACTTATCATTATATGAAACTAATTTTTTTGTAGCACCGCAAAAAATACAATTTGGTTCATATTTCTTTAAAACAATAGAAGAACCATCTACAAAAATTTCTATAGGGTCTTTTTCATAGATACCAAATTTATTTCTAAGTTCGATAGGGATAACCACTCTTCCTAATTCATCAACTTTTCTTATAATTCCTGTTGATTTCATAAATAAACCTCCTTTAAATAACAAGTTTCTACAATTTCCAAATATAATAATAACATGAAACACATAAAAATGTCAATAAAAAACGAAACAAATTATAAACAAATTGGCAAAAAATGTAAAAAATAAAAACTGTTCTTTTTTGCAAAATATAGAATAAAATAAGTAAAGAGGTAGTTAAAATGCTAAACATTATATGGCCAGTTTTTATAATAATTTCATATTTATATGCGATATGCATAGGAAAAGTACCAGAAATAAACAACTCTATTTTTGAATCATGTAAAAGTGCAGTAGATTTAAGCATTACATTTTTAGGAACAATGTGTTTATGGACAGGAATTATGCAAATTGCAAAAAAAACTACGTTAATTAATAAATTAACTAATGTATTAAAACCAATAATGAAAATATTATTTCCAGATATAGATAAAAATAATCTAGCTTACCAAGAAATATCAATGAATATGGTGGCAAATATATTAGGACTAGGAAATGCAGCAACACCATTAGGATTAAAAGCAATGAAAACAATGCAAAAAACAAATACCAAAAAAGATACATTAACAAATTCAATGGCAATGTTTATAATAATTAATACTGCATCAATACAACTAATACCAACAACAGTAATTGCTATTAGGAGTTCTTTGGGATCTACAAATCCAACAGCTATAATTATTCCCGTATGGATTGCAACAATTTGTGCTGCAATTGCGGGAATAATTAGTGCCAAAATTTTAATGAAAAAGTATTAGGAGGTAACATTGAATATAATTAACTATTTATCTACGATAGCAGTACCAATGGTGATTTTACTAATAATAGCATATGGTGTAATGGAAAAAAATAAAGTATATGATACTTTTATAGAAGGAGCAAAAGAAGGAATGCAAGTAGTAGTAAACATATTTCCAACATTAGTAGGAATATTTTTAGCAGTAGGAGCACTTAGAAGTTCGGGATTAATTGAATTAATCATAAATATTGTAAGACCTATAATAGAAGTTCTAAGAATACCAGCAGAAATAATGCCACTTGCATTATTACGACCGATATCAGGAAGTGCATCTATGGCAGTAGCAACAGATATAATATCTAAAAATGGAGTAGATAGCCTAATAGGTTTAATAGCGTCAACAATAATGGGGTCAACAGAAACTACATTATATACTATTGCATTATATACAAGTGCAGTAGGGATAAAGAAGATACGATTTGTATTAATAGCAGCATTAATAGCAGACATTACAGGAATGCTGATTTCTGTAGTAATTTGTCGATTTTTGTCGTAATTTTTTTGTTGACATCTGTAGAAAAAGGTGTTATTATATATATGTATTAAGTCAACAGAATATATTCAATGTGATTTAAATCAAAAATTTTTCTATCAGACAAACCTTAAGAATTCTTAAAAATCCGAAAGAAAGATTAAATTGTAAGCACAAAATAAGATAAAAATATCTTATTAACATTAATGTTATCAATCTTGTAGGGGATAATATTATATTTTAGAAAGGTTTCTTAAATATCCTAAAGCCCAAGCATTTTAAATTTGAAAGGTTCCTAAAGTGTTAAAACTCCTAATATACTCTAAAGTAGCCCCCTTGTCCCCTACACCCCATATAAAATATGCATATTTTTATTAATTCAAATTAAAACGTTTTATTCAAATAAAAAGCATCTAATTAAACATTCTAAGCGTTTAAGAGATGCTTTTTTCTTATGTTATAAGAAAAGTTAGCATCAACACATGTTACCCACTTCGTGCAGACAGTCTAATAAAACTTAACCCTGTTATATATAAAATAAAAAAAAGAACTAGGGAAGACCTAGTTCTAATACTTATAAAGTGAACTATACCCCAAAAGGTAGACTTTTTAAAAATAAAAATGTATACTAAAAAA
>CAQDYY010000001.1 GCA_948777935.1 uncultured Clostridia bacterium | reverse complement strand
TTTTTAGTATACATTTTTATTTTTAAAAAGTCTACCTTTTGGGGTATAGTTCAAAGCGTAGGGGCGATTTTAATCGCCCACTCTACAACGGCATTGCTTTAAAAAATACATGTAAAAATATAATTTTTATAAAAAACAAATTAAAAATAATAAAAATAGATATTTTATGAGATAAGCTTTGTAGATTTCGGGAGATTAAAATTGCCCCTACACTGCTATGGTAATCCTTTGTAGTTTTATTACAATTTTGTAATATTTCATGAAATTACCCTTAATTTTTCATTACTTACATATTGACGAATAATGAAAAAAGATGTATTATATTAATATAAAAATAGAGTAGAAAATAAATTGTTAAGACCTAATAGACGGGAAGTTGTTATTGGGGCAAAAAAGAAAACTTTTGCATATTTATTTTCGCATTCCGCTATTTATTAAGAGAAGAATTAATAACTTCTTTCTTTTAAGTATGTGGAACTATTTTAAAAGAAAGGAGTTTTTATTATGTCAAAATTAAAAAAAGTAATTTTATCAGGAATTTTATTAGCATTACTAATAGTACTAAATCGTTTTGTATCTATTAAAACACCATTACTAGTTATTAGCTTTTTATTTGTGCCAATTATGATGGCAGCAATATGGCTTGGACCTAAATATGCTACATTAATAGCAGCATTAGGAGATTTTATTGGAGCAATACTATTTCCATTTGGAACGTACTTTCCGGGCTTTACTCTAAGTGCAGGCTTAAAAGGACTTATTTATGGATTAATTCTATATAAAAAGCAAGGAGAAGAAAGAACTAACAAAAGTTTTATAATAAGGCTTATCATTAGTAGCCTATTAGTATTAGGAATTGTAGAAATTTTTGTAGTTTCACTTTGGTTAAATATTATGTATGGAAAAGCATATTTTGTTGTAATTTCTACAAGAATAGTAACACAAGTTATAATGCTTCCTATACAAGTTATTACAATCTTTATATTAGAAAAACTAACAAGATCAATTGCAAATAAGTATTTATATGAAGAGGTAAAAGATGAGGAACATTAATAATTATTTATCTGGCTTTTTTAAAGGAACAAAAGGACCAACTTTAGATGCAATAGAATATTTCATGGAACAACTAGACTTTCCGCAAAAAAAGCTACAAATTATTCATATAGCAGGAACTAATGGAAAAGGAAGTACTGTAGAAATGCTATCAAATGTTTTAGAAAAAGCAGGCTATACAGTAGGAAAATTTATGTCACCACATATTATAAGATTTAATGAGAGAATATGTGTTAATCATAAAGAGATATTAGATGAAGAACTAGAAGAACTAACAAGTAAAATGAAACCTATTGTAGATAGCTATAATAAAAACCATGAAGTAAAAGTAACCCTATTTGAACTAGAAACTGCAATGGCATTACTATATTTTGTAAAAAAGAACTGTGATATTGTAATAATGGAAACAGGGTTAGGTGGGTTATGTGATTGTACTAATATCGTAGAACCAATATTATCAATAATAACATCAATAGGATATGACCATATGGATATATTAGGAAATACTTTAGAAGAAATTGCAGTTCAAAAAGCAGGTATTATAAAAGAAAAAGGAGAAACAATATTTGTAGAGCAAGAGCCTAAAATAAATAAAATTATAGAAGAAACTTGTAAGAAAAAAAGAAACATATTACATTTAATTACTTTACAAGATTGCAAAGACATATCATATGATGCAGAATATCAAACATTTTCGTATAAAGAAAAACAAGTTAAAATCAATCTAAAAGGAAATAAGCAAATCGGAAATGCATGTATAGTATTAGAAGCAATAGAAGTATTAAGAAAAAAAGGATATACTATTTTAGATAAAGCAGTATTAGAAGGGCTAAAAACAGTAGTACATAAGGCAAGGTTTGAGGTAATTAATTTAAATCCAACAATTATATTTGATGGAGGGCATAATGAGCAAGCAATAAAAAACCTAAAAGAAACCATAAATATGCATTATAACAATGGTAAAAAAACATATATTGTTTCTATACTAAAAACCAAAGATTATAAAACAGTTATAAAAGAATTAATAGAAGATAAAGAAGCAGAATTTATATTTACAGATGGAACAAAAGAGAAGGACGAAGTAAAATGCTATGTAGAAAAGGAAACATTATATAATGAAGCACTAAAATACAGAAAAGACAAGCTATATATGGATACATTAGAAAGTGCAATACAAAAATGTAAAAAACAAAAAGATAGAGTTATTTTTATAGTGGGCAGTTTTTATACATACAAAGAAGTAATAGAAAACATATAGAAATGTAGGGGCGAATGGTTAGACAACAAAAAAAACACATCTCTGCTTGGCCGTTAGAGATGTATTCTATTTGAACAAGTTTTTAGCGACACGCCACATTACTGTGGTCGCTTGTCTTCTATAATTATTATACGAAATATTTTTTAGAAAGTCAACGATTTTAAATATTTTTATTTACATATGGCAAATATTCAAAGCCTTTAATACAAAATATTGTGTATATTAGAACCCCCAGTCGTTCTTACGAACGACAGCCCCCTTAAATAAAGGGGCCTTTACCCTACTGTTTTAGACTGGAATAGTTTATTTAAAAATGTAGAGAAAAGCCTCCTTTACTCAAGGGAGGTGGCACCCGAAGGGTGACGGAGGGTTCTTACAAAATTATTGATATAGAGATGTTTTCAAAAAAGCATTGAATAATTACTATACATACGCTAGAAAGGTATAAAAAATGATAAATTTAAGAGATGTAAGTTATGGGTACAAAAAAGAAAAGCAAGTTATTAATAATATAAATAAACAAATAGATAATGGTAAGTTTATCTGTATTATAGGGAAAAATGGCTCACGGAAAATCTACCCTTGCAAAACTAATAGCAGGAATAATAAAACCATCAAAAGGAGACATTTTAGTAGAAGAGAAAAATACAAAAGAAAAGAAAAACTTCTTAGAAATTCGTAAAGAAATAGGAATTGTGTTTCAAAATCCAGAAAATCAAATTATATTTAATAATGTAGAAGATGAAATGAAATTTGCTTTAGAAAATTTAAAAATAGATAATAAAGAAGAAAAAATTAAACAAGCATTAAAAAAGGTAGGGTTAGAAGGAAAAGAAAAAGAAGAAACATATTCACTTTCATTAGGGCAAAAACAACGTTTATGTATTGCAAGTGTACTTTCTATGGAAACAAAATATATTGTACTAGACGAACCAACCGCAATGCTAGACCCAAAAGGAAAAGAAGAAATTTATGAAATTGTAAAAAAACTAAAACAAGATGGATATACAATTATATATGTTACAAATATAATTGATGAAATTCTACTATCAGATGAAATATGGGTAGTAGAAGAAGGCTGTATAAAAGATTCTTTTTCTAAAAAGGATATTTTACAACATATAAAACAGATGAAAGACTGTGGTATTAAGATACCAGAAATTATTGAATTATTACAACAATTAGAAGCAAAAGATATTCATATACAATTAGAAGAATGGACAATGAAAGAATTAATAGAAAAACTAGTAAAGGAATATAGAAAATGAGAAATGTTATAAAAATGCTTACATTTATTATATATACAGTAATGTTGTTTTTTATAAAAGATATATGGATGTTATTTTGTGTGGGACTATTTCAAATAGGTCTTACTTTAATATGTCATATCTCTATAAATCAATCTATAAAAACATTAATAAAGCTAATGCCATTTATTTTATTTACAGTACTAATTGATCTATGTGTAATGGAAACTATAGAAGCCATTTTAATAGGAATTAGGCTAATTTTAGTATGCAATATGACATATATTTATGGAAAAACAACTACTGCAAGAGAAATTGCAGTTTCTATAGAAAAGCTATTATTTCCACTTACTTTATTTAAAGTAAATACAAGAAATATTGGAATTATGATTAGTATTGCAATTACTTTTATTCCAATAATTAATAAAGAAATAGAAAATATACAATATAGTTTAACTGCAAAAGGCGTTAATATGAATTTTTGGGGGAGAATAAGGCATATAAATTATATAATGGTACCATTATTTTATAGTTTTTTACGAAAAGTAGGAAATATGGAAGAAGCATTACTTGCAAAAGGTTATATGGGGGAATAAAAGTTTTTCTAATGTAGCTATTGGAAAAACTTTTTTTATATGATACAATTACAAAAAAGCGAAGGAGAAAATATGGTAGAGGACGAAAGATTAGTAAAAAAACGAAAAAGAAATATGAAACTATATTCTTTTTATAGAACATTTGCACAAGATGTCATATTTGTATATGCAATTAAAATATTATTCTTAACTACTGTAAATGGTGTACAACCATCAGATATTGTGTTTTCTGTATCTATGTACGCATTATTTATGGTAATTTTACAGATACCTGCAACAATTCTTATTCAAAAAATTGGATATAGAAAAAGTGCATTTATTAGCAATTTATTTAATATGATTTATGTTGCTATATTAATGTTTAGTACAAATGTTATACACCTATGTATTGCAGAATTTACAAGTGCAGTAACATTTGCGTTAAAAGATGTAGCAGAACCTAGCTTATTAAATGTATCTATTCCAAAAACAGAAAAAAAGGGAAAGATTTATTCTAAAATAGCAGGAAAAGGACAAGCAAATTACTACTTTTTTGATGCTATAACAGCAGTATTAACAGGTTTTACTTATGCAATAAACCCATATTTACCAATGATTCTTTCAATTATAATTTCAGCATTTGCGTGTATTATTTCTCTTTTATTTGAAGAAATAGAAGATGAAGAGGAAAAACAAGAAAAAGTGCAATTAAAAGGATATATGAAAGACTTAAAAGAATCATTTGGGTTTATATTAAAGTCAAAACGATTACGAAGCCTTATGATATATAGTGGTATTACATGGGGATTTATGTGTCTTATGGGAGAATATAGAGGTACTATTCTAACAGATATAGGTACAGCATCACAAATTTTTGGAATTATAACAGCTATATTTGGAATAGTATCAGCAGTAGCATCTAAAAAACAAGTGCAATTTCATAACATATTCAAAAATCATTCATTATGTATAATTGCTATTAGTTGTTCTATTGTTATGGTTCTATCTGGGGTAATCGTAATGTTACAACCACCAGTATGGCTATCAATTATTGTACTAGTATTATTAGGAATGGTTGGAAAAAGTGATATGGCAATGAGCCAAGTATTAGTAAATAGATATTTGGGAAATTTTGCAAGTAAAGAAATAATTTCTAAAATTTATGCAGCAAATTCTATTATAAAAAACTTTATAAGAATGGTAATTGGTGTATCTGGTTCTATTTTACTTGCTAGTACAACAAGTGCAAATGCAATGTTTATAGGTGGAATTGTATTTTTAGTAGCAAGTATTGCCATACTTATTTATATGAAACCAAGGGTAGGTTTAAAACCAGAAGAATATTCTAAACAAGAAATTGGAACTGAAACTGTAAAATAAAGGAGATAGATTTATGGTAGAAGATTTTTACTTTACTTCATCTGTAGGAAACAAAATATATGCAAAAATGTGGAGAAATGAAGAGATAAAAGAATATAGAGGAATAGTACAATTAGTACATGGGATGCAAGAACACATTGAGAGATATGATGGATTTGCAAAAGAAATTGCAAATAATGGATATATTGTAGTAGGTCATGACCATTTAGGACATGGAAGAACTGTTAAAAATGAAGAGGATTTTGGGTATTTTTCAAAAGAGAATGGATGGGAGCATTTAAGCCAAGATGTACACATACTACAAAAAGAAATAAGTGGAAAATATCCAAACTTACCATATTTCATATTTGGGCATAGTATGGGGTCATTAGTAGTAAGAACATATTTAACAAAATATAATGATAATTTAAAAGGAGTTATTTTATCTGGAACAAGTGGGCAAAAGGCAGGGCTTATTACAGGGCAAATACTAACAAAATTTATTATGCTATTAAAAGGAGAACGATACAGAAGTCCACTAATTGAATATTTAATAACAGGTTCTTTTAACAAGAAATTTAAGCCAAACCGTACAAAAGCAGATTGGACAACACGTGATGAAACTGTAGTAGATAAATATCAAAAAGATGCATTATGTGGCATCAATTTTACTACAAATGGATATTTAAACCTACTAAAAGGCTCATATTATTTATCAAAACAAAAAAACATAAACAAAACAGCTAAAGTTCCAATATTACTTATTTCAGGAGATAAAGATCCAGTAGGAGGAATGGGAAAAGGTGTTATACGTGTAGAAAACATGTTAAAAAGAGCAGGTTTACAAGATGTAACAATTAGGTTATTTAAAGATGCAAGACATGAATTAACAAATGAGATAAATAAAGATGAAGTATATTATGTGATATTTAATTGGTTAAACAAGAAATTAGAAAAATAGAAAAAATAGTATAGCTAAAATAAAAGTATTAGAAAGAGAGTAAATAAATGATTAAAAACTATGTATTGATGAATAAAAACACCAAAGTATTAGAATTTAAATATGATACAGATTTAAATGTTATAACTAAAATAGAGAATATATCTAATATAGAATATGCACCACTAGACATAAAAAATGCACTAGAAGAAAAAATAACAGTAGAAATGAATAATTGGTTTAATAATAGAGCAATACCAATATGTAGAGATGATTTAAAAGATATATTAGAGGTGTTTGGAATAAGTAATGTAAAAGAATTAATAAATAGAGATTATGCGTTATCTGTTTCAGATCAATATTGGTTTAAACCAGAAGATGAAGAAATTAAATGGGAAAATATAAATTATTTTGATAAAGATTATGATAGTATGGCTTTTGCAGAAGGTACATATGGAAGTGGTGCTGGTACTTCATTAAAACAAAGTAAAGGACAAGCAGTAGATAAAACTCCAAACAATACATCAAATGGTCAACTAAAAAAAGTATGGATAAAAAAGAATGGTGAAAACCACCTATATAAAGGCTCTGGTACAATTCATAAATTTGAGCCAATAAATGAAGTATTGGCAAGTAAAATATGTGAAATTCTAGAAGTTCCACATGTTAAATATACATTAGATGTGGTAAAAAGTAAAAGACAAGATACATTAGTTAGTGTTTGTAAATGTATTATAAATAAAGATGAAGAAATTATACCAGCATATAGCATATTAACTGAAAAATCAAACAAAGTAACCAAAACAATAGAAGATTACAATACATATTTACAAATATTAAAAGAACACAAAGTTCCAAATGCAGAAGAGTATTTACAGAAAATGCTAATGCTAGATTATATTATGCTAAATGAAGATAGGCATCTAAATAATTTTGGAATTATAAGAGATGTAAATACATTAGAATGGAAAAGAATTTGTCCAATATTTGATACAGGAAGAAGCATGAATACAAATGTTACAGCAGCTTATTGGGACTTTAAAGAAGGTGAAGTAAAATGCTTTACAACACAACTAATTTTAGCATCTAATTTAGAAAAAATATTCACAATAAAAATTAGTAAAGATAAAATTGATAGTTTATTAGATTTATCAAGAGATTATAGAGATATGCTAACAAAATATCAAGAATATACAAAACTAAAAGATGAAGAGATTGATATGCTAGTAGGAGGATATATAACAAGAGTAGAAATATTTAAGAAAAAAGTTTTAGAAGTATAGTATTTTATTATTGTCATATGTTATACTGTATATATTAGGAGGTGCTTATTTCTATGAACCAAATGCCAGAAAAAATAGAGAAGTCAATTAAAGAATTTATTAATGGAGTAAATAAACTATTTGGAAATAGAGCAAAAAGAGTTATACTATATGGCTCTTATGCAAGAGGAGATTATAGAGAAAATAGTGATATAGATATAATGATATTAACAGATTTAAGCGATAAAGAAATAAATGAATATGGAGAAAGAATATGGGATTTTGCTTACGATATACAGTTAGAAAATGATGTAATAATCTCACCATTAATAAAGAATATAGATAAGTTTAATAATTGGTTAGATTTTTTACCTTTTTATATAAATGTACAAAAAGAGGGGGTTGTTTTAAGTGAATCCTAAAATATCAGTAGATTTAATAAAACATCGAATAGAACAATCAAAAGATGATTTAGAATCTAGTAAATTACTATTTAAAGAAGCTCATTATAAATCAGCAAATAGTAGAGCATATTATGCAATTTTTCATGCTTTACGTAGTGTATTAGCAACAGAACCAATTGATTTTAAAAGACATAAAGATGTTATTGCATATTTTAATAAGAATTATGTTAATAAAGAATTATTTCCAAAACAAATGGGAAGAAGAATAGCTAGAGCAAGCCAAGTAAGAGAGGATAGCGATTATGACGATGAATTTGTAGTAGATAAAGAAGTAACATTACTACAAATTGAAACAGCAGAAGAACTTATAAAATTAGTAGAAAAATATGTAGAAGAAAAGATTAGTGAAATGAGATAAACGTTATGTAATATTTAATTGGTTAAACAAGAAATTGGAGAAAAAAGGAAATGAATAGAAAGCAAATTATAATAGCTGGGGTACCAAGAGTTGGGAAAAGTACAATTTGTCATGAATTAGCAATAAGGGGAAATTATGAACATATTGAAGCAGATACTCTTACTTTTGCTTTTCAAAATAGTTTTCCACAAACAGGAATTAGTCATACTGAAATGTGGGAATTAAAGGAAACAAGTAAACCATTTAGCAAATTTCTATCAAATTGGACAAATGAAATACAAAAATCTAGTAATTGCAAAAAAATAGATTATAAAGTAGCAATAGATATATATCATATTGTACCAAAAGATTTTGTAACATATTTTTCAAATCAGAATTGTAATATATATTTTCTTGCATATCCTAACATAACAGCAGAGGAGAAAGTTAAACAGATTAGACAATTTGATACAATAGATGATTGGACAGTAACCAAAAGTAATGATGAATTATTAACTCAGATAGAAACATATATTGAAATAAGCAAATGGATACAAGAAGAGTGCAAAAAATATAATTTGCCATTTATTGATGTAAGTAAAAATAGAGAAGAAGTTTTAGAAAACTTAGTAAATGAAATAATAAAAAATGAGAAATAGAAATCAACCCCACATATTTAAGTATGTGGGGTTTCAAATATAAGGTTAATTATATAAGTGCAAAGCTCGTCTTTTGATAGCTTACTATTAGACTTTAGCCACCAATTTATTGTAGAAATAACTGCACCTGAATAAAACTCAGAAATAATTTCAATTGGAACAGTATGTGTAATACCTGCATCTTCTTCTTTAGCTAGCATTTCTTTAATATATGATATACAAGTATGGCTAAAAACTTTAGAAAAGCCAGTATCTTCATTCTTCTTTAAAATAGAACGAAAAAACTTACGGTGTATATCAACATAATTTAAAAGACTCATAACCATATTTCTATAAAATTCCTCTAATGTAGAATAAGAATAAGGCATTAAATTACCAGTAATTTCTTTCTCTACTTCAGAAATAACATATTCTAATAACTCATACTTATCTGAGAAATGAGTATAAAATGTAGTTCTATGTACCATAGCTAATTCACAAATATCATTTACCTTAATTTCGTCAAATGCTTTTTTCGACAACAATTCAAAAAGTGCATCTTGCAATAATTTATAAGTTCTCTTTGTTCTTAAATCTCCCATCACTTACACCTCTAATCAAATTTTCTTTAGACATTATATAACTTTTTTCTATGATTGTAAAGATAATCTACACTTGTCTACACATACAATTTTATATAAATGTAGAATAACTATACAACTATACTATAATTGTAGTTGCAAATACTAGAAAACAAACTATAATAATAAATTAGAAAAACGAGAAAGGAGTATGTATATGCAAAAGTTTGGAGAATTTATTTGCAAACATAGAAAGTTAATATTAATTATAGCAGTGCTTTTAATAATACCAGCAATAATTGGTATGAAGGCAACTAGAATTAATTATGACATCTTAGTGTATTTGCCAGAAGATATTGAAACAATCAAAGGAGAAAAGATTTTATCAGATGAATTTAATATGGGAGCTTTTTCAATGGTTATATTAGAAGACATGAAGCCAAAAGATATTATTTCATTAGAAGATAAAATTAGAGAGTTAGATAATGTAGCAAAAGTAGTTTCAGCAAATGATGTAATTGGAACGAGTATTCCAAAAGAAATGCTACCAAAAGAAATAACAGACAAAGTATATAAAGACAATTCTACAATAATGTTAGTAACATTTAAAGAAGCTATTTCAGCAGATGAAACAATAAAAACAATTGAAACTTTAAGAGAAATAACAGACGAGAGATGTAAAATAAGTGGAATGTCAGCAACAGTATTAGACACAAGAGATTTATCAGATTCAGAAATTGTAATCTATGTAATAATAGCAGTTATCTTATGTTTAATTATATTAGAAATTGCACTAGACTCATATGTAGCACCAATATTTTTACTATTAAATATTGGAATTGCAATTTTATATAATATGGGAACTAATATCTTTTTAGGAGAGATTTCATATATAACAAAAGCAATAAGTGCAGTATTACAGCTAGGTGTTACAATGGATTTTGCAATTTTTCTTTACCATAGTTATATGCAAGAAAAAGAAAAAGTTGGAGATGCCATAAAAGCAATGGAAACAGCAATTGCAAAAACTCTAACATCAGTGCTTGGAAGTTCACTTACAACAATAGCAGGTTTCTTAGCACTTTGTAGTATGAATTTAACATTAGGAAAAGACATAGGAATTGTAATGGCAAAAGGAGTTTTATTTGGAGTAATTTGTGTTGTAACAATTTTACCTGCAATGATATTACAAGCAAATAGTTTAATAGAAAAAACAAAACATAGAGAAATTATGCCAAAATTCCAAAAGCTAAAAGAGTTTAATATAAAGCATTATAAAGCAATTATAATAACATTTATTATAATACTTCCAATAGCATTTTTTGGATATCAAAATACAAAAGTATACTACAACTTAGATAAATCTTTGCCAGATACACTTCCAAGTGTAGAAGCAAATACCGCATTAAAAGATAAATTTGGTATGGTATCAACACAAATTGTTTTAATAGATAAAAGTGTACCGAATTATAGAGTAAATGAAATGCTTGAAGAAATAGATGAATTAGACGGTATAGAATGGACATTAGGATATTCAAAAATAGTAGGAAGTAATCTTCCAGACATTATATTACCAGATGATATAAAAGAAGTATTTGAAAATGACAAATATCAAATGGTATTAATAAATTCTAAATATGAAATGGCAACAGATGAATTAAATAATCAAATAACTAAAATTAATGAAATTATTAAACAATATGATGAAAACGCTATTTTAGCAGGAGAAGGTCCACTTATGAAAGATTTAGTAACAATAAGTGACCATGACTTTAACAGTGTAAATACAGTATCTATACTAATAATATTTATACTTATGATAATAGTGTTAAAATCTATTTCATTACCAATAATTTTAATGCTAACAATCGAATTTGCAATATTTATCAATATGGGAATACCATATTACACAGGAACTATAATACCATTTATTGCTTCAATTGTAATAGGAACTATTCAATTAGGTGCAACTATAGATTATGCTATATTGATTACTACTAAATATGTTATAGCAAGAAAAGAAGGAATGAATAAAAAATCGGCAATAGATGAGGCACTAGGAACATCAATCGGCTCAATTGCAATTAGTGGTTTATGTTTCTTTGGAGCAACATTTGGTGTTGGAGCATATTCAAAAATAGAAATGATAGGTTCATTATGTACTCTTATGTCAAGAGGAGCAATTATTAGTATGATAGTAGTTATTATGGTATTGCCATCATTCTTAATGTTATTTGATAAATTAATTTGTAAAACAACTATTGGAATGAGAAAAATAAATAATTAGAAGGGAAGAAAGAAAATGAAAAATAATAAAATGATAAAAGTAATTTCAGGAGTAACACTTGTAAGCACACTTTGCTATACACTACCAGTTATGGCATATACAAAAGAAGAAACAGTATATTCAAAGCTAGATGCTAATGGAAATTCGTATGAAACTATAGTATCAAGTCATATTAAAAATGAAGAAGGTTTAGATACAATTCGTGATATATCAGATTTACTAAATATTGAAAATACAAATGGCTATGAAACATTTGAAAAAGATGGTACACAAGTTGTATGGAATGCAAATGGAAAAGACATTTACTATAAAGGAGAAACAACAAAACAGTTGCCGATTTCATGTAATATTTCATATACATTAAATGGAGAAGAAATATCAAAAGATGATATTGTAGGAAAAAGTGGAAAAGTAAAAGTAACCTTACAATATACAAATAATGAAAAACATATTGTAAATGTAAATGGAAGAAATGTAGAAATGTATACACCATTTATAGTAATTGCAGGAACTATGATAGATAATGAGATAAATAAAAATATTACCATATCAAATGGAAAGATGATAGATGATGGTTCAAAAACAATTGTTGTTGGAGTAGCATTTCCGGGCATGAAAGAAAGCCTTGGAATTAATAAAAAGGATTTTGATTTACCAAATAAAATAGAAATCGAAATGGATACAACAGATTTTAAGCTAGATACTATTGCAAGTTTTGTAACACCAAAAATAATTGAAAATGAAGAAGATTTAAAAGAACTTAATAAACTTGATGAAGTATATAGTAAAGTATCAAAATTGCAATCTGCAAGTGAAGAAATTTTACAAGGAGCAAAAACTTTAAAAGAAGGAACAGAAGAATATAGTAATAAAAAACAAGAATTTAATTTAGCAATGAAACAAGTATCAGAAGGAATGACAAATGCAAATAATAGTTATGCACAAATTGATAGTGGAATTAGCACATTAGATAAAAGTGGAAAAGCGATAGGAAATGGTGCAAAGCAAATTAGTGATGGTGCAACACAAATAAGTGAAAATATGAGCTTAGTTGCTACAAAAATAGGAGAAGCGAAAGAAGGAAGTAAAAAACTAGAAGAAGGAGAAGAAAAGATTTCACAAGGTCTTTCTACTATAGCTAAGGGTATAGAAATAGATGAAAAAACAGCACAAGAGTTACAAAGTTTAATAGATGCAAATAATGCTATGAGTATGGCAGAAACAGACCCTACAAAAAGTGCAATATTTAAGAATAATGCACAAACACTTGCAAAATTCCAAAAACAAATTAGTGAATTGCAAGGAGGTATTGGAAGTGTGCAAGCAGGAATAAAAGAAATACAAGTAGGAAATGAAAATTTAACTAATGGGCTAGAACAATTAGAAGAGGGAACAACTACTCTTGCAAGTAAAACTGAAGAACTAAAACAAGGCGCAGATACTTTATATAATGGCTCTTTAGCGTTATCTAATGGAACAAAAAAAATATCACAAGGGTCAAACCAAATAAAACAAGGATTAAATACATTAGATACATCTACAACACAGTTAACTTTAGCTGATAATCAATTAACACAAGCTACAACAACAATAAAAGAAGGTGCAAATACATTATATGAAGGAATTTTGAAATTCAATAATGAAGGAATAAAACCTATTTGTAATGCTTTAGGTGGAAATTTAAAAGATGTAACAAAAAGAATAAATAAGTTAGGAGAACTTTCATTAGAATATAAAAACTATACTATGCTAGAAGAAGGAGAAGAGGGAAGTGTACAATTTATATTACTATCAGATAGTATAAAAAAAGAAAGTAAGCAAAAAGAAGATAAACAAGATGCTATATTAAATAGTGAAAACGAAAAAGAGAAAAAAGAAGAGGAATAAAAACAAGGGTAGGCTTTAAAGCCTGCCCTTAAAAAATATATGTAGTAATGTAAAAATGTTATTTGTGTAGGATAATTTAATGAAAATGTAATACTTACGATACTAAAAATTAGTGTTAAACTAAATTTATAGAGAAAATCTTGCGAAGCATTGCAAGAAAGCCCCTTTAACAAGGGGGCTGGCACGCTGAAAGCGTGACTGGGGGTTCTTAAGATGAGAGTATTTAGATAGTTACAAATTTCTTCATATCTTGTGGTAAATCACAAGATATATTCATTTCTTTTTTATAAACAGGATGAATAAAAGAGATACTGTAAGCATGAAGTGCCTGTCTAGTAATATATGAAGAAGCACTACCATATAATGTATCACCTATAATAGGGTGACCAATATATGAAAAATGAACACGAATTTGATGAGTTCTACCAGTTTCTAGTAAAACTCTAACAATAGATACATTTAAAGGTGTTTCTTCTATAACAGTATAATGAGTAATGGCATCATCACCGAGTATTATCTTTCGAAACTTGCCTTTCTATTATACTATTAGGTTTTCTACTAATTTTAGCATTAATAGTTCCACATTTATTTTGTAAAAGTCCATCTACAATTGCAATATATTCTTTTTTAAATACTTTATCTTTCATTTGGCGAACTAAACATTCTTGTATATATTCACTTTTTGCAAATATCACAATACCAGAAGTGTCCTTGTCTAACCTATTTACAGGACGAATTTTTTTATTCAAATTAATTTTATCAAAATAGTAACTAACACCATTAGATAAACTATCTTCATAATGCATTCTAGAAGGATGAATAGGAGTTCCATATGGTTTATTAAGTATTAATAGCCATTCGTCTTCATATAAAATGTCTAAATCCATTTTTGTAGGTACAATATTAGAATTATCCTCATTAAAATCTAAAAATACTTCAATTTTATCATTTAAATTAACAATTTCATGTACTGATACAATATTTCCATTTTTATAAATTTTCTGATTAGTTTTTAACTTTAAAAGTAAACGATCAGATATGTTAAATTCTTCTTTTAAAACTTGTCTTATATTATCATAATTCCTATTTACGGTATATTGTAGTTTCATATAAACCTCCATAAATATGATTATATCAAATTTGCATATTAATTGGAACGTTTTTTTAGTAGTAACAATAAAATAATAGAAGAAAAATGTTACTGATTGCACTTATTTTTAGGTAATGATATATAAATATTGAAAAACCGTCGCCATTCCCCAATGAAACTGTACAAAATGTGTAAACACATTTTGACGGTTTCTATTGGTCCCCACTTATGGCTCCGAGATTCTTTTTCAATATTTATATATTATTACCTAAAAGTAGATTAACTCTAAAAATGTAACAGGAGATTTAAGGAGTGAAACTTATGTCATTTTCAGATAGAGAATTGCTTGCAAGAATGATTTTGTGTGAAGCAGGAGGAGAAGGAGATAATGGAATGAAAGCAGTTGCAACTGTTATTATGAACAGAGTAAATGTGGGAGAAGGAGAATATTTAAGAGTGTCTAATGGAGGGAGCATCCGTAATATTTTATTACAACCAGGGCAATTTGACTGTGCAAGAACCGAAATTAGAAATACATACAATCCACAAAATATATATAATCTTGCACCAACTGAAATCCACTTTCAAATTGCAGATTGGGCAATTGCAGGAAATAAACTAAACGAAATGGGAGATTGCCTGTGGTATATGAATCCATTTAAACCTACATGTCCATCTACATTTCCATATAACGGTTCTGGAACATGGCATACAAGGTTAGGTGACCATTGCTTTTACCGCCCAACACCCCAATATAGCTCTACTTAAAAGATATACAAAGAATATGTAGTAATATAAAATTAAAAACGAGTTCGACCTGTTAGCCAAAGGCGTCATATTTCTTTTTCCCAAAGTATAGTGTGTATCAAGTGTTGTTAAAACCAAGTACGCTAAAACGCCGTGAAGAACAAAAGAGGCATGATAATATACTATAATTTTTGAATAATTTATATGCCTCGTTTTTGTTCTACTGCGAAAATTGCAAAGCAATTTTCTGTAGAATGCATTTCTATAATGTGAAAATGATTTTCACATTATAGAACGCAGTGTTTAATTTTATATTACTACATATTCTAGCAAGCAAAAATTATAAAGGAGGAGATAACATGCAAGAAAATGAATTTCATGCGCAAAACAAAAGAGAAGATAGGCAAGTAGAAATTAATCAAAATTCACCAGAAATTTTAACAAACCCAATTTATACGCTAGCATTTTTAAGACAACAAATTGGTAAACTAATGAGAGTAGAATTCTTAATAGGAACAAATATGTTAGTAGATAGAATAGGAATATTACAAGACGTAGGAGCAAGTTATATAGTACTTCGTTCATTTGAAAATGATAGCTTAGTATATTGCGATATCTATTCTATTAAATTTATTACAATATCTACAACAGGTACATATGCAAACAATAGATATTGGTAGTTACAATTCACAACTAAAAAATAATGTAATTTTTAGAACCCCCAGTCGCCGAAAGGCGACAGCCCCCTTGAATAAAGGGGCCTTTACTCTACTGTTTAGACTAGAATAGTTTATTTTGAATTGTAGAGGAAAGCCTCCTTTACTTAAGGGAGGTGGCAGTGCGAAGCACTGACGGAGGGTTCTTACCAAATATATTCATATAGAAATGTTATATCGGCTGTGAATTGTAACTATTGGTAGGAAGAAAACAAAAAATAACAAGACAAAAGGTCTTGTTATTTTTTTGTTTTATCTATATAATAGTAGTATAAAAAGAAAGGAGAGCCAACATGTCCTTTATAGAAGAAATGAAAAAAAGAGCAAGTACTTCTTTAAAAACTATAGTACTACCAGAGGCAACAGATATTAGAGTTTTGCAAGCAACTGGAAAAATTTATAAAGAAGGTTTTGCTAAAGTAATATTATTAGGAAATGAAGAAGAAATATTAAAAATAGCAAATGAAAATAGTATTGATATAGGAAATACTCAAATTATAAATCCACTTACATATGGTAAAAAGGACGAATATATAAATGCTTTTTATGAGCTACGAAAAGAAAAGGGAATGACTTATGATAAAGCAAAAGAAATGCTAGAAGATTCAGTGTATTTTGGAATGATGATGGTAAAAATGGAAGATGCAGATGGGCTTGTTTCAGGGGCGGCTCATTCAACAGCAGATACCCTAAGACCAGCTCTACAAATTCTAAAAACAGCACCAAACACAAAACTAGTTTCAGCATTTTTCTTAATGGTTGTACCAAATTGTGAATATGGAGAAAACGGTACATTTGTATTTTCAGATTGTGGACTAAACCCAAACCCAACAGCAGAAGAACTTTCTGAAATTGCCATATCATCAGCAAATAGTTTTACTCAATTAACTAAAAAAGAGCCTAAAGTTGCAATGTTATCATTTTCAACATATGGAAGTGCTAAATGTGAACCCACTGAAAAAGTAATACAAGCTACATCTCTAGTAAAACAAAAAATGCCAGAATTATTAGTAGATGGTGAACTGCAATTAGATGCAGCAATCATTCCAGAAATAGCAAAAAGTAAAGCAAAAGGAAGCAAGGTTGCAGGTTATGCAAATACACTCATATTTCCAAATTTAGATGCAGGAAATATTGGATATAAATTAGTACAAAGGTTAGCAAATGCAGAAGCATATGGGCCACTTTGCCAAGGAATATCAAAACCAGTAAATGATTTATCAAGAGGGTGTAGTAGTGACGATATAGTAGGTGTTGTAGCAATAACATGCGTACAAGCACAAATAAGAAAATATTAAAAACCCCCAGTCGTTCTCACGAACGACAGCCCCCTTAGGTAAAGGGGCCTTTACTCTACAATTTTAGACTAGCATAGTATATTTGAAATAGTAGAGAAAAGCCTCCTTTATTTAAGGGAGGTGGCAGGACAAAGTCCTGACGGAGGGTTCTTAAAAATAATATTATTTATGCTAGATTTTTAAATTTGTTTATGTTATAATGATAAAAATTTTTAAGAGATTTTGGAGGTTAAATTATGAAAATTTTAGTATTAAACTGTGGAAGTTCTTCTTTAAAATATCAATTAATAGATATGGAAACAGAAGAAGTTTTAGCATCAGGAAAATATGAAAGAATAGGAGAAGATGAAGCATTTATTACACATAAAGTAAATGGACAAAAAATTGAAATTACACACCCTGCTAAAAACCATGAAGAAGCAATAGACTTTACACTAAAGCAATTAGTTAATCCAGAGTATAAAGTAATAGATAGTCTTGATGAAATTGAAGCAATTGGGCATCGTTTAGCACATGGTGGAGAAAAAATTGCAGAATCTGTTGTAATAGATGATCATGTTGTAGATGTATTAAAAGAATGTACAGATTTAGCACCATTACATAACCCAGCAGGAATTATAGGAATTGAAGCATGTAAAAAAGTAATGCCAGGAAAGCCAATGGCAGGTGTATTTGATACAACTTTTCATCAAACAATTCCAGAAGAAAGATATTTATACCCAATACCATATGAATATTACGAAAAATATGGAATAAGAAAATATGGTTTCCATGGAACATCACACATGTATGTTTCAAGAAGACTTGCTGAAATAGAAAATAAACCAATTGAAGATTTAAAAATTATTAGTTGCCACTTAGGTCAAGGTTCTAGTGTATGTGCAATAGAAGGAGGAAAAAGTGTAGATACAAGTATGGGGCTTACACCACTTGCAGGTGTTCCAATGGTAACAAGAAGTGGAGATATTGATCCATCTGTTGTAACATATATTATGAAAAAAGAGAATAAAACAGCTGATGAAGTAGAAACACTTTTAAACAAAGCATCAGGAATACAAGGAATATCAGGTCTAGCACCAGATTTTAGAGTAATAGAAAATGAATCAATGGAAGGAAATAAAAGAGCACTTATTGCTATGAATAACTTTAAATACTCTGTTGCAGGATTTATTGCAAAATATGCAGTTGCAATGAAGGGTGTAGATGCAATTATATTTACAGGTGGAGTTGGAGAAAACCAAATTAATATACGTAAAGGAATTTGTGAAAGATTAGGATTTATGGGAGTAGAACTAGATGAAGATAGAAATAATGTAAGAAGCGAAGAAACACTAATTTCAAAAGATTCATCTAAAGTAAAAGTATATGTAATACCAACAAACGAAGAATTAATGATTGCAAGAGAAACAAAGAGATTAGTAAAATAATTCAAAAGTGTTTACATAATTTAAACAAGGTGATATAATAGATATACCAATTAGGGTAGTGCACATTACAAGAAGAGGAGGAACAATATGGAAAAAAGTGCAATGTTTCTAAAGTCGTTAGGTAGTATTCTGATAGCTTTAGCGACCCTTTTTCTGGCAATTGATGATTTTTATCAATTATGCCGTAAAAAACCAAAAGAATGAAGCTTAGGCTTCATTCCACTTTATTTAAAAATGTATTTATTAGGGGGAAATAAAACATGGCAAAGATTTTAGAAGATATTTCAAGAACATTTAACGAATTTTTATTATTACCAAATTTAACAACAGAAGATTGCATACCAGACAAAGTTTCTTTAAAAACACCACTTGTAAAATTTAAAAAAGGAGAAGAACCAAAATATTCAGCAAATGTACCAATGGTATCAGCAATAATGCAATCTGTTTCAGGAGAAGAAATGGGAATTGCACTTGCAAGAGAAGGAGGAGTTGCTTTTATTTATGGAGCACAATCTATTGAATCACAAGCAGAAATGGTTCGTCATGTAAAAAAACACAAAGCAGGCTTTATTATTAGTGATTCTAATGTAAAAAGTGGAACACCACTAAAAGAAGTAATAGCTCTAGTAGAAAGAACAGGACATTCTACTGTTATGGTAACAGAAGATGGAACAGCAAATGGAAAATTCTTAGGAATGGTAACAGATAAAGATTATCGTGTTACAAGAGATAACCAAGATGCACCAATAGATGAATATATGACAAAAGCAGAAAATACAATATGTGCTAAAAAAGGAATTACTCTTGCAGAAGCAAATGATATTATATGGGAACACAAAATTAGTTGTTTACCAATTTTAACAGAAGAAGGAAACTTAAAATATTTAGTATTTAGAAAAGATTATGAAGAAAGAAAAAACAACCCAAATTCTCTATTAGATGAAAACAAGAGATATATTGTAGGTGCAGGAATTAACACAAGAGATTATGAACAGAGGATACCAGCTCTAGTAGAAGCAGGAGTAGACATGGTTTGTATGGATTCTTCTGATGGATATTCTGTATGGCAAAAAAGAACAATCGAATTTGTTAGAGAAAAATATGGAGATAAAGTAAAAATTGGAGCAGGAAATGTTGTAGATAAAGAAGGGTTTAGATATTTAGCAGAAGCCGGTGCAGATTTTATAAAAATTGGTGTTGGCGGAGGTTCAATTTGTATAACAAGAGAAACAAAAGGAATTGGACGTGGACAAGCAAGTGCTGTAATAGATGTTGTAGCAGCACGTGATGAGTATTTTAAAGAAACAGGTGTATATATTCCAGTATGTTCAGATGGAGGAATTGTACATGACCACCATATTACAATAGCACTTGCATTAGGTGCAGATTTTGTTATGATGGGAAGATATTTTGCTCGTTTTGATGAAAGCCCAACAAGAGTATTAAAAGTAGGAAATAACTATGTAAAAGAATATTGGGGAGAAGGTTCAAACCGTGCAAGAAACTGGCAAAGATATGACTTAGGAGGAGCTAAAAACAAATTATCTTTTGAAGAAGGTGTAGATTCTTACATTCCATATGCTGGTTCACTAAAAGATAATTTAGCAGTAACAGTAGCAAAAATAAAATCAACAATGTGTAATTGTGGAGCAACCTCAATTCCAGAATTACACGAAAAAGCAAGATTAACATTAGTATCAAATGTAAGTATAACAGAAGGTAGTGCACATGATGTTATGCTAAAAGAAGTAGATAAAAATTATAAATAGATAAAATTCACACCTATATAATTTCTAACATAGAATAAATAGAGGTGTGAATTTTTATGGCTAAAATTATTGTTTATAATAATGATACAGATAGAATGGAAACTTACTATAGAGGGCTACAAGAACCTATGCCATATAATGTAAATCGAACTTTACTAGTTAGAGAATTTAGAGGTGCAAGTAGAAGTAATACTTTGTGGACTACAAAAAGGACAATGACTTCATGGAATAGCCAAAGAAGATTATGGGGTGCACCAATACCAGTAGGATATGCATTTAGAAGACCATGGGAAGGTGGGCATGCAGGTCAATCACAGCATTATGCAGGAACTGCTTTTGATGTTGCCCAACTATGGACAAACGAACAAAGAGCAAGGCTAAGAACAAGTGCACAAAACTCAGGATTGTGGAGTTATATAGAACCAGTTAGTATTTCTCCTACATGGGTGCATTTTGATAGGAGGCAAAGTCCACCAGCGTGTAGCACAGGAGGTTATCCATTAATAAAAAGAGGAAGTTTAAGTGTATATGTATTAATTGCACAAGATGATTTAAACACATTAGGATATTCTACAGGAGGTTTAGACGGAATATTTGGAAATAATACGTATAATGCAGTAAGAAGATATCAAGCAAGTAGAGGTTTAAGTGTAGATGGAATTATAGGTTGCAATACATGGCGCTCATTACAAGAAAATGTTGTAGGTTCAGGAAGAACTAGTACAACAATAGATTAAATAATATGAAAAAACAATAGATAGTAATTAGTCAATACATTTGAGACAAAATATTGTGTATATTAGAACCCCCAGTCGTTCTTACGAACGACAGCCCCCTTAAATAAAGGGGCCTTTACTCTACTGTTTTAGACTAGAATAGTTTATTTAAAAATGTAGAGAAAAGCCTCCTTTACTCAAGGGAGGTTAAGATAGCTGTTAGCGAACGTTAGTGAGCATTACAGATATCTTATGCAGTGGCTGGCAGTGCGAAGCACTGACGGAGGGTTCTTACAAAAATATTCATATAGAGATGTTTTCAAAAAAGCATTGAATAATTACAATAAATATTACATTTATTGATTTTTTTGTTGCATTTTTAGATATATATCGATATAATTTTAAAGAATAAAATTGTAGAGGGAACAAATGAAAGAAAGAATGAATAAATTAACAAACGAAAACAAAATATTAATTATGTTAGCATTTTATAGTATCTCGATAGGCTTATGGGGGAATTTTAGACAACTATGGTTAGAAAATAACAGTTTTACTACAAACCAAATTAGCCAAATATTAAGTATGGGTACTTTACTATGTGCATTAGGAATACTACTTGTTACAAATAAAATACATGGAAACAAACTAAAAAACTTCTTTTTAATCTCTTTTATTGTAAAGATATTAAATATGTTTGTATTATTTAGAATAAATGGTGGCGAATATGTAAACTTAATTAGAATTAGTATTATAATAGATGTTATCATAGAACAAATGGCAACAATTTGTATTTATCCATTTATTTGTACAATCAAAAAAGATGATATTTTATATAGTAAGAGAAAGCTAATTGAGTATCTATTTAAAGATATAGGTATTCTAATTGGTGGAATGCTTATAGGAAAAGCGTTTTTTAGTGTTTTTATAGATTATAATATATGCTTATATATTTCAATTATTTTTCTAATTATAGCATGTATAATATTACTAACTATAAGAACAAACAAATGCAATATTGAAACTAAAGAAATAGAAGAAGGCAATATTTTAAAATATATAAAAGAACATAAACTTATTAGAATTTATTTACTATATAATGCTTTCGGAAATATTTCTATGCAAATAGGATTAGGGTTAAAAATGTTAATGTTAACGAATATGTTTGGGTTTTCGGCAGGAAATGCAACGAATTATTTATTAATTGTAGGGCTAATTGCAGATGCTATAGGAATTTTAGCATTAAAATATTTTACACCAAAAGATGATTATATTACGAACTTTATAAAATTTGGAATTAGATTTATAGGCTATTTTATAGCATTTTTAACAAATAATTTAATAATATGCTTAATAGCAATTACTTGGTCTATTCTAATATCAACTGCATATGAAAATAGAATTGATGGGAGATATATAAACTCTGTTCCAAAAGAATATCAATTAGCATTTAACAATGTTTCTCATGTTGTATCATATATATCACAAGCAATAGGGTTATTTTTTGCAGGAATAGTATACAATTATGGAATTAGATATATTTTAGGCTTATCAGCATTTTTTATGCTTTTCCAAATTACATTTCAAAATACATTAATATATATGTTACATCATCCAAAAAAAGGAGATTAAAAAAGACTACTTTCAAAGTAACCTTTTTCTATTTATTATTTAAGCTAAAATGTAGGGGGGCATCGTTTGTGAAAATACCAGTTAGACATGACACCACTGTGCCTCTTTTTAGGTATTATTAATATTCATATAGCGAATTAGAGCAAGTACAATTTCTTGGTCACGCCTATTAAGATCATAAAAGCCAATTAAATCTGGGTCAATTTGATATTCTTTATCAACATTTAAATAGTGTTGTAAAACATATGTTGGTGTAATATTATATATATTACAAAGTTTAACCAAAGTATCAATACTTCCTTTTGTTTTGTCCCTTTCAATATCATAAACATAACGAGAAGCAAGGTCTAACATTTCTGCAACATCTTCTTGTGTATAACCAAGAGATTTTCTAGTTTTTCTTAAAATTTCACCAATTTTAATATTAGTCTTTTTATCTAATTTCATATAAACCACCTATATTATAAAATAACAGAACCATTTTTATAAATGAATGATAATTTTTGGTAGTTATTGTGGATTATATACGGAATTTTTATACATAAAAAATAACCACAAAAGCTTGTGGTTACCATATTTTACCGTTAGTAATATATGATATTCTAGATATTCCTAGCATTTAGCTTATATGCATACATATAATAGAATATATATATAAATAGAAAGAAATGGAATATATTGTATATACATTAAATAAAAAGTTTTTTATCTTTCATTGTCATTTTCAATTTGTTTATCTTCAACAATATGATTATTTTTAAATTTAAAATTCTTATTTTCACATTTTTCTATAGATTCTTTTAAACTTTCTAATTTCTTTTTAGAAGCATTTTTAGAAAAATAAACATCTATAGTATCATTCATTAAAGAAACAATTTCTTTTGAATTAGTAAACTTATCTGAAAAGAAATTTGGATCGTAAGTAAATAGAGTTTTTTCTAATTCATTTGTTCTAGAAACTATTTTAAGAATTTGATGACCATCAAATCTGTCTATATCGTATACTACTTCAGAATTATCAATACTAGCAAGATTATCACCAAAAACACATTCCAATAGCTTATTTTCAGCTGTTTCAATTAAGTTATCTTGTTGTAACATTTCTTGAGTTTTAGATACAGAAGTATTATCAATAGAATTACCTTTAAAAGATGTAGCACCAATAGTAATTGCAGATATAGCAGTAGCAATACCTAATATTGTTCTTCCATATAATTGAACTTTTCTTTGATTTTGATTTAATTTATATTTGCTAGATGCACCAGGTGCTACAAGAGCAACAAATCCTCTAATTCCCTTTTTCTTCATAGGGGATTTTACTTTATTCTTTATATATGATAAATTAGTGTTAGTTCTATCATCTAATGCTTTCTTCATGTTTGTTATATTTCCCATAAAAATTTCCTCCTAAAAAATTCTTTATATAGAGTATAACATTATTACATAAAAAAAGTCAAAAAAGTTGCAAAAAATGTTTGACTTTTTAATTATTATAATAGATAATAATTATATCAAAAGATAAATTATTTGTAGAAACTAAGGAGGAAATATTACAATGTATATGTTTAATCTAATTACAGTTAACCCTCAATTACCAAAGAGGATTAACCGTTTATCTGAAATTGCAAACAACTTATGGTGGGCATGGAATAGCGAATATTTAAGGCTATTTAAAGAAATTGATATTGATTTATGGGAGAATATTGGGAAAAATCCAGTTAAATTTTTAAAACAAGTATCACAAGAAAAATTAGAGAAAGCTGCAACAAACCAAGAATTACTAAAAAAATATGATAAAGTAGTAGAAGACTTTGATGGCTATATGAATAGCAAAAATACTTGGTTTTCAAAAAAATATCCAAACAATAAAAATGACTTAATTGCATATTTTAGTGCAGAATATGGATTAGATGAAATTGTGCCAATTTATTCTGGAGGCTTAGGAATATTATCAGGTGACCACTTAAAATCAGCAAGTGATTTAGGTTTACCTTTTGTTGCTGTGGGTCTATTATATAAAAATGGATATTTTAATCAAAAAATTAACAGATATGGTGATCAAGAAAACATATACCACAATATAGATTTATTAAATCTACCTATTTTACCTGCAAAAAACGAAAATGGAGAAGAATTAATTATTAATGTTAAATTTTTAGAAAGAACAGTATATTTAAAAGTTTGGCAAATTAATGTAGGTAGAGTAACATTATATTTGTTAGATTCTGATATAGACAAAAATACTAATGAAGAAGACAGAGAAATTACTTTAAGATTATATGGTGGAGATCAAGAAATGAGAATTCGCCAAGAGATAGTATTAGGAATGGCAGGAGCTCATTTATTAAAAGAATTAGGTTTAAAACCTACAGTTTATCATATGAACGAAGGACATTCATCATTCTTATTATTAGAAATAATAAAAGATATTATGGAAGAAAAGAAAGTATCATTTGATATAGCAAGAGAAATTGCAACTTCTAAGACTGTGTTTACAACACATACACCAGTACCAGCAGGAAATGATATATTCCCATTAGATTTAGTAGAAAAATACTTTAAAGATTTCTGGACAAGGTTAGGACTAGATAGAGAAGGTTTCTTAAAATTAGGAATGAAACCATGTGACCATTTAGAACAAGGCTTTAATATGGGAATTTTAGCATTAAAAATTGCAGGGAAGAAAAATGGTGTTAGTAAATTACATGGTGAGGTTTCAAGAGAATTATTTGGAGATGTATGGCCAAATATTTCAGCAGATGAATCCCCAATCACACATATTACAAATGGTATACATACTTGCTCATGGCTTGCACCAAACTTAAAAGAATTATATAACAAGTATTTAACACCATTCTGGCAAGATTCTATTTATGATGATGAAACATGGAAACAAATTGCAGATATTCCAAATGAAGAGCTATGGAAAGCACATGTTGACCGCAAAATAAAACTATTAAAACTAGTAAAAGATAATGTAACCAATCGCATGAAAAGTGCAGGGTATGGATATGATGAAATAAAAGATGTTGTTTCAAAATTAAATCCAAATGCATTAACAATTGGTTTTGCAAGAAGATTTGCTACATACAAAAGAGCGACATTAATATTTAGAGATTTAGAAAGAATAACACAAATATTAAATGATGAAAATCGCCCAGTTCAAATTATTTTTGCAGGTAAAGCACATCCAGCAGATAAAGAAGGGCAAGATTTAATAAAATATATACATGAAATATCATTAAAGCCACAATTTAAAGGCAAGATATTCATATTAGAAAACTATAATATTCAAATTGCAAGGTATTTAGTAAGTGGTGTTGATGTATGGTTAAATAACCCAAGAAGACCAATGGAAGCATCAGGAACAAGTGGACAAAAAGCATCTGTAAATGGTGTTGTTAACTTTAGTATTTCTGATGGATGGTGGGCAGAAGGATATAATACTAAAAATGGTTGGTTAATAGGAACTAATGAACAATACCCTTCATATGAAGCACAAGATAATGCTGATAGTGAAAGTATTTACCAAACATTAGAAAACAAAATAATACCAGCATATTATAATAAAGATGAAAATGGAATTTCAAAAGCTTGGATGGAATATATGAAAAATTCTATTATTTCTACAGGAGGAAAATATAGTACTTCTAGAATGGTAGTAGATTATACAAATAATTTATATATGCCACTTATGAATTTATACAATACATATTTTAACAATTTAGAAGAAGTAACATCATATTATGCATGGAAAAATGAATTATTTAGTAATTGGAAAGATATAAAAATATATCAACAAAGTAATTTAGAAAATATTACACTAGATGCAGGAAACAATATAGAAGTAAGTTGTGCTGTAGAACTTCCAAACATTAACCGTGAAAATATTGAGGTAGAAGCATATTATGGAAAAATATTAGATAATGGTGTAGTAAAAAGTATGCAAATTATACCAATGAAATTTGTAGAAGAGGTAGAAAATAAACCAAATACATATATTTATAAAGCAAAAATTGAATTAACAACAGGAGGAAATTATGGCTATACATTTAGAGTTATGCCAAAACATAAAATGCTATTAGACAGCGCAAACTTAGACTTGGTAAAATGGATTACAAATGAATAATAAAAACTGATTGTAGGGGCACCGTTTGTGGGAATACTTCGTAGGACATGACACCACTGTGCCCTTTTGTTCTTGACAAATCAACATAAAGTAGTATAATAGAAATTGTAACAAGAGGTATGGTTTTAGCTATATAAGATAAAAAAATATGGATTTATCTTGTATAACAGAAAGGACAAAACATGAAGGGCTACAAATTTGACTACAAAGTGACACCAGCTATTGTTGGTGAAAAAATTTGCATTTTCGATGTTCAAATCTTGTACAAGCGATTTTTTCGGAAAAAAGTACTTTATTTTGGACAAATGATGGTGAATCGTAGTATGCAAACGTGGACTTGTGGAGAATTCCATATGCATCCTGAAGTAAACAAACGTATGCAAAGGCTGGAAAGTATAAGCGTAGCACAAGCAGATTTTATTTTCGAAGCGTATAACTGGAAAAATGAAAGCAAGCACGAAGGAAAGCACAAGTACACGTATGAGGAAAACCAAAATAGAGCCTAAAAGGGCTCTATTTTGGTTTTTATATATAAGTAATTGCAATTTATATTGTTTTTGTGTATAATGCTTTTGTAGGGGGGAAAAATGGAACAATTTGGGGTAGATAAAATTATTATAGAAGATATAGTAAATATTATAAGAAAATATGAAGAAGTTACAAGAGCTGTAATATTTGGTTCAAGGGCTCGTGGAGATTATAAAAAAGCATCAGACATAGATATTGCATTATTTGGAGATGATCTTACCAATACAATAAATACAAAAATATTTTTTGAAATAGATGAACTATATATGCCATATAAAGTTGATTTAATTAATTTTAATGCTTTAGGAAAAGAAAATAGAATTAGAGAAAATATATTAAAAGAAGGAGTTGAAATATATGCCAAATAATTTAACAGAATCATATAATGCTTTTAGAAAAGCATATTTGAAATTAACAGAATTTGTTGAAAAAGATGATGAGTCTGAGATGAGTAAAGCAGCTATTATACATGCGTATGAATATACTTTTGAACTATGGTGGAAAACAGTACAAAAATATTTAGAATATGTAGGAAGTATTCAAGATTATGGACCAAATGCAACAATAAAAAATGCATTTCAGTATAATTTAATACAAGATGGACAAATGTGGATGGATATGCTAAAAGACAGAAATTTAACTTCTCATACATATAAAGAAGACATAGCAGATGATATATATGAAAGGATTATAACAACACATATACATGCATTAAAAGAATTTGCGGAAGATTTCGATAACAAAATATAAAAAACACAAAAACCAAAAATGTAAACTTTTTTGCTACAATACTATTGAATAATTAAATTTATATGTGTTATAATACTCACATAGTTAAAAATAAGAAAGAGGGAATTAAATTGAAGAAAGATTTGAAAAAAACTAAAATTGTTGGAACAATTGGACCTGCTAGTGAACATATGTTAGAAGATTTATTTGAAGCAGGATTAAATGTATGTAGAATTAACTATTCACATGGAAGTTGGGATGAACAATCTGAAAAAACAGAAGATATCATTCGTATTAGAAAAGAACAAGATCTTCCAATAGCTATGATATTAGATATGCAAGGACCTGAAATTAGAACAGGTATGCTTGTTACAGGAAAAAATGAAAAAATAAAATTAGAAGATGGACAAAAATTTACATTAGTAAATGAAGACATTATAGGAGACAAAGACAGAGTATCTGTAAGTTATAAAAATCTATACCAAGATTTAAAACCAGGTGCAAAAGTATTAATAGATGATGGAGCTATTGAATTAGTAGTAGATGAAATAGTTGGAAAAGATATTGTATGTACTGTTGTTCATGGAAATGGTTTAGGAAGTAGAAAAACAATGAACTTACCAGGAACTGCAATTCGTCTTCCAGCATTAAAAGAAAAAGATATTGCAGATTTAAAAACTGCTTGTGAACATGACTACGACTATGTTGCTGTATCATTTGCAAGAAATGAAGATGATATTCGTCAAGTAAGAGAAGTATTAGATGCAAATGGTGGAAAAGATGTAAAAATTATTACAAAAGTAGAAAATGTTGAAGGTTTAAGCAACATGGAAATTATTGTTGATAAAGCTGATGCACAAATGATTGCACGTGGAGATATGGCTACAGAAACAGACTTTACAGAACCACCAATTATGCAAAAGAAATTTATTAAATTATCAAATAAAGCAAATAAACCAGCAATTACAGCAACACAAATGCTAGAATCTATGATGAGCAATCCATTACCAACAAGAGCAGAAGCAAGTGATGTTGCAAATGCTATTTATGATAGAACAAGTGCTATAATGCTTTCAGGGGAATGTGCAATGGGTAAATTTCCACTAGAATGTGTTAAAACAATGAGCAAAATTGCTCATAGAATAGAACCAGAAATTGATTACTGGAAGAAATTTGTTGAAAACAAAAATATAGAATTAAATGATTTAGAATCAAATATTGTTTACTCAACATGTGTTATGGCAAAAAATACAAAAGCAGATGCAATTGTATGTTATACAAATTCAGGAGATACTGCAAGAAAATTCTCAGGAATGGGAGCAGGATGCCCAATTTTAGCTGTAACAGATAATAGAAGAACATTCAACCAATTAGCATTAGCATGGAATGTTTTCCCTGTATATGTAGAATCTGGAGCAACAATAGATGAAACAGTTGAAAAGGGTATTGAAAAACTAAAGTCAAAAGGAATATTAGAAAGTGGAGATTTAATTGTAATTTCAGGAGGAAATAAAGCACTAAATAGTGTAAAAGAATCTAAAATTGTAAGTGGAGTTGCAAGAATTTAATATAGCAAAAAAGGGGGCATATATGCTCTCTTTTTATTTTATAGGAAATTACTCTATTTTAAGTTAAAGATGTAGGGGCACCGTTTGTGGGAATACCAGTTAGACATGACACCACTGTGCCCTTTTTAATCATGTTCACATAATGTATTGTAAAAATAACAAAATAATGTTATACTTATATAAGTGTAAGAAATTACATAAGCAGTACAAATTGGAAAGGTAACTTTTTTCTTGTATAAGGAGAAAGGAAATTTTATGCGAATTTTTATTGGCGAAGACAAAAAAATGAACTTCGAAATTTCAAAAGAAGAAAGAAAAGCTGTTAAATCAGCAATAGCTGCATTTGAAGCAGGAATAGAGTATGCATCAAACTTGTCAAATGACGATAAGCAATCAAAATTGTCTAAATATATTGCTGAAAACTTTTTAGACGAAGAGTCGAAAAAAGTAGCACAACATAGCTACTTTAACTTTATTTACCAACTTAAAGAAAAGTTGGGTTTGTGACACTAATAAACCAAGTTGCCTTTCCAAATTATAAAAGAGACCTCAAACAAGAGGTCTTTTTCCCTTTTTTAGGTGAATGTTTATAAATATATTGTAAAGATAATAAAAGAGTGATATACTTATGTAAAGTAATATTTAAATTACACTAAGTATAAAAATCATCTTTAATATAAGGAGGAGAAACTATGGAGATGAGGACAATTTACGAAATAACCAATTCAAAAGGCATAATAAAACGGTATTTATGGTTCAAACAATTGAAATTGGATAGTATCAGCGGAAGTAAGGTACCAATATATTTAGCTTGCGAATATAAATCAAATAGAATTGTGACACTAAATGATACAGGAGACATAATTCATTATGATGTTTCAGGTGATATTGACTCTTATGCGATATGGGGTGCATTTATATTCTATTTTAAAGAGCAAATTATTGAGAATATTGGGATTTTAGAAGGAAAGGCTACCAAAGTAGCAAAATCGATAATGACAAAATCCTCTATAATAAATGCTTCAAGCATCTATGAATGCAAGCCGAATGATAACAAAATATATCCTTTTGGAAAATGCATAGTAATATTTAATAAAGGACATTTAAAAGTTTATAATCTTAAAGGGAAGGTGACATTATCAATTGAGGTAGGAAAAATGTTTATTGAGATTAAAAGTCTTTATAAATATGGAATAATGGATGAAGTAGTGGAAATTTCTTATACTACTATCATTGATGATGGAGAAGAAGAGCAAAGAATTTTATTGAACCAAAAAGGCGATGAAGTTGTATTGAAAGTTGTATCGAAACTTGTTCCAAAAAAGCGAGAGTGATCTCTTGCTTTTTTTTTATATATGTAGTATAATATGAAAAGCCTTATACTTAGCTTAAGGATAAAACTCCACTTTAGCTCAGTTTAAGGAGAAAATATAATTATAGGAGGTTGTCTACAATGACAAAAGAAAGAAAAGAAGAAATTATTAAAACTTACAAAAGAGATGAAAAGGACACTGGTTCACCAGAAGTTCAAATAGCTCTTTTAACAGAAAGAATTACAGAATTAACAGAACACTTAAAAGTTCATACAAAGGATAATCATTCAAGACGTGGACTTTTAAAAATGGTTGGTAAAAGAAGAAACTTATTAAACTACTTAGCTAAAAAAGATATCGAAAGATATAGAGCTATTGTTGAAAAATTAAATTTAAGAAAATAATTTTTGTAGGGCGTTTAAAACCATAAATTAAACGTCCTATAATGCTATCTTAAACCTATAAACAATAATAGAAAATAGAAGTAGCTTGTATATTGTATAAAAGTTTAAGAAATACTATTTATATATTATAGTAAGTTAAGATGTAGGGGCATCGTTTGTGGGAATACATCGCAGGACAGGCACCACTGTGCCCTTCTTTATATAATATAGAGGTTACCCTATTATCCTATTATTGATTATATAAATTAAAATAAAAAGGAGAAATGAATTATGTTTAGAACATTTGAAACAGAACTTGCAGGAAGAAAATTAAGCATTGAAACAGGAAAAATTGCAGAACTTGCAAATGGTAGTGTTATGGTAAGATATGGAGACACTGTTGTTATGGTAAATGTTACTGCATCAAAAGAACCAAGAGACGGGATAGACTTTTTCCCATTATCAGTTGACTATGAAGAAAAATTATACTCAGTAGGAAAAATACCAGGAAGCTATCAAAAGAGAGAAGGAAAACCAGCAGACAAAGCTATTTTAACATCAAGAGCAATAGATAGACCACTACGTCCACTATTTCCAAAAGACTTTAGAAATGATGTATGTGTTGTTGCAACTGTATTATCAGTAGAACCAGACAACTCACCAGAAGTAGCAGCAATGATTGGAGCATCAGCAGCATTATCAATTTCTGATATTCCATTTGGAGGACCAACAGCAGCAGTAAACGTAGGATATGTAAATGACCAAATAGTTATAAACCCAACATTAGAACAAAGAGAAAACTCAAGGTTAACACTAACAGTTGCAGGAACAAAAGAAAAAATTGCAATGATTGAAGCAGGAGCAGATGAAATACCAGATGACACAATGTTAGAAGCAATAAAACAAGCACATATTGAAATTAAAAAATTATGTGACTTTATTCAAGGTATGAAAGATGAAATTGGAAAACCAAAATTTGAATACAAATCTTTTGAAGTAGACCATGATGTTTATGCAGAAATTGAAGAAAAATATGCCGATAGAATGTATAAAGATGTACAAGCAGTAGATAAAGAAGTAAGAGATGCTGCAATGGACAAACTACTAGAAGATGTAAAAGCATATTTTGTAGAAAAATATGGAGAAGAAGTAGCAGAAGAAAAAGCTACAGATATTGCAGATAGCTTATATAAATTAGAAAAAAAATCAGTACGTAAAATGATACTAGAAGAGAAAAAAAGACCAGATGGAAGAAGTATTGATGAGATACGTCCACTTTCTTGTGAAGTAGGATTACTTCCTCGTGTACATGGTAGCGCTTTATTTACAAGAGGTCAAACACAAGTTATGTCTGTTGTAACATTAGGTATGGCAAGTGAAGAACAAGAACTTGATGGAATAGATGAAGAAAGTTCAAAGCGTTATATGCACCAATACAACTTTCCATCATACAGTGTAGGAGAAGCAAGACCATCACGTGGACCAGGAAGACGTGAAATAGGACATGGAGCATTAGCAGAAAAAGCACTAGTTCCAGTTATTCCATCAGAAGATGAATTTCCATATGCAATACGTGTTGTATCAGAAGTATTAAGCTCAAATGGTTCTACATCACAAGCAAGTATATGTGGAAGCACACTAGCACTTATGGATGCAGGAGTTCCAATAAAAAGACCAGTTGCAGGTATTTCAACAGGACTTGTAACAGATGAAAATGATCCAAACCATTACATTATGCTAACAGATATTCAAGGTTTAGAAGATTTCTTTGGAGATATGGACTTTAAAGTAGGTGGAACAGAAAAAGGAATTACAGCAATACAAGTAGATATTAAAATAGATGGATTAACTTATGAAATAATAAAAGAAGCATTTGAAAGAACAAGAAATGCTAGAAAATATATTTTAGAAGAAATTATGTTAAAGCAAATTGATAAACCAAGAGAAGAAATCTCTAAATATGCACCAAATATCATAAAAACACAAATAAATGTAGACAAAATAAAAGACGTTATCGGGCCTGGTGGAAAAATGATTAACAAAATAATTGCTGAAACTGGCGTAAAAATAGATATACAAGAAGATGGAAGAGTATTTATTTATTCAAATGATGCAGAAGGTGGCAAAAAAGCTTTAAAAATGGTAGAAGATATAGGAAAAGACTTAGAAGTAGGAGAAATCTACGAAGGAACAGTAAGTAAAATTATGCCATTTGGAGCATTTATTGAATTAGGTGGAGCAAAAGAAGGATTAGTACACATATCAAAAATTTCACATAAAAGAATAGAAAAAGTAGAAGATGTATTAAAAGTAGGAGACCCAGTAAAAGTAAAAGTATACGAAATAGATGACCAAGGAAGAATAAACCTAAGCATGAAAGAATTAGAAGAAGTAGAAGAGAAGGAAGAATAATAATTTGCAACATGTTAAAAAACTTTCGTAAGAACCCCCAGTCACCTATCGGTGACAGCCCCCTTAGGTAAAGGGGCCTTTACTCTATTGTTTTAGACTAGTACAGTGTTTGTGAAGGGTAGAGAAAAGCCTCCTTTATTTAAGGGAGGTGGCAAGGCGTAGCCTTGACGGAGGGTTCTTGTGGAACATAAGAAATTATAGAAATAATAATTTTCTTAACAATTTATGAATTTTTTTGGAAACATTGAAAAAAATTGCCAAGAATAGTATAATATTAATAGTAGAAAAATACATTATATAGACAAGTAATAAAAAAGAGAGGTAAAAAATGGTATATTTATATATAATTCAACAAGCATTAGTTTGGATTGTAACCATATTTTGGCTATATCAATTCATTGTAAGCATATGCTCGTTAGTAAAATTAAAAGATAAACCAATTTTAGAAGATAAACAAAATCGTTTTATGGCAATAATACCAGCACACAATGAAGAATCTGTTATTGGAAACTTAATAGAAAGTTTAAAAAAACAAGATTATCCAAAAGATTTATATGATATATATGTAATTGCAGATAACTGTACAGATAAAACAGCACAAATTGCAAGAGATTTAGGAGCAATTGTATATGAACGTTTTGACGAAGAAAATAAAACAAAAGGTCATGCATTAAACTGGTTTTTGGGGCAAAAAATAGAAGAAAATGCTCCATATGACGCATTTTGTGTATTTGATGCAGATAACATTGTAGATGAAAAATTCATTAAAAGTATGAATAAAAAGCTTTGCCAAGGTGAAGACGTTGTACAAGGATACCGTGATATCAAAAATCCAACAGATAGTTGGGTATCAGCAGGGTATGCAATATTTTATTGGACAATGAATCGTTTTTATCATTTAGCAAGATATAACTTAGGATTATCTCCATTAATTAATGGAACTGGATTTATGGTAAAATTTGATGTTGTAAAACCAAATGGATGGGATACAAAAACTTTAACAGAAGATATAGAATTTTCTTTAAAAAGAATTATTGCGGGTAAAAGGCTAGGCTGGTCAACAGAAGCAATTGTATATGATGAGCAACCAGTAGGGTTTAAACAAAGTTGGTCACAACGTTCAAGATGGACAGTAGGACATATGCAATGTATTCAAAATTATACAAAAGACTTAGCCGTTGCAACAAAAGAAAAGAAAACATTAATGAATTTTGATGGATTTTTATATATTATTGGAAGTATTCCCATGTTTATTTTAACATTAGTACTACTTGCCATTAACTTTATTATGTATTTAGGAAATGGAATTACCACAGGGGAATTACTAATTAATATACTAAGATATTTAATACCAACATTTTTACTACCAATTGGAACAGCTATTTTAATTATGATATTAGATAAAAAACCAATAAAACCAATGTGGAAAGGGTTATTATGCTATCCATTATTCTTAGGCTCATGGTTACTAATAAACTTTAAATGTTTATTTAAAAGAGAAACAAACTGGGATAAAATTGAACATGTTCGTAATATTAAAATTAATGAAGTTGCATAAATTTTTAGGGATATATGAAAACTATATCCCTAATTTGTTATGAAAGGAAAATAAAATGGAGAAAATAAAGGAATTTATAAAAAACAACCAAAACAAAGTATTAATCATTCTATTGGTAGTTATTATACTTTTACAAGTAGGAATACGTATTAAATACGGAATAGATAAAGCATATTTACATATGGATGAAGGGTATTCATATGGACTAATGAATTATGACAAAGTTGATATTATGAATAATGAAGACTTTTATAACAATTGGCACGAAAAAGAATATTACTACGATTATTTATCTATATCGAGCGAAGAAGCACTAAATTTTACACCAGTATATGAAAACCAGAAAAATGACGTACATCCACCATTTTATTATTTACTATTAAGAATAGCTGCAAGCTTTACAGTAGACTCATTTTCAAAGTGGACAGGAATTACATTAAACATTATTATATTTATATTAACAAGTATTATGATATACCTTATTTCAAATAAGATATTTAAAAATAAGTTATATGCTGTTTTTATGGTACTTGTAAATGGCTGTACACTAGCATCTATTGATACAACAGTATATATTAGAATGTATGCATTAAATGCGCTAAACCTATTAATCATATCATACTTACATATTATCAATTTGAAAAAAGAAAACTTAAAAATAAAAGATTTAGCAATAATGTCTATATTTATAATAATAGGTTCATTAACACATTACTACTATTTAGTATTCTTATTTGTACTATTTGTTATATATGTAATAAAATTTATAAAAGAAAAAAATATGAAAAACTTGGTAAAATATATTTTAACAATGGTAGTTTCAGCAGTTATATCGCTTGCTATTTTCCCATATTCATTTGTTCATATGTTTATGGGGTATAGAGGAACAGGAGCAATGTCTAGCTTATTAGACATTAAGAAAATGTGGAATTCTTTAGGTTCATATATAGCTATTTTAAACCATAATACATTTAATGGAGTACTAATATTATTAGCTTTAGCAGGAATAGTAGTTGCAATATATAAACTATCAAAAAACAAGAAGATTACATTAAAATTTGAAAATAAAGAATTTTGGCTAATGTTTATACCAACAATTATATATTTTGCAATTGTTGGGCTTATTTCACCATATCAGGAACTTAGATATATTATGCCAGTATGTCCACTTATGGTAATAGGAGTATTTTATTTATCAAAAGTAATGTTTGAAAAAGTATTTTCAAAAAGAACTACATATAACATATTATCAGCTATATTTATAATTATGCTAATACTTCCAAATCTGCATTTAGGTGGTGGTATAGATTACTATTACTTATATAAAGACAAAAAAGAAATTGTAAACATTATAGAAAAAGAACACGATGTTCCATGTTTATATGTATTTAACACAAGTCAAAATAGGTTTTTAGATGATTTATATTTATTTACAATATTAGATAACTCATATGTTATGGATGTTAAGGAATTTAGTAAAGGAAAGCTAGAAGAAATCTTTAAAGAAATAGATACATCTAAAGGGTTAATAGTAATTATAAATGGAGGAATAGAACATAATCCACACTTACAAGAAATAACTGATACATTAGGGCTTTCTTCATATGAACATGTACAAGGAATGAATGCATGTAATATATATAGAATAAAGTAGGGCAAAAGGCGAGCATAATGCTCGCCTTGTTTAGAGATTGTTTGAGATTATAGCCGATCCAAGTAGAAGATGGTTTTGCCTTTTCGTTTTCTCTTAAGTTTTACAATTTTAAGCTCTAAAGGACGAAGAACCCTATTTATAGAGTAAATTGGGATAGAATTGTATTCAAGTTCAGCAGGTATCTTACAAAAGCCCATAGAATTTGGCTTACCAAATTCTGAATTTATGTATTCAATAAATTCCTTTTGAACTGAAGAATATGATTCATCTTCTGCCTTCTTCATCAGCTTAGAAAGCTCATACCGAGAAAAAATATGATTATCATTCATACATTTTACCTCCTTATGCACCTCGTATGCTACTATTATACTACGAATTAAGCAAAATCGCAACTTTCAACTACTATTAGAACACCATTAGATAAATAAATTGTTGCAATATCATCTACTATTTCATTACTAATGCCTAAACTTACCCCAATAGGCAAGGTATAGCCTGTAAGAGGATATTTAAAACCCTTTAAAGTTAAGCCACTTACAGAGCTTGTTAAAGGAATAAGTGATATGTACTTTCCATATGTTTTACTTTTAAGAATTTCTGTAGTACTATTAATCAAATACAATTTATTATATTCATCTATTAGATAACATGGAATATTAGCATTCAAGCCATGCATCAATATATGAATATTTGCAAGCAAATGGTCAATACGATTTCCAAAACCACCAATTATATTTATACAACAACTGTTTAAATCTATAGCAAGTTTAATAGCAATTTCTGTATCAGTATAATCCTTTTCGGGATTATATTTGTGAATAGTTATATTAGGGTTATTAGAGTACAAAGCAAGTAGATCTTTATTAACAGAATCAAAATCACCAACTATATGATTTGGCAAAATATTTAACTTATGTAAAGCATTTAATCCTTTATCCACAGCAATAATAGTACTATTTTTGTTAGTATTATAATATTTATTTAAAAAATCCAAGTTAATTTCTCCACCAGAAACAATAAGTGTATTCATTTTTATTAAAATTCCTTTCCAATTCTTTACTAAAGTGTTATAATTATTAAAGCATAATAAATTAAAAATTACAAGGTTTTAAAGGAGCAGATGTATGAGTATTCTAAATTTATTAGACACAAGAGAAAAAATAAAAGTATATGCTTTTGTTGGGCCATCTGGAACAGGAAAAAGCTATAGAGCAGGTTTAGTTGCAAATGAACATGGAATAAATTATATAATAGATGATGGGCTTTTTATTAAAGAAAATGAAATATTAGCAGGAAATTCAGCAAAAAAAGCACCAACAAAAATAGAAACTGTAAAAGAAGCATTATTTTTAGAAAATGAAGAAAAAGAAGAAGTAATAAGAGCAATAAAAAAGCATAAACCAGATAAAATACTTATATTAGGAACATCAGATAATATGGTAAAAAAGATTGCAGAAAATTTAGGCTTACCAGAAATTTCAAAATTTATATATATTACAGATATTGCTACAAAAGAAGAAATGGAAACAGCTAGAAGAATGCGTATTACAGAGGGAAAACACGTTATACCAGTACCAACATTTGCACTAAAAAAAGACTTTTCAGGGTATCTTTTAGACCCTCTTCAAATTTTCAAATCAAAAGGAAATGGAGCAAAACCATATATTTCAGAAAAATCTATTATTAGACCAACATTTAGTTATTTAGGAAATTTCACAATTTCAGATAGTGTGTTTAGGCAAATTATAGAACATATGGCAAGTAAGTCACAAGCTATTCATAAAATAGCCAAAACAAGGGTAGATACTACAGGTGATGGGCAATATATATATCTAGAATTAATTATATGTTATGGATATAATATAATAGATAGTGTACAAGAATTTAAACAAAAGATTACAAAAGAAATTGAACAGCTAACTGCTATGAATGTTCAAAATATTGAAATAGTGGTAAAAGGAATAGAAGTACCAAATAAGGAGGAATAAAAAATGTCATTTATTGTTGCTATTGATGGACCAGCAGGAACTGGAAAAGGAACTATTGCAAGTCTTGTATCTAAAAAATTTGGATTTTTAAATGTAGATACAGGAGCTATGTTTAGGTGTGTAACACTAGAAATAATAAGAAGGAAAATAGAGTTACACGAAATAGAAAAAATAGAAGAATTATTAAACAAAATAGAAATTAGCTTTAAAGAAGAAAGTAATGGTCAACGTGTATTCTTAAATGGAGAGGATGTTTCAACCGAGATACGTACAAAACAAATAACAGATATCATTTCAGAAGTATCTAAAATACCACAAGTTCGTGGGAGACTACTTGAGTTACAACGCGATTTAGCAAAAGGACAAAGTATTGTAATGGAAGGAAGAGACATAGGAACTGTAGTATTTCCAAATGCAGATGTAAAAATTTATTTAGATGCATCAGCAGAAGAAAGAACAAGAAGAAGAATAAGACAAAATGAAGAAAAGGGAATTAAAATGTCTTATGAAGAAGTATTAGAAAGCGTAATAAAAAGAGACAAAATTGATTCTGAACGTGAAATTGCACCATTAAGAAAAGCAGATGATGCAATATTAGTAGATGGAACTAATATGAGTATAGATGAATGTGCAGATGTTGTATATAAAATTATAGAAGAAAAGATGTAAGGAGTAGAACCCTCCGTCTCGCTACGCGAGCCACCTCCCTTAAATAAAGGAGGCTTTTCTCTACATTTCAAAATTACTGTGCTAGTCTAAAAATTATAGAGTAAAGGCCCCTTTACCTAAGGGGGCTGTCACCGAAGGTGACTGGGGGTTTTAGAAAATAAGGAGAATATTAACATGAAATTGTTTTTTAAAAAGATAGGAAGAGGAATTGTAAAAGGTGCAATTTATATTTACTGCAAAGTAGTACATAGAGCAGAAGTTATAGGAAAAGAAAATATCATAAAAGATGAAAAGTTTATTTTTTGTGGAAACCATAGAAACTATTTAGACCCACCATTAATTGTATGTACAGTGGGAAGACATGTACGTTTTATGGCAAAAGAAGACTTAAGAAAAAATCCATTTTTTGCTTTTTTAGGGGTAATATTTGATGGAATATATGTAAAAAGAGATTCTAAAGATGTAACAGCACTAAAAACTACATTAAAAGCATTAAAAGATGGAGAAAGTATTGCATTATTTCCAGAAGGAACAAGAAATGGATTAGAAAAAAATGAAAAAGTAAAAGATGGAGCAGCATTTTTTGCATTAAGAACTGGTACAAGAGTAATACCAGTTGGTATATCGGGTGGCTTAAAAGCATTTCAAAAGGTAAAAATTGTATATGGAAAACCAATAGATTTATCAAAATATAATGAAATGTACAAAAATAAAGAAACTGAAAAACAAGCATTAGAAGAAGCAAGCGAACTTATAATGAATTCTATTGTGGAGTTAGCAAAATAGAATTACTCAAAACATTGAAAATACGCATAAGATGTGCTATAATTTAGGCATTAAATAAAAGGAGGAAGTACCCAAAGTGTAATCTGGGGAAAGAAACTATGAACAATGTACGTCTTACACCCAAAAGAATGCAAGAAGATAAAGAACGTATAATGCGGTTAATTAAAAACTATTAGAGAATTGCTATAGTATGTACAATAGTTTCATGGATAGTGTTTTTGATATTCGCAGAGTCAGATAGTAGCTGTAGTAGCAGTTTTATATGGCCACCATTAGTTGTATTTCAATGGGTAGTAATTGATGCATTTTTAGAAAATGCAATTAGACCAATTATAGTTGAAAATGAATATGTGGAAATAAAACAACTTCCAAAAATAAAATGGATTGGTGAATTTGTATTATGTGCAGCAATAATAATACTGCTGAGAGATATTCTTGTGATGCAGCAGTCGGTAAAATACATTATGACGCATATTCTATTTATAGCAGTATTTGCAAAAATAGCATATAATGCTACTGGCTTTCCAATTGGGTTCACAGTTTAAACATCAAACTCTCCAGATACAGCGTTTTAGTGTCTGGAGGGTTTGTTTGTATTTATTGCATTTTGTACAAAGTATACATAATTTATTTGACAAATTTTTTGTTAAGATGTATAATTATAAGGTTAAATTTAGAAATTAGGAAAGGAACATCAAAATGAATAACGAAAAGATAAGAAATATAGCAATTATTGCACACGTTGACCATGGAAAAACAACATTAGTAGATGCACTATTAAAACAAAGTCATGTATTTCGTGAAAATGAACAAGTAGCAGAAAGAGTTATGGACTCAAACGATATTGAAAAAGAAAGAGGAATAACAATACTTTCTAAAAATACATCTGTAATGTATAAAGATATTAAAATTAATATAGTAGATACACCAGGACATGCTGACTTTGGAGGAGAAGTAGAAAGAGTTTTAAAAACAGTAGATGGTGTTTTATTATTAGTAGATGCATTTGAAGGACCAATGCCACAAACAAGAGAAGTATTAAAAAAATCTCTAGCATTAAACCTAAAACCAATTGTAGTAATTAACAAAATAGACCGTCCAGGAGCAAACCCAGAAAAAGTAGTAGATCAAGTTATAGAGTTATTTATAGAATTAGATGCAAATGATGATCAACTAGACTTTCCAGTAGTATATGCATCTGCAAAACAAGGAATTGGTAAAATGAATTTAACAGATGAAACATCTGATTTAAACTGCTTATTTGAAACAATTGTAGATAAAATAAATCCACCAACATGTGATATAGATGGAACAATGCAAATGCTAGTATCTAACATAGATTATGATGACTATGTTGGTAGAATTGCAGTAGGAAGAGTAGAAAGAGGAAGCGTAAAACTAGGAATGCCAGTTTCTATTTGCAAAAAAGATGAAAAAGTAACAAATGGAAGAATTGCAAAACTATATACACATGTAGGTTTAAAAAGAGTAGAAGTAGAAGAAGTAAAAGCAGGAGATATTATAGCTATTGCAGGAATTCCAGATATAAATATTGGAGAAACAATATGTGATTACGAACATCCAGAAAAAATAGATTTTGTAGATATTGATGAACCAACAGTATCTATGACATTTAGTGTTAATAATGGACCATTTGCAGGAAAAGAAGGACAATTTATTACATCTCGCCATATTCGTGACCGTTTATTTAAAGAATTAGAAAGAAATGTAAGTTTACGAGTAAAAGAAACAGATTCACCAGATAGTTTTGAAGTATCAGGACGTGGGGAATTACATTTATCAGTTCTAATTGAAAACATGAGAAGAGAAGGGTTTGAATTATTAGTATCTCGCCCAAAAGTTATTATAAAAGAAATAAATGGGCAAAAATGTGAGCCAATTGAAATGCTAACAGTTAATGTGCCAGATGATTCAATTGGTACAGTTATTGAAAAATTAGGACAAAGAAAAGCAGAAATGATTAATATGGAACCTGCAGAAGATGGACATACTAAAATAGAATTCAAAATTCCAGCAAGAGGATTAATTGGCTATAGAACAGAATTCTTAACAGATACAAAAGGTGTAGGAGTAATGAGCCATGTATTTGATTCATATGAACCATACAAAGGAGATGTATTATCAAGAGTAAGAGGAACAATAATTGCATTTGAACCAGGAAAAGCAGTAACATATGGTTTATATAATGCACAAGATAAAGGTGATTTATTTATAGGACCAGGAACAGAAGTATATGAGGGAATGATTGTTGGATTAAATTCAAGAAATGAAGATTTAGCAATTAATGTATGTAAAGAAAAACACTTAACAAATACAAGAGCATCTGGTTCAGATGATGCACTTCGTTTAGTTCCACCAATTCAATTTTCTTTAGAAAAAGCAATAGAATTTATAGAAGAAGATGAATTAGTAGAAGTAACACCAAAAAGTATTCGTTTAAGAAAGAAAATATTAAGCAGTAAGGATAGAGAAATTGCAGCACGTGCAAATAGAAAATAGTGTCAATGAGCCGAATGTAAAGCATCACGGCTCATTAAAGTATAGTAATAAAAATAGGAGAAAGATTCATGAATAAACAAGAATTAGAAAAAATAAAAGAAGAAGCATTAAATGAACATATTCCAATTATTATGGACGATACACTAGAAGGAATTGATGAGTTATTAAAAGACAAAAAAATAACAAAAATCTTAGAAATAGGAACAGCAGTAGGCTATTCTGCTATTTGCTTTTCAGAGTTTTTAGAAGAAAATGGATATATAGATACAATAGAAAGAGAAGAAGATAGGGTAGAAAAAGCAAGGCAAAATATAAAAAGGGCAGGGGTAGAAGAAAAAATACATATTCATTTTGGAGATGCTGTGGAAATTTTACCAACTTTAAATGATAAATATGATATGATTTTTATAGATGCAGCAAAAGGTAAATACCCATTCTTTTTAAGCCATGCATTACGACTACTTGCAAATAGTGGAATTATTTTAGCAGATAATGTTTTATATAAGGGATATGTTATGAGTGATTATAACAAACATAAACAACGTACAGCAGTAAGAAATTTAAGAGAATATTTAAAAGAAGTAAATGAAAACCCAAATTTAGAAACTGAAATTTTAGAAGTAGGAGATGGACTTGCAGTAAGCAAGAAAAAAGACGATAGAGTTATCTAGCTCTATCGTCTTGTATTGTCGTACCTTCTTTTGGTGTAAGAGTTGGTTTCATTTTCTTACTGTATTCTTCCATAGTAGTACCAAAAATTAGTTTAAAACATTCTGGATCTGACATATCATAAGTTTGAAAACCTCCATTTTTAAATCTTGTTGTTAATGCAAAACGAGAAATATTATCAAAGGAATTATGAGACAGTTCATGTTCATTAGGTTTATATCCATATTCTCGTTCTTCGTTATTAAATATTTCCATATCATAGGTTCTCGTTTGGCATTCAATTCCTAGATTTCGTCTTTCAGAATAGAAAGACATTTGTAAAGAAGAATATCCAGATTCTTTTGGTGCATCAATATAATCTTTTTTCTTTTTGGTAATAAAATTATCATTTGTTTTGTCTTTATCTTTTAGAGCATTAAAAAATTTTTCTATATCTTTTTGAAATTCATAACAATATTTAACTAAATGGTCTTTGGTTGATCTTTTATAAGTTTTTGCTAAAATTAAAGGTATAGAAATTTCTTTACCATTTCTAGTAGTACAAATATATGGTGTAGTATGGTCAATCCAAATGTTACTAGCATCTTTTTCTACGACAATATTAAGCGATTTTTCTTCGTGTTCAAAAACAAAGGAATCACCATTACTAAAACGAAACTCGTTTGTTCCAGAATCAATATAAATTCCTTCACTATCAACACTTATTTTATCAATAGGATAATTTATATGCATTAAAAATATTTTGATAGCATAATCATCTAATATTGAAACAGGTCTTGTTTCATCTTTTTCAAATTGTTCAACAAATTTTCTAATAACTTTTTCATAATGTGAAAATGGAGATTTTAATCTACCAGCCATTCCAAAATCCACATTTGGATATTTTTTATATAATCTTTCATACAATTTAGTTTGTAAATTCATGAAATAGTTTTTGTTTGCTACATGAAGCTGATGCTGAAGTTGATAATCTATGGGATTTATAATTAAACCAGTAAGTTTACTTAGCTTTTCACATTTTTTTTCAAATTGTTTATATATAGGTTCAGCATCATTCCAAGTTAATAGATTATGCTTTACTCTTTCATTAATAATCATAAATATCACTTCCTGTAGATATTATACCATATATAAACATAAAAAGTCTAGATGTAGAACAAAAGCGGACATTAATACAAAAAAAGCATGGTAGTTACTACAATGCTTTTTGATGGACAGGGAAGGATTCGGCGAACCGCGTCGGGAAAACAGTCCACTGGACTGTTTTCTGATCCTCCTTTTCGAATCCATTTCTATTTTTCGTTTCTTATAAATAAAAAAGAAGTAGAATCTCATATTTTCTACTTCTTTGGTGGACAGGGAAGGATTCGAACCTTCGTACTCGTATGAGAACAGATTTACAGTCTGCCGCCTTTAGCCACTCGGCCACCTGTCCATATTTAGTTAAAAAAAGTGGTGCGCCCTCAAGGATTCGAACCTTGGACCCACCGGTTATGAGCCGGTTGCTCTGACCAACTGAGCTAAGGGCGCTGGAGCAGGTAGCGGGAATCGAACCCGCATAGCCAGCTTGGAAGGCTGGAATTCTACCATTGAACTACACCTGCATATTTGCTACCAACATTAATAAATTATAAGTGTAATTGAATAGTTTGTCAATACTTTTTTTATAAAATTTTTGCAGTTTATTAATTTTTTTTTAATAGCATTTACTTTTTAAAGAAAATTTGATATTATACATGTATTATTAGGGGGAATTATGGAAAAATTAGAGGATAAGAAAATAAGTATTAAGTATTTAGCATTTTATTTTTTAATATATGCATTTGTTGGTTGGTTATTAGAGACCTTTTATGCTATAGGAACTTTAGGTCATTTTGTAAAAAGAGGCTTTTTATATGGACCACTTTGTCCAATTTATGGGTGGGGAGCAGTTATTTTAATTAGTTGTTTACAAAAATATAAATCTAACCCATTAAAACTATTTTTATATTCTGCAATTGTATTTTCAATTTTTGAATATTTTGTAGGATTTGCATTAGAAGCACTATTTTCAGCACGTTGGTGGGATTATGCAACTCATTTTATGAATCTAAATGGAAGAATTACCTTATCATTTTCTTTTGCATGGGGATTTATTGCTCTTGCTTTTATTCACTGGGTTCATCCACTTATGGAAAAGGTAGTAGCAAAATTATTAAAGAAAATTCCTACTAAATCACAAATAACTTTTGTTAATATTGCAATTGGAATTGTAGTGGTAGATACACTTTTATCAAGTGCTAGATATCTTAATATGTTTTGATATGTCTTATTAATTAAAATTAGTAGATAATAGCTTATGTACTAATTTTTTTAGGTACCAATACGCTATTTTAAGTTAAAACATACATATTTATTGAGCACATCTATAATAGTATATAAATCCCCACGAACCGTCGCCATTCCCCAATGAAACTGTACAAAATGCTTGCGCATTTTGACGGTTTCTATTGGTCCCCACTTATGGCTCCAAGATTCTTCGTGGAGATTTATATACTATTATAGATGAAAATACAAAATTATGTAAAATTATTGTTTTAATTTACAAATTTTGGTATAATTTGTAATGATTGATTGGAGGATATAAAATGGAAGCAATAAAAAAATTATTTAAAATAAATTTAGAAATTAAATATAATAAAGAAAAAATGAAACCATTTTGGATAACTATAATAACAGCAATGATAGTACATTTTTCACTTTATGCATTAATGATAACTGGAGCAGATACCCTAATAAACAGCATATATCATCAACCAGATGTATGGGAATCTATGTTACTAAGATTTGGGCTAGATTTTGTGCAAGGAATAAAGGGATATATTGTATCACCAGTAATAGTAACACTAATAAGTAGTATTCTTTTAGGTATAACAGTGCTTCTAGTAATAGACATATTTAAAATAAACAATAAATACTTTAAGTATATTATATCTGTAATATTTGCGGTAGCACCAAACATATCAGCAACTTTAACATTTTTTTACTGTTCAGATGCATATATATTAGGAATGCTTTTAGCAACACTTGCTGTTTATATAGTTAGAAAAAACGAAAATAGAAATTGGGTAATACCAATAAGTGCTTTATTAGTAGCACTTTCGATGGGGATGTATCAAACATATTTATCTGTAACAATGGTTTTATGCATAGCTACTTTAATAATAGATGCACTAAATAAAAAAGAAAAGAAACAGATATTTATTAGTATAATTAAATATCTAGTGATGGGAACATTAGGTATAATTCTATTTTATGCATTATCACACATAGTATTATTAATTAGGAACTTACCAGTAAGTAGTTACAGTGGCGCAAATTCTATAGGTCTAGAAACATTACTAAATTTACCACAACTATTGCCAGAAGCATATAGAAGTTTCTTTGATTATTATTTTACAGATAACATGATACCAAACACAATATGGAATACAAATATATTTTATATAGTGATATTTGGAGTAATGCTAGTTTCTACAATATATATTATAATAAAAAACAAAGTATATGAAAAAAGAACAAACACAATACTTACATTAATTTTTATCATTATAGCACCAGTATGTTTTGGAATAATAGAAATAATGGTACCAGATGTAGATATTCATATACTTATGGCATGTTCTATGGTATACATATTTCCAATATTTTTAAAAATAATAGAAATACTACCTAAAACAACAATATCTAAAATTTTTAAATATACTGTAACAATTTGTAGTTTGATTATTATTTGGAACTACATATGGCAAGATAATGCCTCATATATTGCCATGAAATCTATGCAGAACCAAACAGAGGGGGCAGTTTCTAGAATAGTAACACAAATAGAGGGGTTAGATGAATATACAGGGGATATGCCAGTATTATTTTTAGGAGGGCTAGAAAATAATACATATTTAAGTAGAAAAAATACTTCAATAGAAGCAAAAAAAATATTTGATAGAACATGGGGGTTTATAGCAAACAAATCAACTATATGGTGGGGGAATTTAGATAGTTGGAGAAAAATATTATATGAATATGAAGGGGTAAACTTAAATTTAGTGAGTGAATGGGAAAAAGCAGATTTACTACAAACAGATGAATTTAAGAGTATGACATATTATCCAGAAAAAGATAGCATAAAAATAATAGATGGTACAGTAGTTGTAAGATTAAGTGATTAGTAAAAAATAGAGGAAAAATTATGGTAGAAAATTTAAGTAAATGTACATTATGCCCACATAATTGTGGAGTAAATAGATTAAAAGGAAACAAGGGAAGATGTAATTCAGAGAATAGGCTATTAATTGCATTAGCATCTTTACATTATTTTGAAGAGCCATGTATTAGTGGAAAAAATGGCTCTGGTACTGTATTTTTTACAAATTGCAATTTAGAATGTAAGTATTGCCAAAACTACGAAATAAGCCAATATCAAAAAGGAAAAGAGATTACAGTAGAGCATTTAGCAGAAATATTTTTAAAACAGCAACAAAGAGGTGCTAATAACATTAATCTTGTTACACCTACTTCATATGTATATCAAATTATAGAAGCGCTTGATATTGCAAAGAAAAATGGATTAAATATTCCAATTGTATATAATACAAATGGATATGAAAAGAAAGAAACTATTGAGCTCTTAAATGGATATATAGATATATATTTACCGGATTTAAAGTATTATAGTAATTACACTGCAAAAAAATATTCTGGAATAGATAACTATTTTGAAATTGCAACAAGTGCTATAAAGGAGATGTATAAACAAGTAGGAGGAGCTGTTTTTAATAAAGATGGGATTATTCAAAAAGGAGTTATTATACGTCATTTAGTATTGCCAAATCATATATTAAATACAAAACATATTTTAAAATGGATAAAAGAAAATATGCCTGAGGATATATATGTAAGTGTTATGGCACAATATTTTCCTACATATAAAGCAAAAGAAGATGAGCTGATAAATAGGAAACTAAATAAAAAAGAATATAAACAAATAGAACAATATTTATATTCTTTAAACCTAAAAAATGGGTATATACAAGAATTAGGAGAACATGAAGAAGAGTATGTGCCAGAGTTTGATTTTAGAGGGATATAAAATATGTTACTGTTCAGACTATAGCAAATAAGAATATCTGCGAAGGCATACAAGAAACCTCCTTTAACAAGGGAGGTTAAGATAGCTGTTAGCGAACGCTAGTGAGCATTACAGATATCTTATGCAGTGGCTGGCAGTGCGAAGCACTGACGGAGGGTTCTTCTAAATGTTTTTTAAGAACCCCCAGTCGCCTATCGGCGCCAGCCCCCTTATTAAAGGGGCTCTCTTGCAAAGCTTCGTAAGTTCTTATAAAAGAAGTATGAATAGTATTATAAAAATCTTAAAAAATTACAAAAAAGTACTTGAACTTTTATGGAAATTGTAGTACTATCTTTTAGGGTGTAAAAAATGAGAAATTTTGTAGAAAATGTAAACTCTACTAAAACAGTAATAAGCAAAGTTACTTTGCTAGTTTTTGCATTTGCTACAATTCTTTTACAATATATAAATTAATCACTAAAACATATGGTTTTAGTGATTTTTTATGGTGTAGAAAGATTATATGTAGGGGCATCGTTTGTGGGAATACCAGTTAGACATGACACCACTGTGCCCTTTTACTTTACACAACCCAAAAAGAAAATATTAGGAGGAATAAAAATGAATGAAACAAAATTAGTTTTAGACGTAAATGAAAAGCCAAGTATACTAAAATGGATAATACTTGCATTTCAACATGTATTTGCAATGTTTGGTGCAACAATCTTAGTACCAATTTTAGTAAATAGTGGAATTGCTGCAGCTGGTGTGGAAGGACAAGCACTTTCAATTGCAGTAGCTCTTGTAACAGCTGGTATAGGAACACTTATTTACATAGCTTGTACAAAAGCAAAATCACCAGTTTTCTTAGGAAGCTCATTTGCATTTATTTCACCAATTATAGCAGCATATATTGCTGGAGCTAGTAATGGTGGAGGAGTTAGTAACGGAATTGCTGGAGCTATGACAGGGGTAATGGTAGTAGGTATAGTATATTTCATAGTTTCACTTATAGTAAGATTTGTTGGTAAAAAATGGATAGATAAACTATTACCACCAATAGTAATAGGACCAATGATTATGATAATAGGTTTAGGACTTGCAACATCTGCAGTTGGAAATATTTTTGATACTACTGTTTCAGTAGGAGGAGAAATAGTATCTGGTATAGAATGGAAAGGACCAGTTGTTGCACTTATTACATTTTTAGTTACATCACTAATTATGACAAGGGCAAAAGGATTTATAAAAATAATTCCATTTTTAGTTGGAATTATTGCAGGATATATTTCAGCTTGTGTTTTAGGACTAGTAGATTTCACAGTAATAGCTGATGCAGCTTGGGTTCAACTTCCAAATTTCTATGTTCCATTTGTAAATTATACACCAAATTTAGGAATTGCTTTAACAATGGCACCAATTGCGTTAGTTACAATGGCTGAACATATAGGAGATCACAAAGCACTTTCAACAATTATAGGAAAAGACTTATTAAAAGATCCAGGGCTTGAAAATACACTTATGGGAGATGGAATAGCAACATTTGTCGCAGGTTTTTTAGGAGGACCTTCAAACACAACTTATGGAGAAAACACTTCAGTAGTTGGAATGACAAAAATAGCTTCAGTTTGGGTAATAGGGTTAGCAGCAATTATAGCTATATGTTTAGGCTTTTTTGGAAAATTCACAGCACTTGTTCAAACAATACCAAACCCAGTACTTGGAGGAGTTTCACTTCTATTATATGGATTTATTGCAGTTAATGGATTAAAAGTTCTAATTCAAAATAAAGTAGACTTTAGCAAAAATAAAAACATAATAGTTGCTTCTGCAATGTTAGTTCTTGGACTTGGCGGAGCTGCATTCTCAATTTCTACAGGAAATGGAATAGCTGTATCAATTTCTGGAATGAGTCTTGCAGCTATAGCAGGAATTATATTAAACTTTATCATACCAGATGAAAAAGATGAAAATAACAATATGCCAAAAGAAGAAAAAGAAACAAAAAAAGAAGAAGTAAAAGCATAGAAAATATATATGTACAAGGAGGAAGAAAATGAAAGCTATTGAAGTAAATCATCCATTAATAAAGCATAAAGTAGCAATTTTAAGAGATAAAAAAACGGGAACAAAAGAATTTAGAGAATTAGCAGAAGAAATAGCAATGCTATTATGTTATGAAGCAATGAGAGATGCCGTAACAGACGATGTAGAAGTTGAAACACCAATTGGAAAAACAATGGCAAAAAAAGTAGATGAAGATAGATACACATTTGTACCAATTTTAAGAGCAGGACTTGGTATGTCAAATGGAATTACTAAAATTATACCAAATGCAAAAATTGGAGTTATAGGTTTATACAGAAACGAAGAAACATTAGAACCAGTAAGATATTATTATAAAGTACCTAAAGATATTAAAGATAGGGAAGTAATTTTAGTAGACCCAATGCTTGCAACAGGTGGTTCTGCAATGGATGCTATAAAAATGATGAAAGAAGATGGAGTTAAAAAGATTAAATTTTTATGTTTAATCGCAGCACCAGAGGGAATAAAAAAAGTAGAAGAAGCATATCCAGATGTACAAATATATTGTGCAAGTATAGATGATTACTTAAACGATATTGGATATATTGTACCAGGGCTTGGAGATGCAGGAGATAGAATATTTGGAATAAAATAATCGACAAAAGCCACGGAATGAAATTGATAAAAATCACGGAATAAAATTGACAAAAATAACGGAATAGTATAAAATTAAATTATAAATAACAAATGAGGGTATATTATTTATAAGGAGATTCGAGCTATGGATATAACTAATTATAAAAGAAGAATTCTAGATGACAAAATAGAACACTATTTAAAACTATTTGGTGCAGTTTGTATAGAAGGTCCAAAATATTGTGGCAAAACATGGGCTGGTCGTTATCATTCTAAAAGTGAAGTATTATTACACAATACTACTGGAGAACAATCTAATAATGTAGAACTAGCAAAAATGTCTCCATCGTTAATTTTGGAAGGAGAAAAACCTAAATTAATTGATGAATGGCAGGAAGCTACAAATTTATGGGATGAAATTAGAGCAGATGTAGATAAAACGGGATTAAAAGGCCAATATATTTTAACTGGATCTTCTACACCCAATAGAAGCGGAATAGCACATAGCGGAGCAGGAAGATATGGAAAGATTTATTTAAGAACTATGAGTTTGTTTGAATCTGGTGATTCGACAGGAGATATTTCATTAGAAAACTTATGTAAAGGAAAAATTGAACAAAAGTTAACAGGTGAAGTTGACTTAAGGAATATTGCTAGATTAATAATTAGAGGAGGATGGCCAGGTAATTTAGACTATTCACCTAAAGATTCTAGCGAAATTATAAAAGAATATATTGATTTAATTATAACTGATGATTTATATAGATTAGATAAAATAAATAGAGATAAGCATAAGATGAAATTATTACTAAAATCACTTGCAAGAAATGAAAGTACAACAGTGTCAAATATGACAGTAAAAAGAGACATTAAAGAAATTGATAATGAAGATATAGATATAGATACAGTTGCATCATATTTAAACGCATTAGACAAATTATATTTATTAGATAATGATGAACCATTTTCACTAAATATACGTTCTTCTATAAGAGTAAAACAATCAGAAAAAAGGCATTTTGCAGACCCATCTATTTCATGTGCTTTACTAAATTTAACAGAAGAAAAGTTAATTAATGATTTAGAGACTTTTGGATTATTATTTGAAGCAATGGTTGAAAGAGATTTAAAAATATATGCAAGTGCTTTTAATGCGAAATGCTATCATTATCAAGATTATCAAAATAGAGAAATTGATTCTATTATAGAGTTAGAAAATGGAGATTGGTGCGCTTTTGAAATAAAATTAGGAGCAAATCAAATTGAAAAAGCAGCAAATAATTTAACTAGTATAAAGGAATCGATTGAAAAAGAAAATGGCAAAGCACCGTCAGTTTTATGTGTAATATGTGGACTATCAAATGCAGTATATAAAAGACCAGATGGAGTATTTGTAGTACCCATTACAGCACTAAAAAATTAAAAATTATACTCTATTTATGTAGGGGATAAATATAGATATTATAAATTTGATAAGTTGAAAATAATCTTAGATTGAGAAATTAAACTAAGGTTATTTTTTGCACTGTCATGAAAATCTCAAAAATATTTCAAAAAAGCTTGATTTTTTGAGTAAATGAGGATATAATAGGTATGCAAATATGAAAAACTTAAAGAGTGGGAGTAAATCCCACTCTTTAAGTTAATTTTAAGGAGGATTTATCATTTGGCAAGTATTGAAGAAAAAGTGGAAACTCTTTTGAAAGGTAGAATTGAAGAATTGGGCTACGAACTGTATGATGTAGAATATGCAAAAGAGGGAAAAAATTATTTTTTACGTATTTTTATTGATAATGAAAAAGGTATCGATTTAAACGACTGTGAAAAAGTAAATGATGGCATTATGGATTTACTAGATGAAGCAGATTACATTAAAGAACAATACTTTTTAGAGGTATCATCTCCAGGAATTGAGAGAATACTTAAAAAAGATAGGCATTTTGATTTGAGCTTGGGAGAAGAAATAGAAGTAAACTTATTTAAACCAATAAATAAGAAAAAAACTTTAGATGGCATATTAACAGGATATGATGAATCTTCTATTACAATGATGTATGAAAATGATGAAATTACAATAGAAAGAAAAAATATATCATTAATGAAACTAAAATATAATTGGGATTGATATTTAAAAATAGTAGAGTAAAGGCCCCTTTACCTAAGGGGGCTGTCAGCGAAGCTGACTGGGGGTTCTTAAAATACAATTACAAATAAATATAAAGGGAGGAAAAAGGAAAATGAAAGCAATTGATAACAAAGAACTAATATTAGCACTAGAAGAACTTGAAACAGAGAAAGGAATTAAAAAAGCGTACTTAATTGAAGCGATTGAGCAAGCATTATTAACAGCATATAAAAGAAACTTTGATTCAGCAGAAAACGTAAAAGTTGTTATGGATAAAGAAACAGGTGAAGCACATTTATATGCAATAAAAGAAGTAGTAGAAATAGCAGAAGATGATAAACTACAAATAAACCTTGAAAATGCAAAGAAAATAAGCAAAAAACTAGAAATTGGAGATACTGTAGATATAGAAATGGTGCCAAAAGATTTTGGTAGAATTGCAGCACAAACAGCAAAACAAGTTATTATTCAAAAACTAAGAGAAGCGCAAAGAGATATTGTATATACAGAATTTAACGAAAGAAAAGGTGAAATAGTTTCTGGAATTATTCAAAAAGCAGATTCAAACATTGTTGTTATGGATCTTGGAAAACTAGAAGGAGTTATGCCAGCAAAAGAGCAAATACCAACAGAGAAATATCGTGTAAATGATAAAATAAGAGGATATGTACAAGATGTAGTAAAAGGGCTTAAAGGAAATCCTCAAGTTATAGTTTCACGTGCTTGCCCAGAATTTGTTAGAAGGTTGTTCGAATTTGAAATACCAGAAATATATGAAGGATTAATAGAAATAAAAAGTGTTTCAAGAGATCCAGGTTATAGAAGCAAAGTAGCAGTATATTCAACAAACCCTAATATAGACCCAGTAGGTTCATGCGTAGGTCAAAAGGGAGTACGTATACAAAATATTATTAATGAACTAAATGGTGAGAAAATTGATGTAATAGAATGGAATGAAGACCCAAGCATTTATATAGCAGCAGCATTACTTCCAGCACAAGTATTAGCAGTAGATATAAAAGAAGAAGAAAAATTTGCTCAAGTAATTGTACCAGATGATCAATTATCATTAGCAATTGGAAAATCTGGGCAAAATGCTAGGTTAGCAGCAAGATTAACAAATTGGAAGATAGATATAAAATCAGAATCACAATTTAGAGAGGCTCTTGCAAGTATGCAAGAGGAAAAAGAAGAGTAAGTTTTAGGAGGTGTTTGAAATGAAAAAAATGCCACAAAGAACTTGCATGGGATGTAATGGAAAAAAAGATAAAAAGGATTTAATTCGAATTGTTAAATCACCAAATGGTGAGATAAATATTGATAAATCAGGAAAAATGCTAGGACGTGGTGCATACATATGTGATAATATACAATGTCTGGAAAAAGCAGTAAAAACAAAGAGAATTGAAAGAGCTCTTGAAACGAAAATTGAGAATACAATTTATGAAAAATTAAGAGGTGTGATTATTGATAAATCATAAAATAGAGGGACTATTAGGATTATGCATGAAGTCAGGTGGGCTTGTATTTGGAACTGACGCTTGTATGGATTTAATAGAAAAGAAAAAAGTGAGTTTAGTTATAGTAGCAAGTGATGCATCAGATAGAACTAAGAAAAACTTTGAAATAGCTTGTAAAAGAAACGGAATACCAATATGCATTTATGGTGAGATTGAAGCACTAAGTAATGCAATTGGAAAACCAAATAAGGCGGTATATGTATTAAAAAATCAAAATTTTGCGGATGAAATTAAGAAAATAATTAGTGGGGGTGAAATTATTGGGTAAGATAAAAATACACGAAATTGCAAAAGAACTTGACTTAACCAGTAAAGAAATTATAAAAAGAGCAGAAGAGTTGAAAATTGATGTTAAAAGTCATATGAGTTCAGTAGAAGAAGAATTAGCAAAAAAAATAAAGGAGAGTTTTAAAACGAAAAAGAAAGAAGAAAACAAAACGACGGTACAAGAGAAAAAAGAAAAGAAGGCAAAACAAGACACACCAGTTATTATTCGTAGAGAAGTTATTGTATCAGAAGAAGAAATTGCAAAAAGGGAAGAAGAAGAAAAAAAGAGAAAAATGGAGCAAAAGAAAAAAGAAGTAGGCTTTGTAGAAAGAAATACTAGCAAAGATTTCAACATTGTATACCGCAATAAACCATCAAAGCCAATGACAGTTAGTGAACTGTTTGGCTTAAAAACACCTAAAAAGGAAGAAGTAAAGGAAGAGATAAAAGAGGAAATTGTAAAAGAAGAAGTTATAAAAGTTGAAGAAAAACTGGAAGAACAGCCAAAACAAATAAAAGAAGAAGTAAAACAAGAACCTAAGGTTGAAGAAAAGAAGGATACTATTAAAAAAGAAAGTAACATAATGCAAGAACAAAGAAGACCTAAATCTAACGGATACCCAAATAATAATGGATATCGTAATCATAATCAAAATAATGGTTATAATAGCAATAGCTATAATAATAATTATAGGTCAAGAGACAATAATAACAATAATTTTCAAGGCTCACGTAATAATGGGTTTAATCAAAATAGAGATGGTAATAACAATTATAGAAATAATCAAAATGGTGGAGGATATCATCAAAATAGACCTAACAATGGTGGATATCGTAATAATAACCAAAATAACTATGGAGGAAGAAGACCACTTGACGAAAAAGGTATTGAGAAGAACATTAAAAACATTATGACAGATGTAGCTGAAAAAGAAGTAGTAAGAGAATATAATAAATCAATAGATAAACAAAAACAAAACCGTTATGAAGAAAACAAGATGAAAAAAGCTCCAAAATCAAGACGTGGTGGAGACTATGAAATAAATGAAGATAAATTAAAAAGCTTAAAACAACATGACCGTTTATCTTCTATGTTTGATGAGCAAGATGGTGGAATGCTAGACTTTTATGACCTAACAACACAACGTGGAAAGAAAAATAAGAAAAGAGTAAATAAACAAGAAGAAAGAACAAAACAAAAAATATTTGAACTAACAGAAATAACTATACCAGATCCTGTAACAGTAAAGGAATTAGCTGCTGAAATGAAAAAAACTACAGCAGATGTTATTAAAAAATTATTAGGCTATGGAGTTATGGCAACAATTAATAATGAGGTGGATTTTGATACAGCATTCTTAATTGCAGAAGAATTTGGAATTACAGCAATTAAGAAAGAAACTGTAACAGAAGAAGATATCTTATTTGATGAAACAGAAGATACACAAAATGAATTAAAGCCAAGACCACCAGTAGTAGTAGTTATGGGACACGTAGACCATGGAAAAACATCATTATTAGATGCAATTAGAAGTACTAATGTAATAGAAGGAGAAGCAGGAGGAATTACACAACATATAGGTGCATATAAAGTTAGCATAAATGATAGAGAAATTACTTTCTTAGATACACCAGGGCATGAAGCTTTTACATCTATGCGTGCTAGAGGAGCACAAATTACAGATATTGCAATTTTAGTAGTAGCTGCAAATGATGGGGTTATGCCTCAAACTATTGAAGCAATTAACCATGCAAAAGCAGCAGAAATTCCAATTGTTGTTGCTCTTAATAAAATTGATGTAGAAGGTGCAAATCCTGAAAAAGTAAAACAAGAATTAATGAAATATGAGTTAGTTCCAGAAGAATGGGGTGGAGACACAATATTTGTTGAAATATCTGCTAAAAAGAGAATTAACATAGATACATTACTAGAAATGGTATTATTAGTAGCAGATATGAAAGAACTAAAAGCAAACCCAACAAAACAATCAAAAGGAACAGTTATTGAGGCTCGTCTTGATAAAACAAGAGGACCAGTTGTGTCAATGCTTGTACAACGTGGAACTTTAGATGTTGGAGATACAATTGTTGTAGGTTCTGCTATTGGTAGAATTCGTACAATGACAGATGATAAAGGAAAAAAAGTAAAAAAAGCAGGACCATCTACGCCAGTAGAAGTAACAGGTCTAACAGAAGTGCCAGAAGCAGGAGATACATTCTATGAAGTAAAAGATGAAAAAACTGCAAAACACTTAATTGAAAGAAGAAAACGTCAAGCAAGAGAAAAGAGCATAAACCAAACATCAAGAGTAACTTTAAATGACTTATTTAGTGAAATTGAAAAAGGTAACTTAAAACAATTAAATATTATTGTAAAAGCAGATGTACAAGGTTCTGTTGAAGCTGTAACACAAAGCTTAGAAAAATTAACAAACGAAGAAGTGCAAGTAAAAGTAATTCATGCCAATGTTGGTGGAGTAACAGAATCTGATGTAACACTTGCTAAAGTTTCAAATGCTATAATTATTGCATTTAATGTTAGACCAGACCCAATTGCAAAAGAAGTAGCTAAAAAAGAAGAAGTTGAAATAAAACAATATTCTGTAATTTATCAAGCAATTGAAGATGTCGAAGCTGCCATGAAAGGAATGCTAGACCCAGTATTTGAGGAAAAAGTAATAGGAACAGCAGAAGTACGTCAAACATTCAAAGTAAGTGGAGTAGGAACAATTGCAGGATGCTATGTAACAGATGGAAAAATTGCAAGAAATGCAGGAATTCGTGTAATTCGTGATAATGTTGTTATACATGATGGAAAACTAGTATCTTTAAAGAGATTTAAAGATGATGTAAAAGAAGTAGCGTCTGGATATGAATGTGGACTTCAAATTGAAAATTATAATGATATAGTAGAATTAGATACATTAGAAGTTTATGTTATGGAAGAAGTAAAAAAATAAAAATGGAGTGATTGTGATGGGAAAGAATGCTAAAAAAGAAAAAGAACAAAGAAATAAGCAAAATTTAAGGCATATTGGAATGCTACAATCACAAAAGAAGAAAGCTAAAAGAGAAAAAGAACAAAAACATATAAGAAATGAAGAAGAAAAACAACAAAGAATGAAAGAAAATGAAGAAAGAAGACAAAAAAGAAGAGAACAAAGAAAAAAACAGAAAATAGCAAAAAATGAACAAATAGCAAAAGGAGTGAAAACAAAAGAACAAGAAAGAGAAGAATTTATAAAAAGTCGATTACAATATAGTGTAGAAGAACAACGAGATATAAGGCTAAATAGAGAAGAAAAAGAACAACAAAAGAAAGAAGAACTATGGAAAAATGTTAATATTTCTCCAAAGCTAGAAGAAAAAAAATACTCATCTTTATATGATGGAATACACTCAGGAGAAGAAAGATAAAGGAGGGCATCATGCCAAAGAATAATGCGCGATTTGAAAGAATTGGTGAGGAATTAAAAAAGGAAATTAGTCATATAATTAGTTATGAACTACAAAATCCAAATGTAACAGGATTAATTAGTGTAACAAAAGTACATGTTACACCAGATTTAAAATATGCTAAAGTATATGTTAGTATATTAAATTCTAAAAATACAAATGAAACATTAGAAGCATTGAAAAAATCTTCTGGTTTTATTAGAAGTGGAATTGCAAAAACAATAAACTTAAGAATTACACCAGAACTTGTTTTTGTGTTAGATGATTCAATTGAATATGGATCTAAAATAGATTCCATACTAAAAGAAATTATGCCTAAAAAAGATGATAACAAATACAAGAATTTCTAAGCGGTGGGAACCGCAAAGATTTCTTATCCGTAGCATTTTTAATGCGTACGGATAAGTTATACGTTAGTAATTCTAGAAATTTGCATATTTATACTGTATGGAGCTTTTCATCCACCCGGATAAAAATTCTTACAGTATAAACAAAGAATAGGAGAAAAATAAATGACATTAGATAATATAAAAGAAGAGATAGAAAAAGCAGAGAGCATAGTTATTTTAACTCATGAGAACCCAGATGGAGATGCAATTGGAAGTACTCTTAGTATGTATAATGCATTAGTGCAATTAGGAAAAAAACCAGAAATGATAGTGCCAGAATATCCAGAAATCTTTAGCTTTTTGCCAGAAGCTAGCAAAATGCAAAAAGAAGGAACAAAAGAGATATATGATTTAGCAATTGCATTAGATTGTAGTGATATTAAGCGCTTAAATGGCTTTGCAAAATACTTTGAGAATGCTCGTACAACAATAAATATTGATCATCATAGTGTAAATGCAATGTTTGCAGATTATAATTTTGTAAATCCAGATGCGCCAGCTTGTTGCCAAATTCTAATTTTAGTATTAGAATACTTAGGAGTTAAAATTGATAAAGAAATAGGAAGCTCACTAGTTACTGGAATTATTACAGATACAGGAGGTTTTAAATACCAAGGAACATCAAAAGAAACATTTGAGTTTACAGCTTGGTTATTAAGCATAGGAGTAAATGTTGCAGACATATATAGAAAAGTTTTGGAAAAGCAGACAAAAGGACATTTTGAACTTAGTAAAATTGCAATGGATCGTTTAGAACTTATAGAAGATGGAAAAATTGCATTTACATATATTACAAAAAAAGATGAAGAATTAGCAGGTGCTAAAAACGGAGACCAATCTGGTTTAGTAGATATAGGAAGAAGTATAGAAGGAGTAGAAGTATCAATTCTTCTTAGTGAAAAAGAAGAAGGATTATATAAAGGCTCACTACGTTCAAATGAATATGTAAATGTATCAGATGTAGGAATGATGTTTAATGGAGGAGGGCATCTTCATGCAGCAGGTTGCCAAGTTCATGGAACTTTAGAAGAAGTAAAAGAAAGAATAATAAATGAAGTAAAAAAACATTTGAAATAGATTGTAGGGGCATCGTTTGTGGGAATACCCAAAAGACATGACACCACTGTGCCCTTCTTAATTATTAGGAGAAGACATGGATGGAATTATAATAATAAATAAAGAAAAAGACTACACATCACATGATGTAGTAGCAATAGTAAAAAAAGTACTAAAAGAAAAAGTAGGGCATACTGGTACATTAGATCCTGAAGCAACAGGGGTGTTACCTCTATTAATAGGGAAAGCAACAAAAATTTCAAAATATTTAATAGAGCACGATAAAACATATCGTGCTATTTTAACTTTAGGTATAAAAACTGATACAGCAGATTTTACAGGTAATATTATAGAAAAGCAAGATATTAAAATGCCAAGAGTTGAGAAAATTAAAGATGTACTTTTTTCTATGTTAGGTGAAAATAAACAAACTCCACCAATGTTTTCTGCAATTAAAGTAAATGGAAAAAAGTTATATGAATATGCAAGGCAAGGAAAGACAGTAGAAGTACCAACTAGGTTAATTACAATTTATGAAATTGAATTAGAAGATGTTGATGAAGAAAAAAAAGAGATAACATTTAGAGTACATTGTGGGAAAGGTACATATATACGAACTCTTTGTGAACAAATTGCTGAAAAATTAGGAACTGTTGGGTGCATGAAAGAGTTAGCGAGGCTTAGAGTAGGGAATTTTAAAATAGAAGATGGTGTAACTATAGATGAGTTAAAACAAGAAGGAGACATATCTTCTAAAATCATTACAATAGAAGAATTTTTTAGTAAAAAACAAGAAATTATATTAGATAATAAAAGGTTAGAGTTGTTTCTAAATGGAGTAAAGCTAGAATATGTGCTAGAAGATGATATTTATAGGATATATGATATAAATAAGCAGTTTATTGGAATTGGTGTGGTAAAAAGTGGAACACTAAAAAGAGATGTTGTGTTGTGATGATAAAATATTTAAAGTTGTAAACTGTAGCTGTGAACCTAAAATATATAAAATTTTCAAATCCGCTCGTTCAAGATAAATTTTGCACAGTATGTAATAAAAATTTGTAGGCCCCTCTCACAGGGGTGTGAGATTCTCCCACAAATTTTTAAAACATACGTATACAAAATTTACTTTCAAGACGCTTCTTTTCAAATTTTAATATTTTAGGTTACAGCTACATATTGTACAAATAGAATATCCTACAAGTTAATTCGTAAATTTACTAAAAATGTTGGAACAATTAGAGTAATAATGCTTAATACAAAAATTGCAATACTACCTCCGTTTATTTTTTTGTTCTTTCCATTCATAAATTCCATAAAAAAATGTTTTTAAAAATACAAAAAATGATAAAATAGCAATAACAATTTTCAAAATATATCACCTAGCTTTCCATAAAAATATATCCAGATTTTACCTTTGTTTCTACTTTAACATCAAAGAAAGAATTTTTAAAATTTTCTAGCCAATTGAAATTTTCCCATTCTTCCATAGTTAAAAAATCTTTTACAATATACTTTCCAAATCCATCAATATCACTTTTCAAATCTTTTGAAACTTTGTATAAATAATCATGCAATTTGGTAGTTAAATAAAAATTAGCAGATTTTTCTAATAAAGAGACGTTTTCCATTGTTAAATATTTGGAATTTTCATCCATACTTAAAATACGTGCATCTAATGTAACATCTGATGTAATATATGGTGTGCCATTTACAAGTTCTACTTTATTTTTCGTATTATTAACTAAACGAAGTTTAAGGGAGATTGTTTGACCTTCTTCAAAAGGACTTGGTATATTAATAACACAAGTATCTAAGCTATTACAGATTATTTGGTGACAAATGGTTTCTAGCCCTGTTAGTTCTCCTACTAATTTATCTTTATAAAAAACCGCAAGTCCAATATTTTCAATATTTGGCTTACCATGAATTAATGTTTCGTTAGCTTTGTTAGAAGCATCTATTTCAGTTGGAGATTCACCAACATTTGCACTATGAGTATTATCAGAGTTAATTCCTCCTAAAATAGCAAAACTACTCCTAAATGTATCTGTATAATCAGAAAAAAATTGGCTGAGGGTTACATTTTCTGTTAAACCAGTATATTGACTAGTAGTAGGAGCAATTTCATAATATCTGGCTGAAAGTTTCTCTAACATTGGCTTAGAGTTATTCAAAAAGTATTCTGCACTACATCTACTAACTAATACATTACAGTCTGGTCGTACATCTATTGTATTCATTAATGTAAATAGCGTTTCTGAAATGCCTCTGTTTGCAAAATCCTCAGAAAATACAATAATTTTGCAATGTGCAAGGTTTGATTCTTTACTTAAATAGCTATTTAATATATTTACACCAGAATCAAAAGAAGAACATTCTATTGAAGTTACAATAGAAGAATCGGATTGTGAAGAACTTCCTCCATCTGAACTATTACTGGGTACAGAAACTTGAAAACTTAGTTTTAACTTATTGTTTTCGCCAACATCAAATCCTATAGCAACTACATAAGCTAAACGGTCAATGTTTTGAGAGTTATAACAACCAGAAAGAGAAAAGAATAGAGTAGTTATAATAAGAAAAAGACATATTAATGTTCTAAGTTTTTTAAGTTTCACTTGTTAAACCCCCCTTTTGTACATAAGACATCTGCTTTTTGTGTTTAAAATACGCAAATAGAAGAATGCAAAAACTAATTATAAATACTAAAATAATTGTTACATAACGAAATAGAGTATCTTCTAGCCATCTAATTGCAACCATGTTTTTTGGAATTAATGCAAAAATAAAACATAATGTAGAAAAACAATAAACCATAGGCTTTGTATCTTGTATTTTTGCTAGTTTGCTAAATATATGGTTAACTAGTAAAACAGTAGTACTTATATAACTCATAAGAACTAAAATCCAACCTAAAATAAATAATGCATCAGGCCTTTGCAAAAATCTTCCAAAATCTGTACCACGAATTAGTACATATACAGAAGAAAGGTCATTAACAGTTAAAACATCTGCAAAGGAAAATAGAAGTGTGACTATACTTAAAAATAAGTAAAAAGCAGAAATACCTATTGAAATATAGCTAATCTTGTTAAAGCTTTCGGGCTTTTTTAGAAATGGCTTTAAGAAATATAAATAACTAATTCCTGTAAATGCAAATATATTAGTCATTCCAGTAAAAAAAGTTTGGTTTATACCATATCCAAAAATAGGAAAAATTCTATTTAATTCGAAACGAGGAAATAAGCAAAAAAATGCAATAAGTAAATTTAATAAAACAATAGGTACAAAAATAAGGTTACACCTTATAACACTTCTAAATCCAAATCTGTTTGCAGCGGCACAAGCTATAATAAAAAATAGAACAATTAAGCAAATAGAGGCTTTTTCTAAGTATACTAGTTTTAACATTTCAGTAAAGTTACGAAGTAGAGTACCAGAAATCATTAAAAAATATATAATAAAAATAGAACCTATTATTGTTTTAAAAACTTTTCCACCTAAAAATTCACTAATGTCTAAAATGTCGCTATTACCAAATGGTTTCCATAGTTTTAGCATAATAAACAAAAATAAGAAAACAAAGGCAATAACAAGTATTAGATTAAGAGGGGTAGATGGACCACATTCATCTAGTAAGTTTTGTGGTAAGTTTAATACAATTTGATTTAAGATTATAACAACGATAAATGCAATTGCTTCAAAAGTTCCTATTTTTGTAGAATTCATAAAATTCAAATCCTTTCTAATTTTAGGTGCTATTCATAGGTAATAATATATAAATACCTACGAACCGTCGCCATTCCTGGGTGGAACTGTACAAAATGTGTAAACACATTTTGACGGTTTCTATTGGTCCCCACTTATGGCTCCGAGATTCTTCGTAGTTATTTATATAATTATTACCTATGAAGGCTAAATTTTCTTTGTGTGTATTTATATATTATATTAGTAAGCTATTTGTTAGGAAATTTCCATTTCATGCTAATATCAGGTTGTTTTTTAGGTCTTTTTGTATTTAAGAAATCAGCACGATGTTCTCTTTTCCAAGCAGGAGACAATAATAGTCCATTGTAATCTTTTGTTACAGGTACATAAGGTTGTAAATAAGGATAACCAAATGAATTTAAACTTGCAAGTAATAGTAAATGGAAGAATAAGCAAGTAGCAATTCCTAAAAATCCTAATAGATATCCAAATATAATATAGATAAACCTTGCAAGCCTAAAATGAAAGCTAAAAGAATAATCAGGAATAGCAAAAGATGCAATAGCAGTAATAGCAACCACAATAATTAAGATAGGGCTTACAATATTTGCATCAACAGCTGCTTGTCCTAATATTAATGCTCCTACAATTCCAATAGTTGGACCAAGAGGAGAGGGAACACGAATACCTGCTTCACGAATGAGCTCAAAAGAAAACTCCATAACTAAAATTTCAAAAATGATAGGAAGAGGGATGTTTTCTCTAGATGCTACAATAGCAAATAATAATTCAGTAGGTAAAAGTTCTTGATGAAAATTCGTAATTGCTACATAAAATCCAGGTAATAGTAATGTTAAAATAATTGCAAAAATTCTAACTAATTTTAGTAAATTAGAGAACTTATATTTTAAGTTTAAGTCTTCAGGTGATGATATAAAATCAATAAAAGTACCCGGTGCAATAAGAGCATATGGGCTACCATTTACTAGTATAACTACTCTACCAGATAATAGGAAATTAGTAGCATTATCTGGACGTTCTGTTGAAATCATTTGAGGAACACTAAACTTTCCATTATCAGATATAAGCTGTTCTAGCTGACCAGAAGAAATAATACTATCAACTGAGACATTGTTAATACGATATTTTACCTCTGCTATTAAATCATTATTTGCAACATTTTTCATATAGCAAATTGCACATTTTGTTTTTGTTAAATTTCCAACTTCTAAATTTTCTATAATTAATTTTTCATTATTACAAAAACGCCTTAAAAGAGAAGTATTTGTACGAATATTTTCAGTAAAACCTTCTTGTGAACCACGAATAACGATTTCATTTTCTGGTTTTCCAACACTTCTTTGCTTAAACCCTTTTGCATCAATATCAAAAGCGATATTTAAAGTATCAACAAAAAGAAGGCAATTTCCAGAATTGACAGAGGAAGCTACATCATCAAAAGTAGCTACTTGCTTTACACTATTTTGTGGAATTAAGTGGTTTAAAATATATGAAGCTAGGTCGAATTTTTTTACTTTTCTTACAGTAATATGATTTGTTACAACTTCCTTTGAAACATCAGCTTCAGGATTTGTATAAGTATTTGCTTGATTTCGTAACATAAGAGGGTCTAATACAAAGTTATTTACAATTTTTGTATCGACCATACCATCAATGTATAAAATAAAAGCCTTATATTCTTTGTTTTTTGCAATTAAACTAAATTCTCTTATAATAATATCACTATTAATCATAGCATTATATAGTGTAGTAATTGTTTCTAAGTTAGTACCAATTTTGGGAAATATATTTTTAGGAGATTCATAATTGTTATTATTTTCAGTGTAAGTAGCATTTTCATTGTTATTTGCTTCAGGTATAGTAAAACTATATTCTTTATGTGGCGTATACCAAAATAAATCTTTAAAATATGTCATTACAGAACCATTTTTATTTTGTTTCACTTTTTTACTCCAATCTAAATGTATTTGTCATATTTTTAGCAAAAAGGGAAAAATTATACACGAGAAACTTTAAAAAGTCGATTTTAAAATCGACTTTTTAGGTTACAATATAATACAAATTAGTCCACCGCTACCTTCATTTACTATACGTTCTAGTGTTTCTTGTAGTTTTCCTTGTGCATCTTCTGGCATACGGCAAAGTTTATTTTGTAATCCTTCATTTACAAGTTCATGTAAACTTTTTCCAAATATATTAGATTCCCAAATTTTTTGTGGATCAGATTCAAATTCAGAAAGTAGGTAATTAACTAATTCTTCAGATTGCTTTTCACTACCAACAATAGGAGAAACCTCTGTCTCTATATTTGCACGAATAAGGTGTATACTTGGTGCAGTAGCTTTTAGTTTTACACCAAACCTTGAACCTTGTTTTACCATTTCTGGTTCATCTAAAATAAGTTCATCCATAGAAGGTGTTACAATTCCATATCCTTTTTGCTTTACTTCTTCTAAAGCATATGCAATTTTATCATATTCCTTTTTGGTAGAAGCAAGTGTAGTAATAGTAGAGAATAAATCTCCTTCATTACATATTTCTACTCCAGAAATTTCAGTTAAAATTTTATAGAAAAGTTCTTCTTTTAAACAAATAGAAATGTTAACATTACCATTACCTAATAATATTTCATCTAAAGAAGTTTTATCGATAATATCAGTTTTATACATTTTACTAATAGATTTATCTACTTGTTTTAGTATTTTGACATCTGAAAATGCCTCTTTTATTTGAGTATATAAGCTTTGCTTTAACCAGTGGTCATCATTTAAGCCATCTACCCATTTTGGAAAGCTAATATTGATTTGCTCAACAGGAAATTCATATAAAATTCTTGCAAAAATATCATTTAAATCATCACTGTTTAAATTAGAACAATCTGTTGGAATTACGCTAGTTTGATATTTATCTTCTAACTTTCTAGCAAGTTCTTTAGTATATTCAGAATATGGTTCGCTAGAATTTAAAACGATAATAAAAGGCTTATTTAATTCCTTTAATTCTGTTACTACACGCTCTTCAGCAGAAATGTAGTCTTCTCTTGGAATATCTGTAATACTACCATCAGTTGTAACCAAAATACCAATAGTAGAATGTTCCTGTATTACTTTTTTGGTTCCAATTTCAGCAGCTTGTTCAAAAGGAATTTCTTCTTCTGACCAAGGTGTTTTTACCATTCTTGGTGCTTCGTCTTCTAAATAACCAATAGCATTATTTACTAGATACCCAACACAGTCTACAAGTCTAGTTTTTAGTTTTAAATTATCGCCAATAGTAATTTCTATAGCTTCATTTGGAACAAATTTTGGTTCTGTAGTCATAATTGTTCTACCAGCAGCACTTTGTGGCAATTCATCTTTTGCACGTTCTTTTTTGTACTCATTATCAATGTTTGGAATGACTAATAGATCCATAAATTTTTTAATGAAAGTAGATTTTCCAGTTCTAACAGGTCCTACCACTCCTATGTAGATGTCTCCATCTGTACGGTTTGCTATATCTTGATATAAGCTTAAATTTTCCATTTATTATTTACCCCCTCAAAAAATGTTTGTACAAAATTAACTTTATTAATTTATATTTAATAAAAAAAGGATTATTCCTATTTTTATAAAAATTTAACAAAAACCTCACTATATGAATAAAATGTAGTGGGATTGCATTCTATATTTTTTTATGATAGAATATAGGACGTAAATCTAAAAGTAGATAGACTTTAGAAAGGATAGATGTTATATGGAACAAGCAGTAGCTATTGTAATGGCAGCAGGAAAAGGTACAAGAATGAAATCTAAAAAATCAAAATTAGTACATAAAATATATGGAAAAGAAATAATTAGAAGAGCGGTAGAAAATGTAAAAAGAGCAGGAATAGAAGAAGTTATTACTGTTGTAGGATACCAAAAAGAGCAAATAGAAGATGTATTAAAAGATACAGTAAAATATGCAGTGCAAGAGGAACAATTAGGGACAGGGCATGCTGTTATACAGGCAGCTAAATTATTAGAAGGAAGAAAAGGAAAGGTTTTAGTATTAAATGGAGATCATCCAATTATGAGACCAGAAACTTTAAAAAAACTTGTAGAAGTATCAAATGAAAGGGGAGAAAGTGCTACAATTTTAACAATGGTTCATGATAATATATTACCTTATGGAAAGATTATACATGACGAAAAAGGTAATATTAAACAAATTATTGAACACAAAGATTGTACACTAGAACAACAACAAATAAGAGAAGTAAACCTTGGTATGTATTGCTTTGATATAGAAGAACTACAAAGTGCGCTAAAGGAATTAAATAATGATAATGTACAAAAAGAGTATTATTTAACAGATGTTATTAAAATTATGTATGATAAAGGCTTAAAAACAGGTTCTATTGTAGTATCAGATAATGCAGAAGTGCTAGGAATAAATGATAGAATGGATTTACAAATTTTAACTAAGGCATTACAACTTAGAATTAATACAGAACATATGAAAAATGGTGTAACAATAGAAGATATTAACAATACATATATATATGATGATGTAGAAATAGGAATAGATACAGTTATTCATCCAAATACCACTATTAAATCAGGGGTAATAATAGGAGAGGATTGTGAAATTGGACCAAATGCGTACATTCGTGAAGGATGTAGGTTAAGTGATAAAGTAAAAATAGGAAGTTTTGTAGAAGTAAAAAAAGCAATAATTGGAGAAGGCACTAAAGTACCACATCTTTCATATATGGGAGATTGTGAAATTGGTGGAAAAACCAACATTGGATGTGGAACAATTACATGCAACTACGATGGATTTAATAAAAGTAAAACTATAATAGGAGAAAATTCTTTTATTGGTTCAAATACAAATTTAGTAGCACCAGTAAATTTAGGAAGAAATACATTTGTTGCAGCAGGGTCTACAATAACAGATGATGTACCAGATGATTCACTTGCCATTGCAAGACAAAGACAAACAAATAAAGAAGGTTGGAATAGAAAATAGAGAAAAATAGAGTCTTTAAAAAATTGATAAAATTTACTTAAGGACTCTATTTTTCTTATTTAAAAATAACTAATTAATAAAATTTAAGAATTTCTTAAAAAGTAGTGCAAAATTTAAAGAATATATGATAGAATAGGAAACGATAAAATATAAATATAGGGAGAGTGTATTTTTGTGGAGGAAGTAAAATATAAAAGAGTTTTACTAAAGCTAAGTGGAGAAGCATTAGCAGGAGACAAAAAAACAGGTGTATATGCTGATGTTATAGGAAGCATATGTGACCAAATTAAAAATGTTGTGGATTTAGGAGTAGAAGTTGGAATTGTTGTTGGAGGAGGAAACTTCTGGAGAGGAAAATATGGGCATGAAATGGAAAGAACAACATCAGATTACATGGGAATGCTTGCAACAACAATGAATGCATTAGCACTTCAAGATGCATTAGAAGCAAGAGGATTAAAAACTAGAGTTCAAACAGCAATTGAAATGAGACAAATTGCAGAACCATATATTAGAAGAAAAGCAGTAAAACATTTAGAAAGAGGAAGAATCGTTATATTTGCATGTGGAACAGGAAACCCATATTTTTCTACAGATACAGGAGCAGCACTTCGTGCAGCAGAAATCAATGCAGAAATTATTTTACTTGCAAAAACTATTGATGGAGTCTATTCAGCAGATCCTAAAATAGATCCAAATGCAGTTAAATATGACGAAATATCATATACAGATATTTTAACAAAAGACTTAAAAGTAATGGATTCGACAGCAACAGCACTTTGTAGAGATAATCAAATTCCATTAATGGTATTTGAAATTGCAAAACCAGAAAATATGGTTAAAATTGTAAAAGGAGAAAAAATAGGTACTATTGTAAAATAAATGTAGGGGCACCATTGTTTAAGAATACTCGTGAGCCTACACACTGTGCCTAAGAAAAAAAGATAAAGGAGATAGTTATGGATTATAAATTTATAGAAGAAAAAATGGAAAAAACAATTAGCGTATTTGTAGAAAATTTAGCAGCAGTAAGAGCAGGAAGAGCAAACCCTGCTATATTAAATAAAGTAAAAGTGGATTACTATGGTGTAGAAACACCAATTAGTCAAGTAGCAGGAATTTCAGTTCCAGAAGCAAGGTTAATAGTTATTCAACCATGGGATATGGGAATATTAAAAGAAATTGAAAGAGCAATATTGGCATCAGATATTGGAATAAATCCAAATAATGACGGAAAAGTAATTAGACTAGCATTTCCAGAATTAAACGAGGAAAGAAGAAAAGAATTAGTAAAAGACATTAAAAAAATGGCAGAAGAAGCAAAAGTTGCTATACGTGTGGTTCGTAGAGATGGAATAGATGAATTTAAAAAACAGCAAAAAGATTCTGTTATTACAGAAGATGATTTAAGAACAGCAGAAGAAGACATACAAAAAATAACAGATAAGAAAATAGCTGAAATTGATTCTATAACAGATAACAAAGAAAAAGAAATTATGAGTGTATAGCAAACTATATGGGCAAATATATATTTACCCAACAAATAAGGAGAAAACAATGACAATAGAACAAATTGATATGTCAAGACTTCCAAAACATATTGGAATTATTATGGATGGAAATCGTACATGGGCAAAAAAAAGAGGAATGGATCCTAAGCTAGGGCATAAAGAAGGAGCTAAAGTACTAGAAGATATTGTAAGATATGCAAATGAAATTGGAATAAAGTATCTTACAGTATATGCTTTTTCTACCGAAAATTGGAATCGTACAAAAGAAGAAGTAGGAGCATTAATGATGCTGTTACAAACTTACTTAGATGATTTTGCAAAACGTGCAGATACAGAAAATATCAAAGTAAAAATGTTAGGAGATAAAGAGGCTTTATCAAAAGGTCTGCAAAAAGGCATTGAAAAAACAATAGAAAGAACTAAAAATAATACAGGAGTTGTATTTAATATAGCTTTAAACTATGGAGGAAGACAAGAAATTGTAAAAGCAGTAAAAGAAATTGCTGAGGGTGTACAAAAAGGTGATTTAAAAATAGAAGATATTTCAGAAGAAATGATAAGTAATCACCTTTACACTAGTGGGCAACCAGATCCAGATTTAATAATAAGAACTAGTGGACAAATAAGAACTAGTGGGTTCTTGCCATGGCAAACCATTTATTCAGAATTTGTATTTATGGAAAAGAATTGGCCAGATTTTACAAAAGAAGATTTATTAGAAGCAATAAAAGAATATCAAAACCGAACTATAAAAAAGGGAAAATAAGAAAGGTAAAGATATATGGATATAAAAAGATGGGTTTCTGCACTTGTTGGTATGCCACTTGTGGTTATATTATTAGTTTTAGGGAATAATTATGTAGTAGATGTTACATTTGCGATTGTTGCTGGATTAAGCTTACATGAATATTTTAATGCATTCAAAGGAAAAGCAAATCCTGTAATTTGGATTCGGATATGTAGCCTCTGCATTAATAGCATTTATTCATATAATTCCAGTACAACATGCAATGACTATTGTTAGTATACTAATTCCAGCAGGAATTACAATATTATTTTTACATGTAATACTAAGTAATATGAAAAGAAATATAAATGATATAGCTATTACCTTTTTTGGAATTTGCTATATTTCGCTATTTCTAATGTTTGTACCATTAATACATTCAATGGAAAATGGAAAATTATTAGTATGGTTTCTATTGGCTGCTGCTTGGGGAACAGATACATTAGCGTATTTAATAGGAAAAGCAATAGGAAAACATAAATTTAGTAAAATTAGTCCAAATAAAACAATAGAAGGTTGTATAGGTGGAATAATAGGAGCAGTTATATTTGGATTGGGAATAGCTTGTTTATTTAATAATGTATTTAACACTGATTTTTCATACATAAAAGTATTGTTAATACAAATTATTTTAAGTATTGTTGGGCAAATAGGAGATTTTGCAGCATCAAGTATAAAAAGATATGTAGAAATAAAAGATTTTAGTAATCTAATTCCAGGACATGGTGGAATGTTAGATAGAATAGATAGTGTTATTTTTATTGCACCATTTGCATATATACTTCTTAAATTGTTATAGGAGGAGATTATTTGTTAAGTTTTTTAATAACAGTAATAAAAGTAATTTTTTTATTAGGATTTCTTATTTTAATACATGAAGGTGGGCATTTTCTTGTAGCAAAACTTTGTAAAGTAACTGTAAATGAATTTGCAATTGGATTTGGTCCTACTATATGGAAAAGTAAAAATACCAAAACTAAATATGCCTTAAGATTGATACCATTAGGTGGTTTTGTAAGTATGGAAGGAGAAGAAGAACGTTCCGAAAAGGAAGGTTCTTTTAGTAAAACAAGTATTCCTAAAAGGATAGCAATAGTGATGGCTGGAGGAGCTGTTAATATTGTATTTGGATTATTAGTATACTTTTGTTTAGTTTCAGCAGTTGGTGGAAATGTATCACAAGTTATTGAAACTATGGAGAAAGACTATGGAGCAATGCAAGCAGGGATACTATCAGGAGATGAAATTGTACGTATCAATGGAAAAAAAGTTCATATGAAACAAGATATTACAGATATAATGGAGGAATCAAAAGGAGAAGAAGTTAAAGTACAAGTTAAAAGAAATGGTGAAGTTTTAGAATATACAGTAAAACCAAAAACGATAGTAGGAAAAGATACAGGTATTTATTTAGGAACAGAAGGAGAAAACTTAACAACAGAGGTAGTGGCACTATACCCAAGTAGCCCTGCTGAAAAACAAGGTATTGAAGTAGGAGATATTATATTAAAAGTAAATGGTAATGATGTAGAATATGATCCATATAAAGTAGTATCTTATATAAGTGAAGCTGAAACAAATGAAATTAATTTTACAATTAGGAGAAAAGAAGAAATAAAAGAAATTAGAGTAGATGCCCAAACATCAAACACATATGTACTAGGAGTTAGTTTTAAAGAGGCAGAAGATAGCTTTGCAAACAATGTATACTATGGTTTTTGGAATACAGTAGATTTTTCTACTTCAATTATTGAAAACTTAAAGATGTTATTTACAGGAAAAGTATCGACAAACCAATTAACAGGGCCAATAGGAATTTCAACAATGGTTGCAAAAACACAAGGAATTGAAGATTTCATCTATTTATTAGCGCTTATATCTTTGTCACTTGGAGTTACAAACTTACTTCCATTCCCACCATTAGATGGAGGAAAAGTAGTAATTTACTTAATAGAAGCAGTAAGAAGAAAGCCTATAAAGGAAGAAACAGAAATGAAAATTCAAACATTAGGTTTTGCGTTATTAATAGGATTAACAATATTTGTAACATATAATGATATATTAAGATTGTTTTAAAATAGAAAAGTACGATGCTTCATGTTAAAGCTATAGGGGAGAGCATTGCTCGTCCCTATGGTGAAGCTACTTTTTAAATTTTGCCAAAAAAGTATTGCATAATATGTTCTTGTGTGGTAAATTATAATAGGAAAGGATGTGAAAACATGATAAATGTAAAAGAACTAAAACTAAAGAAGATATTTAATCTAAAAGAATATCTACAAGAAAAAGCAAGACAAGACCGAGAATACAGACAATATATAGAAAAAGGACTTAAAGAAGCAGAAGAAGACTTTGTAGCAGGAAGATATTGTACATTAGAAGAATTCAAAAAATACATGGAAGAAGAACTGGGGATGAAGCACTATGATTAAGAATGTTCATTTCTCTGATAAATTTACATACAATGTAGCATCATTATTACAAAATACAGAACAATTTTCTGAAGATATGTATAAAATAATCTTATTAAAAATAGAAAACATTAGAATATTTCCTAAAATGTATCCAGTATTTGAAAATACAAAATATCGAAAGTTCTGGGTTAAGAATTATATTATTCTATATATAGTTAAAGACGATTTAATTAATATCTATGATATATTTCCAATAAAATCAAATTATAAAAGTCTATTTTATTAATACATAAATCTAAACCAAATCCAAAATAAAAGTAACAACTAAATATTAAAACATTGCCAAAAAAGTATTGCATAATATGTTCTTGTGTGGTAAATTATATTAGGAAAGGATGTAAAAACATGATAAATGTAAAAGAACTAAAACTAAAGAAGATATTTAATCTAAAAGAATATCTACAAGAAAAAGCAAGACAAGACCGAGAATACAACGAATATGTAAAAGAAGCAATAAGAAGAGGAGAAGAAGATATTAAAGCAGGAAGAATAGAACCACTTGATAAAGTATTAAGAGAAATGGAAAAAGAATTCGGGTTGAAGCATTATGAATGATTATTATTTTACCTCAACAGACGAATTTAAAATGGCATTAAGAAAGATCTATACTTATTATTATTCAAGTAACTATATCTATTCAAGTGATGAATTTCAAAAATTACTAGTTCAAAAAATCAAACTTTTAAAAACTTTTCCTAAAATGTATCCTATATTTGATAAAAAACAAGAGCACAGAAAAATTCCAATTCTAAAATATGTTATTATCTATCGTATAGAAGATAACAATATTCATTTTGTTAACATCATTTGGGTAAAATCAAAACAGTATAATCATTTATATTAATACATAAATCTAAATAAAATCCAAAATAAATTAAAAAAATTAAATATTTGTTGTTCCAAATTTTAAATTCATATGATACAATAACCTATGTATTAGGGGGAATAATAATGGCACAAAACGTAAAAACAGTAGGAGAAATTTTTAGTGATTATAATATAGAATCTAATATAATTAAAGCAAATATTGAAAAAATCAATTTGTTTAAAAAGAGTAATAAACTTGAAATTGATTTATTTTCGTATACATATATTAAACCAAACGAATTACTAGAATTTGATAAATATTTAAAGGAACGCTTTAATATAGAAAACATAGAAATAAATATGAACTATGACGAAAATGTAGAAGTAGTAGATATTTGGAAAGAATGGAAAAATATCATAAAATATGTAGCTCACAAATACCCATTTACAGCATTTTTATTACACAATAGTAAAGTAGAAATAAAAGATAATATAGCAATAGTTAGTTTAGCTGTAAAAGGAGCAGAATTTTTAACATTAAGAGGGTTTGATAAAGCTTTAGAAGAAACTTTAACAAGCCTATATAATAAGAGGTACAAAGTAAAATATGTAGAAGAAATACAACAAGAAGAAATGGAAAAAATAGAACAAAAATGCAAGCTAACAGAAAAATACGAAATAGAAAAAGCAATTAGTGAATTAGAAGCAGTAGAAGAAGAGCAAAACGATAAAGAAGACAATGTAGGGACATGCATTGCACGTCAAATCTCCGAAGAGCATGCTGAAAATTCACAAGAAGCAGAACCACAAGAGCCAGAGGAAAAAACACCACTAATATTAGGAAGAAATGCAAATATAAAAGATACATTAGTAAAAGTAAGTGATATTTCAATAGACAGTGGAAAAATAGCAATAGAAGGAGAAATTATAAACATAGATTCAAGACAGCTAAAAAGTGGAAAATTTTTAGTTATGTTTGATTTATATGATGGAACAAGTACAATTACATGTAAAGCATTTATAGAAGAAGAAAAGACGCAGGTAGTAATGGATAGATTAAAAGAAGCAAAAGCAGTTAAAGTTTCTGGAACTGCACAATTTGACCCATTTGCAAAAGAAATAGGAATTATTTCTAATGTAATTGTAGAAACACCAGGAAAGAAAAAACAAGAAAGAGTAGATAATGCAGAAGTTAAAAGAGTAGAACTACATATGCATACACAAATGAGCCAAATGGATGGAATGACATCTGCTACAGATTTAATAAAAAGAGCAATGAAATGGGGTTGGAAATCTATTGCAATTACAGACCATGGAGTTGTACAAGCATTTCCAGAAGCACACAAATTATTAGGTAGAGATAACCCAGATATGAAAGTAATTTATGGTGTAGAAGCATATCTCGTACCAGATAAAACACCATCAGTATCTTTCCCTAAAGGGCAAAGTATAGATACAGAATATTGTGTCTTAGATATTGAAACAACAGGGCTTTCTTTCCGTACAAACAAAATTACAGAATTAGGAGCAGTTATTTACAAAAATGGAGAAGTTATAGAAGAATTTGAACATTTTGTAAATCCGGAAATGCCAATACCAGAAGAAGTAGTTGAAGTTACACATATTACAGATGAAATGGTAAAAGATGCACCAACAATAGAAGAAATCTTACCTAAATTTTTAGAATTTATTGGAGATAGGGTAATAGTTGCACATAATGCAGATTTTGATGTTGGTTTTATTAAATACTATGCAGAACAATTAGGTTACAAGCTAGAAAACACATATATAGATACATTACGCCTAGCAAAAGATTTATTTCCAGATTATAAAAAATACAAACTAGGAATTATAGCAGAAAAATTAGGAATAAAAGTTGATGTGGCACACCGTGCATTAGACGATGTTATTACATTAGTAAAAGTATTTAAAGTAATGCTAGAAATGCTAAAAGAAAAAGGGGCTATAACAGTTGATGATATAGATAAAATAGAAGAAGGTCAAACAGACCTAAAAAAACTACCAAGTTACCATGCAATAATTTTAGCAAAGAATTATGTTGGGCTTAAAAATTTATATAAACTAATATCATTTTCACATCTTCAATACTTTTATAAAAAGCCTAAAATATTAAAATCTTTATATAAACAATATTCTGAAGGGCTAATTTTAGGAAGTGCATGTGAAGCAGGAGAACTATATCGTGCAATTATTGCAGGAAAATCTGATGAAGAAATAGAGCAGATTGCAAAAGATTACGACTACTTAGAAATTCAACCAAATGGAAACAATATGTTTATGGTAAGAAATGGAACAGTGCCAGACGAAAAAGCGTTAGAAGATATAAATAAAAAAATTGTAAATTTGGGTGAAAAATTAGGAAAATTAGTTGTAGCAACATGTGATGTTCACTTTATGGATCCACAAGATGAAATTTATAGAAGAATTTTAATGGCAGGGCAAGGGTATGATGATGCAGATGAACAAGCACCACTATATCTTCGCACTACAAATGAAATGATAGAAGAATTTAAGTATTTAGGATTAGATAAAGCCTATGAAGTAGTAGTAACAAACACAAATAAAATAGCAGATTTATGTGAAAACATAAGCCCAATTTCGCCAGAAAAATGTCCACCATATATTGAAGGCTGTGAAAAACAAATTGAAGATATAGCCATGACTAAAGCAAAAGAATTATATGGAGAAAATCTACCTACTATTGTAGAAGAAAGATTAAATAAAGAACTACAATCAATTATAAAAAATGGATTTTCAGTTATGTATATAATTGCACAAAAATTAGTATGGAAATCTAATGAAGATGGATATATAGTAGGCTCTAGAGGTTCTGTAGGTTCTTCATTTGTAGCAAATATGACAGGAATTACAGAGGTAAATTCACTTCCACCACATTATAGATGTCCAAACTGTAAATATTCAGATTTTACAGATTATGGCTATAAAAATGGGTTTGACCTTCCAGATAAAGAATGCCCAGAATGTGGGCACAAGTTAGATAAAGATGGAATGGATATACCATTTGAAACATTCCTTGGGTTTAATGGAGATAAAGAGCCAGATATAGACTTAAACTTTTCAGGAGATTATCAAGCAAAAGCACATAAATATACAGAGGTTATTTTTGGAAAAGGAACTACATTTAAAGCGGGAACAGTTGGTACAGTTGCAGAAAAAACTGCATATGGATATGTAAAAAAATATTATGAAGAAAGGCGGAATACCAGTAAGTTCAGCAGAAGTGCTTAGAATTTCTAAAGGATGTACAGGAATAAAAAGAACAACAGGACAACATCCAGGAGGTATTATAGTAGTACCAAAAGGAAGAGAAATTTACGAGTTTTGCCCAGTACAACATCCAGCAGATGACCCAAAATCAGATATTATTACAACACACTTTGATTATCACTCAATTGACCAAAACCTATTAAAATTAGATATACTAGGACATGATGATCCGACAGTTATTAGAATGTTACAAGATATTACAGGAATTGACCCAACAAAGATACCATTAGATGATAAAGAAACTATGTCAATTTTTTCTTCAACAGATGCATTAGGCGTAACACCAGAGCAAATTCATTCTGAAGTTGGTAGTTATGGCGTACCAGAATTTGGAACAAAATTTGTTCGTGGAATGTTAATAGATACAAAACCAACAACATTTGATGAGTTAATTCGTATATCTGGTTTATCACACGGTACAGATGTATGGCTTAATAATGCACAAAGTTTAATACAAGAAGGGACAGTAACATTAAATGAAGCTATATGCTGCCGTGATGATATTATGATTTATTTAATAAAAAAAGGCTTAGAGCCAAACCCTGCATTTAAGATTATGGAGTTAGTTCGTAAAGGAAAAGCATTAAAGGATCCTGCAAAATGGGCAGAGTATGTTGGAATGATGAAAGAACATGATGTGCCAGATTGGTATATAAAGTCATGTGAAAAAATAAAGTACATGTTCCCAAAAGCACACGCAGCAGCATATGTAACAAATGCATTTAGAATTGCATGGTTTAAAGTACATAAGCCACTTGCATATTATGCAGCATATTTTTCTATTCGTGCTAAAGCATTTGATAGTGATGTAATGTGCCATGGAAAAGAAAAAGTAAGGAATAAAATGAAAGAAATAGAGTTAATGGCAAATTCTGCAACACAAAAAGATAAAGATATGTATGATGATTTAGAAATTGTTTGGGAAATGTATGAAAGAGGTTTTAGTTTTTTACCAATAGATTTATACCATTCTCATTCAAAGAATTTCTTAATAGAAGATGGAAAAATAAGACCACCATTAAATAGTATACCAGGGCTTGGAAATGTTGCAGCAGATAGCATTATTGAAGCTAGAAAAGAACGGAAAATTCATGTCAATAGATGATTTGCAAATTCGTTCAAAAGCAGGAAAGGCAGTAATTGAAATGTTAGCTAATGCAGGATGTTTAGAAGGAATGAGTAGAAGTAACCAAATGAGCTTGTTTGGGTAAAGTTAGGAGTGATATAGATGAAATTGGAGGATATATTTTCTATACAAAATATTATTATATATTTAGTAATTGTAAATTTATTTGGCTTTTTTATTATGTGGCTAGATAAGAAAAAGGCAAAAGGAGGCAAGTGGAGAATTAAAGAAAATACATTATTTTTAGTTGCAGCATTCGGTGGAGGAATTGGAACTATTGCAGGAATGTATACATTTAGGCATAAAACACAGAAGGCAAAGTTTGTATTTGGTTTTCCGGCAATTATTGTAATTCAAGTAGTAATTGCGTTAATGATAATATTTAAAATATAAAGATTAATAATAGTAGCATAAAAGCAAAAGTAAAATATATGGAATTTTCAAAACCGCTCGTTCAAGATAAATTTTGCACAGTATGTAATAAAAATTTGTAGGCCCCTCTCACAAGTGTGTGAGATTCTCCCACAAATTTTTAAAACATACGTATACAAAATTTACTTTCAAGACGCTTCTTTTCAAATTCCATATATTTTGCTTTTGCTTTTTTATAACAGAACATGCTATTTTAAGTTACATTATGAAAAATTATGATTAATAGAATATATAAAAATACTGTCTAAAAATGTCGAAAAGTTTTTCTTGCAAAATAACAAAAAAGATGTATAATAAAAAAGAATTAAATCTAAAAATTTAAAATTCAAAAACATCAGTGTAAGAGCAAAAAGAAAGTTCTAAAAATTCTAGAACAAAAATCCAAAAACAAAAATGAAGTAAAGAAGGTGGTAAAAAAACTTAAAACAAATTGTCATTTTGTATTGCATAATAAAAAATAAAATGTTATAATAAGGAGGAAAAAGATGGTACAACTAACACCAAAAAATGATATTATATTTAAAAGAATATTTGGAAGTAAAGGAAACGAAGCAATTTTAAAAGACTTTTTATCTTCAATAATAGAGGAACCAATAAAAGAAATTGAAGTAGAAAAAGATACAAAGTTAGAAAAGGAAGATCTAAACGATAAAGTAGGGATACTAGATATAAAAGCAAAACTAGATAATGAAACACAAATAAACGTAGAGATGCAAGTAGTAAACCAACAAAACATGGAAAAAAGGACACTATTCTATTGGGGAAAGCTATACACAGGAAGTATACATGAAGGAGAGCCCTTTTATGGGTTAAAGAAAACAATAACAATAAATTTATTAGACTTTAATTATTTTGATACAAAAGAATATCATACGAAATGGCATATAGTAGAAGATACAGAAAAAGACAAAGTATTAACAGATGTACTAGAAATACACTTTATAGAGTTAAAAAAATTCATAAAAGCAGAGAAACAGCCAGAAAATAAAAAAGAAGAATGGTTATATTTTTTAGATTATAGTAAAGGAGGAATGGTAGAAATGGTAAAAAAGAAAAACAAAGTAATAGAAAAAGCAAATGAAGAATTAGAATATTTAACAGGAGATGAAGCAATAAAAAGAAAAGCCGAACTAAGAGATAAATGGATAAGAGACTATAAGAACGGAATGGAAGGTGCAGAAATGATAGGAATACAGAAAGGAATAAAACAAGGAATAGAGCAGGGAATAGAGCAGGGAATACAAAGAAAGCAAATAGAAGTTATAAAAAAAATGCTAGTGCTAGGAATTGATAAAGAAACGATATGCAAAATTACAAAAGCAGAAATTAAACAAATAGAAAAGATAGAAAATACGCAAGAGATATAGTTCTTGCGCATTTTTGTAATAAAAATATATATTAAAAAATACGATTTTGATGTTTTATTACTCATATCAAACAACATAGCAGAATTCACAAAACAAACGTACAGTACACATAATGTTTGAAATAAAATTAAAATGAAAAAGGAAACATAATTCTTAAAAGATATTGTGAACAGATTGTGTCTAAAAAGTGTTAGAAAATAGTTATTCACAGAGTTATCCACATTATCCACATAAAAAATATATCAAAATATACATAAAACTGTAAACGAAATAGGATACATAATATAAATATTTTTGAAATATAATTGAAATAGAATTGTAACATTCAATAAAGAACATACAAAGATTAGCTATAAATACACAAAAAACGACAAAAGACATTTGAAAATAAATGACAGAAATATGACAAAACAAAGACATTAAGAATATAATGTAAGAAAAAGATAAATAAATTATATAAAATTAATGCTGATTTTATATGTGGATAAGAAGAGGGATAAAAATGAAAATAAGACAAATGACTAATAAAATTAAAGATACTTTTGCAAGACATTTATTTAGATATAGTGAACAAATAACATATTTAGAAGCCAGAGAAATTATGAAAGAAAACCCATTAGCAATATTGCTAGATGTACGAAGTAAACAAGAATATGACGAATATCATTTAGATAGAGCAATTTGTATACCAACATATGAACTAACTAATGAAATCTCAAAAATCAGTACAAACAAAGAACAAACTATTATAACATATTGCAGTAGTGGAGGAAGAAGCAAAAAAGCAGTTAAAACTTTAAGAAAAATGGGTTATCAAAACCTTTACGAAATAAGTGGAGGATTAGACAATTTATAAATATTAAAAAAGCAAAAAATATGACTAAATTACTTGCGTAAAGTTATAATTAGTGATATAGTACAAAAGAATTATTTTAATATTTAGGAGGCAAAGATAAATGGGACTATTTAAGTCATATAGCGAAAAAGAAGTAAAAAGAGTAATGCCAATCGTAAACAAGATTAATGCATTCGAAGGAGAAATTTCATCATTATCAGATGAAGAATTAAAAGAAAAAACAAACTATTTTAAAAAAGAATTAGAAAATGGGAAATCATTAGATGATATATTGCCAGAAGCTTTTGCAGTAGTAAGAGAAGCTTCTAAAAGAGTATTAGGCATGAGACATTTTGATGTTCAATTAATAGGTGGAATTATATTACATCAAGGTAGAATTGCCGAAATGAAAACAGGAGAAGGAAAAACATTAGTTGCAACACTTCCTGTATACTTAAATGCACTAACAGGAAAGGGTGTACATGTTATTACAGTTAACGATTACCTTGCAAAACGTGATAGTGAATGGATGGGAAAAGTATACAAATTCTTGGGTTTAACAGTAGGACTTGCTATTTCTGGAATGGAACCAGATGAAAAAAGAAGGGCATATGCATGTGATGTAACTTATGGAACTAACAATGAATTTGGTTTTGATTACTTAAGAGATAACATGGTAATATATAAAAACCAAGCAGTTCAAAGAGATTTAAACTTTGCAATTGTAGATGAGATAGATAGTATTTTAATAGATGAAGCACGTACTCCATTAATTATTTCAGGACGTGCAAATACTTCATCAGATTTATATAAAAGAGCAAACGATTTTGTAAGAAGATTAAATGCAAAAGTAATAGTAGAAGAAGATATAAAAGATGAAGAACAAGCAGAAGATAACGAAAACTATGACTATATTGTAGATTTAAAAGCAAAATCTGCATCTCTTACTGCAAAAGGAATTAAAAAAGCAGAAGAATTCTTTGGTATTACAAATTTTAACGATTTAGACAATTCAGAAATTGTACACCATGTAAACCAAGCCTTACGTGCACATGGTGTTATGAAACGTGATATAGATTATATGGTAAAAGACGGAGAAGTACTAATTGTTGATGAATTTACAGGAAGAATTATGTATGGAAGAAGATATAATAATGGTCTTCATCAAGCAATAGAAGCAAAAGAAGGGGTAAAAATAGCAGACGAATCTAAAACACTTGCAACAATCACATTCCAAAACTACTTTAGAATGTATGATAAATTAGCAGGTATGACTGGTACTGCTATGACAGAAGAATCAGAATTTAGAGAAATCTATAATTTAGATGTTATTGCTATACCAACTAATAAACCAGTAGCACGTAATGATGAAAATGACGTTATTTATAAAAATGAAGCTGCAAAATATAGAGCAATTGTAAACAGTGTAAAAGAAAGTAATGCTAAAGGACAACCAGTGTTAGTAGGTACTGTATCAATTGAAAAATCTGAAAAACTAAGTAAAATATTGAAAAGAGAAGGAATACCACATTCAGTATTAAATGCAAAATACCATGAGCAAGAAGCTGCAATTATTGCACAAGCAGGTAAATTTGGAGCAGTTACTATTGCAACAAACATGGCAGGACGTGGTACAGATATTATGCTTGGTGGAAACAGTGAATATCTTGCAAGAGAAGAAATGAAAAGGCTAAAATACACAGATGAACAAATAGAAGAAGCAATGGCATTTAATGAAACAGATGACCAAAGTATTTTAGAATCAAGAGAAAAATTTAGAAATTTAGTAAAGAAATATGATGAAGAAATTAAAGAAGAAAAAGAAAAAGTAATTGCTGCTGGTGGTTTAAAAATCATTGGTACAGAAAGACATGAGTCTAGAAGAATTGATAATCAGCTTCGTGGACGTAGTGGACGTCAAGGGGATATGGGTGAATCTAAATTCTATATAGGTCTTGATGATGATTTAATGAAGATCTTTGGTGGAGATATGATTACAGGTGTATATAATACATTAGGTGCAGATGAAGATATGCCAATAGAATCTAGAATTATTTCAGGTGCAGTAGAAAAAGCACAAAAAAGAGTAGAAGGTAGAAACTTTAGTATTCGTAAACATGTACTTCAATATGATGATGTTATGAATACACAAAGAGAGATTATCTATTCACAAAGAAGACAAGTATTAGATGGACAAAGTCTAAAAGATAGCATCAAAAATATGATTATAGAATTAGCAGAATTTTTAGTAAATTCATATTCTATGGAAGAAGTTATTAATAAAGAATCATTAAAAGAAGAAATTCGAACAATATTTGGTTTAGAAGATATTGAAGCTTTAAAAGATGCAAAATTTGATGAACAAAAACTACTAAAAGAATTAAAAGAAAAAGCACTTGCTCGTTATGATGAAAAAGAACAAGAAATTGGAGAAGAAGAACTAAGAGAATTAGAACGAGTTGTTATGTTAAAAGTAGTAGACCAAAAATGGATGGATCATATAGATGCAATGGATGAACTAAAAGATGGAATAGGGCTTCGTGCATATGGTCAAAAAGACCCTGTTGTTCAATATCGTATAGAAGGAACAGAAATGTTTGAACAAATGGTATATGATATTCATTATGATGTTGTAAAAATACTATTAAACATACAAAAACAAACTGAAATAAGAAGAGCAGAAACAGCAAGAATTACAAATGCTTCATTAGAAAATATAAATGAACTAAATGGAGAATCAGAACAAACACATGTAACAGTACGAAATGAAGGGCCAACAATAGGAAGAAACGACCCATGCCCTTGCCGGTTCAGGAAAAAAATATAAAAATTGCTGTGGGAAATAGGAGGATTTGTAAGACAAGGTTCAAAAATTGAAATAGAAGTAACAGCAATATTAGAAAAATAAATTTTTGATAGCAAAACTATGTTATTTGAAGTTAAAATTAGGTGAACCCTACCAATAAGTGGGAGCTGTAGAATATATAAACTTTTTCAAAATCATTGACATAATGAATAAAAAAATAGTATAATAAATATACTAAAAGAGAATAGCTATTCATAATTCGAGTGTTTCGCAGCTCAATTCAAAATGGCGAGCGATATATTCGAGGTTTCACACCTCATAAAATATAGTGAACGATATATTCGAGTTAATGCTAACTCAAAACAAAATAGCATGATTTAATAGATGGGGGTTAAAATTTAGGTTTTAATCCTCATTTTTATGTTATAAGGAGATGTTGCAATGAAATTAAAATTTTATGAAGTAGATAGTGAATATATAAAATATTTAAAAGAAAATGGTGATAACAAAATTCCTAATATAGATTACGAAAAACACAAGAAATTCTTTTGTGGTATAGTGCTTACAATAAATAATTTTAATTATTTCGCTCCAGTATCTTCTTATAACAAAAAGGCTCATACTGCATTCCTAATTATGGATAAAGATAAAAAGACAAAAGAATTAAAACCGATATCTTCGTTAAGGTTTTCCTTTATGTTCCCATGTCCAATAAAATACTTAAATCAAAAGGACTTTTCTAAAGAAGATGAAAAGTATCAAATTTTATTAAGAAAAGAATTACATTATTGTAATATAAATAGAGAGAAAATTAAAAAGTTAGCAAATCAAGTATATAAATTAGGATTAAATGAAGTAAGTAGAAAAAGATTTAATATATGTGATTTTAAAAAATTAGAAGAAAAGTGTTTAGAATATGTAGAAAAAACGAATATTTAAACTTTTATAACTAAAATCTATTGCATAAAAAGAAAAAATAAGGTATTATAAATGTATAAATAATCGTAGGAGGCTGTTAAAATGGTACATAATGATAAATATAAATTTGTAGCAATTATTAATGAAAAAATAGAAATAGGAAAGGCATTAAATGCAATTGCACATATGGGATTAGGACTAGTTAATATTGCAGATGAAGAAACAAAAGAAAAAATGTCTTTTATAGATTTTCCAGATAAAGATGAAGAGCCACATAAAAGCATTTCAGGTTTATCTTTAATAGTTTTACGGTGGAAAGAATAATGAAATTAAAAAAGCTAGAAGACAATTTAAAGAAGAAGGGATATTGTTTGTAGACTTTATAGAAACAATGACAGGAGATACTTATAAAGAACAGCTAGAAAAAACTAAAGAAGTAAATACAGAAGAGCATAACTATTTTGGGTTATTAGCATTTGGTGAAATAGAAAAAATAAATTCGATAACAAAAAGATTATCATTATTTAAATAAGGATATAGGAAGGAGAATTGCATGAATAAAATTTTAGGAGAAATTTCAGAAATAGTAAAGGAAAGTTTGAAAAAACATCTTCCACAGGTTTCAACTCAAGATTTAGAGGAAAATGGAAAAATATATTACATGAATGACAAAAATGGTACTATTTTTGACTACTATGTAAACAGTCATTTAAGTCCTTTTATGTGCTTTTATAATGATAAAGAAAATATGGGAGCAATAAAACTTATATTATATATGGATGGAAAAATTGATATATGTCTTTTTAAAAATCATAAAAATAAACCATATAAGGAAATTTCTTCATCAATTAGTGTTGGAAATGACGAAATACTTGAACTAGCAGTGATTATGAATAAAATTGCAGATAATGATAATAAATGGGGATTTTCAATAGAAGACATGAATAGTGATATTCAAGTTACCCAAAATGAAATAAATGAATTTATTTCCCAAGAAGAAGATTTTACAATTTTGGAAGAATTATTAAAAACATGTATAGTAACTAAAAAACTTTTAGACGAAAACTGGAAAGTAGGTCTTATGCAAAAACTGGAAACATCATCTGAAATGAATAGCGGTTGGTTTTTAAGTATTGGAAACGAAGCACAAGATTATGTTGATAATCCAAAAAATCTTTGTATAACAACATTAAATGAATTATGTGAAAAAGATTCTATTCTTATTTCATATTTAATGAATAAAGATGTTGGAGATGTTTTAATTAGAGTTTCAAATGATGAATTTGAATTTGATGATGGAAAAAAGGAAATTTTTATAACAAAATTTAATTAAGTTGAAAGACATAATTAATAAAACTTTACATAAACCAATTGACATATACTAAAAAATATGCTAGTATTTAAAATATAAGATTTAAGAAAGAAGGAAATAGTATGAAATCAAATATATTTTTAAACCAATTACATCATCGTAGGAGCTTGTAACTATTGTAGTTATTCAGTAGGTACAAGCTAAAAGTGTTGTACCTACGATAGTTTAAAGATATATAAAATAGATATATTTAAAGACACTATTTGTAGGATAAAAACTATAAATAGTGTTTTTTTATATATCTATTTTTACTATATGAAAGGTGGTAATTTATATGAGAAATGAAGAGGTAAAAAATATGAGTGAAAGTATTAAGTATATAAGAAGTATAGGCGAGATTAGGTATAAAGTATTAAATCCAGGAGGTAATAAAACAGCATTAGTTAATGGAAATGAATATACAGATAATCAAAAGAGATTAATAAATAAAGCTATAATGAAGAAAAATTCACAAGTGGAGCAAGTAGGTTTTTTAAGTAATAAAATCAATCGTTTAGAAATGGCAGGTGGCGAATTTTGCATGAATGGGACACGATGTGCAATTTGGGAATATTTAAAAGGAAAAGAAGGAGAAATAGAAATTAGTGTATCTGGAACAAATAAAATGATATTAGGCAAAGTACTAAATGATAAAAAAGTAGAAATTCAATTAGATATAGGTAAAAATATAGCTAATTTATATGAAGTTAAAAACGATTTTACTTGTATAAAAATAGATGGGATTTTAATTGCAATTTTAAATGAAGAAAAATCAAAAACTTATATTCAAAAACTAAAACAAGATGAAGAAAAAACTAAAAACGAATTAAAACAATTAATGATAACAGAGATTGATTCAAAAGAAAAAGCAATAGGAATAATGCTATTGGAAAAGGAAGCAGGAAAGACAAAAATAAATCCTATTGTATGGGTAAAAGAAATAGATACAGTATTTTATGAAACAGCATGTGGTAGTGGTAGTTTAGGAACAGCAATATATAACTATTTGAAAAACAAAGACAAAAAAATAGAGATAATACAACCATCAGGATATAGTATTAATGTTCAACTTAAAGAAAATAAAAACTATATAGAAAAAGCTATTATTAGTGGAATTGTAGAGGAGGAATAATATGCAAGCAAAAGATATATTAAAAAACTTAGTTCGATTTGATACATATAAGGACAAGGAAAATGAAAGAATAATGAACTATATACAAGAAATATTAGAAGAAAAAGGATTTAAGTTAGAGTATAGAACTAAATGCTTAATTATGAGTATAAATGAAAAATGTAATTTAGGATTTTTAGGACATACCGATACTGTACAAGGTGGAAGTGATTGGATATATAATCCTCTAGAACTAATCCAAATTGATAATAAATTATATGGCTTAGGTGTTTGTGATATGAAAGGTGGAATTGCAGCAATTTTAAAATCTGTATTAGACACAGATTGGAATAAATTAAATTATGGTATTAAGTTATTTTTTACTTATGATGAAGAAACTGGTTTTGGCGGAATAAGAGAAATAAATAGATTAAACATAAAAATGCCCGAAAATATGATTATTGGAGAACCAACCAATAATGAAATAATGAATGGCAGCAAAGGTCTATTAGAATTTAAAATTGATTTTAAAGGAAAATCAGCTCACTCGAGCAATCCAGAAAATGGAATAAATGCAATAGAGCAATGTATGGAGTTTTTAGAAGAACTAAAAAATTTTTATAATACCTTAAAACTTGAAACTGATAATAGATTTAATATTCCCTATACTACTATGAACATAGGAAAAGTAGAAGGTGGAAAAAGTATAAATATTGTTCCAAATAGTTGTACAACATATATAGACTTTAGAGTAATAAAAGAAGAACATAGAATAAAAATTATTGAAACAATAAATAGTTTACAAGAAAAGTATAAATTCACATATCAAATAATAAATGATATAAAACCATTTATTGCTGAAAGTGGAAAGAGTAAAACAACAAATTTTATAACAGAAGCAAGCTGTATACAATCCCAAAATAGATGTATATTGGGTACTGGACCAATAAATCCACATGTGGCTAATGAATATATTACAATAGAAAGTTTAGACAAATTAGTAGAACAATACAAACAAGCAATAAATAAGTTTTGCTTGTAAAAATTATTTTGTTATATATTAAAAAAAATATATAAATTTTAAAATGAACAAGATAACTATCTAGTTTATAAGGAGGAAAACTATGAGAGTAATGCTAGACACATGTGTATTAATTTCAGCAGTATTAGGAGAGAAGACAAATGCATGGATTCATAATGTAAACGAAAAACATACAATTGTACTTTGTACCTATGTAATTGAAGAAGCCAAAAGGAAGATTTGGGATAAATACCCAACACGGGATCTTCAACTAAAAAGGCTACTTAAAGAATTACAGTATGAATTAGTCAAAAATAATTCAGCTACAAAGGTAGATATGTATATTCGTGATCTTGCCGATGTTCCAGTTCTAGAAGGAGCAATTATTGGAAAGGTAGATGTTCTTATTACCCTTGATAAGGATTTTGAAGATGTGGAAACTTCCCTCTTTGAAGTGAAAAGACCTTCTGAATTTAATTAAAAAGAAAAACAAACTGCTTTAATTTGAAGTGGTTTGTTTTTCTTTAAATATTTGACAAATAAAGTGCGAAACAATATAATAGTAACAGCAAATGATAATTTAATTATATGGAGGAAAATAAAGATGGAAATAACTCTTATTTATATTATTTCCCAAATAATTACAGTAATATACTATGGAATATTAAGCTTAAGTTACTTGCTAAAGGATAGAACAAAAATATTAACAGCAAATTTTGTATCACATATAGGACAAACTACTGCAATGGCTATGCTTAATGGCTATACAGGAGCTGCAATGTCTGTTATTATGATGTTACGTGACTTAACACTATTAATACAAGAATGGCAGAAATCTAAAGGAAAAGAGATTAATAAGAAACTAGATTTAATCATATTAGTTGTAACAGTTATACTTATTGTAGCATTAACAATATTTACATATAATGGGCCACTTAGTTTACTATCTGTAATAGCTACATTAGTTACAACATTTGCATTATGGCAGAAAGACGTGAAAATGTATAAACTGTTAGGACTAATAGCAGGTGTATTATGGTTAGCTTATAATATATTCATAATGTCAATTATGGGAATTATATTAGAAACAATTTTAGTAACATGTTCAATAATTGGATATATAAAAGACGTAAAAAGAGATAAAGTAAAACAAATATAGTTGCAAATTTAATTTTCAAAAAAGACTAGAGTTAGTATACTTTGGTCTTTTATAATAAATTACTCTATTTTAAGTTAAAAATGTATGGGCAAACATTGCTCGCCCACGTGGCGAAGCCACTTTTTTCTGTATACTATTAAATGACAAAGCTTGATATTTAATGCATTTGACAAAAGAAAAAAATGTATGTATAATAAAATCATTGCAGTTACTACTGCAAAAATACAAACTCAGGAGGGATATATACTATGCTTTTTTGCAAAAAAAAACCAGCACCAGCAGTTATAATTAATAAAGAGGCACCAAGGATTGGTAAGCCTTATGATAGGCCCAAAGCACCTTCAGTATTTTATAGGAATGATCCAGAAATGAATGCACTAATAGGCGGGTATAGTAAAGGCCCAGAAGATTCCTATGCAAAAGAACTAATAGAAAAGTATCCATTAAGAAATGAGTAAAACAAAGGGCAGGATTAATTCGCCCTTTAAAATTTATAAAGGCATAGGAGAAAATTATGAAGGAAAGATATAAGTTTATATGTGCAGTTTATTTAATACTAATAAAAGAAAATAAAGTACTATTATTAAAGCGTGCAAATACTGGATATGAAGATGGAAATTATAGTTTAGTTGCGGGTCATATGGATGGAAATGAAACTATTAAGCAAGCTATGATTAGAGAAGCAACCGAAGAAGCAGGAATTATTATAGATGAAAATGATATAGAAATAGTAGCTTTTTTACATAGAAAAACTGATCCAGAAAGGTTTGATATTTTCTTAAAATGTGATAAATGGAGTGGAGAATTTACAAATATGGAACCAGATAAATGCAGTGAATTAAGTTGGTTTGATATTAATAATTTACCAAGTAATATAATTCCATGTGTAAAAAAAGCGATAGAAAACTATCAAAATAATATTATGTTTGATAATTTTGGTTGGTAAACCTATTTGCAAACTTACATAAATGTGATATAATAATGTGGTAAACTAGTTGTAATGGCATAAGAAATAAATTTTGTACAATTATATCTACAAAATCTCGCAGCAACAAAGGAGGTTGCATATGAAAAGATTAGAGGATTATGTAAGAAGTATTCCTAACTTTCCAGAGGAAGGGATAATTTTTAGAGACGTAACTACTGTACTTGGCGATGCAGATGCACTTCAATTAGCAATTAATCTAATGGAGGACTCTTTAGCAGGGGTAGAGTTTGATGTTGTAGTGGCACCAGAGTCTAGAGGTTTTATTTTTGGATCATCAATTGCATACAACACCAAGACGGCATTTGTACCAGTTAGAAAGAAGGGCAAGCTTCCTTGTGAGACAATCGAGGAAGAATATGCACTCGAGTATGGTACAGCAACGTTAGAGATGCATAAAGATGCAATCAAACAGGGACAGAGGGTTGTCATTGTCGATGACCTCTTGGCAACAGGCGGCACAGTCAAAGCCATATGTAAATTAGTTGAAAGACTGGGCGGTGAAGTAGTAAGAATTTGCTGTTTGATTGAATTACCTGAATTAAATGGCAGAAAGACATTGGAGGGATATGACGTAGAGTCCATTATAACATTTGATGGCGAATAACATGTAAACTGGATTTTGTTAGATTTAATTGTGCAAAAATTTAATTTTCGAAAGAAAAGACCAGAGTTAGTATAACTTTGGTCTTTCTCTTTACTATATCCATTCACCATATTTTTTAATATACAATTTCTTAACAAAACTTGCAATAAAGCAATAAAGAATTGGAAAGCCAATTATTACTACTAAATAAATTGGAGCAAAAGGAACAAGTCCAATCCATTTTCCTATAAAGGTAAAAGGAACAATTAATGCTACAATACTTAAAAGTATGGATGTTGCATATACAGGTGTAGAAGCATTACTTTGTACAAATGGCATTTTTGCAGTTCTAATAATGTGTAAACCAATTAAGTTTGAAACAACCCCATAACTAAACCAAATAGTTTGGAAAAGAGCACTTTGGGGTAGCCTTAAACCAAAGCCAAACCATAAAGAAGCAAATACCATTAAATCGAAGATAGAACTAGTTGGTCCCATAAAAAACATAAAATTTCGTAAATCTTTCAAATTCCACTTTCTAGGTTTGGTTACATATTCTGCATCTACATTATCAAAAGGAAGAGATAATTGCCCAAAATCATAAAGCAAACTTTGTACTAGTAATTGGATTGGGGTAATAGGCAAAAATGGAAGTACAATACTTGCAATTAGTACAGATAATACCTCACCAAAGTTAAAACTAACAGCCATTTTGATATATTTTAGTAAATTAGCAAAAGTTTTTCTACCTTCAATTGCACCATCTAATAAAACATTCAAATCCTTTTCTAATAAAATAATATCAGAAGTTTCCTTTGCAATATCAACAGCAGTATCTACAGAAATACCAACATCAGCATTAGTAAGAGAAGGGCTATCATTAATTCCATCACCCATATAACCTACAACATTTCCAGCTTCTTTTAATAACCTTACAATTCTAGCCTTTTCAATAGGGCTTAATTTTACAAAAATATTAGTATCATAAAGTAAACGAAGTAAAGCCATATCAGATAACTTACTTATTTTATTACCAGATATGATTCTTGCTGAATTAATACCAACTTTATCACAAATACATTTAGTTACATATTCATTATCTCCAGTTAATACAATAACACGAATTCCTTTTTCATTTAACCTATCAATAGCTTGTTTTGCACTTTCTTTTGGTGGGTCTAAAAAGCCAATAAATCCCATTAACACCATTTTAGATTCATCTTTAACAGAAAAATTACTAATATCAGAAATATCATTTTTTTGGCATACTGCAATAACACGTAAACCATCAGAATTTAGATTTTTAGTAAAGTTTCGTATATTTTCTTTTATTTTAGGTGTAATTTCAGTTACATTTCCATTATCATAAACAAGAGTACAAATTGATAAAATTTCTTCTACAGCACCTTTAGTAATAAGCTGTGTTTTTGTTCCGTCAGATACAATAACAGATAATCTACGTCTTGAAAAATCAAAAGGTATTTCATCAATTTTTTTATAGTTAGTAGATATATTAGTCAAATCCATTTCATTTGCTTTATCAATAATCGCTGTATCAATATTACCTTTTAAGCCAGTTTGAAAATATGCATTTAAAAAGGCATGTTTTAGAACACCATAATTTTCATTTCCGTTTATATCTAAATATTTTTGAAGAACAATTTCATCTTTTGTTAGAGTTCCAGTTTTATCAGTACAAAGTATATTCATAGCACCAAAACTTTGTATAGAATCCATCTTTTTTACAATGGTTTTCTTCTTAGACATACGAATTGCACCTTTTGCAAGTGAAGAAGAAAGAATAACAGGTAGTAAAAGAGGTGTAATTCCAATTGCAATAGCAACTGAAAATGTAAATGTAATTAGAACACTATGTTTCCAAACATTAACTAAAAAAGTAATAGGAATCATAACTAACATAAAACGAATTAGGAGTTTACTAATATTTTCAATTCCTTTTTGAAAAGCAGTTTTTGGCTTTCCATGTTCTAAAACTCCTGCAATTTTACCAAAATAAGTATCATTCGCAGTTTTTATAACAACACCTTTAGCACTTCCACTTACTACATTTGTACCCATAAAACATATAGTATCTAAATCTGATACATCTTTTATATTATTTATAGATGAAAGAGTAGATGTAGATAGCTTTTTTACTGGTTCAGATTCACCAGTAAGAGTAGACTGACCAACATGCAAATCCTTTTCTTCTATAATGCGAATATCTGCAGGTATCATGTCTCCAGCGGATAAAGAAACAACATCTCCAATTACCACTTCTTTTATAGGTATACCGTATTTTTTTACCATCTCTTAACACAGTAGTGGTAGTTGCTACAAGGCTCTCGAGTTTTAAAGCAGCTTTATTTGAACGATATTCTTGTACAAATTCAAGAAGAGTACTTGCTGTTACTAAAACTAAAATAACTACAATATTTGCATAGCTTGGAGTATCAGCTAATATAACATCAGTATAAATAAGTACCAAAGATATTAATAATAATATAATATTAAAAGGACTAAATAAGCTTGAAAACAAGTAATTGTACCATTTTTTTTCACGAGCTTGTTTTAATTCATTTAAACCATTTTTATGAAGAAGAGAAATAGCATCATCACTACTAAGACCATCACTTAAAAAATTCATCTTAGATAAAAACTCATTTGGAGGTAAAAGAGCTTGTTCACCATATTTTTCGTCTAAATGAATCTCTTCTAATTTTATATTTGTACCCAATATATCTCACATCCTAAAAAATCTTTACTAAAAGTATGGCACTGTGTGCAATTTTTTATACTTTTTAATGGAAAAACACTTGTCAAAAGCACAATAAAGTGTTAATATTTTTGTATGTAAAAGATAGGAGTGAAGTAAAATGGCAGAAGAGTTAAATTATGGAGATACTTTAAATTTGCCTAAAACAGATTTCCCAATGAGAGGAAATTTACCAGAGAATGAACCTAAAATATTAGAAGGTGTTTTTGAAAATGGTTTATATGAAAAAATGCTTAAGAAAAATGAAGGAAAGGAACCATTCGTTTTACACGATGGACCACCATATGCAAATGGAGAAATACATTTAGGACATGCACTAAATAAAATATTAAAAGATACTATTGTAAGATATAAAAACTTACAAGGTTATTACACACCATTTGTACCAGGTTTTGATACACATGGTATGCCAACAGAAAAAAAGGCAATTGAAAAATTAGGACTAAATAGAGATGAGATACCAGTTACAAAGTTTAGAGATACTTGTAAACAATTTACTATGGATTATAAAGACAAGCAAATAGTAGGTTTTAAACGTTTAGGAGTATTAGCAGATTGGGATAATCCATACATTACATATCAACCACAAATGGAAGCAAGACAAGTTGGAGTATTTGCAGATATGTATAAAAAAGGGTATATATATAAAGGGTTAAAACCCGTTTATTGGTGTACAGATTGCGAAACAGCATTAGCAGAAGCAGAAATAGAATATAAAGATATAAATTCACATACAGCATATGTAAAATTTCCAGTAAGAGATGCAAAAGGAAAATTTGATGAAGAAAATACTTCATTTGTAATATGGACAACAACACCATGGACATTACCAGGAAATATGGGAATTACAATTGGAGCAGATTATAAATATAGCATTGTAGATATAGGAAAAGAAAAGGTTATAATTGCTACAGAATTAGTAGAAAAAGTAATGCAAAAAGCAGGAATTTCAGAATATAAAACTGTAAAAGAATTTGATGGTAGCGATTTAGAAGGAATTATATGTAAGCATCCATTTTTTGATAGAGATTCAAGAGTAGTATTAGGTTCAGATGATACAATTTTAGTAGAACTAGATACAGGTACAGGTGCAGTACATACAGCTCCTGGTTATGGTAAAGAAGACTATTACTGTGGAATAAAAAATGGGTTAGACATTGTTGTAACAGTAAATGCTAAAGGACATCAAACAGAAGAAGCAGGACCTTTTGCAGGCATGTATTATGCAAAATCAGATAAAGAAATTATAAAATGGTTAGATGAAAATGGATATTTACTTGCAAGTGAAGATGTAAACCACTCTTATCCACATTGTTGGAGATGTAAACATCCAGTAATATTTAGAGCAACAAACCAATGGTTTGCATCTGTTGATGGATTTAGAAAAGAAACTTTAGGTGCAATTAAAACAGTTAAATGGTACCCAGCTTGGGGACAAGAAAGAATTTCTAAAATGGTAGAAGATAGAAATGATTGGTGTATATCTCGCCAAAGAACATGGGGAGTACCAATACCAATATTCTATTGTGCTAATTGTGAAAAAGAATATGTAACAGAAGAAAGCCTAGATAAAGTACAGAAAATATTTAAAGAAAAGGGTTCAAATGCTTGGTTTGATTTACCTGAAAAAGAATTAATGCCAGAAGGTGCAAAATGTCCTCATTGTGGTAGTACAGAATTTAAGAAAGAAACAGACATTATGGATGTATGGTTCGATTCTGGTTCTACACATGAATCAGTACTTGCTGAGCGTGGTCTTCCAGAAGCAAACTTATACTTAGAAGGAAGCGACCAACATAGAGGATGGTTCCAATCATCATTATTAACAAGTGTTGCAACAAAAGGAAAAGCACCATATAAGGAAGTAGTAACACATGGATATACCATAGATGAACAAGGTAGAAAAATGTCTAAGAGCCTTGGAAATGGAATTGACCCAAAAGATGTAATAAACGAATCAGGTGCAGATGTATTAAGGCTTTGGGTATTATCAGCAGATTATAAATCTGATGTTAGTGGTTCAAAAAACATTTTAAAACAAGTTGGAGAAGTATATAGAAAAATACGTAATACAGCAAGATATATATTAGGAAATATAAGTGATTTTGATGTAAATAATCCAGTTCCTTATGAAGATCTACTAGAAATTGATAAATGGGCATTATCAAGGTTAAATAAACTAATAAAAGATTGTATAAAAGCATATGACGTATATGATTTCCATGATGCATATCATGCAATAAATCAATTCTGTGTAGTAGATATGAGTGCATTTTATCTAGATATAATAAAAGATAGATTATATACACTAAAAAAGGATTCTATAGAAAGAAGAGCTGCACAAACTGCTATGTATGAGATTTTATCTAGCTTGGTACGTATTTTAGCTCCAATGACATGTTATACAGCAGAAGAAATATGGAAATATATGCCACATAAACAAAATGAAAATACTCAAAGTGTAATGTTAGATTACTATCCAAAGGCAAACCCTAAATATGATAATGAAGAACTAGAGAAAAAATGGGAAAAATATATCAAAATAAAGGAAGAAGTAGCAAAGAAACTTGAACTTGCAAGAGCAAATAAAGAAATAGGGTTATCATTAGAAGCAAAAGTAATTTTATATGCAGATGGAGAAGTATATAACTTTATTAAAGGAAAAGAGGAATTATTAAAAGAAATCTTTATTGTATCACAAGTTGAAATACAAGAAGGAAAAGTAAAAGATGATACTATAATAGGAGTAAAAGTAGAAAAGGCAAGTGGAGAAAAATGCGAAAGATGTTGGATGTATTCTGAAACAGTAGGGCAAGATAGTAACCATCCTCATATATGCCATAGATGTAGTGAAAATTTAAAATAGATGTAAAAAAGGGCACAGTGGTGTCGTGTCTCATGGGTATTCCCTTTAAACGATGCCCCTACATTTATACAAAAATAGATTTCTACAGAAAAAATACTAACATATTGATTGTTAGTATTTTTTTACATTTTTTCCATATAATAATAAGAGATATGTTTTAAGGAGAGAAATGGAAATGGAAAAAATAAGATATTTCGACCACGCTGCAACAACAGCTACAAAGGAAGATGTTTTAAAAGAAATGCTGCCATATTTTAATATAGAATATGGTAATCCTTCATCAATGTATAGTATTGGAAGAAAAACAAGAAAAGCAGTAGAAGAGTCAAGAAAAAGGGTTGCATTAGCAATTGGAGTAGATCTAAAAGAAATTTATTTTACATCATGTGGAAGTGAAAGTGATAATTTAGCAATTAAAGGAGTTGCATATGCAAATCGTAATAGAGGAAATCATATTATTACAACAAAAATAGAACATCCAGCAGTTCTTCATACATGTGAACATCTAGAAAAAGAAGGGTTTAGGGTAACATACTTAAATGTAGATGCAGATGGGTTAATTAGTTTAGAAGAATTACAAAATGCAATTACAAGTGATACTATTTTAATTAGTGTAATGTTTGCAAATAATGAAATAGGTACTATCCAGCCAATTGGTGAAATAGGTAGTATTGCAAAAAAACATAATATATATTTTCATACAGATGCTGTTCAAGCAGTTGGAAATGTTAGAATAAATGTAGAAGAACTTAATATTGATTTATTATCTATGTCTGCTCACAAGTTCTATGGACCAAAAGGAATGGGAGCATTATATGTAAAAACAGGAGTAAATTTTGAAAAGATACAAGATGGAGGGCATCAAGAAAGAAATATGAGAGCAGGTACAGAAAATGTAGCAGGAATTGTAGGTTTAGGAAAAGCAATAGAACTTGCATATAAGAATTTTGATGAATACAACGAGAAGCTTACAAGTTTACGAGATTATTATATATCACAAGTAGAAGAAAAAATACCAAATATTAAATTAAACGGGCATAAAACAAGACGTTTACCAGGAAATGCTAATATATCATTTATAGGGGTTGATGGAGAAGCATTATTACTAAATTTAGACTTAAAAGGGATATGTGCTTCATCTGGTTCTGCATGTACATCAGGCTCATTAGATCCATCACATGTATTAGTTGCAATTGGGTTATCTAGTGAAATAGCACAAGGTTCATTACGTGTAACATTTGGAGATGAAAACACAAAAGAAGATGTAGAGTATTTAGTACAAAGTTTAGTAGAAATAGTAGAAAAATTAAGAAAGTAGAATTTTAATATACAAAGAACCAGTTCGAAATGAACTGGTTTCTTCGTAAGGCTACATATTAAAAGATAGACCTATTAGATAATAGAAATTTTAATTCCACTCAATCTGGCGCATCATATCTGAAATTTTTTCTCTTTGACGTATTACTTTGTAAGCTGGAGCAGCTTCGCCGTCTGCGTAAATCATTACTTCTGCTGGTTTTGACCGCCCTGTGTAATTAGATGCCATGGAATAGCCATAAGCACCAGCATTGTGTACAATAACAGTATCACCAACCTCAGGGAGACGGACACGCCTGCGTTTTCCAAGAATATCGCCGCTTTCGCAAACATTACCACAGATGTTGGCAGTGACTTCTTTGGAATTAATGTTAACATATTCGAAAGAGATTTCATGATAGGACCCATACATGGAAGGTCGTACCAACACATTCATGCCGATATCTGTGCCAATCCACCAAGTCCGATTCCGCTTTTCTACTGCTGTTACAGTTCCAAGAAGAGTACCTGATTCACAAGGGATATAACGCCCTGGCTCGAACTTAAATTCCTTTACAGAAGGATAACTTTGAACAAAGTCCTTTAAGATAGGAATAAGTTCAGATACCAATAGAGATAGATCAAGAGGCTGTTCATTCGGCTTGTAAGGAACGCCAAAACCGCCACCCAAATCGACAATTTCTACGTTCTTGAAATATTTTTTTACAATTTCAAGACCTGCCTTCACGCCTGTAATGTAATTTGGAATCTTATCATTTAAAAATAAGCTTCCAAGATGTTGATGTGTTCCAATGATACGTAAATTATACTGCTCAGCCACTGCAAATAACTTGTTAAGCTGTTTCTCTGAAACACCAAACTTTGTTTTGCTTCCAGATGTTATTACCTTTTGGGAATGCCCAACCCCTAAAACGCCAGGGTTAACACGTACCATAATGCTACTGCCAGGGTAAAGCTGTCCCCAAGTGTGAACCTGAGATACTGAGTCGAGACAGATAAGAAGTCCGCTTTCATAAACCATTATCATTTCGTCTTGAGAGATGTTATTACAAACATATAACATTCTTTCTTTCGTAAAACCGCATTCCTTGTTGATCTGAAGCTCCAATGGAGACATGCAGTCAACATTTAAACCGGCATCCCGCACAGACTTTAAAATAGCAGGGTTGTTGTTTGCTTTTGTGGAATAATGCATACGAACTTTTATGCCCAGAAGGGCACGTTCAAGCTCTTCCTGAAACTGCTTCATCTGCTGACATCTATCACAAAGAATAGAATTATCATATAGATAAAGTGGGCTACCATAAGTGTCTAAAAAAAACTTTCTTTTCATAGTGTTTACCTCCTAAATAGGTGCAAATTTTTAGTTACAAAATAAAATTTCTATACCTCCTTTACAATTATTAAAAGAACTTTAATAATTTATATGTAACAAGTACACAACAATTATACGACAATTTACATAAATCGTCAAGAAGAATTAATAGGTTTATGTCGTAAAAATACAGTTTTTGGAAATATAATAGGTAAGAATTTTACAAATTAACATAAATATGGGTATAATTTAAAAGATAACAAAAAAGTTAGTGCGAATAAGGAGGGTACAAATGAATAAAGAAAAAACAGTTGACATTAAGACGGGCATGCGATGACTTGCTAATCGGCTTTGTGGTAGGATACGTTATGTTAGTAGTTCTACTTAAGGTTTTAGAGGTGATGAAAGTAATAGAATACGATAACTTTCAGCCGACTATGATAATAGCAGAAATAAACATTTAAAATAACAATTCAGTAATACCAGTACTTTCAGGGATTGACACTACTACATTGTTACCCTTTTGTTACCCACCACATAGGTCGTAATAGGTTCTACTAAAAATTTAAGCTAATACAAAAATTTTTAGATTATATAACAAATATCTTCAAAAGTATAAGAATTTATAAGATTTTATGTTATAATGGAAATGTATTTAGATATCTAGGACATACTAAAAATGAGGTGGAAAAGGAGATTTTGAAATATGAATGAACCTATTGAAATAAAAAATAATAAAGATTATGAAGAACTTATTAAATCTATAGAAAATATAGTTTCTAGTTCAAAAAATAAAATTGCGAATACAATAAATGATACAATGGTGGAAACATATTGGAATATAGGAAAATATATTATTGAATTTGAACAAAAGGGAAACATAAAAGCGGAATATGGAAAACAACTTTTAGTAAAACTTTCAAAAGATTTAAAATTACGTTTAGGAAAAGGATATAGTCGTTCAAATTTATATAATATGAGAAAAGTGTACGAGTTATATCCAATTTTCCAACCACTGGCTGGAAAATTAAGTTGGACTAATTTATGTGAAATACTAACAATAAGTGATGAATTGGAAAGAGATTTTTATATAGCAGAAGCAAGCAAAGAAAAATGGAGTAAAAGAACTTTAAGACGTCAAATAGAAAGTGGACTTTTTCTAAAATTAGCAGTTTCTAAAGATAAAAAAGAAATTTTAAATTTGGCTAAAATGGGACAAGAAATAAATGAGCCAAAGGATATTATAAAGAGTATATATACACTAGATTTTTTAAATATAGAAGACAAAACAAATTATTCTGAAAGTCAATTAGAAGAAAAAATTATTGAAAAATTAGAGGATTTTTTACTTGAATTGGGAAAGGGATTTACATTTGTAGGGCGTCAATATCCCATACATATAGGCAATGATTTTTATCATGCTGATTTAGTATTTTACCATAGAATATTGAAATGTTTTGTTATTATTGACCTAAAGATTAACAAAGTAAAACATGAAGATATACGGACAAATGAATATGTATATGGGATATTTTGCTACAGAAGAAAATGAAATAGATGACAATCCTCCTATTGGTATAATTCTTACTAGAAATAATAATGAACTGGTTATAGAATATGCAACGTATAATATGGATACAAATTTGTTTGTTTCAAAATATGAATTATATCTACCAAATAGGGAAGAATTAAAAAAATTAGTTGACAATATTATAAATGAAGATAATGATAATATTTAATTATTTTGGAGATAGATATGATAATAAAGAATATTATAGAAAGTATAAGAAATAAATTATTTGTAAAAAGAAAAAAATCACTGGAAACTACAAGTAATTATCAAATTACTGATTCATCTATTTATAAAACCTATCAAAATGATTTCTCGAAAAGAATAAGAGTTATAACAGATGATATGAATAGTAATATTAAGACTATAAGTATTGAGGATATAGACTTAAAAAATTCATTTTTTCATTTTACATGTAGAAATAATTTGAGTAAAATAAACAATGAAGGATTAAAGGCTCAAGTAGGTGATGCATCTAACATGAAAAGTGAAAAAGAACCTAGAGTATATATGTCAAAAGGTAGCAAGGGTGTTATAGAAATAAAAAATGCTTTTATTTATGAATTTAAGAAATTAAGAATATGTGATATTCCTATAGAATATAGAAAATACTTTAATATACAAGATTATTCAAAAAAAGAACAAGTTACTGAAGAAGATGTATATGATGCAATGGAAAAAAGATTTAAAGATGAAATATATTTTAAAATAGATGCTAGAGAAAATGAAGATTTTTCAATTGAAGAAAATTTTGAATTAAAGACTTCTGATGAGAAAATGATAGAGTTTTATAAAGAGTTTTTTATGAATTTTCCTCAACGTGATGTAAAAGGAAAGGAAAACCATAATATAGAAGCAAAAAAGTTATCTTTAATTAGAACTACCAAAGGAGATACTGCTTTGGATGTTATATATTATTTTTATGATAAATTATTAAAAGATACTGAATTAGGAACGGAAGCCGAAATAAGACATGCTATGCATGATTTGGATAGTTTCTTTACATACATACAACAAAGAGAAAAAAGTTATAGAGAAAAATAAATTATAAAAAGTAAGGATAGAATAAAGTAAAATAATTTGTTACCCTTTTGTTAACCACCACATAGTTTTGTATAGGTTTTATTAAGTTTCAAGTTAAACATAGAAAAATGATAAAAGACAATAAAATCAAGAAAATAGCCATACACAAGGATTTTGATATATTATTTAAACTCTACAAAATTTTAATAGTTACTCTAGCAGGAATAATTATATTTATAATATGTCTTATTAGATACAAGATCGAAAAATTAAGAAAATCAAAAAAATAACCCAAAGCCACCTGCATTTTTATTTTGCAGGTGGCACTCCTCTTTATTTATCATATTCAATTAATTTTTCTACAATTTGTATAGCATTTGAAGCGGCACCTTTTCTTATATTATCAGCAACTACCCATAAATTTAATCCATTTTCTATGCTATTATCACGTCTTATTCTTCCAACATATACTTCATCATGACCACTAGCAATTGTAGCAAGAGGGTATTCATTTTTTAATACATCATCTAATACAATAATTCCAGAGTATTCTCGTAAAGTTTTATAAACATCATCTAAATCAAAAGGTTTTTCAAATTCCACATTAATACTTTCACTATGTGAATTTACAACAGGAACTCTAACACAGGTTGCAGTTATTTTTAAATCAGGTCTTTTTAATATCTTTCTAGTTTCATTTATCATTTTTTCTTCTTCTTTTGTATAACCATTATCTAAAAATACATCAATATGTGGCAAACAATTATTATAAATTGGATGAGCAAATTTCTTAGGAGCCTCTCCTTTTGCGCCATTTTCTAAATCTTCTAGTCCAAGTCTTCCAGCACCAGAAACTGCTTGATAAGTAGAGTAAACAATTCTTTTAATGTGATATTTGTAATCTAAAGCCTTTAAAGGAACAACAGCTTGAATAGTAGAACAATTTGGATTTGCAATAATTCCATGGTTGTTTTTAATTTCCTCTGGATTTACTTCTGGAACAACTAATGGAACATTAGGGTCCATTCTAAAAGCACTACTATTATCAACAACAATACATCCATGTTCTGCAGCAATAGGAGAAAATTTCTTTGAAGTATCTCCACCAGCAGAAAAGATAGCAAAATCAAATCCTTCATCAAAAGAATCTTCTTTTAATTCTCTTACAATGTAATTTTTACCCTGAAAAGTAAGTTCCTTTCCAGCAGAATTGGAAGAAGCAAAAAATACATATTCTGAAATAGGTAAATTTTTTTCTTCTAATACTTTAAGAGCAGCCCTTCCAACAAGACCAGTAGCTCCAACAATAGCAAGTTTATATTTTTTTTCATTCATAGGTTAACACCTTCATTCTTAAATGTAAATAAAGAATATAATCATATTTCTTATTATATGTATCTATTATATGACAAAAGAATAAGAAAAGGAACAGTTTTTTATATAACTATTGAAAAAAAATATACTTTGTGATATAAGTTAAATAGGAAAATTATGAATATTAGAAAGAAAGTTTTTATGAAGAACATTAAAGATTATAATTTAGATGAATTAAAAGAAGAACTTGTTAAATTGGGTGAAAAGCCATTTCGTGCAGAGCAAATTTTTAGGTGGATATATGTAGAAAATGTAACAAGTTTTGATGATATGACGAATTTATCTTTTGAACTTAGAGAAAAACTAAAAAAAGAATTTGCAATATGCATTTATAATATATTAAGAAAACAAGAATCAAGTGATGGAACAATAAAATACTTATTTGATGTATTAGATGGAAATGCTATAGAAACAGTACTTATGAGTTATCACCATGGATATAGCATTTGTGTTTCCTCACAAATAGGTTGTAAAATGGGATGCAAATTTTGTGCATCAACAGGTATTAAATTTGAAAGAAGTTTAACTTCTGGTGAAATTGTAGAACAAATTTTAGCAGTAGAACGTGATGCAGGTATTAAAATATCAAATATAGTTTTTATGGGCATAGGAGAGCCATTAGACAACTTTGAAAATGTATTAAATGCAATAAAGATTATTAATAATCAAAAAGGATTAAACATAGGAGCAAGGCATATTAGCATTTCAACAAGTGGACTAGTTCCAAAAATATATGAACTAGCAGATAAAGAACTGCAATGCACACTTTCTATATCATTACATGCAACAACAAACGAAAAAAGAAGTGCAATGATGCCAGTTAATAACAAATATCCAATAGAAGAATTAATAAAAGCATGTAAATACTACATAGAAAAAACAAATAAAAGAATATCTTTTGAATATGCATTAGCAAAAGATAATAATGACAATTTAGAAGATGCAAAAGGATTAGTAAAGCTATTAAAGGGAATGATATGCCATGTTAATTTAATCCCAATTAATAAGATAGAAAATGGAACATATACAAAAAGTACAAATGAAAATATTATAAAATTTCGTGATTATCTAAATGAACATGGAATTGTAGCAACAATAAGAAGAGAATTAGGTTCAGACATAGATGCTGCATGTCGGACAATTACGAAGGAAGAGCTTATAAGGAGGAAAGATGAAGGCTTTTGCAAAAACAGATCTTGGAAAGGCAAGAGATATAAACGAAGACTTTTATTATATAGCAAATGATGAAGATGAACTAAAATTATACATATTAGCAGATGGAATGGGAGGATATAATGGTGGAGAAATTGCAAGTAAACTTGCAACTTTAAGTGTAAAAAGTTATATTGAGAATAATTTTTCTACTATTCCACATGACAAAGAAAGCATTTTAAAGCTAATAGAAAGTGGTATAGAATATGCTAATATGGTAGTGTATGAAAAAGCAAAAGAAACTGCACGGTTTAGAAAATATGGGTACTACTTTGGAGGTTTGTTTAATATATAATAATAAGGCATATATTGGTCATATAGGAGATAGTAGAATTTATCGAATTAGGAGTACATTTATTAGAAAACTTACAAAAGACCATAGCTATGTAGAACAACTAGTAACAGACGGGACAATTACAAAAGAAGAAGCTATAAATCATCCCAAAAAGAATATGCTAGTAAAAGCTTTAGGATGTACACCATATGTAGAACCAGATGTGATGGTAAAAGGTTTTTTAGCAGATGATGTAATACTTATTTGTTCAGATGGGTTAACCAATATGGTAAAAGAACAAGAAATTTATGACTATGTAAAAGAAAATATAAATAATTGTTGTAATATGCTAGTACAAAGGGCAAATGAAATGGGTGGATATGACAATGTTACTGTACTTGTAATAAAAAACAATTAAAATTATAGGAGAGATGAAAAATGATGAACTTAGAAGGTAGATTAATTGCAAACAGATATGAAATTATCCAAAATGTAGGAAATGGCGGAATGGCAACAGTATATAGGGCAAAGGACAATGTGCTTAATCGTTTTGTTGCAGTAAAAATTTTAAGAGATGAATTTACAACAGATGAAGAATTCATTAAAAGATTTCGTTCTGAAGCACAAGCAGTTGCAAGTTTAAACCATCCTAATATTGTAGGGGTATATGATGTAGGAAACGAAGGAAATTTATATTACATTGTTATGGAATTAGTACAAGGAAAAACTCTAAAAGAAGTAATAGCAGAAGAAGGTAAACTTTCTTGGAAATGGTCTATAAATGTAGCAATCCAAATTGCATCAGCATTAGAAACTGCACACAAAAACAATATAGTTCACCGTGATATAAAACCACATAATATTATTATTACAGAAGAAGGTGTTGCAAAAGTAACAGACTTTGGAATAGCAAAAGCTGTATCTAATTCAACAATTACGGCATTTGGAACAACAATTGGTTCTGTACACTATTTTTCACCAGAACATGCACGAGGAGGATTTACAGATGCTAAATCTGATTTATACTCATTAGGTGTTGTTATGTATGAAATGGTAACAGGAAAAGTGCCTTTTGATGCAGATACACCAGTATCTATTGCATTAATGCATATGCAAGAAAAAGCGATAGAACCAGCAATTCTAAACCCAACTATACCAAATTCAGTAAATAAAATTATTATAAAAGCGATGCAAAAAGATGCAAATTTACGTTATCAAAGTGCATCTGAGATGTTAAAAGATTTAAACATGGCATTAAAAAATCCAGATGGAAATTTTGTGTTTATGAAAGATATAGAAAATGATTTTCCTACACAAAAAATTCCAACTATGTATGATACAGATATTGCAAAAGAGAACCCTAGCAAAAAAAGCAGTACTCCTAAAAAGAAAGAAAATAAACTAATAGCTTTTATAAAAAGACACAAAATATTCTCTTTTATAGTTATATCAATTTTATTATTTACAGCAACAATTGCTATTACATATTTTGGATTAAGACTAACACAAGTAAAAGAAGTATTATTACCAAATACAGTAGGAATGTCTAAAATAGAAGCAGAAAAAACAATTAAAGACTTAAAATTAGTATATACAGAACTAGAACCGCAATTTAGTCCAGATGTACCAGAAGGGTATATAATAAGCCAAGAACCTAAATTTATGGATGGGTATACAGTAAAAGAAAAATCAGAAGTAAAAGTAGTAGTAAGTAAAGGTCAAGAAATAACAAAAGTACCAAAAGTTGTAGGGTTAACAAAAGAAGAGGCAATTAGAGCTTTAGAAGATGCTAATTTATTAGCAGAAGTAATAGAAGAAGCAAGTAAAACTGTAGAAGAAGGTTATGTAATTTCTCAAGAAACAAGAGAAAATACAGAAATAAATGCAGGAGAGACTATTAAAATTCATGTAAGCATTGGAACAGGAATAGAACAAGTAACAGTTCCATATTTAACAGGAAAAACAGAAGCTGAAGCAAAGAAGCTATTAACAGACAATAAACTAAAAGTAAAAGAAGTAATATATGGGGAAGATAAGACAAAAGATGATGGAATTGTTTTAAAACAAGATAAAGAGGCAGGAAGTACAGTAGACGCCGAAACAGCTGTTACTATTACTGTAAACAAGATAGCTAAAATGAAAACAGGAAAAGTAATTGTAAATGTAAAATCTGTTACAGGATATAAAGAACCAGAAGGAAACACAGTAGGAAGTACAAATAGAAGGGCTAAAGTAAAAATTGTTGTTGGCGATGATGTAATATATAATGATACTGTAAACAAAACAGAAACAAACTTATCAAAAGAATTCCAAGGAATTGGAACAGTTACAGTAAAAGTATATATAGATGATATACTAGAAAAAACAGTTCAATTAAACCTAAACGAAAAAACATCAGTAACTGTGGAATAAAATATTGATTTTATAAATAATGTGTAGTATAATGAATATACTATAACGAGATTTTAAAATCTCAGTGTGCTGACACTAAAAATCCGAAATAAATGTAAGACGAATGGGCTTACGGTTGGCGGACAACGGAAAAATTCGAAATAAATGTAAGACGAATGGGCTTACGGTTGGCGGACAACAGAAAAATCAGTAGATATAGGGGGAAATTAGTATTACAATTTAAGTAATGCTAATTTCTCTTTGCTTTTAGGAGGTGTTAATTATTGAAAAAAGCGAGATAATAAATACAGTATGTATTTGTGCAAAAATGTATAAAGAAAATTTAGAAAATAGAAATATAATGTTTATATATAAAGATGAAAAGACTAAATTTATTGAGGCTAAATTTCTAAAATCAAATTTTTTACATTTAACGGGGATAAAGCCACGAAACTTAAAAGCGAATGAATTTTATGATAAATGCATACATAATCGTATTCTTGAAAGTGAAATACGGATACAGAAAAGATGGAAATACGAAAACGAAGCTTATGGTATTACCAATGCTAATGAATATAAGTAAAAATGCTAAAATGATAGGAGACTATGATAAAAATAAAATTTATTTGCAGTCGGATAAGATAATAGGAAATGTTAATTCATGCTTGAGCTTTATAAAATATAATAATTACTATATCAGTAATAGCAGTTTAAAAGAAGACATAAGGAAAATTGTTTATAATCATAAAAGAATAATTTGTATTCTTTCAAAGAAAATCCAAGAAAAGGAATATAATGAAATTACATATATAGATAACAAGTATATAGAAGATATACTTGTATCAAAAGATATATTAGCCAAGATGTCTAGAAAAATAAAGCATGAGTTTTTCTTGCTTAAAAAAATATAATAGTATATAATAGGTGTAATAAAAGGAGTAGATATGCAAGGTATTATTGTTGGAAATGTGTCTAATAAGTATGAAATTGAAGTAGATAGTGTAACATATGAGGCTGTTGCAAGAGGAAAATTTAAAATAGATGAAATGACGCCTACAGTTGGAGATAGAGTAGAAATAGATATTATAGAAGAAGATAAAAACACTGCAGTTATTACTAAAATTCTTCCAAGAGATAATTATATAAAAAGACCAAAACTTGCAAACCTTACAAAGCTTATTTTTGTGGTATCTGCAAAAGATCCAAAACCAGATTTATTATTACTAGATAAACAATTAGCATTTGCAGAATTTTTAAATATAGGGCCTATAATTGTTATTAATAAAATAGATTTAGAAAAAGAAGAAATGATTAACAAGATAAAGGGTATTTACGAAAATATAGGTTACAAAGTGTTAATAGTAAGTGCAAAAGAAAAACAAGGAATAGAGGAAATAAGAGAAGTTTTACAAGGTAAAACTAGTGCTTTTTCTGGTAACTCTGGGGTTGGAAAATCTACTATTCTAAATGGTATATTTGGTAAAGATTTAACCAAGGAAGGCGTAATTAGTAGTAAAAATAGAAAAGGGAAAAACACAACAACAGAAGTTAAGTTATATAAAATTGATAGTAAGACATATATTGCAGATACACCGGGATTTTCTACATTTGATATATATGAAATAGAAAAGACAGATTTGTACAAGTATTTTAGAGAATTTAAAGAAGAAGAGAAAAATTGTAAATTTGTAGGGTGTACACATATAAAAGAACAAGAATGTGGAATAAGAAAGGCAATGGAAGAAGGAAGAATTAGTAAAGAACGTTATGAAAATTATGTTAAAATATATAAAGATTTAAAAGATAAGGAGGAACACAAATGGTAGAAATATCAACATCATTTTTATCACTAGAAACATATAATGCTACTAAACATATTTATAATTTAGAGGTAGCACATACAGATTATTTTCATATTGATGTAATGGATGGAAAATTTGTAGAGACTAATACAGAAGAAAGAATGAAAGGATATACAAATCAAATAAAGCAAATATCAAATTTACCAATAGATGTACATCTATTGGTAGAAGATATAGAGAAATATGTAGAAGAGTACATGCCATATATGCCAAATATAATTACATTTCATTATGAGGCTTGCAAAAATAAAGAAGAGGTATGTAATCTAATTTCGTACATAAAAGATAAGGGAGTAAAAGTAGGACTAGCTATTAGCCCTAATACTCAGGTAGAAAAAATATATGAGTTTTTACCGTTTATTCATATGGTACTTATAATGACAGTAGAGCCAGGAAAAGGTGGCCAAAAGCTAATACCAGAAACTTTAGAAAAGGTAAAAAAACTAAATGAATTTAGAAATGAAAACAATTTAGAGTTTGACATAGAAGCAGATGGAGGAATAAATTTAGAAACAATGCCAAGTGTAAGAGATTCAGGTGTAGATATTGCAGTTGTTGGTAGTGGTATTATAAAAACAGAAGATTATAAAGAAACAATTAAATTACTGAAAGAATAAGTAACTAAAATAGAGAATAAAATATATGAAAATTTTTAAAAATGCTCGTTTAAGATAAATTTTGCACAGTATGTAATAAAAATTTGTAGGCCCCTCTCACAAGTGTGTGAGATTCTCCCACAAATTTTTAAAACATACGTATACAAAATTTACTTTCAATACGCTTTTTTCAAATTTTATATATTTTATTCTTTTACTATTTTATTGTTATATATTTATTCTTTTACTGTTTCGGTTTTATTTTCGTTTTTAGTATGGTTTTTTGTAATTATATAGTGAGCTACAATTCCAACACCAATTGAAGTTACAACAAATGAAATAGCTGTTCCAACATATGGTATTAATTTTAATGCCCAAATTACAATAACAATACAAGCAAGAGTTAGATATGTCATATAATTTTTAGAATATTTAAATTTTTCTTTTAGTTTGTAAGTAATACTAATAGATGTAATAGCAGTAGCAATTGAAGATAATAAAATTGTTAATCCAATAGTTGCTATTCCAACAGGAATTCCTACAACTGTAAATAAAAGAACAAATCCTATAGCAATACCTCCAAATATAGTTAATATTCCAATTCCAAAAGCTTTAGCACAATTACCAACAGTCATATAGCTTGTAACTTGTGATAAGAATTTTGGTGCTAACCATAAGCATAGCAAAAATACTACTAATACATATAAAATTGAATTACATAAGCTAATTACTTTTTCAATTATTATAGATGCTACTGAATTATCATTTTCTTTATGATAGTTAATGTCTCCTTGTACAAAGTCTGGACCTAAAGATAATTCATTTGCCGAATAATAAGTTAAATTACCATAAATAAGTGCTGATTTGTCTACTGTTTGATCAAAATAGAAATTATTAGCTCCTACAAAGGCATCTCTTCCAACACAACCACTAAAATTAAAAGTATTTGCAATAACTCTCATATCACGAATTATAAAACAGCTATGACTTGCATTTATTTTGCTTGCAGATGCATATAAGTCATTGGCACTACCATTAAGAGTTAATTCATTTGCCATAACGTATATGGATTGGATTATGTAAGAACTTTCTTCAAAGGTAACATTATCTCCAATTGCAAATAAGCAACCATTTACTTGTCCAGTTACTTTAATATTTTTACCGAAAAGAAATACATTTCCATCTACTAATTTATCCATTGTAATATCATTATCAAATAGATATAAATCACCGTTGTAAATATCTTCTTCTGGATATTGTGGACTATCTGGATTAGTATTTTCATCAGGTACTTCGCCTTCTGTTCTTGCATTATCACCAGGAACTTCAGATGTAGGTGTAGCAGTATCTGTTGCAAAGCTAAATGTTGAAATAACTAGCAAAAATACTAATACTAATACAATAAATTTTGTTTTGTTTTTTAACATAAAAATCCTCCTTAATTTTATTTTTTGATAATGTAAATATATATCTAAATATAGCATTTGTCAAGAAATAGATGTTAATTAATAAGTTAAGTAATAATATTTTAAAAAAGTAATAAATCATTTAAATATTGTAATTAAAATGTAATGCAAAAATCATTGACAAGTAATATAAGTAAAGATAAAATGTATACATATTGATAAAAGAGAAATACTAAAAGAAGAAAAAATGTAAACGAGAAGGAGAAGAAGAAAATGGAGAATAATAAAAACACTACAAAGACATACTCTATACATGTAGGGGCACCGTTTGTTGGGAATACCCGTGAGACAGGCACCACTGTGCCCAATCAAAACAAACACACACACGGCATTACTCTAATTGCCCTAGTAATTACAATCATACTTTTATTAATCTTAGCGGGCGTAGTAATAAACTTAACGTTAGGAGAGCATGGAATATTAAAACAAGCACAGCAAGCAGGAGAACAGTATAAAATAAGTGAAATATTAGAAAAATTAGAGCTAGAGAAGGTAGAACTATTTGCAAGAAAAAATGGACAAACACCAACTGTCCAGGAATATGTAAATCATTTAATAAATAAGGGAGTAATAACAGCAAGTGACATACAAGATATAGATGTTGATAACAAAAACATAATAGTAGAAGGATATGTTTTTACAGTTGGAAAAGAAGCAAATGGAAATATAAAAGTAACATACCAGGGTAAACCAGACAGTACACCTAAAATAGCAAGTTTACAAGTAACAGGAACAACAATAAATAGTATAAGTGTAAAAATTATTGCAAGTAATGGAGATGGGGCAAGTTACAAATATAGTATAAAAAATGTAACAGCTGGTGAAACTACATTTACAGAAATAGCAACATTAAATACAAACGAATATACATTTACAGGTCTACCAACTAATAACAATTATATAATACAGGTAGAATTAATAACAAGTGAAGGAGGAGATATAAAAGAAACACAAAGCATAAAAACAGAACCACCAAAAGTAACATCTATAACCCTAGACAAGACAAATATAGAATTAGTAAAAGATGGAACAGAAACAATAATAGCAAGTGTATTACCAACAGACGCAGTAGATAAAACAATAATATGGACAAGTAGTAATGAGTACGTAGCGACAGTAGATGATACAGGATTAGTAACAGCAGTTGGGGAAGGATTAGCAATAATAACAGCTACAGCAAATGATGGAAGTGGAGTAAGTTCAAATTGCAATATAACAGTAACACCACCTCCACCACCAAGTGTAGGAATAGGAGCAAATACACATGAAGCAAAAGAGATAGAATATACATGGGAAGAATTAAGTCAAATTGCAAAAGCAATATCAAATAATTATGGAACAGAAGAAGGAAAAGTAAGTAATGATACAGTAGAAGTAAATGTAAGTATAAATGGAAAAGATGGTACATTAGGAATAGGTGATTGGACAACAGTAAATGGAAAACAAGTACGAATATTAGGATTTAACCATGATGTATTAGCAAATTCAGGTGCATATACAGGAACAAACACTTATGCAGGAATAAGTTTTGAATTCACAGAATTTCTAACATATTCAAATATGAATAGTACAAATACAAATACAGGAGGATGGGGAGCATGTGAATTAAGAAATACTCTAAATACTACAACATATGATAGTTTAGAAAATAAAGAATATATAAAAGAAGTAAATAAACAATATGTAGAAACTTATAATGATGATACAAGTGTAACAACTGTGAATGATAAATTATGGCTATTATCATGTTCAGAAATATGGAATAATGGTGATAAAGTTGGATATTTTGGATATACAGTAGCACGTGAAGGGGAACAATATAAGTATTACAAAAATATAGATGCTTATTACAATACTGATGGAAATAAGTTAGCTGATAGCCTTAGTTGTTGGTGGCTTCGATCAACGGGATATTTAGAAAATAATAGATTTTGCTATTCAGTTCCTTGGATAGCTTGTAGAAATAATGTTGCTACACAAACTTATGGAGTGAGACCAGGGTTTGCAATTTAGGAACAAGAAAGTATGTAAATTTCAATTGTGAATTGCTATAAATTATATTCATAATACAATTTATACAATAAAATAAGAAAAGCAAAATTTTAGCTTTTCTTATTTTTATAACTTTTACAATATTTCTTTACTGCACAATTTTCGCAATTTGGTTTTCGTGCATCACAAGTTTTTCTGCCATGCCATACAAATAAATGGTTTATATCTTTTAAATACTCTTTTGGAAAGATTTTTAATAAATCTTGTTCAATTTTTTCAGGATCTTCTTCTTTTGATAAACCAATTCTATTAGATATTCTTTTTGCATGTGTATCTACAGCAATACCATTTGCTATACCAAATGCTTCTAATAAAACAACATTTGCACTTTTTCTTCCAACACCAGGAAGAGTTAGCAGTTCTTCCATAGTTTGTGGTACTTTTCCACCAAAGTCGTTTACAATTTTAGTAGCACAAGCTTTAATGTTTTTTGCTTTATTTTTATAAAAACCACAAGGATGAATAAGGCTCTCTAATAAAGAAATATCAATATTTGCAAAATCTTTTGGTGTTTTATAAGTTTTAAATATAGAAGGAGTAGTTTTATTTACCCTTTCATCTGTACATTGTGCAGATAACATAACAGAAACTAGCATTTCAAAAGGAGTAGTAAAATCCAATGAACATGTAGCATCTGGGTATGTTTTTTTTAATATTTCGACAAATTCTTTTGATTGTTCTTTTTTCATAGTATCACCTTTTTTATTAAATTTAATATAATATAAGTAAGATTGGAGGTAAGGTATTATGTTTGGAATACTTAAGAAGACGTGTGGTGTATGTTTAATTGGGCTAGGATTAGGAATTTTATTAGTACTATTACTTCCACTAACAGGATGGTTGTTTTTGATTGGTTCAGCAATCTTAATATTAGGGCTTGTATGGCTTGCCTGTTAATATAGTTTATAAGTAAAGGAGAGTGGAATAAATGCAAATTGTTGTAAAAAAGGTACCTAAATTCCTAAGGGGTTTTGTAAAGTTAATATTTGGTATAAAGGATTAGTACATAACTATTATACTAAATTATTTTTGAAACTAAAATATATAAAATTTGAAAAAAGCGCATTGAAAGTAATTGAGCTTAGAAATTCTTTGTAAATTTTATGGAAAGAGTTCACGTTTCGTGGAAGGGTGCCATAAAATTTACTTAGAATTTCTGCGATAATTATCTTGAACGAGCATTTTTGAAAATTTTCATATATTTTAGTTTTTATTATATATACTTTAACATCAATGGGCACAGTGGTGTCATGTCCTACGATGTATTCCCGCAAACGATGCCCCTACAATTATTTTTTCCATATAACAAAAAAAGTAGGTGTTTACCTACTTTTTTTAAATCTATTTTAAGCTCTTTTAACTTTTCCTGCACGTAAACATTTAGAACATACACTAATTCTTTTTGGTTGTCCGTCTACAATAGCTTTTACTGTTCTAATATTTGGTTTAAATGTTCTAGTAGTTCTTTTACTAATGTGAGAACGAGTTATACTTAATTGATTTCCGTGAGCAACGGATTTGTTACAAATTTCACATTTTGCCATTTTTTTAGCACCTCCTAATAAAGTTAATAAATTGTCTACCAATTAGTCTAACATAAATGTAAAAAAAAAACAAGAGGTTATTGGAAAATTTTACAGATTATGATAGAATACATGATAGTATTGGAAGAAGGTGAAGTAGATGATTGATTTAGAACAAGATGTGAAATTTGTAAAAGGTGTAGGACCAAATCGCGTAAAACTATTGAATAAGCTAAATATATATACATTAAAAGACTTAATTACATATTATCCAAGAGAGCATGAAGATAGAAGTAAAGCTACAAAAATAGCAGATGTAATAGATGGACAAGAAGTATTAATCCATGCTGTTTGTGTTTCAAAGGTAAATGAAATTAGAACAAAAAGAAAAAATATGACAATTTATAAGCTGATTGTAAGAGATGATACAGGTAGTGCAATTCTTACATGGTATAACCAAAGTTACTTAAAATCTAAGTTCATATTAGGAGAAACATACTCTTTCTTTGGAAAAGTAACCAAAAGAAATGGAAATGTAGAAATGATGTCACCTACTTTTGATGAAGAAGGAAAAAACAAAAATACAGGGAAAATTATTCCAGTTTACCCATTAACATATAATTTATCACGGAAATGCTATTAGGCAAATTATAGAAAATGGGTTAAAGATGACAAAAGGATATTTAAAAGAAACACTACCAGAGTATTTATTAGAGGAATATCATCTATTATCTTCTGAAGAAGCGACCAATAAAATTCATTTTCCAGAAAATTTTGAAGAATTTGAGAAGGCAAGAAAAAGGCTTGTATTTGAGGAATTACTTAGTATGCAACTTGCACTTCTTTCATTAAAAAACCAATATACACGGAGAAGAAGAAGGAATAGCCTTTTCTAAAGAAGCTAAAATGTCAGATGTAATAAATAATTTACCTTTTAAACTAACGAAAGCACAGCTTAGAGTATTAGAAGAAATTGACCATGATATGGAAAATAAAAAGCCAATGAACAGATTACTACAAGGAGATGTTGGTTCTCGGAAAGACGATTGTTAGTATTATTTCTGCATATAAAGCAGTAAAAAGTGGATACCAAATGACCATTATGGCACCTACTGCAATTCTTGCAAGCCAACATATGGAAGAATATACTAAAGTATTAGAACCATTTGGAATAAGGTGTGAACTTTTAATTAGTGGTATTAGCAAAAAAAAGAAAGAAGATATATTACAGAGGCTAGCAAATGGCGAAATAGATGTACTAATTGGAACACATGCTATATTAGAAGAAAACGTTATATTTAAAAATTTGGGTTTTGTAGTAACAGATGAGCAACATCGTTTTGGGGTAAGACAAAGAAAAGTAATATCTAGTAAAGGAGAAAATCCAGATGTACTTGTAATGACTGCAACACCAATACCTAGAACATTAGCACTAATTTTATATGGAGATTTGGATATATCTATAATAGATGAACTACCTCCAAATAGAAAGAAGATAGATACATTTGCAGTTACTAAAGGTATGGAAGAAAGAGTTAATAATTTTATAAGAAAACAGGTAGATGAGGGTAGACAAGCTTATATAGTATGTCCATTAGTAGAAGAAAATGAGGAATTAAATTTAAAATCAGTAATAGAGCTTGCAGAAAAATATAAATTAGAGGTATTTCCAGAATATAAGGTAGAATATTTGCATGGTAAAATGCGACCAAAAGAAAAAGATGCTATTATGGAGGAGTTTAAAAATGGAAATATAGATATTTTAATTTCTACAACAGTTATTGAAGTAGGAGTAAACGTGCCAAATGCAAGTATTATGGTAATTGAAAATGCAGAACGTTTTGGGCTTGCACAGCTTCACCAGTTGCGAGGTAGAGTAGGAAGAGGAGAATACCAGTCATATTGTATTTTAAAATATCAAGGAAATTTCGAAGTAATTAGAGAACGTATGAAAGTAATGCAGTCTACAAATGATGGATTTGTAATATCAGAAAAGGACTTAGAACTAAGAGGATCGGGGGAATTTTTTGGAACAAAACAACATGGACTTCCAGAATTTAAAATTGCAAACTTATTTGAAGATATGCCAGTTTTGAAAATGGTTCAAAGTTTAGCTATAAAAATTTTACAAGAAGATCCAAAACTAATGTCGAAAAAGAACGAAAATTTAAGAAAAATGGTGAAAGAAAAATTCCAAAATAGGCTAGAAATATAAGAAAAAGTACTTGCATATTTTACCAAAATATGGTACAATGGTTTACGTAACCAATGAAAAGCATAGAAAAATAGCAAGCTCATATAGTTGCTATTAGACAGGAGGATGCGTATGCATGAGGAATTTAGATGTTTAGGACTGAATTTTTCTTTCAAAGGTGTAGCAATACTTGAAAAATTAGTTAATGATGAAATTAAAGTATTTTGCTTATCAGAGGAAGAAATTAGTGAAGTGCTTGCAGCATGGAAAACTAGAAACTATGTTCCTGTTGCTAAGGTAGAAACAACCATTAATAGCAAACCCCAGAGAATACAAGGAGAGACAGAGAAGCAATATAAGTATCGGCATGTGAAAAATATTGTACAGATTCTCAAAAATTTAAAAAATACACCTTGCACATAGAGTGCGGGGTGTATTTATAGTTATTGACAAAATCACAAAAACATAATATTATATATGTATCAAATAAAAAGGATGTTGAAACTATGTTAAAAGGAATATTAATTGGAATAGGAGTTATAATTGCATTAATAGGAACAATTATGGTATTTGATGCACGAATTTTAACTAAAAAATTATTTAGTTTTGGAGACCAAAATGAAGCGACAAGTGGAATGAAAATAATGGGATTTATTTTAGGAATTATTGGTGCTTTACTAATTTATTTTAATATTTAGGATTGACAAAATAAGTGTATCAATGTAAAATAGTAACATATATAAAAACAAGGAAAAAGAGGAGTAAATTTGTACTTACTAAAAGAGAATAGAAACCATAGGCTGAAAGTTTCTATAAGAAAAAGGCAAATTGAAGTAGCTTTGGAGTTAATATTTTGAAAACTTAAGTAAAAATATTCGTTTAAGCCACGTTAAGGCTAACTAAGATGTGATAGAAATATCATAAATTAAGGTGGTACCGTGAATTAAACCTCACCCTTATACAGGGTGGGGGTTTTTGTTTTTAATGTAGGGGCATCGTTTGTGGGAATACCCGTAAGACATGACACCACTGTGCCCTAAAATGATTTTTAAAGGAGGAGATATTATGTGTGAAAATTGTAATCACAAACTTGCAGACAAGTACAATCCAAAAGAATTTGAAGAAAAATTATATGAAAAATGGGAGAAAAGTGGATATTTCAAACCAGATGAAGACAGAGAAAAAGAAACATTTACTATTATGATGCCACCACCAAATGTAACAGGAAAACTACATATGGGGCATGCATTAGATGATACAATACAAGATATTCTAATTCGTTTTAAAAGAATGCAAGGATATAGAACCCTATGGCTTCCAGGAACAGACCATGCATCTATTTCAACAGAAATGAAAGTAGTACAAAAATTAGCAAATGAAGGCATCAAAAAAGAAGACTTAGGAAGAGAAAAATTTATAGAAGAAGCATGGAAATGGACAAAAGAATATGGTGGAACAATTCAAGAACAACAAAGAAAATTAGGATGTTCTTGTGATTGGGATAGAAATCGTTTTACTTTAGATGAAGGAATGAGTGATGCTGTTTTAGAACAATTTATAAAACTATATGAAAAAGGGCTAATATATAAAGGAAAAAGAATGGTAAACTGGTGCACAAGTTGTAACACATCTATATCTGATGCAGAAGTAGAATATAAAGAAGAACCATCACATTTATGGCATATACGCTATAAAATAGAAGGAGAAGACACATATATTACAGTTGCAACAACAAGACCAGAAACAATGTTAGGAGATACAGCAGTAGCAGTTCACCCAACAGATGAAAGGTATAAAAATTTAATAGGAAAAATGTGTATTTTGCCTATTATGAATAAAGAAATACCAATTATTGCAGATGAATTTGTAGAAAAAGAATTTGGAACAGGATGTGTAAAAATAACACCTGCTCATGATTTAAACGATTATCAAGCAGGTTTAAGACATAACTTAGAAATAATAGAAGTATTTGATGAGAACTTCAAAATGGGAGATTTAGTTCCAGAATATAAAGGAATGGATTTACTAGAAGCACGAAAACTAATAGTAAAAAAACTAAAAGAAATTGGAGCACTTGTAAAAGAAGAAGAATACACTCATAATGTAGCAAAATGTGAAAGATGTAAACATACAATAGAACCTAAAATTTCAACACAATGGTTTGTTAGTATGAAAGATTTAGCAAAACGTGCAGCAGATTCAGTAAGAAATGATGAAATGAGATTTGTTCCAAAAAGATATGAAAAACAATATTTTAACTGGCTAGACAATATTCAAGACTGGTGTATTTCTCGTCAATTATGGTGGGGGCATAGAATTCCAGCATATTACTGTAAACAATGTGGAGAAATTCATGTATCAAAAACAATGCCAAGTATTTGTAAAAAATGTGGAGCAAAAGATTTTGAGCAAGATCCAGATACATTAGATACATGGTTTAGTTCTGCATTATGGCCATTTTCAACATTAGGTTGGCCAAATACAGAAAATGAAGATTACAAAGAATTTTACCCAACAAGTGTACTTGTAACAGGGTTTGATATTATTACATTCTGGATATCTAGAATGATGACACAAGGGCTAGAATTTACAAACCAAGTACCATTTAAAGATACTTTAATACATGGAATTGTAAGAGATGCAAAACGGAAGAAAAATGTCAAAAACATTAGGAAATGGAGTAGACCCATTAGATGTAATAAATGAATATAGTGCAGATGCTTTAAGGTTTTCAGTTATTTCTGGAACCACTATGGGAAATGACATACGTTATATGCCAGAAAAGCTAGAACAAGCATCAAATTTTGCAAACAAACTTTGGAATGCTGCAAAATTTATTACAATGAATTTAGCAGATGATAATAAAATAATGGAATTTGACAAAATTGCAAAAGACCAAGAAACAAAACAATATAAAAATGAATATTTAAGAATTGAAGATAGATGGATATTAAATAAATTAGACAATTTAATAAAAGAAGTAACAGAAAATATAGAAAATTATGATTTAGGAATTGCATTAGATAAGATATATAACTTTATTTGGAATGAGTTTTGCGATTGGTATATTGAAATGGCAAAATCTAGGTTATATAGCGAAAAAGATGAAGAAAAGACACAAGTAAGTTTTGTATTAAACTATGTTTTTGGCGATTGCTTAAAATTATTACATCCATTTATGCCATTTATCACATCTGAAATATATGAAAAACTAGTAAATTATGATGATAAAGATTTAATGGTTACACATTGGCCAAAAATAAGAAAAAGAGTAGAATATAATGAAACAAAAGATTTTATAGAAGAATTTAAAAATGTAATAATAGAAATTCGTAATGTAAGAGCAAATATGAATGTACATCCATCAAAAAAAGCAAATCTTATCTTTGTAACAAATGAATATAAAGAAGAAATTAAAGCATCTAAAGAATTTATTGCAAAATTAGGTTTTGGAAATAAAATAATTATACAAGAAACAAAAGAAGGAATTCCAAGTAATGCGATATCTATCTTAGCAGATGGAATGGAAGTATTTATGCCATTTGAAGATTTAGTTAATTTAGAAGAAGAAAAAGAAAGATTGTTAAAAGAAAAAGAAAAATTAGAAAATGAAGTACAAAGAGCAGAAAAAATGCTATCAAATCCAGGATTTACCTCAAAAGCACCAGAAGCAAAGATTAATGAAGAAAAAGAAAAACTAGAAAAATACAAGGAAATGCTTAAAAATACTGTTGAAAGACTAGAAAAAATTGAAAGTTAGTAAAAATAACAAAAAAGTATTGCAATTGTAATACTTTTTTGTTATACTTGTATAGTTAAAAAATATACACATAAAGTTAGTTTGCTTTTAGTGCCAAAATATTGGTGTGTGTGCAAATGTTAAAACTTTATGGATGAATTAAACTAAAGGAGGAATTTAAAATGGCAGTAGTTGCAATGAAACAATTACTAGAAGCAGGTGTACATTTTGGACACCAAACAAGAAGATGGGACCCTAGAATGGCTGAATATATTTTTCAAGCTAGAAATGGTATCCACATTATCGATTTACAAAAAACATCAAAGAAAATTGACGAAGCTTATGAATTTATAAAAGAAGCTTCAGAAGAAGGAAAGGACATTCTTTTTGTTGGTACAAAAAAACAAGCACAAGAATGTGTAAAAGAAGCAGCAGAAGCTTGTGGTATGTACTATATTGACCAAAGATGGTTAGGTGGAATGCTTACAAACTTTGATACAATTCAAAAAAGAATTCAGAGACTAAAAGACTTAGAAGCAATGCAAGAAGATGGAACATTTGATGTATTACCTAAAAAAGAAGTTATTCTTTTAAAGAAAGAAATGGAAAAACTAGAAAGAAACTTAGGTGGAATTAAAGAAATGAATAAAATGCCAGGAGTTATGTTTGTAGTAGATCCTAAAAAAGAAAGAATTGCTATATTAGAAGCAAGAAAATTAAACATTCCAGTTGTTGGATTAATCGACACAAACTGTAATCCAGAAGATGTTGATTACGTTATACCTGGAAATGATGATGCAATTCGTGCTGTAAAACTAATTACAACAGTGATGGCAAATGCAGTAATAGAAGGAAGACAAGGAGAAAGCTTTGAACCAATTTCAAATGTTGTAGAAGAAGAACAAGAAGAAATGGCAAGCATGGAAGAAGTTGTTGCAAACGAAGCTGAAAGTGTAGAAGAATAATATAAATAATAATGAATAGTGAATAAGCAATAGGGAATAATTCTTTATTATTAGATGTTCACTATTTATTATTAAGTAAATAAGGAGGAAATAAAATGGTTAGTGCTACAATGGTAAAAGATTTAAGAGAAAAAACAGGTGCAGGAATGATGGACTGCAAAAAAGTATTAACAGAAACAGATGGAGATATGGAAAAAGCCATCGAATTATTAAGAGAAAGAGGAATTGCAAAAGCTGCAAAAAAATCAGATAGAATTGCTGCAGAAGGTATTGTTACAGCATATGTTTCAAAAGATGCAAAAACAGGAAGTGTTGTTGAAATAAATTCAGAAACAGACTTTGTTGGTAAAAACGAAGAATTTAGAACTTTTGCAAGTGATATTGCTGAACAAATAGCTCTAAAAGCACCTGCAACTGTAGAAGAATTATTAACACAAAAATTTATAAAAGATGAAGCAAAAACTGTAGAAGAAGTATTAACAGGAAAAATAGCAACAATAGGAGAAAAAATAACAATTAGAAGATTTGAAAGATTTGAATCTAATGGATTAGTAGAAAAATACATCCATGGAGATGGAAAGATTGGTGTTTTAGTAGAACTAGAAAATGGAAATTCTGAGCTTGCAAAAGATATTTGTATGCAAATTGCTGCAGCAAAACCAGAATACTTAGATAGAGCATCTGTTCCAGAAGAACGTGTATCAAAAGAAATGGAAATTTTAAAAGTTCAAGCAATGAATGAAGGAAAACCAGCAGAAATTGCAGAAAAAATGGTACAAGGAAGAATAGGAAAATTCTATGGAGAAATATGCTTAGTAGAGCAAGCATTCGTAAAAGATCCAGATATCAAAATCTCTAATCTTTTAGATGAAAAGAAAGCAAAAATAGTAAAATTTGCAAGATTTGAAAAAGGTGAAGGAATAGAGAAAAAAGAAGAAAACTTCGCAGAAGAAGTTATGAATCAATTAAAATAAATTATAAAAATTTAACAATAAAAAGTATTAAAAAATAGCAAAAAAACATCATTTGTATGATAAAAGTTAGAAAAATTTATCATATAAGTGATGTTTTTTATATGAAAGGAAGACATAAGATTTTACACTTTTTTTAGTAAAATTTGTCAGTTTAACTTGTTAAAAAATGGAAAATATGCTATGATGCAATTATATAGTATAAAAGTGCAAATTAAACAAAGTTATATAAGGAGGAAATGCATATGAAAAAGAAAAAAATTATCATAATTTCTTTAATTGTACTTATAATAATTATTTTTATTTCAGCTTATATTGTTATTAGAAATAGATTAAGTATAAAAGGAATTATTATAGAATATAATGAAAGTGAGATTTATCCAAATCATATACTTGTTTATGAGGAGAATAAAAAAACACTTACGTCTATTGGATTACCAGAAAACATTAATTTAAAATTTAAACCAGGACAAGAAGTAAGAGTTTATTTATTGCCTAATACATTTATAGAAGAGGCATATCCTAGATCAATCAATTCTATTTTTATAAAGAAAATAAAAATTATAAAAGAAGATGGCAATACTCAAATAGTAGAAGAGTATAATACTCAAAAACAAGAAAGATTACTAAAACTTAAAGAGTTGGAAGAAAGAAGTCGTAGAGATTTAGAACAAATGCGTCTTAAAGAAAATAATTAGAAATTAAATATAAAATGTGTTTTGCAATTAATTAAAATTCATATGCATTTATTGGTAACAATAAAATTATGAATATTTGTTAAAAATATTGTAAAATTTGATAAAAATTGATATACTATGGAAAGCAACTAAAGTATATCAATTTTTTTGTGACTTGAAACACAAAGAAATCATAAAGTATTTATATATAAGGAGGAAAAAATTATGGAAAATGAATTAAAAGAAGAAAATCAAGTAAATGAGGTTTCATTAGAAACAGAAGGAAACAATGGAATAAGAATATCAGATGATGTTGTTTCTGTTATAGCAGGAGTAGCAGTATCAGAAGTTCCAGGTGTTGCTGGAATGGCAGGAGGATTTGCAGGAGGAATTAGTGAAGTATTAAGTGGTAAAAAAAATTTATCAAAAGGAATTAAAGTAGAAGTAGGAGAAAAAGAAACAAAAATTGATGTTAATATCATTGTAGAATATGGAACAAGAATTCCAGATGTTGCTTTTGAAATTCAAAATAGAGTAAAAAAAGCAGTTGAAACAATGACAGGATTAAAAGTACTAGAAGTAAATGTTCATGTACAAGGAGTAAGTACAGATAAAGCACAAGAAGTTACAGAACAAGAGACAAAAGAAAACTAATAAATGTATAGTCACATAGTATGTGGCTATACAAAAATATAATTTTAGGGGGAGTATAAATGAAAGTATTAGACAAAATAATATTAGTACTATTTTCTAGCATTATGCTAATTGTATCAGCATTACTTTGTTTTATATTATTTGGATGGATTAAATTAGATATTATTAACATATATGCAAATAACCTATTAAACAACCAAATGGCTAGTAATATTACTTTAGGAGTTTTAGCAGTACTTATTATACTTAGCATAAAAGGTATATTCTTTTCTACAGATTCAAAAAAGGACAAGGATAAAAGTATGGACAACGGAATCTTAATAGAAAATGACAACGGAAAATTACTAATTTCTAGAGATACAATTCAAAATTTGGTAAGTAGTGTAGTAAAAGAATTTGAAAATACACAAAATGTTACATCAAAAGTAGTACTAACAAGTGATAATAATATAAGTATTGATGTTACCCTATTTGTAGAAGAAGAAGCAATAATAAAAGACTTATCAAACAAATTACAAGTAAAAATAAAAGAAGTTATTAAACAATCAATCGATATTGATATTAAAGAAGTAAATATTAAAGTAAGAAATATTGCTCCTAAAAAAGAAGGGGTAGTAGATAAGGAGGATTAGCAATATGGATGGATTTAAAAAATTTTTAAGTGAATATGCAGGAGCAATTATTGGTGGAGTTATAGCGTTAATAATCTTATTTACACGCCTTTACGAATTAATTGTAGGAATTATATTAGTAGTAATTGGTATGTTTGTAGGAAACTATGTACAAAGAAACAAATATGAAGTAAAAGAAAAACTAAAAAATTTAATAGATAGAATTTAAAATCTAAAAAGGGGAAAATAAATATGAACCGAACAGAAGCAAGAGAACAAGCTTTTAAGTTGTTATATAGTATAGAAATACAAAAAGAAAATAAAGAAGAGCAAATTGATTTATATTTTGAAAGTAATGAAATAAATGATGAAAAGACCAAAGAATATATAAAAGATGTATGGGCAGGAGTAGAGAAGAACAAAGAAGAAATCACTGAAAAAATTTCATCTAACTTAAAAACAAATTGGAAATTAGAAAGAATTTCTAAAATAGATATTGCTCTTTTAAAACTTGCTATATATGAAATGCTATATAAAAAAATACCATTTAAAGTAGCAATAAATGAAGCTGTTGAACTTGCTAAAAAATATGGGGAAGATAACAGTGCGTCATTTGTTAATGGAGTTCTAGCAAGTATTGTAAAAAATGATCTACAAAATGAAAACTAAAAGGGGAATATTATGGAAATTGAACCAATTTCAGTTACAGATTTAAATAAATATATAAAAGATAAAGTAGCGAAAGATGAATACCTAAACAATGTCCTAGTAAAAGGAGAAATTTCAAATTTTAAGCATCATTACACAGGACATTTATATTTTACTCTAAAAGATGATAATTCTCTTATAAAATGTATCATGTTTAAATCATTTACAGATAACCTAAAATTTACTCCAAAAGATGGAATGAAAGTTATGGTATTTGGTACAGTAAGTGTATTTGAACGTGATGGAGTATACCAAATATATTGTAAAGCAATGCAAGAAGAAGGAATGGGAAGTTTATATAAAGCATATGAAGAACTAAAGAAAAAGCTAGAGTTAGAAGGCTTATTTTCTATGGAACATAAAAAGAAACTACCATTTATGCCACGTGTAGTAGGAGTACTTACATCTCAAACGGGCTCTGTAATTAGGGACATTATAAATGTAAGCACAAGAAGAAATCCAAACGTATATATAAGGCTATTTCCTGTGCCAGTACAAGGAGAAGAAGCAGGAGAAAAAATTGCAGATGCAATCAAATTTATGAATGATAAAAACTTAGCAGATGTTTTGATATTGGCAAGAGGAGGAGGCTCACTAGAAGACTTATGGCCATTTAACGAAGAAGTAGTAGCAAGAGCAATTTATGCATCAAATATACCTATTATTTCAGCAGTAGGACATGAAACAGATTTCTCAATTTCAGACTTTGTAGCAGATTTAAGAGCACCAACCCCATCTGCTGCAGCAGAACTTGCAGTAGCAGACACAAAAGAATTAGCATTAAAACTAGAAAACTATAAAACAAGATACAAACTAGCATTAAAGAAAAAAGTAGAGTTAATGCGTTTACAATATGAAAAATGTATGGCAAGAAGAGTATTTAAAGAACCATTACAAGAAATTAACGAAAAAATTATTCGTTTAGATATGATTGTTAAAAACATGCAAAATAGTATTATAAACAGATATAAAGATAGCAAAAATGAAATGGTAAAAGTTATTTCAAAACTAGATACATTAAGTCCTTTAAAAACACTAACAAGAGGTTATGTAATTACTCAAAAAGAAGGAAGTATTGTAAAATCTGTAAATGATATAGCAAAAGATGATGAAGTAGAACTAAGATTTATAGATGGAACAAAAAATGCAAAAATAATATAAGTTAAAAAAATTAGATAGGAGTGAATGATTTTGCAAGAAAAGAATACAATAAAATTTGAAGATGCAATGAAGGAATTAGAACAAATCGCAAGCCAATTAGAAAAAGGTGATTTGAATCTAGACCAATCTGTAACTAAGTTTGAAGAAGGCATGAAACTATCAAAAACATGTAATAAAATATTAGAAGATGCAGAAAAAAGAATATCTATTTTAATAAAAAATGAAGATGATGTTACAGAAGAAAACTTCAGTGCAGAATAAGATAATAAAGGGGATAAAACATGAACATTACAGATTTTAAATACTTATATGTTCCAATACTAATGTGGATTGGAATTCAAACATTTAAAGTGATTTATGATTTAGTAACAACAAAAAAGTTTAATTTTAAACGAATATTAGGTGCAGGTGGAATGCCAAGTTCTCATTCAGCAGTTGTAACATCACTTGCAACTCTAGTAGGAAAAAATGAAGGTATAACATCACCAATATTTGCAGTAGCGATTATTTTTGCATTTGTTGTTATGTATGATGCAGCAGGAGTACGTAGAGCAGCCGGAAAACAAGCAAAATTACTAAACAAATTAGTAGAAACACCAGGCTTAAGTGGAGTACAAGTAGGAGAAAAGCTAGTAGAAGTATTGGGACATACACCAACACAAGTAATAGTAGGAGCAGCAATAGGAGTTATAGCAGGATTAATATTTTAAATAAAAGGAGTAGAAAAATGGGAGATATTGAAATTGCAAGAAGTGTAAAATTAAAACCAATAGAAGAAGTAGCAAAAAAAGTAGGAATCGAAAAAGATGAATTAGAATGCTATGGAAAATATAAAGCTAAAATATCTAATGAGTTAAGAAATAGAGTTAAAAACAACCAAAATGGAAAGCTAATATTAGTAACAGCAATTAACCCAACACCATTAGGGGAAGGAAAAACAACAATATCTATAGGGTTGGCAGATGGATTATCATATATTGGAAAAAAAGCAATGCTAGCACTAAGAGAGCCATCATTAGGACCAGTATTTGGGGTTAAAGGTGGTGCAACAGGTGGAGGACATGCACAGGTTGCTCCAATGGAAGATATTAACCTACATTTTACAGGAGACATTCATGCTATAACATCAGCAAATAACCTGCTTTCAGCTTTAATAGATAATCATATTTATTTTGGAAATGAATTAGGGTTTAAAAAAGTAGTATGGAGAAGATGTGTAGATTTAAATGATAGACAATTAAGAGCTATAGAATGTGGACTATCTGGAGAAAAAGGTGTTGTGCCAAGACAAGATGGGTTTGATATTACAGTAGCATCTGAAATTATGGCAATATTGTGTTTAAGTTCAGATTTAGAAGACCTAAAAGCTAGAATTGGAAATATTATAATAGGTTACAACGAAGAAGATAATCCTATTTATGCAAAAGACTTAAAAGCAGAAGGAAGTATAGCAGCTTTATTAAAAGATGCTATAAAGCCAAACATGGTACAGACACTAGAGCATACACCTGCTCTTATTCATGGTGGACCATTTGCAAATATTGCACATGGATGTAATAGTGTAATGGCAACAAAAATGGCGTTAAAATTAGCGGATTATGTAGTAACTGAAGCAGGTTTTGGTGCAGATTTAGGAGCTGAAAAATTTGTTGATATTAAATGTAGAAAAGCCGAAATAAAACCAGATGCAGTTGTTATAGTTGCAACAATGAAAGCATTAAAATATCATGGAGGAGTAGATAAAGAAGATATCAAAAAAGAAAACATAGAAGCATTAGAAAAAGGAATACATAACTTATTAAAACATGTAGACAATCTAAAAAACAAACTAGGACTAAATGTAATTGTTGCAATTAATAAATACATAGATGATAGTGAAAAAGAAATCACATTATTAAAGGAAAAATTACAAGAGCAAGGTATCAATTTAAGTTTAGTAGAAGCATGGGAATATGGTGGAAAAGGAGCAAGTGATTTAGCCGAAAAAATAGTAGAATTAACTAGCAAAGAAAGATCTTTAAAATATGCATATAGCTTAGAGGATTCGATAAAAACTAAAATTGAAAAGATTGCAAAAAACATTTATGGTGCAGAAGGTGTAGAATATTCTAAAGAAGCAGAAGAAGAAATATTAAAAATTGAAAAATTAGGATATGCTAATTTTCCAGTATGTATGGCGAAAACACAATATTCTTTCTCAGATGACCCTAAAAACTTAATTTGTGATAAACCATTTACAATACATGTACAAGAAATACGCCTAAAAACAGGAGCAGAGTTCATTGTAGTGCTAACTGGAAAGATTTTTACAATGCCAGGTTTACCAAAAGTACCAGCAGCAGAAAGTATAGATGTAGATAAAGATGGAAATATAGTAGGTATATTTTAAGTAATAATTGACAATTTTAATAAAATTTATTATAATGAATATACTATAATAACAACTTAGTAAGAGCTTAAAGTTTGGGTTTTCTATACCCTAAAAATAGAAAATCTTTGGAGAATCCAAGCCATATAAGTTGGAATTAAATCTTTGGAAAATCCAAGCCATATAAGTTGGAATCAAAATTTAGGCAAAATATATATTTCAAATATGTATTTTGCCTATCAAGTTTTATCATTAAGTTTAAATCTTTTTAAAATCCATAGTTTTAAATTGAAAATGTCAAAGAAAGGAGAAAAAATGAAACTTTATACGATAGATGACGAATATGTGCAATATTTATCTCAATATGATAAATTAATTGCATTTAATAAAGGGAAAACTAGACCATATGTAGGAATTGTTTTTAGAATTAATGAAATACAATATTTTGCACCTTTATATTCACCTAAGCCTCAACATAGTAAATATAAAGAAAATTCATCTTTTATAAGAATCAAAGAAGGAAAATTGGGAATTATTCGTTTTAGTACAATGATTCCAGTGCCAAATGACTGTATAAAACTATTAGATATACGTAATCAGGAAGATAAATATAAAATTTTATTAGAACAACAAATCATATACATAAATAAAAATGAAGAAAAGATACTAAGAAAAGCAAAAAGTATATATAATAGTGTTACAAATCATACAAATTCATTTTTAGAAAGTATAAGTTGTAATTTTAGTTTACTAGAAAGTATTTATAAAAAATTCGAAAAATAAAACTTTGTATAAATTCTCCCTTTTTGGAAAAAATATTTAAAAAGATTAATTCCAAAGGGGGATTTTTATTGAAAAAGATAGTAAAAACAGTTAATAAAAATAGAATTGCAATTATTAGCATTAGTTTAGCGTTATTAGTATTTATTCTATATAATATGTTTAGTGTTAGTATGGTACAAGCTTTATCAAAATATGGTTCTAGAGGAGACGAGGTTAGACAAATACAAACAAAGCTAAAAAGATGGGGATATTATAGTGGAAATGTAGATGGAATATATGGTAGTGGTACACTTTCTGCTGTAAAATATTTTCAAAGAAAAAATGGACTTGTAGTTGATGGGATTGCAGGAAAAAGAACATTAGAAGCAATGGGGATTTATACATCTAGTACAAGTAGTTCTGCATCGTCAAATTCAAGTGATGTAAACCTGCTTGCAAGGTTAGTTTATGGGGAAGCGAGGGGAGAACCATATACAGGGCAAGTTGCTGTTGCATCTGTTGTATTAAATAGAGTTAAAAATTCTAATTTTCCAAATACAATAGCAGGAGTAATTTATCAAAAAGGTGCATTTAATGTAGTAGATGATGGACAAATTAATTTATCTCCAAATAGTACTGCAAAAAAAGCAGCACAGGATGCATTAAATGGATGGGATCCATCATATGGATCTATATATTACTTTAACCCAGCTACTGCAACAAATAAATGGATATGGTCAAGACCACATGTAGTAACAATAGGAAAACATAGATTTTGTAAATAGTAAAAGAAGGAAAATTTGAAAATATTGCTGTTTTCAAATTTCCCTTCTTTTTAATGCATTTCTTGAAATTCAATTTCTTCTTTTTTATATTCCTCTGGTTTTAAACCTACAGTACCTTTCATGTAATCTAATAGGAATATGAAAAATACTGTAAATATGCAACCTAAGATGACATATACATATGATGTAGTAGTTATTTCTAATAAAGCAGAGCAAACAAGACATAAGATAGCCTTAATAATACTATATAAAAGTTCATCTACTAAAGATATTTTTGTTCTCATAGATGATGTAGTAAAGTTCGATAAATATCTTTTTGCTAAAGTATAATATGGACCTTTTATCGTATATTGCAAAGCAAACATTAGGAATATAATCATTAGAGCTAATCCAAAATTTAAATTAGTCATAGTACATAAACCAATTATAATAAATGAAATAGTAGAACGGGTAGCAAAAACACTTAATGTTTGGTTTCTGTATTTATTATGAAATTTATCTTGATGTGATGCAGAAATACCAGATATTAATTGAAGACCTGCATATACTAAGCCAAAGTATTGTTCTGGTAAATGTATATCTGTTAAAATACTACTTCTTAGAGTAGAATACATCGATAAAAATGCACAAAAGAAGCCATCAAATATAATTAAGCTCCTAAGTCTATTAGATTTTACAATAAATTTTGTAGCCTGTTTTAAATCTAATAAAATTCCTTTAATAGAGGTATTGCTAATAGTATCTTCATCACTTAAAGAAGATTCCACATCTTTAAAATTAAAAGATAGTAATAACGAAATAAAGCATATTATAAGGCATAGTAGCATTGGAAGATATCCATTAATAACAAATAAAAAACCTGTTGAAATACCAGAAATAGCATCTAAATAGTAATATATAGAACTTGATTTTCCATCTATTTTAGCAAATATTGCACCTCTTTTTTCAGATTTTGGAATAGAATCATAAAGTAAATTAGATTCAGTTAAACCTTTTAAGGCATATCCAAAAGCAGACAAAAACCATGAAAATATTACCATATACATATTATTTGCAAGTATAAGAAAAAGAATATCTCCTACAATAAAAAGGTTACCTATTATTAAACTTCTTCGTTTGCCTAATTTATTAACTATTATATTACTAGGAACTTCTAATATAAATTTAAATATAGGGTAAAAGGCATCTACAAACAGAACTTGTGCAGCAGATAATCCTTTTATACTAGTTAAAAATAAAAATTCAATTGCATAATAAAATAGTGCATCCCAAGAAAGACCTTTATATATTGGGAATATTTTCATATTATATGACATATTTTTACTATTTTCCATGTGATTTCTCCTTTGTAAAAATTATTCTATAAATGGTTATTTGAATATGTAGTAATATAAAATTAAAAATTCCGTTCTCCACGGCGTTTTAGTATAATTGGTTTTAACAAGAAAGATACACACTATACTTTGGGAAAAAGAAATATGACGCCTTTGGCTAACAGGTCGAACTCGTTTTTAATTTTATATTACTACATATTCTTTATACAGTTATCTAATTATAAAGAGATTATATAATAACGAAAAATCTTTGTAAAGAAGTTTGTAATATAAATTGACAAAAATCATAGATATTGATAAGATAGAAAAAGAAAAAAGACATAGGAGTTTGAATATGAATTTATATCCTAAAATTTATTTGCAAAATGTGCAAGAGATTACATATGAAATGCTAGAAAAAAATGGCATTTTAGGTCTTATATTAGATGTAGATAATACATTAATAGATTATTACAAAAACATGCCAGAAGGCATATTAGAGTGGTGTACAAATTTAAAACAAAAAGGAATAAAGTTTTGTATTGCTTCAAACAGTAATAAAAAAGAAAAAGTAGAGATGGTGGCAAAGAAGCTTGATATACCATATGTATATTTTGCAAAAAAACCATTAAAAAGAGGTTTAATAACAGCAAGTAATAAAATGGGACTAGAAAGTAATAAAATAGCAGTGGCAGGAGATCAAATTTTTACAGATGTATTAGGGGCTAATAGAGTAGGAATGTTTTCTATTTTAGTAGAACCCATTGAAGAAAAAGATATATTAATTACTTTAATAAAAAGACCAATTGAAAATCGAATTAAAAGAAAGTATGGAGAAAAAAATCAGGAAGGAGAATAGCAAAAAATGTATATAAATGATGTACATATTTTATCTTATGTAGGAGTAGGAATATTAGCAGCAATTATAGGATGGTTTATTAATTGGGTAAACTTAAGACTTCCAGAAGAAAAAAAAGTATTTTCAAAAGAAATATTTAAGCAATATAAAAAAGTAAAGATTAATGGTTGGATTATTCTTTGTATGATTTTTTCATACATCGCTTTAGTATATTTTTGTGGAATTCACAAAGGCTTTTATGAAAATTTAACATTAATAAAGTTTGGAATACTAATACCAATGCTATTATGTGCATTTGTTATAGATTATAGGTTACAAATTATACCTAATAGATTAAACTTGACCATGTTTGAAATAGGACTTTTAATTACTTTTATATATGGAATTTCTAATATTAATATAGCAAAAGAAATGTTATTAGGAATGGTTGTTGGTGCTGGAATTTTTCTTTTAATAACTCTTGTTGGTGGGCTTATTGCAGGAAAAGAAGCAATGGGTTTTGGAGATGTAAAACTAATGGGAGCATTAGGACTATACTTTGGGCTTTATGGCATCATAGTAGTTTCATTAATTGCATTTATATTAGGAGCAATTATTAGTATAGTACTAATTGCTACTAAAAAGAAAAAATCAGATGAATATATTCCATTTGGTCCATTTATAGTAATGGCTGCAATGATTGTAATATTTGTTCCATTTAACATATTAGTACAAGTTTTATCTAAATTTTTTACACTAGGAAAGGCTAAATGGATAGATTAATAATATTCAAATCTATAATTAGGGGGAAAAGAGATGAATGCAAAATTAAAATGGTTAAGAGATAAAATTATAAGAATGAACATGGATGGAATGATTGTTTCAAATCCTATAAATATTCGTTATCTAATACGGAGTAAAGGCAGAAGGAGTTTTATTATTAACAAGAAAAGAAAATATATACATTACAGATGCAAGATACATTGAATTAGTAAATAAAACACTAACGATAGATGATGAAATTATTGTAACTAATATTACAGATGTATCAAAAGAAGATTATGAAAACTTTTTCATGTTTTGTGAAAATGTTGGCTTTGAAGAAAATTATATAACTTATGCAAAATATCAAGATTTAAAAATAAGATATAAAATTAATAATTTAGTAGAAACAGAGCATATTATAGAGAAGCAAAGAATGATAAAAGATGAAGAAGAAATAAAAAATATTGAAATGGCATGTAAAATAACAGACGATTGCTTTACTCATTTGCAGTCTTTTATAAAAAAAGGAATGACAGAAAAAGAAATTGCATGGGAAATAGAAAAATACTTTGTAACACATGGAGCAGAAGGAGTAAGTTTTGAAACTATTGTAGCATCGCGGACCAAATTCGTCTATGCCACATGCAGTTCCAACTGAAAGAAAAATTCAATCAGGAGATATAATTACAATTGATTTTGGATGTAAATATAATGGATATTGTTCAGATATGACAAGAACAATTTTTGTAGATTATGTTCAAGATTATATAAAGCCAATATATGAATTAGTTTTAAAAAACCAACAATTAACTTTAAAAGAACTGTATGATGGAGCAAATGTTAAAGTTTTATCTAGAATGGTGGAAAACGATTTTAAAGTAAATAGGTTTGAATTGGTACATGCTTTAGGGCATGGAGTAGGCTTAGATGTTCATGAAGAGCCAGTGCTAAGTCCAAGAGCAGGGGATTTTATATTAAGAGAAAATATGGTTATAACAGATGAACCAGGTATATATATTACAGGTAAATTTGGTGTTCGTATAGAAGATACTATTGTTATTACAAAACAAGGAGCAAAAAGATTAACAAATGCAGAAAAAGATTATGTTATAATAAAAGGATAAATAAGAAAATATTGGTAAAATCTTGATTTTTAAACAAATATAGTATAAAATATTAAAGATAATGAAATAATAAGGAGGAAACGAAATGGCAGAAGTATATATGGCAGGAGATTTTAGAAATGGTACAACATTTGAAATGGATGGAAATGTATATAAGGTAGTGGAATTCCAACACGTAAAACCAGGAAAAGGAGCAGCATTTGTAAGAACTAAATTAAAAAATGTAATTTCAGGAGCAGTTTTAGAAAAAACTTTTAACCCTTCTGAAAAATATCCAGGAGCAGAAATTGAGAAAAGAGAAATGCAATACTTATATAATGATGCAGACTTATATTATTTTATGGATAATGAATCATATGAGCAAATTCCATTAAATAAAGAGCAATTAGGAGATAGTTTAAAATACATTAAAGAAAACATGAGCGTAAAAATTCTATCTTTTAAAGGAAATGTATTTGCAGTAGAACCACCAATGTTTGTTGAATTGGAAGTTACATATACAGAACCAGGTTTTGCGGGTAATACAACAACTACATCTGGAAAACCAGCAACTCTAGAAAACGGATTTGAAATAAATGTACCATTATTTATTAACATTGGAGATGTTATAAAAATAGACACTAGAACTGGTGAATATATGGAAAGAATTTAATAATAGAGAGGAAGGCAAAAATTTATGTCAAAACTACAAGAAGAGTTTAATGCAATTATTGCAAAGATTGAAGAAAGAATTACAGATGAAGAAGAACTTGGTTTTGTAAAACAACAAATAATAGATGTGTCTATGTTATATATAAATGAATTAAATAAAGTAATAGACATTAGTGAAAGAAGAGTAAATCAAGTTGTAGAAAACCAACGAATACTAGAAAAAAAGCAAAATCAAATTGAGAGTACATTAAGCAATATGGAAAAAGAGTTTTTTGTTGAAGATGAAGAATATGATTTTGAAATTGTGTGTCCATATTGTAATTATGAATTTGTATCAGATATAGGGGCTGATATAAAAGAAGTAGAATGCCCAGAATGTCATAATATGATAGAATTAGATTGGAATGAAGACGAAGGTGGATGTGACGGACATTGTGGTGGATGCCATGAATGTGGAGAACATATAGAAGAAGACGAAGATAGCGAAGATGCTACAGAAAGTGAAAATGACGAAGATATGTAAATGCGAAATTATAGCGTAGTATTGATTTTATGTTAATACTATGCTATAATTGTATTAGTTACAATATTAACCAATTAGTCTGTTTGTTTGGACTAAGCCAAAAGCTTTCAGGAGGTATGGTAATGGTTGGAATGCTTATTTTAGTAGTTGTTACAGTTGTTAGTGTGGTAATTATCCACACTGTTTCTTCAAAAGACTATCAGTATGATCTTGGCCTTCAAAAGGGGATAAAGGATTGTAAAAAAAGTCGCCGGACTAAATACCAAACTTTTTATCTTGAGCGAAAAGAGAAAGGTATATTGACATCATACAAAATGGGATATATAGACGGATACAACTGCGAAATAAACCGTAAGTAAAAGCCTGCCTCCACGGAGGCTTTTTATTATTTCTTAAATAATGACATAGGATTAATATATTTCCCGTCAATTCTTACACCTAAATGCAAATGGCAACCAGTGGTAGCACCATTAGTTGGGTTACCATTCTTATCTTTATATGGATTATTTGGTACACCATATACATTCTTAGACCCAACATTAGCAATATGTTGTCCTTTTTTTATAATATCACCAACAGAAACAATAAAATTTGGTGAAACATGGCAATAAGTAATTTTCATATTATCTTTAGAAAGTGTAATAGTATATCCACCTCCACCTAAAAAATCTGCAAAAGTTATTTCTCCATCACATATAGCATAAAGAGATGTTCCTTCAGGAGCCCCAATATCTGTTCCTTTGTGAAAGCTAGATGCACCGTGCAGTAGGAGATGTTCTTTTACCATAAGGAGAGGTAATAGTAGTATAGTCTGGTATTGGCCAAACATATTCTTCTAAAGGGTCAAATTGTATAAAGTCGTTAGTATTTGTAAACATTTCAGGATTTGTAGAATAAACTGGAATAAATACAGTACAAAAAATAAATATGATGAAAAAATAGATAATAAAAGATTTAAAAAAGCTACAATTCATTTAGATTTCCTCCAATCAAAATAATGTAGCCCAAACATTTTTTTATAATAGGAAAGTATTCTATTTTAAGCTAAAAACATAGGGGCGAGCATTGCTCGTCCGAGTGGCGAAGCTTTTCTTATTTAAAAGCAAAGAGTGGATTAACAATTTCTAAATGATAAATCATTAAGAAATTGTAACATTCACATCATCGTATTCTACGTCAAATACACATTATATGCGTATTTTCCTAGAATACAAAGAACTTACTTATAAAGAAATTTAAAATAATAACAATAATAGAAATTAGTATTTTATTGATTAAATAGGCAATATTATCACTAAACATACCATAAAAAGCATGTATCACATTATTTAAGAAAAATACGCCAATTATTTCAACTACCATTGTAAATGCTCTACCTAATATAAATTTTGCAAATTCACTCCATTTTTCTTTAGCAGTAGAGGCAGATGAATTAAAAACTAATTTACGATTAGTAAAATAAGCAAATAGTACACAAACTATAATACCAACAGTACTTGCAATGTTTCCTTCAATATGTAAAAAAGCAGTTAATATATAAGACACACCAACATTTACTACAGTAGTTAAAACACCAAAAATAAGATAAAATATAACTTCCTTTGTTAAAAACTTATTTAATAATTTCTTTATAGATTCCATAAAAACTCCCTTAATTTATACTAAAACGTATTATAAAATAAGAAAATGAAAAAGTCAAGGAAAATATATTGTAAAAAAGACAGAGGTAGTGTATAATAAAATATGATGCTTATATGGGGGCGTAATTGGTTTCGACAGTAATCTAGAAGTATGGGTAGCGAGTAGTGGATTCTCGTATGATCCACTTAAAAAAACGAGAAATTAAAAATAAACGCTAGAAATAACGAAGTAGCATTAGCTGCCTAAGTGTGGCTACGTCTTTTATAGGAGGCCTACGGCTTATAAAAGGTGTCAAATTAGTAGGAAACAAAGCTATTTTTTGCTTCAAAAATAGTGGGTAGTAAGAAGCTACTTGTAAGTTTCGTTTGTTTGTTAATGGAACTTATAGGGAAAATTAATAACAAACTGCACTCGGAGAAGCCTGTATGAAAGGATTATTGGACAGGAGTTCGACTCTCCTCGCCTCCACCAAATTTACTAGAAAAAATTTTTACATTAAAAAAGAACAGTATTTGATAACTGTTCTTTATTCAATTTCATCATTTTCTTTTGATATAAGTATTAAGTCTTGTTTTAGTCTAGGTATATCAATTTTAACTATTGTCCATATCATTGTTAAATTAATTCCTTCATAATCATGAACTATTCTATTTCTTACACTTTTTATAATAGACCATTTTATTGTAGAATGTTCTTTTTGAAATTCTTTTCCAATATTTTTAACTAATTCTCCGATTTGACTTATAGCGAATACTGTTGCGTCTATAACTATTTCATTATTTGAAAAACTTTCAAATGAAAGTTCATTTGTATATTTTTCAACTTTATTTACGTATTCTAACATTTTATTAATAGAATAATACTCTTTATTTTTCATATACTATGACTCCTGTTCTTTTAATTTCGTTATCTATTCTAGAATTTTCTATAATTTCTATTTTTTCAAATGCATCTATATCTTTATGAAATGTTTTCTCAATTTTTTCAATTAACTCTAATAAACTAAAACCCATAAGAGCACCTTTTGAATCTATAATAAAATCTAAATCGCTTTTTTTGCTGGCATTCTGTTTAGCATATGAACCAAACAATATAACTTGGCACACGGGAGTATTATATAATATTTTTTTTAACATTGCTTTTATTTCCTCAATAGTATAAATCTTATTACTCATATACTAACCTCCATTTATAAATAATATCTCATAACTTCAAAATTATTATACCAATTTAATAATTATTATTCAATACATATTGTGTAAAAAATAGGAAGGGTAAATTTTGACAGTTTTATGTAAATATGATATACTTAAAGTGATATAGGCAAAGTGTCTATGTTTGCAAACCTCGAGTTTGCAGTTACTACTAACATTAAATTAAAAAAATTTTTGGAGGTATTGATATGTTTAATTATGTTTTAAAGCGGATGTATGAGGAATATCCAGTTACATGTAAAGATGGCGACGGAATTATCTTTTGGGATAATGGAAAAATAGTTGCTATTTTATACCCAAAGGAACAGGTAATAAATGTTTTTCTGTCAGCTTCTCCAGATGTTATTTGGAATCACAAAAATCTTGCAATCTTTGTGATTGCTAAGAAATATGCTGTTCTCAATAATGGAAAGATGAGAAAAACAGAAGCTGCGTGGTTGATTGGTTGCTGTGGTGTGGGATGGGACTATAACCTTGATGTTCCTATGTATCTGAAATTTTGCAATCCATTCGAAGAGGACAATGTTACAGGCATTTCAACTTGCAATAAAGGGAAAAACGGAACTGTTCGTTTTAAACTGTTTGATATTCAAGTTGAATGGAAGGAAACTGAACAGCCATATTCTCATATTAGGAATCTAAACCCTGCATTGATATATCCTGTTAAACTGGGAGGAAAGAAAGTTCATAGGGCGAAAGGATATTTAAGAAAACAATACAATTGGGAATATAATGAAGGATTTGAAACTGCTGGAAGTAAGCAAACTCGCGAATTCATTGATACACAGGCAAATAAGGTAAATCACACCGAATGGAGCCATATCAGATATCATAGAGTCTGCAAGTAATTGAACGGATTTATTGAGGGAGGGATACTGTATTGCAGTCCTTCCCTTAATAAATTGAATGCCATTTTTCAAAATTTCCAATAAATATTTTTTAAAATGCTTGCAACTGGAAATATTTTATGCTAAGATTATATTTGTTAATTACATAGGGGTATAGTGTCAATGGTTAGCACGATGGTCTCCAAAACCACAAGTCTGAGTTCGAGTCTTAGTACCCCTGCCATATTTTAAAGGGGAGTAGCTTCGTTTTGTTACTAATCAACAATCGCGATTTTATCTGGTTAGTAAGCTTAAATATTTTTTAAGTAAGCAAGACTTTTAAATAAATTTTTCGTGAAAGTTAGAAGAATTTATTTAAAAGTCTTGTTTTTGTATATAATATTAAAAAAGGAGAGATGAGATTTGGAAAAACAATGGTATAGTAAAACAGTAGAAGAAACAAAAAATGAACTAGAAACAGACTTGCAAAATGGACTAAAAAGCGAACAAGTTGTAAATAAACAAGAAAAGTATGGTTTTAATGAACTAAAAGCAAAAAAGAAAAAATCTTTGCTTCAAAAATTTTTAGAACAATTTAAAGATTTTACAATTATTGTACTAATTGTAGCAGCAATAGTATCAGGAATTGTTGGTATATCAGAAGGAGAAGGAATTACAGATACAATTATTATTTTAATAGTTGTTATATTAAATGCTATAATTGGTGTGGCACAAGAATCTAAAGCTGAAAAATCTTTAGAAGCATTGCAAAAACTAAGTGACCATGCATCAAAAGTAATAAGAAATGGTAAAATGGAAGTGATACCATCAAGATTACTAGTACCGGGAGATATTGTAGTATTAGAAACAGGAGATTACATTCCAGCAGATTTAAGAATAATAGAAGCAGTGAATTTAAAATCTCAAGAATCTGCTCTAACAGGTGAATCAGTTCCAGTTGAAAAACAAGTAGATGTAATAACAGAAGATAAAGTAGGCATTGGAGATAGAACCAATATGTTATTTTCATCTAGTCTTGTTACTTATGGACGAGGAAAAGGAATTGTTGTAAACACTGGAATGAATACAGAAGTAGGAAAGATTGCAAGTATGCTAGATAATACAGAAGAAACAACAACACCTCTTCAAGAAAAATTAAATGTACTTGGAAAAACTTTAGGAATTGCAGCACTTGCAATTTGTGCAGTTATATTTGTTATAGGGCTTCTTTATGGAAAAGAACCAATACACATGTTTATGACAGCAGTAAGTTTAGCAGTAGCAGCTATTCCAGAAGGGTTAGTAGCAGTTTCTACAATTGTTTTAGCAATAGGTGTTCAAAAAATGGTAAAGAAAAATGCTATTGTAAAAAAATTGCCAGCAGTAGAAACCTTAGGAAGTGCAACAGTTATTTGTTCAGATAAAACAGGAACACTAACACAAAATAAAATGACAGTAAAAAAAGTATATTATAATAAAACTATATTAAATTTAGAAGATATAGGAAGTATTAATGAAGAAGCAGAGAAACTAGTATTAGCAAGTATACTTTGTAATGATACAAAAATAGATATAGATTTAAGCTTAAAAGGAGACCCAACTGAAACAGCATTAGTAGATATGGCATTTAAATTAAAATTTGAGCCATCTGTATTTGAAAAAATGCCACGTGTAGAAGAAATACCATTTGATTCAAATAGAAAATTAATGACAACAGTTCATAAAGTAGGAGAAAAGTATATAGTATACACAAAAGGTGGAGTAGATGAATTACTAGCACGTTCTAGAGCATATCAAATTTCTGGAGAAATAAAAACTGATTTAGAAAACTTTAAACCAGAAATTTGGAAACGAAACCAAGAAATGGCAAGTGATGCTTTAAGGGTATTAGCTTTTGGATATAAAGAACTAGACCATATGCCAAATAAAGAAGAAATGAAAACAATTGAAAGTAGCTTAATATTTGTTGGAATGGTAGGAATGATTGATCCACCAAGAGAAGAAGCACGCCTTGCAGTAGAAAAATGTAAAAATGCAGGAATAAAAACAGTAATGATAACAGGAGACCATAAAATTACAGCAATTGCAATTGCAAAAGCATTGGGAATTTTACAAAATGAAACAGAAGCATTAACAGGTGCAGAATTAGAGCAAATGTCAGATGAAGAATTAACAAAAAATATTAGGAACTATTCTGTATATGCAAGAGTTTCTCCAGAACATAAAGTACGTATTGTAAAGGCATGGAAAGCACAAGGTGAAATTGTTGCAATGACAGGTGATGGTGTAAATGATGCACCAGCTCTAAAAACAGCAGATATTGGTTGTGCTATGGGAATGGTAGGAACAGATGTAGCAAAAGAAGCAGCAGATGTTATTTTAACAGATGATAACTTTGCAACTGTTGTATCAGCAGTAGAAGAAGGAAGACGTATTTATGATAATATTTTAAAAGCAATACAATATTTATTATCTAGTAATGTAGGAGAAATTATTGTATTATTTGTAGCTATTTTACTTACACCACTTTTAGCTAAATGGTTTGGAATAAGCAATATAAGTAATTTAGAACCATTACTTCCAATTCATATTTTATGGATTAACTTAGTAACAGATGCATTACCTGCATTAGCACTTGCATTTGACCCTGCAAATAGAGATATTATGAATAGAAAACCCAAAGATACTAAAAAGGGGATTTTCACAAAAGGAATGGTTTTAAGAGTAATTTATCAAGGCATAATGATAGGAACATTAACATTAATTGCATTTTGCATAGGGCTTGCTACACCTAATATAGAAGGAACATCAGAGTATGTAGAACATGTAAAAATAGAGATAGGTCAAACAATGGCATTTTCTGTTTTAGCATTATCACAATTAGTACATGTATTTAATGTAAGAGATAACAAAAATTCAATATTTAAAACAAATCCATTTAATAATAAAACATTATTAGGAGCAATTGCAATATCAGCATTATTAATGATAACAATTTTGGTTATTCCAGTATTAAGGCAAATATTTAGCATTTGGGAATTACCAGTAGAAAATATACTAGAAGTTATTTGCTTAGTATTTGCACCAATTGTAATTGTAGAAATATTTAAGTTATTTAAGATAAATAGTGTAAAAGATGAATAGGATTAAAAGTATTATAATTTGAGTTAAATGGGTTAAAAATGTAGGGGCACCGTTTGTGGGAAGGCTTCGTAGAAGAAGCACCAACACTGTGCCCTTTTTAAATTTTAAAACAAAAAATAAAAAAAGACTACTAAAAAATAATATTATAGTGTATAATAACTTTGTAAACGACAAAAAACGAACTTAATAATCAAAAAAATACAAAAGGGGACACTAGAAATGTTATATTATGATTTGGTTGAAGTGAAGCCAAAAGTAAATAAAAAGAAAGTTATTATTACAGTGATTATAGTATTAGTTATAATTACTGCTATTATAATTAGCATTTTTTATCATAACCATAATAAAATAGTTACAGGAAAAAATAATACTCTAAAAAATCAAACTGTTGCAGTAAGTGCAGAAAACTATGCTAATAAACAAAAACATGTTGCAAAAGTGAATTTTTTACCAGTTTATAATGAAGAGTCAAAAGCTAGATTAGATAATATATATAATTCTAAAGAAAAAACAGTATATTTAACTTTTGATGATGGTCCATCAAAAACAGTAACACCACTAATACTAGATTTATTAAAAAAAGAAAACATTAAAGCAACATTTTTTGTACTAGGCTCAAGAGTGGAATTAAACCCAAGTATTGTAAGAAGAGAATACGAAGAAGGACATTTTATAGCAAACCATGGATATTCTCATATGTATGCAAAAATATATAGTAGTACTAATGCTGTTTTAGATGAATATAATAAAACAAAACAAGCTATTATAAATGCAGTAGGTATAGAATATGATGGACATCTATTTCGTTTTCCAGGAGGTTCTACAGGAGGAAAATATCATAGCTTAAAAAAAGAATCTAAAAATTTATTAAATGAAAATCAAGTAGGATATATAGATTGGAATGCATTAAGTAGTGATGCAGCAGGAGCAAAAACAAAGGAGGCTCTTTTAGAAAATATAAAGCATACAGTAGGAGAAAAGCAAACAGTAGTAATACTAATGCATGATGCAGGAGATAAAATATTAACATATGAAGTATTACCAGAAATAATACAGTATTTAAGAGAAAAAGGGTATAATTTTAAAAATTTTTATAATATTATGAAGTAGATACTTGACAGATTACAATTTTAGACATAAAATAACCTATGTAGAAAATAAGGGAGGTAATAAAAATGCCACTTGTAACAACAAAAGAAATGTTTGAAAAATCCATGAAAGAACATTATGCAATAGGTGCATTTAATGTAAATAATATGGAAATTATACAAGGAATTATGGATGCTGCAAAGCAAGAAAAATCACCAGTTATTTTACAAGCATCACATGGTGCAATTAAATATGCAAGAGTAAACTATTTAATGAAAATGATTGAAGCTGCTGTAGAAGAAGCACCAGATATTCCAGTTGCAATACATTTAGACCATGGCCCAGATTTTGAAACATGTAAAATGTGTATAGATGCAGGTTTTACATCAGTTATGATAGATGGTTCAAAATATGATTTTGAAGAAAATGTTGCACTTACAAAAAAAGTAGTAGATTATGCCCATGCACATGGAGTAGTAGTTGAGGCAGAATTAGGAAAATTAGCTGGAATAGAAGATGATGTAAACGTAGCGGAAAGTGATGCTATGTATACAGACCCAACTCAAGCAAAAGAATTTGTAGAAAGAACAGGTTGTGATTCTTTAGCAATAGCTATAGGAACTAGCCATGGAGCTTATAAATTTAAAGGTGAAGCAAAACTAAGATTTGATATATTAGAAAAAATAAAAGAATTGATACCAAACACACCAATAGTATTACATGGAGCATCAACAGTTATTCCAGAATTAGTCGAAACATGTAATAAATATGGTGGAGATATTCCTGGTGCAAAAGGAGTACCAGACGAAATGCTAAATGAAGCAAGTAAAAGAGGAGTATCTAAAATAAATGTAGATACAGACTTAAGACTTGCAATGACATCACAAATTAGAAAAGTGTTTGCAGAAGAACCAAGTGTATTTGACCCAAGAAAATATTTACAACCAACAAGAGAAGAAATCACTAAAACTGTAAGTCACAAAATGAAAGAGGTATTTGGCTCTAGTAACAGAGCTTAATATAAATTTAAAATTATAAAGTAAGGGGAGAAAAAAATGAAAAAAACAAAATTAGGAGTATTAGCAATAATTATGCTAATCGCAGTAATGCTTTTAACAGGATGTGGAAATACTGAAACAAAAACAAATGATAAAAAAGGAGATAGTTTAGATGGACTACCTGTTTACACAGCAGAAGAAACACCAGATTGGTCAACATTTGATAAAATATCAGGAATTGAATTTAAATATCCAGCAAACTATAAATCTATAGGAACATCAAGTATGCCTATGTATATGGATCCAGATGTAGCAGGAGCAACACTTAATGTAGTAACATCTAGTTTTCCAAGTTCATTATCATTTGAAGGATATGTAGATGCATCTATTCCAGGAATTAAATCACAAATGACTATTGAAGGAGACGTTAAGGTAGATTATATTAATTTAAATGGACAAAAAGCAGCAAAATTAGATTATATTGCAAGTAGCCAAGGACAAAAAATGAGTATTACACAAATATTAATTAAGAAAAATGGTAATGCATATATATTAACATTAGGAATGCTAAAATCTGATAAAGATGCAAATACATCAGGAATTAATGAAAAATATGAAAAAATTATAAAATCATTCAAATAAAAAAAGGAACCTTGTGTTCCTTTTTTTATTTGTAGGGGCGCGTTTAAAGGGAATACCTGTAAGACATGACACCACTGTGCCCTTAAATTCGTTTTTTATTCATATTGCTTGCTTTTTAATGCTCTTTCTACAGTTCTTGCAGCATCTTTTTTAGCAAGCTCATTTCTTTTATCATATAGCTTTTTACCTTTTCCAATACCAAGTTCCATTTTTACAAAACTTCCTTTAAAATATAAACTCATAGGAACTAGAGAATAACCTTTTTGTTTAGTTAATCCAATAAGACGACTAATTTCACGATTATTTAGTAAAAGTTTTCTATCACGTAAAGGGTCTTTATTAAAAATATTTCCCTGTTCATAAGGGCTAATATGCATACCTAAAACAAATACTTCACTATTTTTAATAATTGCATAACTATCTTTTAAATTAACTTTTCCGTGAACGAATGGATTTTATTTCTGTACCACTTAATATAATACCTGCTTCTAAAGTATTTTCAATTGTATAATTATGCCTTGCAGTGGGATTTTTAGCAATAACCAATGACATTTAAATTTTCCTCTTTTCTAAATAGTTTTATAGTATTATATCATGAAAATATAGAAAAAGAAAAGAGAAAATTAAAAGGTCGAATAAAAATTACGACCTTTTAATAAACTATAATTAGTCATTATGATGGTTATACTCGTTCTTATTTTGCATAGCATAATACCAAACAAGACCAACAATAGCAAGAGCGGCAATAGCTAATACTAACCAAGTCCAAGTAGTTCCACTCATTCCCATAATAGTTCCATTATCATTAGTTCTTGTAGCAGTATATCCATCGTTATTGTCAGTTCTTGTCATGTCATGTGCACCATCATTTACAGCTTCACCAACATTTCTTGCACCATCTTTTATGTCTTCGCCAATATTTCTTGCTCCATCCTTAATACCTTCTCCTGCATCTTTTAGTACAGTACCAGCACCATTTACAACATTTTGCATGTTATTTCCAGCTTTGTCTGCAGAATCTTTTAATTCACTTGCTGCAAATACGAAAGATGAAGAAACTATAAGGCTAAGAGCAATAATAAAAGAGAAAAATTTCTTTGTCATGATTTCGTACCTCCTATTAAAATTAGTTTTTTATTAAAACTAATAATAGTATTAATATTTTAAAGAAAAATATCCATAAAAAAATACACTAAAATGGCGAAAAATGAAAAAAGAAGATAAATTTTGTTTATCTTCCAAATTTTAAAAATTTAATGTTTTAATCTAATTAAAATAGCAATACTTAATAATACTAATAAAATACCAACAACAATTAATATGATATTAAGGATATTTGTTAAACCAAGGCTTGCTTCTGGCAATTGACTTAGAGAAGAGACAGTTGCAGAGTTAGCCTGACTATTAGATGTATTTGGTGATAAAGTATTTGTATTATGTGAGTAAGAATTGTTATAAGTGCCACTAGCATAAGTATTTCCATTAGAATTTAAGTTCATATCAACATTAGTGGCATTTACAAAAACTGGTGTAAATAATGCAAAAATAATTACTAAAATACTAACAAATTTGAATAATTTTGACATAATTTAAGTTCCTCCATTTTTATTGTTTACTTTTATTTTAATATAATACACAAAAACAAAGTAAAAGTCTATATTATTTAAAAAAAATTTAAAAAACATTGACAAACAAAAACATATGTTCTAAAATAGGAATGGTGATAATATGGAAAGACAAATTTTACATGTGGATGTAAATAATGCATTTTTATCTTGGACAGCAATTGACATGCTTCATAATTGTGAAAAAATAGATATTAGAACAATTCCAGCTATTATTGGAGGAGATGAAAGTAGTAGACATGGTGTTGTTCTAGCTAAAAGTATGAAAGCAAAGGAATTTGGTATAAAAACAGGAGAGCCAATTTACCAAGCAAGAAAAAAGTGTCCAAATTTGCAAGCATTTATGGGAGATTATAGCTCATACAAAAAACATTCTAACGAATTATATCAATTATTACTAGAATATACAGATCAAATTGAACGTTTTTCTATAGATGAATGTTTTTTAGATATGACTTTATTTTTACCACCAAATGAAACATTATTAAATAAAGCATATGAAATAAGTAGAAGAGTAAAAGAAAATTTAGGTTTTACAGTAAATATAGGCGTTTCAAATAACAAGCTACTTGCAAAAATGGCATCAGATTTTACAAAACCAGATAAAGTGCATACTTTATTTAAAGAAGAAATACCTAAAAAAATGTGGACACTTCCTATATCAGAATTGTTTATGGTAGGAAGAAAAAGTATTCCTAAGTTAGAACAATTAGGAATTAAAACAATTGGAGATTTAGCAAAACAAGATGAAAAAATACTAATAAAACGATTTGGAAAACATGGAAAATTAATGTGGGAATATGCGAATGGCATAGATGAAAATGAAGTTATATACATACAAGAACAACCCAAAAACATTGGAAATTCTATTACATTACCAGAAGATATTTATAATATTAATAAACTAAATGAAATATTACTTGCATTGTCAGAACAAGTGGCGTTCCGTTTGAGAAAGCATAAATTAAAAGCAAACGTGGTAAGTGTACAAATAAGAACAAAAGAATTTGCTAATTATTCTCATCAAAAGACATTAAACTCACCAACCAATATTACAAAAGAAATATATGAAGCATGTAAAGAGCTGTTAGCAAGTTTACACAAAAATAGAGCAGTTAGATTAATTGGAATACAAACTAGTAAATTACAAGATAAAGATAGTATGCAATTATCAATATTTGAAGAAAAAACGAATGAGAAGCAAGAAAAAATAGAAAACGTAATGCATGAATTAAAGAAAAAATATGGGTATGAAACTATAACAAGAGCAGGAGAAATGAGAGTGAATAAATTATTAAATGTAAGAGAAGAAAAGGATGAATAAAACGTCGAAACTTGTCACTAAAAAATAGAAAATTCATATTATATCATATAGACACTTTCTAGTGTGTATAAGGAGGTGAAGTATGATGGATATGGAGCCAAAATGTTATTATGAAGAAATAAAATGCTGTTGTTGTAAAAAAAGATGCTGTGTTGATTTAATATTAACTATTCTTTTAGTTGCATTTGCATTTGTTTTAGGACTAATTATAGGAGCATTAACAGGAATATTAGTACTTTTAGGATTAGGAGCATTCATTGCAGTTGCTGTTATATTAGCATTATTAGTAGTTTTAAGAATTGTACAACTTGCATGTAGTAGAAAAGATAAAAAATGTTGCTAAAACGCTTAGTTTTGAGTCGTGTGTCAAAATTGACACACGGATACATAAGAAAAAATGTAAAAAGGATTGCAAAAAAATGTACTTTTATATATAATTAATAAAAAAATGAGGTAGAAAAATGAAATTAATAGATGGAAAAGAATTAGCAAAAAATATACGAACTAATTTAAAAGATGAAGTAGAAATGTTAAAAAGTAAGGGAATTAATCCAAAGCTTGCAGTTATTATGGTAGGAGATGATAAAGCATCAGCAGTATATGTTCGTAATAAATCTAAAGCATGTAATGAACTAGGAATTGAATATGAAGAGTTTCTCCTAAAAACAGAAACTACAATGGACGAGCTGTTGAGCTTAATTGATAAACTAAACAAAGATATTAACATTGATGGTATTTTATTGCAGAGTCCAATACCAAAACATTTAGATATAAATGAAGCATTTAGAAAAATTGAGCCTAAAAAAGATGTAGATGGATTTAATCCAGTAAATGTAGGAAAATTAAGCTTAAATCAAGATTGCTTCGTATCATGTACACCATATGGAATTATTAAGATGCTAGAAACTTATAATGTACCAATAGAAGGTGCACATGCAGTTATTATTGGAAGAAGCAATATAGTAGGAAAACCATTATTACAATGCCTATTAAATAAAAATGCAACAGTTACTATATGTCATTCAAAAACGAAAAACTTAGAAGAAGTAACAAAACAAGCAGATATTTTGATAGCTGCAATTGGAAAACCAGAATTTGTAACAGCAAATATGGTAAAAGATGGTGCTTGTGTAATTGATGTGGGTATTAACAGAACAGAAGAAGGAAAACTATTGGGGGATGTAAAGTTTTTTGAAGTATCTGAAAAAGCATCATGTATAACACCAGTGCCAGGGGGTGTAGGACCAATGACTATAGCAATGCTTATGGCAAATGTAGTAAAAGCAGCGCACTATAGAGAAAACTAAAAATGGGGGGAAAAACAAAGGGAGCCTTAACGCTACCTTTGTTTTTTTGTTCTATTATAGGAAAGTAATCTATTTTAAATTAAAAGTGTAGGGGCATCGTTTGTGGGAATACCCATGAGACATGACACCACTGTGCCCTCAAAATAAATATAACAGGAGGTAAATGTATGAATGAGCAATGTTATTGGATATGGTTATCAAGAATAGAAGGATTAGGACCAATAAAAATAAAGCAATTACTAGAAATATATGAAGCACCAGAACAAATCTGGAAATTATCAAAAGAAGAATTAACAAATATAAGAGGAATTGGAGAAAAATTAGCAGATAAAATACTAGATTTAAAATATAGAGAAAATCTAAGTAAATATATAAGTTATATGCAAAGATACAATATAGGAATAATCACAATACAAGATAAAGATTATCCAGAAAAACTAAAAAACATATATGATTCGCCAGTTGTTTTATACTATAAAGGAAATAAAGCGTTAATAAATCATAGTAAAATAGTTGCAATGGTAGGATGTAGAGAGTGTAGCGAATATGGAAAACATATAAGTAAAAAATTTTCATATGAACTAGCAAAAAAAGACATATGTATTATTAGCGGAATGGCAAAAGGAATAGATAGTTATTCTCATTTAGGATGTATACAAGCATCTGGAAAAACAATAGCTGTTTTAGGCAGTGGAGTAGATCAAATTTATCCAAAAGAAAATACTATCTTATATAATCAAATTTTAAAAACAGGAGGGTTAATTTTATCAGAATATGTAATAGGAACTAAACCAACAAAGCTAAACTTTCCAGCAAGGAACAGAATTATTAGTGGATTAAGTGATAGTATAATTGTTGTAGAAGCAAAAGAAAAAAGTGGAACATTAAATACAGTAGATTTTGCATTAGAACAAGGGAAAGATGTGTTTGTAATACCACGGAAATATTACGAGCTCTAGTTCGGTGGGAACAAATGAATTAATTAAACAAGGTGCAAAATGCATAACATGTGTAGAAGATGTTATAAATGAATTTTAAACTGTGCGCTTTTATAAAATTGGTGTTGATTTTTTATAAAAATGTGATAGAATATAAATGTTTTAATTAATAATAAAAAAGTTTTAATAGGAGGGAATATTTATGGATTTAAAAGGTTCAAAAACAGAACAAAATTTAAGAGAGGCATTTGCAGGAGAAACACAAGCAAGAAGCAAATATACATATTATGCTAGTAAAGCAAAAAAAGAAGGATATGAGCAATTAGCAGCTATATTTTTAGAAACAGCAGATAATGAAAAAGAACATGCTAAAATATGGTTTAAATTATTACATGGTGGAGAAGTGCCATCAACAGAAGAAAACTTAAAAGATGCAGCTGCTGGCGAAAACTTTGAATGGACAGATATGTATGCTAGAATGGCAAAAGAAGCAAAAGAAGAAGGGTTCAATCATATAGCATATTTATTCGAAGAAGTTGGAAAAATTGAAAAAGAGCATGAAGAAAGATATAGAAAATTACTAGATAATGTAGAAAATGAATTAGTATTTAGTAAAGATGGTGACCGTATTTGGAAATGTAGAAATTGTGGACATATTGTTATTGGAAAAAAAGCACCAGAAGTATGCCCAGTTTGTAACCATCCACAAGCATATTTTGAAATAAAAGCTGAAAATTATTAAAAATGTATAAAAAGCAAATGCTAAGAAGAATAGGCATTTGCTTTTTGTAAGTTTTATTGTGCTATATAGGAATTGTATTATAAATGCTAGCAATTGTACCAGTTTGTTCATCTGTTGTAATAACAAGTGGGTAGAAATTATTTTTAGCTAACCATTCATATACTTCAAAAGAATGGTTGCAACTCATGGTATAAGCATCTTTTAAAAATTGTCTTAATTTAGGGTTTGTAGCTTCCATAGAAGCAATAGCATATTCTTTCCCTGCTCTTTTTAGAGTTAAAAAGTAAGATAACGCAATTTCTCTATCATTAAGATTTGTAACATTTGTATTTACTGTACATGATGTAGCTGGTTTTGTTTTACATACATCTTCTGAAAAAATAGAAGTATTAAGTTCAGGAACATTTAATTTACCACTTGCAGTATCTACATTTTTTACAAATTCAACTTTTTTATTATAATCTTCTACATGTATTGGAAAATGTGTGTTTAGTATAGATTTTAATTCCTCATTAGTTACTTGGTTTTTAAAAAGAGACATACAAGTAATAGTATTAACACAACTTGAAATTAATTCATTTAAATAGCTTAATTCACATATTGTTAACTTCAAAAAATCACCTCCATATTTATGAAAATAGTATAAACTAAATTTAAGAATATATGCTTGAAATATTTAAAATAATGTAATTCTAAAAAAACATTTACAAGAGTATACATAATGTGATATAATGCAATTTATATTAAACAATAAGGAGAGAATGTAAGTGGGAGAAATAGTAAAACTTGAAGATTTTTTTGAATTTGATAAAAATGAACCTATAAATAGGGTTGCATATACAAAAGAAGATGTAGAATATAAAGTAAAAGCAATTAACAAAATGAAAGAAATAGGTATTACAGAAATTACTATGGATGAAGCACGGAAACATTTGTGGAAGTATTGCATTAGGAAACAACCCTACAAAAACACTAGCTATTGGTTCACATACAGATTCTGTATATAATGGAGGACAATATGATGGAAGTGTTGGTGTAGCAGTTGCATTACAAACAGCAGAAGAGCTAATAAAAAGTGGGAAAATAAATGGAATTCTAAAAGTAGTAATATATGCTTGTGAAGAATCTAGTAGATTTGGAAATGCTTGTGTAGGAAGTAAATACTTAAATGGAAATATTAAAAAAGAGGACTTTAATTCTATAGTTGGTAGGAGTAAAGGAGATGTTACATTAAAAGAAGCAATTGATTTTTCAAGAGCTTTATTAAAAGAACAAGTGCCAGATATTAAAGAAGTAGAAAAAATATTTGATATGGTAGATTATTCTTTAGAAGTACATACAGAACAATATGATAGTTTAGATAGAGAATATAGAAAACATAAAAAAGATATTATAGGTATTGTTAACCAGATTGGTTCATCATTAAGAATTAGATATAATGTACAAGGAAAAGCAGACCATACTGGTTCTACACCTATGAATGAACGAAGCAATGCATCTACTGCAGTTTCATATATTGGAAACCAAATAAGAAAACTAGCGATTAAATATGAGAAACAAGCTTTAGGAAGAGCAGACCAATTAGAACTAGAAACACCAGAACATAAAAGAAGCTTTAATCAAACACCGGCTAAAGCTAATGCAGATATTGATATCCGTCTTGTTGGAGACAATACACCAGAGAAAGCATTAGAAGATTTTGAAAAAATAAAGAAAAAAGCAGAAAAGAAAACAAGAACTAAAATTGAAACAACAGTAGTATCAAAAGGAACACCAATTAGCACAAACAAAAAATTAAATGAAAAAATAGCAGAAGTTTGCGAAAAAGAAGATATACGTTATTTAGAAATGCCATCATATGCAGGACAAGATACAGGTTATATACCTGCAAAAAAGAAAACAATGATATTTATTCCATCTACTGGAGGAAGTCATAATTCACAAGAACAAACATGGCCAAAATATATTAATCCTGCAACACGTATCTTTGTAGCAATGGCTCAAGAACTTTTAAAAGAAAAATTTAAAGACAAATATGCTGTAAAAGAAGAAGGAAAAACTAAAAAACAAAATAAGAAAGATAAAAATATAAAGCTAGAAAAGGATAATAGTATGGTAATATAATAAATAAAAGGAAAATGCAGAACAAAACTTTACATTTGTTCTGCATTATATATATACAAAAAAGTGTTTCTATGCTATAATGCATCTATAAAAAAGAAAGGAACGATTTTTGAAATGAATAATGTTATAGAAGTGAAAAACTTAACTAAAGAGTATAAAGAGTTAAAGGCAATAGATGATTTGTCTTTTGAAGTACATGAAGGTGAAATATTAGGTCTACTTCGGACCAAATGGTAGTGGAAAATCTACTACTATTAATTGTATATTATCACTATTAAAATTTAACAAAGGAAGTATAAAAATATTTGATAAGGAAATGAAACCAGATTCTTATGATATAAAACAAAAGCTAGGGGTTATATTTCAAGATGTAGCAGTTTTTGAGGAATTAACAGTATATGAAAATATCGACTATTTTTGTGGTCTTTATATAAAAGATAAAAATACAAGAAAGCAATATATAGAAGATGCAATACAATTAGTAGGGCTAGAAGAATTTAAAAAGTTCTATCCAAAGCAATTATCAGGAGGGCTTTTAAGAAGACTAAATATAGCATGTGGAATTGCACATAAACCACAATTAATCTTCTTAGATGAACCAACTGTTGCAGTTGACCCACAAAGTAGAAATAATATATTAGATGGAATACAAAAACTAAGAGATAATGGTGCAACAATTGTATATACAACACACTATATGGAAGAAGTAGAAATTATATGTGACCGTATCATCATTCTAGATAAAGGAAAAATAATTGCTACTGGCACATCTGATGAATTAAAGAAAAAAGCAAAAATAGAAGAAAAAGTAACAGTAGAAATAAATCGTTTACCAGAAGAGATAATAGAAGAAGTAAAGAAATTAGATAATGTAAGTGAAGTACAATATAAAGATAATGTACTAGTTATTACATACACTGCCGGAAAAAACAACTTAGGAGATTTAATTGAATTTTTAAAGCAAAAGCAAGTTAATTATAATAAAATTTACTCTGAAAGACCAACGCTTAACGATGTATTTTTAGAATTAACTGGAAAGGAGCTTAGAGATTAATGTTTATACATATTTTTAAGTATGCCTTTAAAACTTTATTTAGAGATAAAATGCTAATATTTTGGACATTTGCATTTCCAATCATATTAGGAACATTCTTTAATATGGCATTTTCTAATATTGAAAATAGCGAAAAAATGGACATTATAAATATTGCAATTGTAGAAAATGAAGATTTAAAAAGTAATGAATTTATAAAAGAAGCATTTGATAACCTAAGTGATAAGGAAAATGAAGATAGCTTATTTGAGACTAAATATACAACTAAAGAAGAAGCTAACACACTATTACAAGATGATAAAATATCAGGATATATAATTTTAGAAGATGATAAGGCAAATGTAGTTATTAAATCAAATGGAACTAATGAAACTGTAATAAAATACGTTACAGAAGAAATCTTGCAAACTGGAAAAATAGTAGATGAAATAGCTAAAAAGAAGATAGAAGAAGAAATAGTATCAGGAAATTATCAAGTAGATTATGAAAAAATATATGAAGAAGTATCTAAAATAGTAGAGAAAGACGATACAAAATTAAAAAACATATCAAATTCAAATTTAAGCTATACAATGATAGAATTTTACACATTAATTGCAATGACATGCCTATATGGTGGAATATTATCTATGGTAGTTGTAAATCATAACATGGCAAATATGGAAAGTGTAGGAAAAAGAGTAGCTACAGCACCTCTTCATAAAGGAAAACTAATAATTTCAAGCCTATGTGCAAGTTATATAACACAAATAATAGGACTTGTTATATTATTTGCATATACAATATTTGTTTTAAAAGTAGATTATGGAACAAACTTACCACTTGTTATCCTTTTAGCACTAGTAGGAAGTTTAGCAGGTTTATCTCTTGGCGTAGCAATTGCTACATTAATAAAAGCTAATGATAAAGCAAAAACAGGAATTTTAATAGCAGTTACTATGTTTGGATGCTTTTTATCTGGAATGATGGGAATTACAATGAAATATGTAATAGATAAAAACGTTCCAATAGTAAATATGTTAAACCCAGCAAGTATGATTACAGACGGATTTTATGCCTTATATTATTACGATACTTTTAATAGATATTTCTTTAATATAGCAAGTTTACTTATATTCTCAGTTGTTATGATACTTATATCTATTGGAGGATTAAGGAGGCAGAAATATGACAGTATTTAAAACATTTTTAAAAGTACTAAATAAAAACAAATTCGTTATTATTTTATACACTATAATATTACTTGTATTTGGTGGAATTAACATGCAAACAAGTGAAAATTCTACAAATTTTGTAGCAAGCAAGCCAGATGTTTTAATAATAAATAATGATGAAAATATTGGGATTAGTAAAAACTTAAGTGATTATATAGAAAAGAACACTAATATTATTAAAGTTGAAGATAATGAAGAAGCAATAAATGATGCATTATTTTATAGAGATGTAAGCTATATTGTGTATATACCAAAAAATTATAGACAAGATGTATTAAATGGAAAAAATCCAGAAATAGAAATAAAAAGTGCAGGAGATTATGGTGGAAGTTATGCAGAAATGATACTTTCAAGATACATAAAGGTACAAAATGTTTATGCAAAAGAAATAGAAAACGAAGATGAACTAATAGAAAAAATAAATGAAACATTATTAGAAGAAGTAAATATTCAAAAAACAACAACACTAGATACTAACAGTTTATCAAAAGCAACATTTTACTACAATTTTGCAAGTTATAGTATTTTAGCAGGAGCAGTATATGTAATTTGCTTAATTTTATCTAGCTTTAGAGAAGAGAAAGTACGAAAAAGGACCATAATTAGTTCTATGACTTATAAAAAGCACAATAGAATCTTGTTAATATCAAATGGGCTATTTGCAATAGTATTATGGTTATTATATGTTGTTTTAAGTTTTGCATTTGTTGGAGATATAATGTTTAGCACACAAGGAATTGTATATATGATAAATTCATTTGTTTTTACTATATGTGCATTAACAATCGCATTTCTTATAGGAAGTGTAGTAAACAATAAAAATGCAATTAACGGAATTGTAAATGTAGTAGCATTAGGCTCAAGCTTCTTATGTGGAGCATTTGTACCAATGGAATGGCTACCAGATTTTGTATTAAAAATAGCACATATTTTGCCAAGTTATTATTACATTAGCAATAATGAAATGGTAACAAACTTAGAAACAATTAATTTTGAAACATTAAAGCCTATATTAACAAATATGGGAATAATGCTCTTATTTTCAGTAGCATTTATTATAATAACAAATGTATTATCAAAAAGGAGAAAATAAAATATAGAAAATTTTAAATGTAGGGGGCACGTTTAAAGGGAATACATCATAGGACATGACATCATGGTGCCCTGTAACAATAAATCAACATAAAAGCAAGTGATTAGTTGATAATTACTTGCTTTTATGATATTATAGGGACATAAAAAAATAGGAGATGAAATACTATGATAGAAATAAAAAATTTAACAAAAATTTATAATAAAGAAAAAAAGGCAATTGACAATGTATCATTTACTATAAATGATGGAGAAATATTTGCATTTATAGGTCATAATGGAGCAGGAAAAACTACTACAATAAAATCCATAGTAGGTATACTAGATTTTGAAGAAGGAGACATATTAATAAATGGAAAATCTATAAAAAAAGAGCCAATAGAATGTAAAAAACAAATAGCATATGTTCCAGATAATCCAGATTTATACGAAAATATGAAAGCAATAGATTATATAAAGTTTATTTGTGATATGTATGATGTGCCAGAAAATAAAAGAATAGAGCAAATAGATAAATATGCTACTATGTTTGAACTAAAAGAAAACTTAAACAATACTATATCTTCTTTTTCACACGGAATGAAGCAAAAAGTAGCACTAATTGCAGCTTTAGTACATAACCCTAAAATACTAATTATGGATGAACCATTTGTTGGTTTAGACCCAAAAGCAGTATATGACATGAAAGAAGTTATGAAACAAATGTGTAAAGAAGGAAAAACAATATTTTTCTCAACACATATCTTAGAAGTTGCCGAAAAATTATGTAGTAGAGTAGCAATTATTAAACAAGGAAAAGTTGTAAAAGTAGGAAATATGAATGAAATAAAAGGTGATGAATCTTTAGAACAAGTATTTTTAGAATTAGATGAGGAGAAATAAAAATGAAAAAATTATTATCATTGTTAAAAGCTACAATGTCACAAGACATGAACCTGTTTAAAGTAAAAAAAGGAGAAAGCAAAAATAAAGCAGTAATACTTGTTTTAACACTAATTGTGATGTTTGCAGTAGGTTCATATGCATATATGATAGCAGAGGCTTTAGCACCAATAAATCAAACTATTGTAATGGTAAATATATTTATAATAGTTACAACATTAATTACATTTATAGAAGGAATTTATAAATCACAAGGTATACTATTTGAAGCAAAAGATAATGATTTATTATTTTCAATGCCAATAGAAAAATCTAAAATACTTTTTGCAAGAATTGCTAAACTAATAACATTTCAAACCTTATATAATAGCTTATTTATTATACCAGCATTTGCAGTATACATATATTTTGAAAGACCAAATGTAATGTTTTATGCTATATCAGTATTAATGATATTTTTATTACCAATTATACCAACAATTTTATCTAGCATAATTGGTTATATAGTAAAGGGAATTTCAATAAAATTTAAACTAAAAAAACTATTCCAAACTGTTCTAACTTTAGTATTTATGATAGGAATATTTTTTGTAGCACTTAATCTTGAACAAATGATAGGTGGTATTGAACAAAATGCAGATAATATAAATCAATCTTTAGAATCAGTATATTACCCTGTAAAACTATATAGCAATTTAGTACAAAACTTTAATATAATAGAATTATTAAAATTATTAGCAATAAACATAATACCAACAATACTATTTATATATATTGCAAGTATATTCTATTTTAAAATAATATCAAAAACAACAGAAAAATCTGGAAAGAAAAACAAGTCTATTTTATTAAATAATAAAATCTTAAAAAGAAGACCAAAAGTAGTTTCGTTAATAAAAAAAGAACTAAAAAGATTTCTAGATTCACCAGTATACATTATAAATACTATGTTTGGAGGAGTTATTATTGTTGCTACAACAATAGGAATAGCAATAAATTTTGATGAAATGCTTAATGCATTTGTAGGGCAAATAGGTATGGGAATAGATAGAGAACAAATAATTAATCTAATGCCAAAAATATTTTATGAAATAGTAGTGTTTACATCATGCTTAACTTCTATTACGTCTTCTATGATTTCTATAGAAGGAAAAAGTTTTAATGTAACTAAGAGTTTACCAGTATCTACAAAGAAAATCTTGTTATCTAAAATAATGGCAAGTAACATACTTTCTACACCACTAATTTTAATAAGTGATATTATATTTTTTGTAACATTTAAAACAGAAATGATAGATATAATTTATATATTACTTATCTCTATAATAATGCCTACATTAATTGGGATTATAGGGCTTTTAATAAATTTAAGATTTCCTAAAATGGATGCCTCTTCTGATACAGAAGTTGTAAAACAAAGTGTAAGTTCTGCTATAGCAGTATTTATAGGAATGGGAATTGGAATAGCATCTATTATATTAATGGCCACAGTAGGAAGTAATATGAACTTAAACATCTTTGTTATGGTAGAATTAGTAGCTTTATTATTTATAATAGTAGTATTATGGAATATACTTAAAATATATGGAACAAAGAGATTTAAAGAAATAGAAATATAGAAGGTATATATGGAAGAAGAATTAAAAAGATTATATGGTGAATGTGTAAAAGAACTATCATCTATTGGTATAAATATTATAGATAATGAACTTATAGGAGAAATTGATATAAGTATTGCAAAAAGAAATGCTAAAAGATATGGATGTTGTAAGCATGAAGACCCAAACAAAAAATTTTATACAAAAATAAGAAGAGGAAGAAACACAATTATCAAATACGAAAGGTTTAAGAAACATCATATAGAAATAAGCAAATGGGTTATGGATTTAGATGATAAAATTATAAAAAACACTATAATGCACGAAATTATACACTGTTTTCCAGATTGCAACAACCATGGTAGTGGTTTTAAAAAATATGCTACATATATAAATAAAAAATTAGGATATGAAATTAAAAGATTAGGAGATAAAAAGCTAGATTATGAAGAAAGTAACCTAGAATATAAAGAAGATAAAGAGAACTATAAATACAAAATTAGATGTAAAAAATGTGGAGCAATAATTTATAGGAAAAGATTTAATAAGGATTTAATTAAAAGGTATAGATGTGGTAGATGTAATGGAAAACTACAACTAATTGATTAAATAAAGGGGAATAAAAGTTGAAACAAAATAATATAAAAGAAATAATTCTAGTGATAGCTATTGTAATAATACAAACAATCATATTTACTATTGCAGGAATAAATAAATCATATATACATATGGATGAAGCATATTCTTTAGGGTTAGCAAGTTATGATAAAATAGAAATACAAGATAATGATGACTTCTATAATACTTGGCATAATAGTGATTATTATGAAGATTATTTAGCTGTAGATGAAGACGAAAAATTTGAATTTAAACAAGTGTATGAAAACCAAAAAAATGATGTTCATCCACCACTATATTATTTAATATTAAGAATAGCAATCGGACTTAGTATAGGAAGCTATTCAAAATGGCCGGGAATTATAGTAAATATAGTAATTTACGCATTTATAACTATATTTATGTACTTGATTATAAAAAAACTACTAGATGGGAAAAATAGATATAAAGAAAAATCAGCAATTTTAGCTTTAGTATCAAGTATAACCTTAGCAGGGGTAACAAATGCAATTTATATACGAATGTACGCATTATCTACACTAAATATAGTAATAACAACATATCTACACCTAAAGTTATTAGATAAAAAACAAAAAAATAATATACTATTAGTAGTAATAGCTATATCAGCATTAGTTGGTTCATTAACACATTATTACTATTTATTCTATTTAGCTTGTATGTTTATAATGTTTGTTATTAAATATGTAAAAGAAAAAGAATTTAAAATGTTAGGTAAATATGTTTTTGCAATGAGCATTGCAGGGGGACTATCTTTAATAATATTTCCATACTCAATCAATCATATGTTTTTTGGATATAGAGGGCAAGGAACAATACAAAACTTAGTTAATATACCTAAATTTTTTGGAAGTATAGCAAGATATCTTTTAATAACAAATGTATATGGTTTTAATAATTTGCTATTTATACTGATAGTAGCTAGTGTGGGAATAATAATATACAAAAAGATTAAAAGTAAAGGAGTTTTTTCTATAAAAAATGAATATATAAAATATATTACATTACCAACACTATTTTACTTTACCTTGGTTTCAATCTCATCTCCGTTTATAGAATTAAGATATATAATGCCTATATGTGGAATGATGTTAATTATTGTAATTTATTATATAGCAAGTATACTAAATAATATAGTTAAAGAAAAAACTCTAAATATAATAATTGTGTCAATCTTTTTGTTAATGGCTATTATGCCAGCTATATCAAATAAAATTATAGAACTAAGCACGGGAAAAGAATTTAGAGGCGAAAAAGAGTATTTATATTCAAGTAAAGATGAATTTGCTAAAAAGCTAAAAAGTGAGCTTAAATTACCAGTAGAAATGTTTTCTAGTTTTAGTGATGCATCTATGGCAAATACATTATTATATATAAAGAACTTTAGAATAGAACCAGAAGTGCTATATTCAAATAAACATGAAATAGTAGAAATTCTAAAAAATGACTTAAATGTACCAACTCTATATCTGTTTAATAGTAATAACAATAGGTTTTTAGATGATATATTACTATTTGCTAATATAAATGAGTCATATATTGCAAAGGACTTACAATGTAATGAGGAAAATATTAGAGAGATACTACAAGATAAAGATATTTCTAATGGAATAGTGGTATTTATTAATGATGGTCAAGAAAATGAAGAATTAATAAATACAATAACAAAATCTATTAATTGTTATGAAGTAAAGTATTTACAAAGGTTAAATGCATGTGATATATATTATATTACAAGTAATGTTTAATTTTCTTAGGTAATAGTATATAAATATTTTGAAAACGTCGCCATTCCCCAATGAAACTGTACAAAATGCTTGCGCATTTTGACGGTTTCTATTGGTCCCCACTTATGGCTCCTCGACTTTCTGCAATATTTATATACTATTACCTAAGAGATAGTTTAAATTTTATCTATAAAATAAGGAGGAATGATTATGAAAGAGATTATTGTAAAAGTAAAAGGTATGATGTGTGGAGGCTGTGAAAATAGAATAAAAAATGCAGTAGGAGAAATATCAGGAGTGGAGAGAGTTGAAGCAAACCACGAAACAGGAATAGTAAAGGTTTGCTCAAATATTGATATTGAAAGAAAAACTATAGAAGATACAATAAATGATATTGGATTTGAAGCTGTAAAGGAAGATTAAGTATGAAAAAGATTGTATTATCAATAGAAGGAATGACATGTAGTGCATGTTCAAATGGGCTTGAAAAATACCTAAATAAGCAAAATGGAATAAAAAATGCATCTGTTAACCTAGTAATGGCAAGTGCAAATATAGAGTATGATGAAAAAATTGTAAATATAGATAATCTTAATGAATTTGTGAAAAAAGCAGGTTTTAAAAGTTTAGGCGAATTTAAAGAAATTAAAGTTGAAAGCAAAAATAAAAAGGAAAAAGTAAAATTTATTTCTTTTACAATTTTAGCAATTCTTCTAATGTATATAGCAATGGGACATATGATAAATGCACCTACACTAGGTATTATTGATGTAAATAAAAATCCTATAGGATATACAATATGTTTATTTATACTTTGTATTGTTTTTATTATATATGGATATGACATTCTAAAAAATGGATACAAAAACTTAATACATAAAACTCCCAATATGGATACATTAGTTGGAATAGGAGTATTAAGTAGCTTTTTGTACAGTATATACAGTATGGTATTAGTATTACAAGGAAATAATATGGCAATACATCATTTGTACTTTGAATCTGCTGCAATGGTAATTTACTTTATAAAATTAGGTAGATACTTAGATGGAATTAGTAAAGACAAAACAAAAGAAGCAATTAGTAAACTTGTAACTATTACACCAGAAAAAGCAGTTATAAAAGTAAATAATGTAGAAAAAGAAGTTACCCTAGACGAAGTTCATAAAGAAGATATAGTTATTTGTAAGCCAGGAGAAAAAATTGCAGTAGATGGAGAAATAGTAAATGGAAAAGCACATTTAGATGAGTCATTTATAACAGGAGAGAGTAAGCCAGTATATAAAGAAATAGGAGAAAAAGTAATTGCAGGAAGTATAAATTATGATGGCTATATAGAATACAAGGCAGAAAAAATAGGAAAAGAATCTACAATATCTGAAATAGTAAAATTAGTAGTAGAAGCAACAAATACAAAAGCACCAATTAGTAAAATTGCAGATAAAGTTTCAGGATATTTTGTACCAGCAGTTATGATAATAGCCATAATATCATTTATTATTTATTTAATTATGGGATATGGATTTGCAAATAGTCTAATAACATTTGTAACCATATTAGTTGTTGCATGCCCATGTAGTTTAGGACTTGCAACACCACTTGCTATTGTAGTATCTGAAGGGAAATGTGCTACAAATGGAATTTTAATAAAGAAAAGCGAAATATTAGAAAATGCAGGGAAAGTAAATACTATTGTATTTGATAAAACAGGTACACTAACATATGGAAAACTAAAAATATCAAAAATAAGAAATTATAGCAATATGAAAAACGAAGAATTAATACAACTAGTAGGAAGTATAGAAAGTAAATCTACTCATCCAATAGGAAAGGCATTTACAGATTATTTAGAGGAAGAAAACATAGAAAAGCTAGAGGTACAAAATTTTGAAGATGTTTCTGGTTTTGGAATTACTAGCGAGATTGAAGACAAAAAGTTTATTTTAGGAAATAGGAAGATATTAGATAAGTATGGTATAGAAAATAAGTATAAAGAAGAGGAAAAAGATTTAAGTAAAAAGGGAAATAGTATTGTTTATGTAGTTCAAAATAAAAATGTAATTGCATTAATTGGTGTTAATGATATAGTAAGAGAAAATGCAAAAGAAGTTATAGGTATCTTAAAAAAGGAAAATATTGATACTGTTATGCTAACAGGAGATAACTTAGATACAGCAAGTAAAATTGCAAAAGATATAGGAATTAGTAATGTAATTGCTAATGTATTACCAAGTGAAAAAACAGATACTATTAAGAAATTACAACAAGAAGGCAAATATGTTATGATGTGTGGGGATGGAATAAATGATAGCCCAGCACTTGCTACTGCAAATATTGGAGTTAGCGTAAAAAGTGGAACAGATATTGCAATGGATTCATCTGATGTTATATTAACAAAAAATGACTTAAATTCAATAACAAGGCTTATTAATACAAGTAAAAGAACAATGAAAATTATAAAACAAAATTTATTTTGGGCATTTTTCTATAATGTTTTAATGATACCAGTTGCAATAGGACTATTAAAACCAATAGGAATAACAATAAATCCAATGCTTGCAAGCCTTGCAATGGTGTTTAGTAGTATTACAGTAATACTAAATACATTGAGATTAAAGAGGAAAGGGTAAAATGATGAAAGAAATGATAAAACTAAGAGAACAAATAGAAAATTATAAACCATACAATGAACAAGAAGAAAAAGACAAGCAAATAATATTAAAATATATAGACACATTTGATGATGTACTTACTAGAAACAATGAATTTGGACATTTTACGGCATCATCATGGGTAGTAAACAAAGAAAGAACCAAAATATTAATGCTATATCATAATATATATAAATCTTGGACTTGGTCTGGTGGACATGCAGATGGTGAAACAGACTTATTGGGTACAGCAATTCGTGAGCTAAAAGAAGAAACAGGTGTTAAGAATATAAAAGTATTAAGTGAAGGGATATATTCATTAGAAGTAGCACCAGTAGAAGGGCATATAAAAAGAGGAAAATATGTACCAAGCCATGTACACTTAAACTTAACATATCTTTTAGAAGTAGATGAAAATGAAGAAACTACAGTAAAAGAAGATGAAAATAGTGGTATAAAATGGGTTAATATAGAAGATGTAGAAAAAATATCAACAGAAAAGTATATGATAGAATGGGTTTACAGAAAGCTAAATCAGAAGTTAGAAAAATATAAGAATAAGAAAGAATAAAAATCATTTTTATTTTAAATAACTACAAAAAATACTTGACAAGTAAAAACATATGTTCTAAAATGGTTACAAAAATAAGGATGTGATATTAGTGGAAAAAGAAAATAATAGTATTACACCAATAAATGAAAAATTAAACGTAGTAGCATATGAAGTTGAAAATATTAAAGATTTAATTTATACAATTAGAGGAAAGCAAGTAATGTTAGATAGTGATGTGGCTATGTTATATCACTATGAAACTAAAAAGATAAATCAAGCAGTAAAAAGAAATATTGATAGGTTTCCTGAAAAATTTTGTTTTCAATTGACAGAAGAAGAATTTTTAAATTTAAGGTCGCCCCTAAACGAAAGTAATATAAATTCAAAGCAGAAAAATAACTGGTCACAAATTGTGACCAGTTCTAAAAGTGATAATAGCAAGCATAGAGGAAAAAAATATTTACCATATGTGTTTACGGAACAAGGTATAGCAATGTTGTCTGGCTTGTTAAAAAATGACATAGCTGTTCAAGTAAGCATAAATATTATGGATGCATTTGTAGAAATGCGAAAATTTATTGTAAATAATGCTTTTGTTTTTCAAGAAATAGATGTAATGAAAACAAAACTATTAGAACATGATAAAAAATTTGATATAGTATTTGACGAATTACAAAAAGATAAACAAGCAAAATTTAAGCAAAAGATATTTTTTAATGGTCAGATTTATGATGCATACAGTTTAATAATAGATATTATAAGAAAAGCCAAAGTCAAAATTGTAATAATAGATAATTATATAGATGATAGTATTTTGAAAATGTTATCAAAGAAAAATGAAAGTGTAGAAGTAGTTATTTTAACATCACAAAATTGTAATCTTAACAAATTAGATATCAGTAAGTTTAACAAACAATATCCAAGTTTAAAAATTTCATATACAAACAAATTTCATGATAGATTTATATTAATAGATAATAAAGAATTGTATCACTGTGGAGCATCATTAAAAGATTTAGGAAAGAAATGTTTTGCAATTTCTAAAATAGAAGATATGGAATATATAGAGAAAATGAGTAAATTTCCATAATTTTGACATGCAATTTGTTCTATGATAGAATGTGTCTATAGGAAGTTACAAAAATAAGAAGGAATAGAAATGAACTATTATGAAAGTTTAAATAAAGTAGTAGATAAAATAGAAGAAGATTTAGCAAAAGACATTAATTACAAACAACTAGCCAAAATTGTAGGCACATCTAGTTATACTCTACAACGTATATTTGTGTTTTTAACAGGTATAACATTGACAGAATATATAAGAAAAAGACGATTAAGTAATGCTGCTGAAGAACTTTTAAATACAGATACGAAAATAGTTGATATAGCTTTAAAATACAAATATGATTCTCCAATTTCATTTTCAAATGCTTTCAAGAAAATGCATGGAATTAGTCCACAAAATTTGAGAAAGAATAATGTTAGCATAAAAACATGTCCTAAAATTGAATTTAAACCTACAATAGATGTTATAGATGAATTAGAATATAGAGTAATAGCACTAAACCAACAAAAATTATATGGAGTAACAACTGGAACAATAGAAGAAAGCGATAGTAAAGCAATAAGAGATTTGTTTGATAAATCAAGAAAAGAGAAAATATTGGATTTTATAATAGAAAATAGTGATGGAAAAGAATTATATTATGGTGCAAGTATAAGGCTATATGATGACGATTTTACAAAAAATATTAGTTATTACATATTAGGAAAAAGCAAAAGAAAAGACTTTGTAAGTATAGATATTCCAAAAGCTACATGGGCATGTTTCAAATTAAAAAACAAAGAACAAGCTAATATTTTAAAGCTATACAACACAATATACACTAAATGGTTACCATCATCAAAATACAAAGAAATATTAAATTATCCGCAACTAGAAATTTATTATAAGGATGAATGCGAAATATGTATTCCAATTAAATAAGTTAATAAAAGTGAAACCAAAAAAGTTAATAAAAACATCTCCATAAAGTATATAATAATATATATTTAGTGCGGAGGTGTTTTTATTAGGTAATAATATGAAAAAAAATATAGTAAAAATAGCACTAGCAAATACAAAAATGTATATGGCATTATTAGTAGTATTAAGTCTAAGCATTTCTTATTTAACATTTTTAATAGCAATGAATGTAAAATATGCAATAGATGGTGTCCTATTTAATAAATACAATGATATTCCGCGGATATCTAAATGCAATTCTAAAACATAATTATATATATGATCTATTAACTATTGTAGCTATAATAGTTATATTAAGCATATTTGAAAAACTATTTAACTATTTTAGAGACAGAGTTACTACTAGATTCAAATTAAAGGTAAATACAAATATAAAAAATGCCTTATATAAACACATGTTAAACTTAGAATATGATAGTTATAATTCATATGACAAAGCAGAAATAATGCAAAGAATAAATGAAGATGCAGATGTATATTCGAAATTTTTTAATAGCCAATTTAATGTAATACTAGATATATTGTTCTTAAGTATATTAACTATAATAGAAGGTATAACATTAAATTTAGAAGTTTCGCTATACATCTTTTTTAGCATAATTGTAATGCTTTTATTTTCATTATGGTATTATAAAAAATTAGGCATAAGTATAGATAATATGATTATACAAAGAAAAAAATTACTAAATGCAACAATTAATAATGCAAATAACTTTAAGTTTATACGAATGTTTAACAAACAAAAAGAAGAAAAAGAAAATTATAAAACATTAAATAATGCACGTTCAGAAAAAGAGATTAAATTTATAAAATTAGTATTATTTTATGATATTATACTTGAACATATAACCTATTTAAAAACACCTATAATATATGCATTAGGAGGAATTGCTATAATAAATGGGAAAATGACAATGGGAACATTAGTTGCTTTGCATAGTCTTGCAGAAAGAATATTTGATTGTATATATTCATTTGGAGATAATTTAGATACTATTGACGATTTTCAAATAGTAACTAAAAAGATAAACCAATTGTTAAAATTAAAGGAAGAAAGCAGAGAAAATGAGTTATACGATTTAAATGGAGAAATAATATTTAGTAATGTTACAATATATATAAATAATCAAATTATATTAAAAGATATTAATTTTATAATAAGCAAAGGCGAAAAAGTTGCTATTATTGGAGAAAACGGAAGTGGAAAAAGCATATTGGCTAAAACTATTTTAGGATTCTATAAGTATGATGGCAATATATACATAAATAATCATAATATAAAAAGACTTAATAAAGAAAACATTAGAAAATATGTAGAATTAGTGTTAGAAGATTATATGTTTTCAGGAAGTATATTACAAAATATAGAATTAGATAAGGATATTAAACAAGAAGTATTGGAACAAGTACTACTAGATTGTGACATAAAAGATGATATTAATGAGTTTAAAGAAGGATACAATACACAAATAGGAGAAAAAGGAATAAAATTATCAGGAGGACAAAAGCAAAGAATATGTTTAGCAAGAAGTTTGGTAAGTGATAAGCCAATACTTGTATTAGATGAAGGACTAAATAAGCTAGATAATAAAACAAGAGCTAATATACTATCAAACTTAACAGGAAATTATAGTGATAAAACAATAATATTTGTTAGTAATGATTTACAAATTTTAAACTATGTAAGTAGCATAATTTATATAGATGGGAAAACAACTACAAAAGGAATACATAGTGGATTAATAAGTAAAAATGAAAATTATAGAAAACTATTAGAAATAAATAAAGATGTAATATAAGGTGAAAAATGAAAGAAAAAGTTAAACAGATAAAAGAAATGTATAAATTTTCAGGATATCATAAGCAATTTATAATTCTATTTACCATTATAATAACAGCTGCAATAGTAGATATAATAGCTATACCATATATAACAAGGCAAATAATAGATTTTAGTATCCCACAAAAGAATGTACAAGCATTAATAATGTGGTGTATTATTTATACGATATTTTTATTAATATCATGCTATGCTACTTTAAAACATTGTAATATGAGATCAATATTAGAGAGGAAAATAGCAAGAGATTTAAGACAAAAAGTGTTTAACAAAATGCAAGATATAAAAACTAAATTTTATGATGAAAATGATACAGGAGTAATATTACAGTTTTTAAATTCAGATGTTAATGAAGCTGGAAGGATGTTTGCAGATATAATAACTGAAATGATTTTTATGGGAATAGTAAGGTTTATAATATATTCGATATTTCTATTGTTTATAGATATAAACATAACATTAATTATTTTATTTCTATATATAATAGGGTATATAGTTACAATATATTTTAATAAAAAAACAATAGACTTAATAAAAAATATAAGAAAAGTAAATATTGAAATATATAGTAAAGTAAATGAAGGAATACAAGGGTTTTTAACAATAAAAATTTTAAATATTATACAAAAAAAGGAAGAGGAATTACAAAATCTCTTAAAAGACTATGAAATATTAAATAACAAATTAGAGAGAAATGTATCAATATATAATAACCTATTTGCATTTATTGTATCATTATCTACAATAGTAATAATTTACTTTGGAGGAATTAAAGTAGCAACAGGAGTGATGGCATATGTAGAAATTATGCTATTAATGGAGTTTAATGGATTTTTAAATTTTAATTTCAAATGGTTTATAAGGCATTTAAATAACTTCAACAATTCATTTATATCATTTTCGAAAGTTTTAAACTTTTTGAAGTTAGAAAATATTGAGAAAATAGAAGAGGGAGAAGAACTACAATATATAAATTCAATTGAATTTTCAAATGTAGAATTTTCATATACAGGTTATGAAAAAAATATAGAAACATATAGTTTTAAATTAAGTAAGAACCAGAAAATTGCCCTAGTTGGGAGAACAGGAAGTGGAAAGACAACAGTTGCTAATTTACTTTGTAGGTTCTATGAACCTGTAAAGGGAGAAATAAAAATTAATGGTACAAATTACCTAAAATATTCTATTGAGTCAATTAGGAAAAAGATAGGATATGTAATGCAAGATACATACATACTTAAAGGCACAATAATAGATAATATAAGATATGTTAATAAAGATATTACAGAAGAGGAAATTAAGAGTATTTTTAAAAAGTTAAAACTTCATGATAAAATAATGAAATTTAAAGATGGATATAATACAGATATAAGTAGTAATCCGGATATACTGTCAACAGGAGAAAAGCAGATGATAAATTTTGCAAGAGTAATGGCTATGAATTGTGATATTATTATTTTAGATGAAGTAACATCAGCATTAAGCTATAAATCAGAAGAGTTAGTAAATAATGCAATAAAGGAAGTTACAAAAGATAAAATGGCTATTATTATTGCACATAGATTATCAACAGTGAAATCTTGTAATAAGATAATTTTAATGGCGAATGGAAGAATAATAGAACAAGGGAATCATGAGGAACTAATAGATAAAAAAGGCGAATATTATAAACTAGTTAATAGTCATAATATATAACTTAAAAATCATCCACCTATATGGTGGATAGTTTTATATAATAGGAAAGTCATACTTTCCTATTATATAAAACTTAATTGTACAGAAATTTTTTAACAAAAATTTCGCACAAGAACAAATTTACTTAAAAGCCAAAGAGAAAAGTTAAAATTATGCTAATTTAATGACTTTCCAATTTGTTCTTCCCAAAAACTATTGAAAATACATTATACTGACCTACCAGTCTAAAGACGTTTATATAATATTATGATATATAAGATAGGTAAAAATAAAAATGCAGGAGGAAAAATGAGTAATAGATTATATGATTATTTAGAAATTATAGATTTAAAAGATATGTTAAATAAAACAGGAAAACTATATGCAGATAGGTTAGCATATAAAATAAAGCTAGATGAAGGAAAATATCAAACTTTTACACATAGAGAAGTACGAGATATGATAAACAATTTAGGAACTGCATTAATAAACCTAGGGCTAAAAGGAAAAAGGATAGCAGTTATTGGAGAAAACAGTTACGAATGGGAAATAGCGTATTTATCAGTTGTGTGTGGTACAGGAGTGGTTGTACCATTAGATAAATTGCTACCGGAAAATGAACTAGAACTTGTAATAGAAAGATCAGGTGTAGAAGCTATATTTTATACAAATAAACATGCTGGGATGATTGAAAAAATTAGATATAGTGATAAAAACAAGCTGAAACACTTAATATCTATGGATAGTGAGAGGCATGGAGAAGGTATATATTCACAAAAAGAACTAATACAAACAGGAAAAAGACTAATACAAGAAGGCAATAGAGAATTTTTAGATGCAAAAATTAACAAAGAAGAAATGAGCATTATGCTATTTACATCAGGAACAACATCAAAATCCAAAATAGTAGCACTTTCACATAAAAACATTTGTACAAATTTAATGGACCTAGGAAGCATTTTAGATGTAACGAAAGAAGATACATTTCTTTCAATTTTACCATTACACCATGTATTTGAATGTACAGTAGGATTTCTGTTTTCACTATATAAAGGAGCAAGCACTGTGTTTTGTGATGGACTAAGGCATATAGTGGAAAACTTAAATGAATATAACGTAAGCATTATGGCATGTGTTCCAGCAATATATGAAAGAATTTTTATGATGATTAGAAAGCAATTAGAAAAACAAGGAAAACTTAAAGAAATATTAGAAAATGAAGAGAAATATAGAGATTCTTCTATGGAAACAAAAAAAGAAGTATTTAAAGAAATTCATGATATGTTAGGTGGAAAAATAAAGCTATTTATAAGTGGAGCAGCAGCATTAGATAAAACAATAGAAGAAAAATACAGATTATTAGGATTAAATCTAGTTCAAGGATATGGATTAACCGAAACATCACCAGTTGTAGCAGTTGGAACAAATAAGTATTATAAAGTAGGTTCAATTGGAAAAACAGTTCCAAGCATAGAAGCAAAACTTATAGATATAAACAGTGAAGGAATTGGAGAATTAGTAGTTAAAGGTGATAGTGTAATGTTAGGCTATTATGAGAGTGACAATAATGAAGCGTTAGATGAGGGGTGGTTTGCTACAGGTGATTTAGCTTATATTGATGAAGAAGGATACATATATATTTGTGGAAGAAAGAAAAGTGTAATTGTTTTAAAAAATGGTAAAAATATCTTCCCAGAAGAAATGGAAAGCCTAGTAAATAAAATAGAAGGTGTAAAAGAATCATTCATATTTGGAAAAGAGCAATCAGATGATGAGAATGATATAAAAATAAATGCAAAAATTGTATTTGATAAAGAAATTATAAAAGATGTTTATAAAGTAGAAACAGATGAACAAATACATGATGTTATATCAAAGAAGATTAAAGAAATTAACCAAACAATGCCACATTATAAAGCAATAAGAGGAATTATACTTACAGAAGAGCCACTTATTAGAACAACAACAAATAAGATAAAAAGGCAGGAAAACTTAGATGCAATTAGAAAACTTAAAAACTAAATTTTTAGGAAGAAATACAATTTACTATAGTGAAATAGATTCAACACAAGCCGAAATATGGAGATTAGTAGATAAAGGAAATATTACAAATGGTACTTTAATATTTACAGATATACAAAATAAAGGGATAGGAACTCATGGGAGAGTTTGGCATACAGATGAGAAAGGAAATATTGCATTTTCGTTTTTTATACAACCAGATTGTAATATTGAAAACTTAGATGGATTAACAAAAGAAATTGCAAATATAATAGTAAATATTTTAAAAAGGCAATATGGTATTACTTTAAATATAAAAGAGCCAAATGACATTGTATATAACAATAAAAAAATAGGAGGAATTTTAACCCAGACGAGAGTGATTTGTGAAAAAGTAAAATACTTAGTAATTGGAATAGGAATAAATACTGTAAAAGAAAACTTCACAGAGGATATAAAAAACATAGCAACATCAATAAAAAAGGAATTTGGTATAGACGTAGATGTAAAGCAGTTTATAGTAGAATTTTGTAATGTATTTGAAAAGATAATAATAGAAAGGATTGGTAATTAGAATGAAAATAGGATTTTTATTTCCTGGTCAAGGTTCTCAAAGTGTAGGAATGGGAAAAGACATATATGAAGAATATGAACAAGCAAGAAAAATATATGATGAAGTTAAAAATATAACAGGAATAGATATAGCTAAAATATCATTTGAAGGAGAAGAAGAAACATTAAACCAAACTAAATATACTCAACTTGCAATACTTACAGAAAGTTTAGCAATATTAGAAATTCTAAAACAAAATGGAATAAAAGCTGAAATTTCAGCAGGTCTAAGTTTAGGAGAATACACAGCATTAATAAATAGTAATGCACTTTCATTTGAAGAAGGAATACAAATTGTTAAAAAAAGAGGAGAATACATGCAAAATCTACTTCCTAAAGGCGAATGGCAAATGGCAGCAATTATGGGGCTTTCAGATGAAAAAGTAGAAGAGGTTTGTAAAAAGGTAAAAACAGGTTTTGTAGTTCCTGCAAATTATAACACAGAAGGTCAAGTTGCAATTTCTGGAGAAAAACAAGGCATTGAAGAAGCAGAAAAAATTGCAAAAGAAATGGGAGCAAAAAAAGTAAGAGTTCTAAAAACGGCAGGTCCATTTCATACTGAAAAACTAAAAGAAAGTGCTGAAGCTTTAAGAAAAGAGCTGGAGAATATTACAATTAATAAATTTGAAACTAAAGTGATAAAGAACATAGATGGAGAATTCTACAAAGATACAGACAATGTAAAAGATATTTTAGCAAGACATATAATAAATCCAGTTAGGTTTTCAAAAACAATTAGAACCATGTTAGATAATGGAATAGACACATTTATAGAAATAGGGCCAGGAAAAACATTATCTGGTTTTGTAAAAAGAACGCCAACAGATAAAGAAATAACAATATTAAACATAAATGATGTTCAAACCTTAAAAGATACAATAAAAGAAATTGGAGGAAAATAAAATGAGTAAAGTTGCTTTAATTACAGGGGCTACAAGAGGAATTGGAAAACAAATAGCTATAACTTTAGCAAAGAATGGCTATGATATTGCAATAAATTATAGAACTGAAAATGATGACTTAAAAAATACAAAAGAAGAAATAGAAAAAAACAATGTAAAATGCTTAGCAGTTAAGGGAGATGTAGCAATTTTTGAAGACTGTGAGAAATTTGTAGAAGAAGTTATAAAAGAATTTGGTAAAATTGATGTGTTAGTAAATAATGCAGGAATTACAAGAGATACATTAATAATGAGAATGAAAAAAGAAGATTTTGAAAGTGTTATAGATACAAACTTAGTAGGAACATTTAATATAACTAAAAATGTAATTAGCCATATGTTAAAAGCCCGTTTTGGAAAAATTATAAACATATCATCTGTTGTAGGTGTATCTGGTAATGCAGGACAAACAAACTATGCAGCTTCAAAAGCTGGAATAATAGGATTTACCAAAAGCCTCGCAAAAGAAGTAGCTTCAAGAAATATACTAGTAAATGCAGTAGCACCAGGATTTATAGAAACAGGTATGACAGATGTATTAAAAGATGAAATTAAGCAAGATATAGAAAAAAACATTCCATTAAAGAGAATAGGAACACCACAAGACGTTGCAAATGTAGTTAAATTTTTAGCAAGTGAGGATAGTTCATACATTACGGGGCAAGTTATTAATGTTGATGGCGGAATGCTAATGTAAAAAGTACATATAGATATGTGGTTTAGAACCCCCAGTCGCTAACGCGACAGCCCCCTTAAGTAAAGGGGCCATTACTCTACAATTTTTAGACTGGTATAGCTAATTTTGAAGAGTAGAGAAAAGCCTCCTTTATTTAAGGGAGGTTAAGATAGCTGTTAGCGAATGTTAGTGAGCGTTACAGATATCTTATGCAGTGGCTGGCAGTGCGAAGCACTGACGGAGGGTTCTTGCAATCCTACATTTTGTAGTTTAGATTGCAAAAAATTATAGTAAAAATTTAAGAAAGAGGATTGAAAATATGGAAAGAAGAGTTGTTATAACAGGGTTAGGAGCAATTACTCCAATAGGAAAAAATGTAAATGAAACATGGAAAGGAATAGAAAATAAAGAATGTGGAATTGATAATATTTCATTATTTGATAATAGTAATTTCAAAACAAAATTAGATGCAGAAGTAAAAAATTATGATCCATTAGATTACTTTGAACCAAAACAAGCAAAAAGGTTTGATAGGTCTTCACAATTTGCAGTAATAGCAGCAAGAGAAGCAGTAAAAGAAAGTGGAATTACAAAGGAAAATACAGATTATGATAGAGTTGGTGTTTTTGTGAGTTCAGGAATTGGAGGATTAAAAACAATGCAAGAACAATGCGAAACAAACTATGCAAAAGGGAATAACAGAGTATCTCCAATGTTTATTCCAATGACAATAGCAAATATGCCAGCTGGAAATATTGCAATAGAATTTGGTTTTAAAGGTGAATCAATATCAATAGTAACTGCATGTGCCTCTTCTACACATGCAATAGGAGAAGCATATAAAACAATAAAACAAGGGTATGAAGATGTAGTTATATCAGGAGGTACAGAAGCATCAATATGTTCTGTTGGAATTGCAGGGTTTGAAAATATGAAAGCATTAAGTACAGTAGAAGATAAAAATAGAGCAAGCATTCCTTTTGATAAAGAAAGAAGTGGTTTTGTAATGGGAGAAGGTGCAGGAATACTTGTACTTGAAGAATTAGAACATGCTAAAAAAAGAGGTGCTAATATATATGCAGAACTTATAGGTTTTGGAAGCACAACAGATGCATACCATATAACATCGCCATCTCCAGATGGAGAAGGTGGAGCAAAAGCAATGATACGAGCTATAAAAGATGCAAATATAGAGCCTAAAGATATAGATTATATAAATGCACATGGTACATCAACACACCTAAACGATTTAACAGAAACAATGGCTATAAAAACAGCCTTAGGCGAAGCAAGTAATACAGTAATGGTAAGTTCTACAAAAGGTAATATTGGTCATCTATTAGGAGCAGCAGGAGCAGTAGAAGCAGTTATTTGTGTAAAAGCAATGGAAAATGAATTAGTTCCACCAACTATAAATTACAAAGAAAAAGATGAAGAATGTGATTTAGACATTGTTCCAAATGAGCCAAGAAAAGCAAAATTAAATATTACTATGTCAAATTCATTAGGATTTGGTGGACATAATGCTAGTATTATAATGAAAAAATGGGAGGAATAACAGTGGAATATGAGAAAATAAAACAATTAATGGAAGATATGGGAAGTTCAAAATTAACAGAAATTAATATTGATTTTTCAGATGGTACTAAAATCAGCATGAAAAAAGAAAACGTAGAGGCAATTAGTAATTGTCAAACAATGGAAACAAATAGTGTAGGGGCGATTAGTAATCACCCTCAAGCAGAAATAAAACAAGATGAAAAAGAAGAAAGTGGAAACATTGTAAAATCTCCAATGGTTGGGACTTTTTATATAAAGCCATCTCCAACAGCTGAAGCTTATGTTGAAGTAGGAAAAGAAGTAAAAAAAGGTGATGTTCTTTGCATTATAGAGGCTATGAAACTAATGAATGAGATTGAATCTGAATATGCAGGTAAGGTTGTAGAGATTTTAGTAAAAGATGGAGATATGGTTGAATATGGAACACCATTGTTTAAGTTAGCCGTTAGCGAACATTGAGCGTTACGGATAACTTATGCAGTTGAACGTAGTGAAACTGTAAACATTGAAAAACGAAAAGAGGAAAATTATGTTAAATAAAGAAGAAATAAAGAAAATAATTCCACAAAGAGAACCATTTTTAATGATTGATGAAGTGGAAGAATATGTAGCTGGTGAATCTGCTGTTGCATATAAAAAAGTAGATAGTGAAGAGTGGTATTTTAAAGGGCATTTTCCAGGTAATCCAATTATGCCAGGTGTTTTAATTGCAGAAAGTTTAGCACAAACAGGAGCAGTAGCTATATTAAGTATGGAAGAAAATAAAGGAAAGAATGCTCTATTTGGTGGAATTGATAAAATGAAGTTTAAGAAAATGGTAGTTCCCGGAGATAGGCTTAAATTGGAAGTGAAAATTATAAAAAGAAAAGGTCCAATTGGAGTAGGAGAGGCATTAGCAACAGTTGATGGTAAAGTTGTAGCTAAAGGTGAATTAACATTTGCATTAGTATAATTAGCACAAAATGTAGATATTAGATTATTTTAAAATATGTGCTTTAGAACCCCCAGTCGCTAACGCGACAGCCCCCTTAAGTAAAGGGGCCATTACTCTACAATACTTAGACTAGCATAGTTATTTTGAAAGGTAGAGAAAAGCCTCCTTTATCTAAGGGAGGTGGCAGTGCGAAGCACTGACGGAGGGTTCTTATAGTGTAAAATAAAACAGTACAATAATTTTAAAGAAAGGTGAAAATATTTATGAATAAAATATTGATTGCAAACCGTGGAGAAATAGCAGTTCGTATTATAAGAGCATGCAAAGAAATGAATATAAAAACAGTTGCTGTGTATTCTGAAATAGATAAAGATGCATTACATACAAGGCTTGCAGATGAAGCAATTTGTATTGGCCCTGCTGCCACAAACAAAAGCTATTTAAATATAAAAAACATTATACAAGCAGCATATGTAACAAAAGCAGATAGCATTCATCCGGGTTTGGGTTTTTTATCTGAAAACTCTAAATTTGCAAAAATATGCGAAGAATCAAACATAAAATTTATTGGTCCAAAATCTGAAGTTATAGATTTATTAGGAAATAAATCTAATGCAAAAGAAATGATGAAAAAAGCAGGTGTACCAGTTATACCAGGTTCAAATGGAAGTGTAAAAAGCTTAAAAGATGCAATTTGTATTGCAGAAGAAATAGGATACCCTATTATATTAAAAGCAGCAGCAGGCCGGAGGAGGAAAAGGCATTAGAATTGCAAACAACTCAGATGAAGTAGAAAGCCAATATGAAATAGTAAAGCAAGAGGCAAAAAATTCATTTAATGATGACGAAATTTACATAGAAAAGTTTATTGAAAACCCAAGACATGTTGAAATTCAAATAGTAGCAGATGAACATGGAAATATAATTCATCTAGGAGAAAGAGACTGTACAATACAAAGAAATCATCAAAAAATAATAGAAGAAACACCATCTACTGCAATAGATGAAAAAATAAGAAGTAAAATGGGAAATGCAGCTATAAAAGCAGCAAAAACAGCAGGATACACAAGCCTTCGGAACAGTAGAATTTTTAGTAGATAAAGATAAAAATTTTTACTTTATGGAAATGAATACAAGAATTCAAGTAGAACACCCAATTACAGAGATGAGAACAGGAATAGACTTGGTAAAAACTCAAATAAGAATTGCTGGAGGAGATGAACTAAAACTAAAGCAAAAAGATGTAGAATTTAGAGGTCATTCGATAGAATGTAGGCTTAATGCTGAAAACCCAAGTAAAAAATTTATGCCATGTCCAGGAACAATAGAGGGGCTTCATTTACCAGGAGGAAATGGAATAAGAATAGATAGTGCAATATATGAGGGATATACAATACCATCAAACTATGATTCTATGATAGCAAAAATAATTGCATTTGGAACAAACAGAAATGAAGCAATTAGCAAAATAAAAAGGGTTTTAGAAGAATTAGTAGTAGATGGAATACAAACAAACCAAGATTTTTTATTTGAAATAATTAGAAATCCAGATTTTATTAGAGGAAATTTTGATACTTCATTTGTAGAAGAAAAAATATTAAAAAGGAAGAATGATAAATGATTGTAGATAAAATAAAGAAAAGGCAAATACCTAATAACAATAAAAATCCTAGAATAGATATACCAGTAGGAAAATGGGTAAAATGTGAAAACTGTAAAGAAATATTATACAAAGAAACTGTTAGAAGTAATCTAAATATTTGCCCTAATTGTGGTCATTATTTTAGAATGCATATAAACAAAAGACTAGAATTAATGATAGATAAAGATACATACAAGAAGTTTGATTTGAACATAGAAACAACCAATCCATTAGAATTAGAAGATTACCCTAAAAAACTAAAAGCCTTAAGAGAAAAAACAGGATTACAAGAAGCGGTAGCTTGTGGAACTGGTAAAATTAAAGGAGAAGATGTTGTTATATGTATTATGGATAGTGGCTTTTTAATGGGGAGCATGGGTGTTGTTGTAGGAGAAAAAATCACATATGCAATAGAGTACGCAGTAGAAAGAAGACTACCACTTATAATCTTTTCAGTTTCTGGTGGTGCTAGAATGCAAGAAGGGATAATATCTTTAATGCAAATGGCAAAAACTACAGCAGCACTTACAAAACTAGATGAAGCAGGGCTTTTATACATATCAGTATTAACAGATCCAACATATGGAGGAGTTACTGCATCATTTGCAAGTTTAGGAGATATTGTTTTAGCAGAACCACATGCAATGATAGGGTTTGCAGGGCAAAGGGTAATAAAGCAAACAATAGGAGAAGAACTTCCAGAAGGTTTTCAAACTGCTGAATTTTTACTAGAACATGGCTTTATAGATAAAATAGTTGAAAGAAAAGATTTAAAAGATACTATTCATAATTTAATAGTTCTCCATAAAGGAGGTAGAAACTAATGGCAAATACAAAACTATCAGCATGGGAAAAGGTAGAAATAGCAAGAAATCCTAAAAGAAAAACATCACTAGATTATATTAATGAAATATTTGATACTTTTATAGAATTACATGGAGATAGAGCATTTAGAGATGATAAAGCTATGGTATGTGGCTTAGCAAGTATAGGAAATCAAAATTTTACTATTATAGCAGAGCAAAAAGGAAGAACAACAAAAGAAAATATTGAGAGAAACTTTGGAATGCCAAATCCAGAAAGTTATAGAAAAGCAGTAAGATTTATGAAACAAGCAGAGAAATTTAAGAGACCAGTTATTACTTTTATAGATACAAAAGGGGCATATCCCGGAATAGGAGCAGAAGAAAGAGGGCAAGGAGAAGCAATTGCTAAATCAATGTTTGAAATGGCAAGACTAAAAGTACCAATTATTTCGGTAGTAATTGGGGAAGGTTCAAGCGGAGGAGCTTTAGCAATTGGTGTAGCAAATAAAGTATTTATGCTAGAAAATGCTATTTATTCAATCCTTTCACCAGAGGGTTATAGCAGTATTTTATGGAAAGATTCTTCAAGGTTTAAAGAAGCAGCAGATAAAATGAAATTAACAGCAGATGATTTATTAAACTTAAAAGTAATAGACAAAATAATAAAAGAACCAAAGGGTGAGGATGAAGAGACATTCATAAAAATTGCAAATAACTTAAAAAAAGAAATACAAAAATCAATATCAGAAATGAACAAATTAGATGAAGATATGATTGTTGGGGATAGATATATAAAATTTAGAAATATGGGAGATTATAAGGAGGTATAGAAATGTTGTTAGAAAACAAAAAAATATTAATAATGGGAATAAGAAATAAGTGGAGTATTGCATATGGAATTGCAAAATCAGCATATGAAAATGGAGCAAAGCTAATTTTTACATATATGGGAGAAGAAAACAAAGATAAAATAGAAGAGCTAATAAGTGAATTTAAAGGAAGCAGTGCATATGTTTTAGATGGAGCATCAGAAGATGAACTAGTAAAAGATGTGTTTACAAAAATAAAAGAAGAAAATGGAAAATTAGATGGAATTGTACATGCAATTGCACATGCAAATACAGAAGACCTAAGAAATGACTTTATCTACACAAGTAAAGAAGGATATTCTCATGCAGTTGATGTTAGTAGTTATTCATTTGTATTAGTATCAAGAATAGCAAAAGAACTAGATATGTTAAATGAAAATGCAAATTTAGTTACACTAACATATTATGGTTCAACAAAAGTATTAGAAGGATATAATGTTATGGGAATTGCAAAAGCAGCATTAGAAGCAAGTGTTAGATATTTAGCAGAAAACTTAGGAAAAGAAGGAATTAGAGTAAATGCAATATCAGCAGGACCTATAAAAACGCTATCTGCAAAAGGAATTAAAGATTTTAGTTCAATTTTAACTGTTGTAGAAGAAAAATCACCATTACATAGAAATGTTACAACAAAGCAAGTTGGAGATGTAGCCACATTTTTATTAAGTAGTATGGCAGATGCAATAACAGGGCAAGTAATATATGCTGATAGTGGTTATAACATTATGGGAGTTTAAATTTAGGGAAGTAGTTATATTGATAATTACTTCCTAAATTTTTGTAAAAAGTATTGACAAAATGGTAGATATATCATAAAATACAAACAATGGTTCTGTAAAGATAATGATGAATGTAATTTAATATATACAAATATATGCAATAAGAACTAAATGTTTAGATAAAAGGGAGTGTTCTTATGGACGAAAAAAAGAATGAAATTATTTTATTTGAAAATCAAGGAGTAAAATTAGAGGTTAATTTAAAAGATGAAACAGTATGGCTTAATAGGCAACAGTTGTCGAAACTATTTGATAGAGACATAAAAACAATAGGTAAACATATTAATAATGCTTTAAAAGAAGAATTGAAAGATATTTCAACTGTCGCAAAATTTGCGACAGTTCAGAAAGAGGGAGAAAGAGAAGTAACTAGAGATATAGAATATTATAATTTAGATATGATATTAAGTGTTGGCTATAGAGTAAAATCCGATAAAGGTGTAATTTTTAGGCAATGGGCTAATAAAATATTGAAAGACTACATGTTAAAAGGATATGCAGTAAACACACGAAGATTGGAATATTTAGAAAAAACAATAAAATTAATAGATATAGCAAATAGGATAGATGAAAGATTAGAAGGAAATGATGCAAAAGAAATATTAAAAGTAATTGGAGATTATTCAAAAGCCCTTGATTTACTAGACGACTATGACCATAGAACATTAAAGAAAATAGATGGAAAGATAGATGAGAGAAGAATTGAATATAGCGAATGTATAGAAATTATAAATAAACTAAGATTTAATGAAGAAAGTTCACTATTTGCAGTGGAAAGAGATAAAGGTTTAGAATCTATTATAGGTAACATTTATCAAAGTTTTGCAGGAGTGGATATTTACAAAAGCATAGAAGAAAAAGGAGCAAATTTCTTATATTTAATAGTAAAAAATCATGTATTTGCAGATGGCAATAAAAGAATTGCAGCTACATTGTTTATATACTTTTTAAATTTTTATGGTATTTTATATAAAAATGAAAAACAAACAATAGATAATAATACTTTAGCAGCACTAACTTTACTAATAGCAGAATCAAATCCAAAAGAAAAAGATGTAATTATAGATTTAGTAACGAATTTTTTGAGTAATGACTAAATAACAATTCCCTGAAAGCATTGAAATATAACAAAAATAAACTATTTTTTAAATTTAAATAATTAAAAAAGAAGATAAGAGGTATTATGTATGAAAAATTTAATTGAGAAAACAATAGAATATGTAAAAGTTTTTTTTGAGAATGATTTTAGTGGGCATGATTTCTATCATACATTAAGAGTATATAACTTGGCAAAATTTATTGCAAATAATGAAGAATGTGATGTGGAATTGGTTTGCCTAAGTGCATTATTGCATGATGTTGATGATTATAAATTAGTAGGTAAAGAAAAAGAAAGATTTAGCAATCTAAATACATTTTTAAAAGATCAAAAATATTCAAATGAAAGGATAGAACAAATATGTAATATAGTTGCTCAAGTATCTTTTAGAGGAAAGAATACTATACCAGATACAATAGAAGGAAAAATTGTACAAGATGCAGATAGATTAGACGCTATTGGTGCAATTGGCATTGGTAGAGCATTTGCATATGGTGGAAGTCATAAAAGACTTATGCATAATCCGAATGTAAAACCAAAAGAAATTGTATCATCTAAAGAATATTATGAAAATGTTGGAACTACTATAAATCATTTTTATGAGAAATTATTGAATTTAAAAGATTTTATGAATACAGAAACAGCTAAAAATATAGCAAATCATAGACATAAATATATGGAAGAGTTCTTAAAAGAATTTTATGATGAATGGGAAGGAAAAATTTAAACAGTATATAATTATATACGTTTATGATAGTAAATGCATATTTTTACTATTAGGAGATGGTTATATGATTTATAAATATATTTATAAAACTCCAGAGGGATTTTCAAATATTGGAATGAATAGTGATGGAGAATATTTAACAGGTCTGTGGTTTGAAGATTCAAGAGATTCTTCTAAACATACAATAGAGTGTGAAGAAAAAGATTTAGAAATTTTTAAGGAAACGAGTAAATGGTTAGATATTTATTTTAGTGGTAAAACTCCAGATTTTACACCCAAATATAAAATAGAAAATCTAACACCTTTTAGGCAAGAAGTAATTGATATAATGAATTCTATTAAGTTTGGAAAAACATTATCATATAACGATATGGCTAAAATAATTGCTAAAAATAGAGGGATAAAAAGGATGTCAGCACAAGCAGTTGGTGGAGCAGTTGGTTGGAATCCTATATGCATAATTATTCCTTGCCATAGAGTAGTTGGAACAAATGGAAGTTTAACTGGATATGGTGGTGGAATAAAGAATAAGATTTCACTATTAGAACTTGAAGGAAATGATATGAATAAATATTTTGTTCCAAAACAAAGTACTGAATTATGATAAAATACGACATATTATCATATAAAAAAATTAATCCACAAATTTTAGAGTTATTTTTATATACAAAAATAACTTGACATTTTTTATACCTAGATATACAATGTAAAAATACATAGATTATCTATGCATAATAGGAGGTATAGAAATGAAGATAAGTAAAGAGTTAGTAAAAGGAAGCACAACCATGCTTATTCTTGAGATGCTTAATAATGAGAACATGTATGGGTATCAGTTAATTAAAAAGTTAAGTGAGAAATCAAACAATGTATTTGAACTAAAAGAAGGAACACTATATCCAATTTTACATGGGTTAGAAGAAAACAGTTTAATTACTTCATATTGGGATGAAACTACTGCAAAGAAAAGGAAATATTATGCAATAACACAAAAAGGAAAGAAAAGTTTAAAAGAAAAAAAGGAAGAATGGGAAATATTTTCTAAGGGGATTACTGATGTAATAGGAGGTGTTTCGTTTGCAAACTAAGGAATTTTTAAATAAAGTATGTGAGCAAATAAAATATACACCTATTAGAAAAGAAATATCAGAAGAGTTGGAAAACCATATAGAAGAATTAAAGGATAACTACGTACAAGAAGGAATGAAAGAGCATGAGGCAGAAAAAGAAGCAATTATGCAAATGGGACAAGCAGAGGAAATAGGCAAAAGATTAAATAAAATACATAAGCCTAAAATGAATTGGAAGTTACTTATTATTACTTCGTTACTATTAGTATTTGGTATTTTACTTAGCAGTATAGACAATATGGATGATTTGAAATCAAACTTAATATATATTGCAATAAGTGTAATACCTTTTTTAATAATTTATTTTTTTGATTATAGAAAATTACAAAAGCATTTTGATATAATTTATTGTATAGCAACATTTACATTATTAGGACCAATTATAGCTGGAGATAAAACATGGACTACACGATCAGTAACAAGTACGATTGCAATAATACTTTACATTATAGCTTTTGTAGGGTTTATAGAAAATATGAAGAAAGACAGTAAGATTAAAATAGAATATTTTAATAGACATATAAACATAAGCATGATAAAAATAGTTGCATTACTAGCTATAATATCTCTAATAATGCTATTACAATATTCACGTTCGTTAATGTGGATTTTACTATTTACCTATTATGCAATTGTTACTTCAAAAGTTATACAAACAAAACAAAAGAAATATATAAGAAAATTATTAAATATTACAGCAATTTCAATAATTATAGCAACATCAATTTGCTTAGTAAATTTAGCACGAAGTGGTGAAATTTATGGAGTTTCAAATAAAATTGCTATAAGGTTTAATCCAGAAATAGATCCTGAGAAAGCATGGGCAGCAATGCTTCAAAGAGATGTTATGAAATCGGCTAAGATTTTAGGTAAAACAGATAATTTAGATATAAAAACAGTGTTGCTTTATAATGCAGAAAGAGAAATATTTCCATTAATGGCTATATTAATAAATTATGGATGGATTATTAGTATTTTAATGATTATAGCTGTTTTCTTATTTAGTATAAAATTAATTATAGATACAACAAAAATAAGAGATACTTATGGAAAATTACTAATAATTGGAATTGCAAGTTTATTTATATTTAGAAGTATAGTATGTATAATAGTTAACTTAAATGCAGGGCTACTATCGATAGATGCAGGTATTCCATTTATATCATATGGTAGATGGGACAATTTAGTAATAGATATATTAAGTTTAGCAGTTATATTTTCAGTATATAGAAGAAAAAATATTATAATAGATTATAATAAAAAAGCAATTAGAAATGATTATGTGCATTAACTAGAAGTATATTTTTCAAAATTGTACAAAAGTACAATATATATGTTATAATATTTATGGTTTGAGAGGAGCGTGTTAGAATATGAAAACACTACCTAATGATATTCAAGAAATAATAAATGATTTTACAATAAAAATAAGAAAACTACTTGGAAATAGCTTAAAACAGATAGTTTTATACGGCTCTTATGCAAGAGGCGATTTTAATGAAAATTCTGATATTGATATTATGATTCTAATTGATATGGAAGATAAAGAACTAGAAAATTATTATGAAAAAATAGTAGAAATCGCTTATGATATAGAAAGTGAACAAAATTTTAAAATACATTTGTCTCCAATAGTTAAAAATATCGATAAATTTAACTATTGGTTAGATACTGTACCTTTTTATATGAATGTAAAGAAGGAAGGTGTGTTATTGAATGGATAGTAAAACAATTGAATTTGCACAATATAGACTAGAAAGAGCCAAAGAAACTTTAAAAACTGCTAAAGTAATATTTGATATAAAGGATTATAAAAGTGCTAATAATAGAGCATATTATGCGATATTTTATGCTATTAGAGCTATACTAGCACTTGAGAGAAAAGATTTCAAAAAACATAAAGATGTAATAGCATATTTTAATCAATATTATATAAATACTGAAATTTTTCCTAAGAAATTAGGGCATAAAATATCTTTAGCACAAAGTATTAGAGAAGATAGTGATTATGATGATCAATATATTGCGTCTAAAGAAAAAACGCAAGCTCAAATAGAAACAGCTGAAGAACTTATAGATGTGGTTGAAAAATACATAGAGGATTTTAAAAGAACTAATTGACAAACGGATAAGAAAATAAATACAAGGAGTACTGTATGAATATACAAATAGAAGATTTAAAATATGAGGATATTGAGGAATGCTATGAATTAAATAAATTGATTTTTGAAGAAGAATATGGACTTGAAGAAGTTAAGAGATTATATGAGAAAATTCATAACGATAAAGATACTTATAGATTTTTAGTAGCTAAGGTAGATAACAAAATTGTTGGATATATTTCTGCTATTATGGTTTATAATTTATTTGATGGAAATAGACCTTTTATGAATTTATGGTGGGTTGGGACACATCCAGATTATAGGCATAAAGGGATAATGGCTAAAATGTTTGAAAAAGTTGAACAAATTGCAAGGGAAAATAATTGTGAATTAATATTTTTTACTTCAGAGGATTATAGAACAGGAGCTCATGAATTTTATAAAAAAATGGGATATAAAATGGAAAGTAAAGGATTTGAGAAAAATTTAATATAAATTTATATTAAAAGAGGAAGTATATGAAAAAGATAGATAAAGAACAATTACATAGAATATTTAATGGAATAAAAAATGGTGAAGAAGAAGAATTTAATAGGCTATATGAAAAATATAAGGACTTAGTATATGGTGTTTCGTTTTCTATATTAAAAAACAAAGAAGACAGTGAAGAAATTGTGCAAACTATATTTACAAAAATATATAAACTAGAAAAAGAAAAGCTACCAAAAGAAAATGAAGCTAGTTGGTTATATAGTTTATCAAAAAATACATCATTAAACTTTCTAAGAAACAAAAAAGAGGAGCTTAACATAGATGAAGTATATTATATAACTGATGAAAGTGAAGAATTAAATGAAATTATACAAAAAGATACATTTAATAAAATAATTTCAAGACTTAATGAAAAAGAACAAGAAATAGTATCATTAAAAATACTTTCGAACTTATCGTTTAGAGAGATTTCAAATATATTAAATATGCCAATTGGAACAGTGCAATGGAAATATTACAAATCTTTACATACTTTAAAAATACTATTAAGTAGCTTATCTATGTATATAGTGACAATAATTGCATTTATAGCACAAAGAAACAATAATAAAATTTCTGAAGAAACAAAGGAAGAGCAAGTAAAAGAAGAAACAACTAAGCAAGAGGATGATGAACATAAAAACCAAGAAGAAACAAAAAAAGAAGAAGGAACAATTAAAGATACTTCTAGAAATGAAACAATTTATACAAATACGATCACACAAGAATACACAAGTGTAGAACATAAAGATAATATAGAGTTAACAAAACAAGATATCAGTTTATTAACTATTTCAACTATATTTTTAACTATTACTATAACTTTTTTAATTTTTTTCATAAAAAACCAACAAAATGCAAATAGAAAAGTGTCTAAATAGTAGAAAGGTTAAAAAGGTGATACAAATGAACAAAACTATAAAAATAATTATAACGATTTGGACACTTGTTGTAATAGTATTAGCAGCAGTTGTTTATGTGGCTAATAACAAAGAAGTGAATGTAGGAAGTAATGTAAATGTAGAGGAAAAGAAAGAGGGGAAGGTTGAGCAAAAAGGACCAGATAGAATTGTAATGGTTAATGGAAAATTGTATTATTATACAGGAAAAGAAAGTACAGTAGGTCTTCGTTGTGGAACAATGGATGGAAAGATAACTTCAAATATAGAAAATACAAAAATTCCTACAATAGATGGTCAATCTAATTTTAAAGGAGAATTTGGCTATCAATATGTAGGACAAAACACAATAGAAGTTGCTATGAATGATAAATGGTACGTTTTTGAAACTAAAGAAGAACAAGACCAATACTCATTTTATGGAAAAGTAATAGAATCTCATCAAAAATATATGATAGTAGAACCAAATGAAGGGGAAGATATAAGAAAATCAGCTGACAAAATTGAAGTAGGTTTAGGAGAAGATAATGATGCTATTTATCAAGTAGGAACAAATGTAAAAATAACATATAAAGGCTATATTATGGAATCTTATCCTGCAAAAGTAGATGTAGTAAATATAGAATTAAAGTCTGCTGAAACATTTGAAATACGTTTTTATGATAATCATCCTGAAAGCGATAATAAAATAAATAAAATTTCAGATAAGACTAAATATGGTTATAACATTTATACTTATGATGGTTCAGCAAACATTCTTATAAATGGAGAAGAAATATCATTAAGAGATGCGTTACTAAATAATAAAATTACTATGGAGGAAATACTACAAAAAGCAGAAGAAGATTTAAATGATAAAAAAATAACTGGAGATATCTATAAAGATGGTGGAAGTAAGTTATACAAATATGATAATTATACAATTATAAAATGCCACACTTTAGAAGGAAATAGAGATGTTTATGTAGGAACAAAAGACATGACATTAAATAATGTATTAAAATAGATTAAGTATAGAATAAAGAAAATGTAGTAATATAAAAATAGAAATTTATATTACTACATTTTCTTTATGTGCTAATTTATTTTTTTTAATTAAAAGTATTGACATAAATATAATATCAAATGATATACTATAGAAAAACTTAAGGAGGAATGAAAATGGAAAAAGCAAAAGTTTATTTTAGTAAAGAAATCTCTCCAGAATCAGTAGTTAAAATGTATGAAAAACTTGGAGTAGAGTTACAAGGAAAAGTAGCAGTAAAACTACACTCAGGAGAAGAAGGAAACCAAAATTATATAAGACCTGAATTTGTAAAAGCAATTGTAGAAAGAGTAAATGGAACAGTTGTAGAATGTAATACTGCATATGAGGGAGCAAGAGAGACAACTGAAAAACATAGAAAATTAATGGAGACACATGGGTGGACTAAATACTTTAATGTAGACATTATGGATGCAGAAGGACCAGATAAAGTATTAGAAATACCTAATGGAAAGGTAATAAAAAAAGACTATGTAGGAAAAAACATAGAAAATTATGATTCAATGCTAGTATTATCACACTTTAAGGGACATCCAATGGGAGGCTATGGTGGAGCATTAAAACAACTATCAATTGGTGTTGCATCATCTGCAGGAAAATCTTGGATACATTCTGCCGGAAAAACAAACGATCAAACAATATTGTGGAATAATTTAGCAAAACAAGATGAATTCTTAGAAGCAATGGCAGATTCAGCATCAGTAGTTGCAAAATATTTTGAAAACAATATTGTTTATATAAATGTTATGTGTAATTTATCAGTAGATTGTGATTGCTGTGAAGCAGCAGAAGATCCATGCATGAAAGATATAGGAATTCTTGCAGGTTTAGACCCAATAGCAATAGACCAAGCGTGTATAGATTTAATTTATAATTCAAAAGATCCGGGAAGAGACCACTTTGTAGAAAGAGTAGAAAGACAAAATGGAATTCATACAATAGAAGCAGCAGCAAGTTTAGGCTTTGGCACAAGAGAGTATGAACTAATTAATATAGATTAGTTAATTAAAAAGGGAGGAAAATTACTATGTTAGAAAAAGTAAAAACAATGAAAAAGAAAGATAAATTAAAAGAAATTTTATTAGGAGCAAAGGCAAAATATATAATTGGAACAATTCTATTAAGCGGAGTAGGAGTAGCACTACCTAGAATATTTCACATTTTAGCAGGTAGTACAGCAGGGCAAGTATTTTTACCAATGCATATAGCTGTATTAATTGCAGCATTGGCATTTGGTGCAATATCAGCAAGTATTGTTGCAGGAAGCTCTGTGGTTTTTAGTTATTTATTAACAGGAATGCCAACAATAGAAAGATTACCATATATGTTAATAGAACTTATTATTTATGCAGTTTTATTAAGTTTATTTAATAAAAAATTTAATTCTTATATATCATTAATTTTAACGATGATTTTAGGAAGAATAGCATATGCAGGAGTTCTATTTATTGCAATTAATGCTTTAGTATTACCTACTTATGGAATATCAGTAATACAAAGCATTAAAGTTGGAATACCAGGACTTATAATTCAATTATTATGTATTCCTTTTATAGTAAAAGCTATGAAAGAGAGGTTAAACTTAAAAAATGACTAATTTAGAAATCGCAAAAGAGAAATTATATAGTTCTAAAGCAAGTTTAGTTGTTTTGTATTCAAATGGAGAATGTAAAGAATATTATCAAAATAGAATAAATGATATAAAGGATATATTGCAAAATGATAAAAATGCACTAAAAGGTGCAACTGTAGCTGATAAAGTAATAGGGAAAGTAGCAAGTAGTATTTTAACAGTAGCAGGAGTAAAAGAAATATATGCTGATGTTATTAGTAAATATGCTATACCTGTATTAGAGGAAAATCATGTTATATATGAATATAAAAATTTAGTAGATTATATTATAAACAATGATAAAACAGGAATGTGCCCTATGGAGAATAAATATAAAGAAATTTCAGACATAAATACTATTTACAAGGAAATGGTGGATATGTAAAATGATAGGAGTAGATATTAATTAAAATATCTGCTCCTTATGTTAAATTGCGACCAAAAACTACAAAATTTAGTGTAAAATCTGTTGACAATAAAATAAAAATAGAATATAGTATAACACTGTAACTTCACATTATATAAAGAGAATTTGGGAGGAAATAGAAGAAATGAACATAGGATTATCAGAACATTTTACATACAAAAAATTAATAAAATTTACAATACCAACAATAGTAATGATGATATTTACATCAATATATGGAGTAGTTGATGGCATATTTGTATCAAACTGTGTAGGTTCAGATGCTTTTGCAGCAGTAAATCTAATTATGCCAGCAATAATGATTTTAGGAACATTAGGCTTTATGATGGGAACTGGTGGAAGTGCATTAGTTTCAAAAACAATTGGAGAGGGAGATAATAAAAAAGCTAATAGATATTTTTCAATGTTAATATATATACTAGCAATAATAGGATTTGTACTTACAATAGTAGGAGTATTTTTAGTAGAGCCAATGGCAAAGATATTACGTGCAGATGAAAACATGTTACAAGATTGCGTGACTTATGGAAGAACATTACTTATATTTTTGGTACCATTCTGCTTACAAAATGCGTTTCAAAGCTTCCTAATTGTAGCAGAAAAACCAACATTTGGCTTAATTATTTCGATTATATCAGGTGTTAGTAATATGTTATTAGATTACTTGCTTATTTATGTATTTAAAATGGGTGTATTAGGAGCGGCACTTGCTACTGGAATTAGTCAAGTAATTGGAGTAATTATTCCAATAGTTTATTTTGCAAGTAAGAAAAATAATATTTTACAATTTACAAAAACTAAATTTGAATTAAAACCTATATTACAAAGTTGTGCTAATGGTTCATCAGAAATGCTAACAAATCTATCTATGTCACTTGTAAATATATTATTTAATGCGCAACTTATGAAATATGCTGGTTCAGATGGAGTTGTTGCATTTGGAATAATTATGTATGTTGGCTTTATATTTTCTGGAACATATATAGGGTATTCAGTAGGAACAGCACCAATTATAGGGTATCATTATGGAGCAGGAAATAAAGATGAACTAAAAAATCTATTAAAAAGAAGCTTTATTTTGATAGGAGTTACTTCTTTAGTTATGACAGGACTTGCAGAAATTTTATCAAGATTACTTGCATCAATTTTTGTAAGCTATGATGTGGGATTACTAAATATGACTACAAATGCAATAAGATTATTTTCTATATCATACTTAATTAGTGGATTTAATATGTTTAGTTCATCATTCTTTACAGCGTTAAATAATGGATTTGTTTCAGCAGCAATTTCATTTTTTAGAACACTAGTATTTCAAGTAATAATGATTTTCTTACTTCCAACAATTTGGGGTATAAATGGAATTTGGCTTGCAGTAGCTGTTGCAGAAGTATTATCATTATTTGTAAGTGTAATGTTTTTAGTAAAAAATAGAAAAAAATATAAATATGCTTAAAACTTAACATTTAAAGATTAATTAGCAAGTATTTAGTTGATAAGTACTTGCTTTTATGTTATTATACTTACTAAATAGAAATTATAGAGATAGGAGTAATAAAAATGGCTACAACAAATGAATATATAGAATATGTATGTGAACAAATAAAGGGTATTGGAGAGATAAGGTATAAGAAAATGTTTGGCGAATTTATGGTATATGTTAATGATAAACCAGTTATTATAGTATGTGATAATGTACCTTATGTTAAGAAATTAGATTGTATAGAAGAAATGATGCAAGATGCAGAAACAGGATTTCCATATAATGGTGCAAAAGAGCATTATGTGTTAGATATTGATAATATGGAGTTTTGTAAATCTGTTGTTATGGAAATAGAAAAAGTAACACCAATACCAAAACCAAAAAAGAAGAAGTAAAATCTTACAGCTTCTTATCTTACAAAACTGTAAGATTTACGTTAAAAAAGTATGATATAATACATATGGAGGGTACATATGCAAAAAATACTAATAATTGAAGATGATGAAAAATTACGTTATGAATTAGAAATATTTTTAAGCCATCAGGGCTATAAAGCAGAGTCTTTAGAAACATTTAATAATACAATAAATGATATTTTAGAAATAAATCCAAGCCTTATTTTGTTAGATATAAATTTACCTACAGTAGATGGAGAATATGTTTGTAAAGAGATTAGAAAACAATCTAATATGGGAATTATCATTATAACAAGTAGAGATAATGAACTAGATGAATTGGTTTCAATTAATTATGGAGCAGATTATTATATTACAAAGCCATTTAATATACAGATATTGCTTGCAAAAATAAATGCAGTTTTAAGAAGAACAAATAGCATCAAAGTAAATGATAAAATTGATGCAAAAGACTTTATTTTGAATATATCAAATAGTACAATAACAAAAAATGATAAAACTATTGATTTAACTAAAAATGAATATAAGATTTTAAAATATTTAGTTGAAAATAGAGGAAAAATTGTTTCAAGAGAAGATATAATGGAATGTTTGTGGGAAAGTGAAAGCTTTATTGATGATAATACTTTAAGCGTAAATATTACTAGATTAAGAACAAAGTTAGAAGAATTAGAACTAAAAGATTTAATAGAAACAAGAAGAGGACAAGGCTATATATTAAAGGGAGAAAACTAATATGAGTATTAAAGATTTTATTAAAGATAGGATTCTTCTAACTGTATTACTACTATTAGCCATTATCACAATAGAGATATTCTTAATTCCATATCCATTTGGTAAATTTATAAAAATATATATTCCAGTTGTTATCACATGTCTATACTTAATAGGAATTGCTATAGAATATTTTATAAAACAAAGATTTTATAAAAGAATAGAAAACACTTTAGACGAACTAGACGAAAAATATCTAATTACTGAAATTATAAAAGAACCAAACTTTATAGAAGGTAAGTTATTAAAAAATATATTAAAACAGATAGATAAATCAATGTTAGAACATGTAAATAAATATAAATATAAGCAAGAAGACTACAAGGAATATATAGAACTATGGATACATGAAATAAAAATACCAATAGCTAGCCGGTAAAATGATAATAGAAAACAATAAAAATCAAATAACCAAGAGTATAGATGAAGAACTAAATAAAATAGAAAATTATGTAGAACAAGCCTTATATTATGCAAGAAGTAATACGGTAGAAAAGGATTATTATATAAAGACAGTAAGTTTAAAAGATATTGTAAATGAAAGTATAAAGAAGAATAAGAACATCCTAATACATGAAAAAATATCTATAAATGTTCACGATTTAGACCTAGAAGTAAATACTGATAATAAATGGATAGTATTTATATTAAATCAAATTATTGGAAATAGTATAAAATATAAAAAACAAGATGATAACTTAGAAATAGAGATATATGCAAAACAAGGAAAAGAGAATGTTATACTATATATTAAAGATAATGGAATAGGTATAAAAAAGGGTGAAATTACAAGAGTATTTGAGAAGGGCTTTACGGGAACAAATGGAAGAATAATAGGAAAGAAATCTACAGGAATTGGATTATATCTATGTAAGAATTTGTGTAATAAATTAGCAATAGGAATAGAACTAAATAGTGTTCAAAATGAGGGAATGGAAGTACGATTAGTATTTCCTAAAAATAGTTATATAGTAAAATAGAAAATGTTTAATATTGCTATAATCTTTAATATTATTTATAAAAATATTGTAAAACATATACTTATGGTTAATATTATGATATAATACAAGTTGTAATGCCAATAAGGCGAAAAACTGTAGTTTAAATAACAAGGAGGAAAATTTATGAGTGAATATCGCTACAAGCAATTGATGAAAGACTTAGAACTTAATCGTAAAACAGCTAACAGAGCTATAGAATACGAGAAAGCTTGTCAAGAAGGAAATGAAAGGTATATAAAAGAACTTGAGAAAGAAATAGAAAATTTAAAAGGTGAGATATACCGCTTAGAACTTGAAAACCAAAATCTTAAAAGAAAGAAATAAAAAACTACATTAAGTAAAACATCCCCCATGTGATATACATGGGGGAAATTCTTTAAAGTGATATCTTACAAAACTGTAAGGTTATGTAATGTAAATCGATAGGAAATGTGTTAAATATATACTATAATAAAGCTACAAGGAGGTTTTTATATGGAAAAGGTATTAGAAGTAAAAAACATAGAAAAATACTATGGAAACAGGTCAAATCTAACAAAAGCAATAGACAATATTAGCTTTACAGTAGAAAAAGGAGAATTTGTTGGAATTATGGGAGCTAGTGGTTCAGGTAAAAGTACACTTTTAAATGTAATTTCAACAATAGACAAAGTTACAGCAGGTCATATTGTTGTAAATGGTGAAGATATTACAAAGTTAAAAGGAAACAAATTAAATAAGTTTAGAAGAGAAGAATTGGGATTTATTTTCCAAGATTTTAATTTATTAGATACTTTAACAGCCTATGAAAACATAGCAATTGCATTGACTATACGGAAAAGCAAATACAAAAGAAATTGATAAAAGGGTAAATGAAATTGCAGAAAAATTAGGTATTAAAGAAATTCTAAAGAAATATCCATATCAAGTATCAGGAGGACAAAAACAAAGGATTGCATCCGCAAGAGCAATTATTACAAACCCTAAACTAGTATTAGCAGATGAACCAACTCGGAGCACTAGATAGTAAATCTGCAAGGCAACTATTAGAAAACTTCGAATTTTTAAACCAAAAGATGAGTGCTACTATTTTAATGGTTACACATGACGCATTTACAGCTTCATATGCAAATAGAATCTTATTTATTAAAGATGGAAAGATTTTTAACGAAATAATAAAAGGAAATGATACAAGAAAACAGTTTTTTGAGAAGATAATAGAAGTGCAAACACTTCTTGGAGGTGATTTAAACGATGTTATTTAAATTATCTTTTAATAATATGAAAAAAAGTATAAAAGATTATGTAATATATTTTTTAACATTAGTACTAGGTGTAGCAATTTTCTATATGTTTAATTCTATTGATAGTGGGCAAGCAATGTTAGAGGTATCACAGTCACAAAGAGAAATTATAAAATTACTAATAATGCTACTGGGATATGTATCAGTATTTGTTGCAGTTATATTAGGTTTACTTATTGTATATGCTAATAATTTTTTAATTAACCGAAGAAAAAAAGAGTTTGGAATTTATATGACACTTGGGATGGGTAAAAGACAGATATCTAAAATAATACTTATAGAAACAATACTAGTTGGAATAATTTCACTTACTATTGGGTTAGCAGTAGGTGTATTTGCTTCACAATTTATGTCGATATTAGTTGCTAAAATGTTTCAAGCAGATATGAGTGAGTTTCAATTTACATTTTCTAGTGATGCATGTATTAAAACCTGTATCTATTTTGCAGTAATGTACATCGCAGTAATGTTTTTTAATACTTTTACGGTATCAAGATATAAATTAATTAATTTATTAAATGCAGAAAAGAAAAACGAAAAAGTAAAAATTAAAAATCCATTTCTTTGTGTAATAGTATTTATAGTATCTGTGGTGATGCTAGGGATTGCTTATTGGAAAGTAACAGTAGATGCAGGCAGTTTAACAACAGCAGATAAATTATTACCACCAATACTTATGGGAATAGTTAGCACATTACTAATTTTTTGGTCTTTATCAGGATTTATAATACAAATAATTCAAAAAATGAAACATATTTATTTAAAAGGTGTAAATATGTTTGTACTAAGGCAAATTAATAATAAAATAAATACAATGGTAGTAAGTATGAGTGTTATTTGTTTAATGCTGTTTATGACAATATCTATACTTTCTTCAAGCTTAGCGCTACGAAATACGATGGAAAGAGACTTAAGAGAAATGACACCAGTAGATTTAAACCTATATAAAACAGCAAATTTAGAAGAAACTTATAAAAAATATGGTGTAGAGAAAAAAGCAACAAAAGAGGAAAGAGAAGATTCAAAAATACCAATAACACAAACATTAAAAAATAATGGGTTAGATATGAACGTATTAAAAGATATGGTAGAAATACCAATATATGCAAGTAATGATTTAACATGGAAAGACTTTTTTGGGGATCAGTATGAAGAGGTAAAAGCAAAATTTCCAAATATTAGATATGATACAGCAGAAGAAATTGTAAAAGTTTCAGATTATAATAAAATAGCAAGATTATACGGAATAAACGAGTACAAATTAAATGACAATGAATATATTATGCTTTGCAATTTTGATAGTCAAAAAGAGATAAGAGATAAAGCATTAGTAAATGGAAATAATCCTTTAATAATAGCAGGAAGAAAGTATAATACTAAATATAATGAGTGTAAAGAGGGCTTTATATTAATGTCAACAAGCCATACCAATACAGGTGTTATATTAGTTCCAGATGATTGTCCTTTAACAGATGATATGAAAGAAAAATATTTTTTAGCTGCAAACTATAATGCCAATACAGACGAAGAAAAAGAGAAAATAGAAGAATTATTTTCAAGTAGTGATTCTGGTTTTGTACAAAATTTAGCAGATAATGGATTAGAAATAGATGGATTTACTAAAATAAGCCTTATGGAAGCAAGTGTAGGATTAGCAACTATTATAACATTTATAGCAATTTATTTAGGAATCATATTCTTAATAGCAAGTTCAGCAATCCTTGCATTAAAGCAACTAACTGAAAGTTCAGATAATAAGCAAAGATATACTGTTTTAAGGAGAATTGGTTGTGATGAAAATATGATAAATAAAGCGTTGTTTAGGCAAATAGGGATATTTTTTGGAGTTCCACTAATACTTGCAGTTATACATTCTATATTTGGAATACAATTTGCAATAAAAGTAATGTCTGGAATAGCAAGTTCAAAAGATTTATTACCATCAGCGATTGCAACAGTACTTATTATAGGAGTAATATATGGAGCATATTTCTTAGCTACATATAACGGAAGTAAAAATATCATTAAAGAGGAAAAATAGAAAGAAAAGAACAAGTATTTAGTTTAAAAGACTTGTTCTTTTCTTTATTATTGTATATTATATTGTATAGTATTAATAATAAAAGTGAAGAAATTTAATCTTTATAGAAAGAAGATGAAGAAATGTTTGCAGAAATGGGAGAATATGAACCTTGTGGAATATTTACAAAAGGACATTTTGCTTTAATTACAATCACAATAATGGGAATCTTTATTTCATTAAAATATTCAATTAATAAAACGAAACAAGATATATACAATATTATAAAATGGCTAACTATAAGTGTTTTGGTAATGGAAATATTAAAAATAATTTACAATATAAAGCATAATTCAATATATGATGTTAATACATACGTTCCGCTATATTATTGTAGTATATTGCTGTATGCGGGAGCTTTAAGCTCATTTGGAAAAGGTACATTAAAAAGGATAGGAGATGTGACATTAGGGGCTGGAGTAGCAATTGGAGGAATAGTTTTTATCATATATCCGTCTACATCATTGCCAATATATCCTGCTTTTCATATTTTAAGTATTCATAGTTTCTTATTTCATGGAATAATGATATATTTAGGAATACTAGTAAATAAAACAAAGTATATAGAGTTAAAAAAAGAGGATATTAAATATTTTGCAAGTTTAATAGGAATGATGTGCATTATAGCTTTAATAATAAATCATTTCTTTAATGGCAACTTAATGTTTATATCAAATAATTTTCCAAATAACCCAATTGAAATATTATATAAGATAACAAATGGAGGAGCATTGTATAGCCTAATAATGATAGCAGTGCAAATGACAATACCATTTTATGTTTCTTATTATATAGTAAAGAAAGCAAATTATTTTAAAAATTAAATTTAGAAAGAGCAAGTAAGTAAACATTGATAATTACTTGCTTTTATGCTATTATTTATTTTCAATAAAACTTCAATGTTTAGCTTATAAAATATAAAAAGGTGATAATTATGAAAATTTTGATAATTGAAGATGAATATAGTCTAGCTGATGCTATAGCAGAAACATTACAGAAAGAAAAATTTGGGGTTAATATAATAACAAATGGAGAAGACGGAGAAAATGAAGCTCTAACTAATGTTTATGATTTAATTATATTAGATGTAATGCTACCTAATAAAGATGGATTTGAAATATTAAAAAATTTGAGAAAAGAAAAAATAGATACACCAATTATAATGCTTACAGCAAAATTAGAAATGACTGATAAACTAAATGGTTTAGAACATGGTGCAGATGATTATATTACAAAACCATTCCATATGAGAGAATTAATAGCTAGGGTAAAAGTTATATTGAAAAGAAAAACAAATATTGAAAATACAAATGTATTAGAGTATAGTGATTTAAAACTAAATTTAGGTACTGGAAAAATGAGCTCTAATAATACAGAAATTGCTATTAATGGAAAAGAATTAGATTTATTAGAGATATTACTATTAAATAGAAATCAAATTACAAGTAGAGAAATACTAGCAAATAAAATATGGGGTTATAATAGTGAAACTGAATACAATAATGTAGAAGTTTATGTATCATTCTTAAGAAAAAAATTAAAACTTTTAAAATCAAAAGTAAAAATAAAAGCAGTAAGGGGAATAGGATATAAATTGGAGGAAGAAAATGATTAAAAAGCTAAAACAAAGAATATTTTTGCTAATTATGGTATCACTATCAGTTATTATTTTAGGAATTATTGTGTTGTTTAGTGTTTTAAATTATAATAACACAATTAATACTACTAATTTTATGATGGACAGGTTTATAGGTGAAGAACCAAAAAGAAATCCAGATATAAGAACAGAAGATTATAAGATAAAGCCAAACATTGATATTGATGGAGTATACAACGTTTTAATAGAAAATTCTATTATTGTACAAAGTGAAGATACACAAAATGATAAAATATTAAATGAATATGCACTAAAAATAGCAAAAAAGAATACTGAAAAAGGAATTATAGGTAAGTATGTATATAAGGTTAGAAGAATAAATCCAAATACAATAAAAATTACACTTGTAGAAAATGAAGATGCAATCTCACATATAAAAATAATATTTATATTAGCTATCATTATATCTATTGCTTCACTTATTGCAATTTATGAATTAGCAAAAAAGTTATCTAAGATGATTGTAAAACCAGTAGAAGAAACCTTCGAAAAGCAAAAACAGTTCATATCAGATGCTTCACATGAGTTAAAGACACCACTTGCAGTAATAGAAGCAAATGCTGATGTACTAGAAAATGAAATAGGTACTAATAAATGGATAAATTATATTCAAAATGAAGTAGATAGTATGAATAATTTGATTAATGAACTACTATTACTTGCAAAAATAGAAAATATAGATAATGTAAAAGAATATAAACAACTAAATCTTTCAAAAGAAGTAGAAATTATACTTTCTATGTTTGAAAGTATGGCTTATGAAAAACAAGTAAATATAACAAGCAATATAGCTCCAAATATAATGATAAATGGAAATAAGGAAGATATAGAACATATTGTATCTACTTTAACAGATAATGCTATTAAACATACTAAAGCTAAAAAAGAAGTGCAAATAATTCTAAAAAAAGAGAAAAATGATATTATATTAGAAGTAAAAAATATGGGAGAGAAGATTCCAGAAGAAGAAAGAGAAAAGATATTTGAGAGATTTTATCGAATAGATAAATCAAGAAATAGAGAAGAAAAAAGATATGGATTAGGTTTATCAATTGCAAAATCTACCATAGAAAAGTACAAAGGAAAAATAGAGGTATTTTATAAAGATAATTTTACAGTTTTTAAAGTAACAATTCCAAATTAATGAAAAAAGTATTAACAAAATTTACTGTTAATACTTTTTTCATATTCTAGGAAATTCATGCCAGTGGCATAAATTCCCGTAGAAGATAATTATGGCGGAAGTTAGATTTTGTAAGCAGTTCCCACTGTGTACAAAATCTTAGTTTCGGTTTTTCAATAATTCTTCAATCTTTATGTTGTATATTATTGCTAGATTAGGAGGTAAAGAAATGTATATTTTAAAAAATAGTTTAGTTTCAATCATTAGAAACAAAGGAAGGAACATTCTAATAGGAATTATTATAGCTGTTATTGCATGTAGTTCTACTGTAACCTTAGCAATAAGAAATACAGCTAATAGGCTTGTAAAAAATTATGAAGAATCACATGATATTATTGCTAGTATTTCATTTGACAGAAAAGGAATGTCAGCAAATTTTAAAGGAGGAGAGGATGCTAAAAAAGAAAATATAGAAGCTTTTAATAATATTGAGTCATTTACAATTGATGATATGGAAAACTATGGAAATAGTGAATATTTAAAAGGATTTTATTATTTATATCAGACATCTTTAAATAGTGATAGTATAACAAAGGCATCAGATTCATTTGAATATGAAGTAGAAGACAGACAAACAACTACAACTTCTTCAAGTAAAACAACAGGAGGAAATACTGGAATGGGAAGAGGACCAGGAGAAGGAGGCTTTGGAGGAGAAAGACATACTACTATAAACAACAATACAACTACTGTAATAACAAAATCTAAAGAAGTATTTCAAAGTTCAAGAAATTTTACAGGAGATTTTGAAATAAATGGATATTCTTCTTATGAGGCAATGACTGATTTTGTAAATGGAACATATAAAATAACTGAAGGCGAAATGATGACAGATTTTAATAGCTATGAGTGTGTAATTAGTTCAGAACTAGCTACATTAAATGAAATAACTGTTGGAAGTAAAATAACGTTTAAAAACCCAAATAATAGCGAAAAGACATATGAATTTACAGTAACAGGAATTTACACAGATAATTCAAACACAGATGATACAAAAAATATGTATTCACCATCTGCAAATAAAATTATAACAGGAAGTGGAGTAATTAATTTACTTGTACAAGATGATAGCAGTCTTGTAACAGCTATAACACCATCATTTATAGTTGAGAGTAAAGATGTTGTAGATGCATTTATAGAAGAAGTAAAGCAAAAAGGATTAAATGAATATTACACAGTTAATACAAATTTAGAAGAGCTAGAAACTGCAACAAAATCAATTGAAAATGTAAAAACTTTTGCTACAACATTTTTGATTATTACATTAATCATATCTGGAGTTGTTCTATTTGTAATCAATATGATAAATATTAGGGAAAGAAAATATGAAATAGGAGTATTTAGAACAATTGGAGTAAGCAAATTCAAATTAACAATGCAATTTGTTTTAGAATTATTAATTGTAGGTATTATTATGCTAGTGATAGGAGCTACACTAGGAAGTTACTTATCAAAGCCATGTGGAAATATGTTGCTTCAAAATGAAATAGAAGATGCTAAGGTTCAAGAACAAGAAATTTCAGATAACTTTGGAAAAGGACCAATGGATATGAGGTTTAATGGCAATGTACAAGTACAAAGAATTGATACTATTGATGCAATAGTAGATGTTAATGTAGTAATAGAATTACTTGGAATAGGAATGCTTTTAACACTCATCAGTAGCTTAGCTTCAATGATAAGTATTATAAAATTTAGTCCACTTACTATTCTAAAAGAAAGGTCATAAATTTTAAAAAGAATCAGCATCTTGCGTTGTTGGACTGCAATATACTAATTCTTTATAAAATTACTATAATATATGAAAGGATGAGGAAAATTGGGAATATTAAAATTAGAAAATGTAGGATATAGATATAAAGATGCGCCAAAGGATTCATATGTATTTAAAAATATAAATTATGAATTTGAACAAGGGAAAATGTATGCTATTAAAGGAAAAAGTGGAAGTGGAAAAACAACACTATTGTCACTTATAACAGGACTTGAAAAATGTACAGAAGGAAAAGTGCTATACGATGAAAAAGATTTAAAGAAGATGAATTTAGACAAATATAGAAATACAGATATAGGAATTGTGTTTCAAAGTTATAACCTATTACCAAGGTTAACGGCAATAGAAAATATTATATTATCTATGGATGTAAGTAAAGTAAAAATAAAAGATAAGAAGAAAAGAGCATTAGAACTTATGAAGAGTGTTGGTCTTTTGGAAGAACATAGCAAAAGAAAAATATTGAAACTCTCAGGAGGAGAGCAACAAAGAATTGCTATTGCTAGAAGCTTATCATATAACCCAAAGATAATTATTGCAGATGAACCGACTGGAAATTTAGACAAAGACACAGAAAATGAGATTTTAAAGATTTTTAAAGCTTTAGCGACAGAGCAAAATAAATGCATTATAATAGTAACTCATTCACAAAATGTTTGTAATAAAGTAGATCATGTATATGAATTAGGAAATTAGTTGTTTAAATAATAAGAAATTTAAATATTGTGTACTTTTTATAAAATTTGACAAATACTGTTTCAAAATGCTACAATAGTGCCAATATTTTGAAATAATTGGAGATTAATATGAAAAAAACAATTCTTATAATATTAGGTATAATTGTAAGTATAATAGTTTGTTTTATGATAGGGCTACAGATATCAAATATTTTTGAAAGTAATAGTGAAGAAAATGAAAGCTTTCAAAACAATAATACTCAAACAATTGATGCAAATTTAGAAGAAATACATATAGATGGTGATATAGAAGCTACTAAAAATAATTCGTTTTTAGGTATAATTGCAGAGATAGATATAGCAAAAAAGCAAATAACAGTGGAAAATCCTTCACACCTTGTTGTTTCTGAAATATATAAGACCTGTGAGTGGAAAAATGACCATAAAGTTACTATTAATGGAAAAACATATGTTAAAGTAGGATATGCAATATCTCTAAACAATGTATCAATTAGAGAATCTAATGGAGAAAAAATAGAAATTCATGATTTAAAAATTGGAGATAATATTAATGTTAGTACTAGAAATGTAGAATATACCAATAAACTCATATATGAAACACTAACATCAGATAATATTATACTAATAGAAAGAAAAAAGTAGAAGTCCTATGTGATACAAGTGAAAAAATATAGGGAAGTAGTTATATTCATAATTACTTCTCTATATTTCATAAAAAGTATTGACAAGCTGATAAAGATATAATAAAATACAAACAATAGTTCTTAAAACAAAAACTGAACAAGGAAGAAGTGGTGTTATGTGAATAATATAGAGAACTTAAAAGATTTAATTATATATCAAAGTCAAAATAACGAAAATATATCTGTTGAAGTTTTATATAATGAAGAAGATTTTTGGCTAACACAAAAATCAATGTCAAAATTATTTAATGTGGCAGAAAATAATATAACATATCATTTACAGAATATCTTTAAAACAGAAGAATTAGAGCAAGAAGCAGTTACTCAAAAAATTAGAGTAACTGCTTCAGATGGAAAAAAATATAATACAAATTTTTACAGCTTAGATGCAATTATAGCAGTTGGTTATAGAGTAAATTCAAAAGAAGCAACGGATTTTAGAATTTGGGCAACAAAGACTTTAAAAGAATATATAAAAAAAGGATTTGTTATTAATAGTGAAATGCTAAAAAATGGGCCAAAATTTGGAAAAGATTATTTTGATGAATTATTAATTAAGATAAAAGAAATTAGAGCAAGTGAAAGAAGATTTTATCAAAAAATAACTGATATATACAAAGAATGTAGTTTTGATTATGATAAAAATAGTGAAACCACACAAGAATTTTACAAGAATGTTCAAAACAAGTTACACTTTGCTATTACTGGTATGACAGCTCCTGAAATAATTTATAATAGAGCCAGTAGCAGAAAGGAAAATATGGGATTAACAACTTGGAAAAATGCACCCAATGGAAAAATACTTGAAACAGATGTAACAATAGCTAAAAACTATCTTTCGCAAGAAGAAATTACAGAATTAAACAATTTGGTTTCTATGTATCTTGATTATGCAGAAAGACAAGTAAAACTAGGAAAAATTATTTCAATGCAAGAATGGAAAGAAAAACTAGAAGTATTCTTAAAAATTAACGAATATAACATTTTAAAAGACAATGGAAAAATAAAAAGAGAAATAGCCGACAAGTTGGCTTTAGATGAATATAAAAAATATAGAGTTGTACAAGATAAAAACTATATTTCAGACTTTGATGAGTTAGTAACAAAAACAAAAAAGCTAAATAAAATCTAAGTTGCAAATTATAATATTTAAAGGAGATAAATTTATGGATAGAAAATTAAAAATAATAATAGAAAATTGTCCTCAAAATCATAAATGTCCAGCTGTAAATGTATGTCCAGTTGGTGCATTAAGTCAAAAAGACTTTGAAGCACCTAAAATAGATTATGATAAATGTATAAGATGTGGCAAATGTTCAAATTTTTGTCCTAAAAAAGCATTAGTATTAAAATAGAAATTACATATATTAAATACAAATTCATTTCAAAAATTAATAAAATAATAAATAGTAATATGGAGATGATTATAAGTGAATAAAGAAATATTGTTAGAAAATATAGATAAAGTCCATACTACAGAAATGGGTGTAGATAGAATTAAGAAGAATCTTAATTTAGATAATGATAATGTAGTTCAATATTGCAAGAATAAAGTTTCAAATAAGAACTGTAATATATATAAACAAGGTAAGAATTGGTATTGTGAAATTGATAATATAATAATAACTATTAACTCTTATAGTTATACAATTATTACAGCACATATCAAAAAATAAATTAGGAGTGATAATTATGGCAATGTGGAATCCATGGCGAGGATGTAAAAAATGTAGTGATGGCTGTTTACATTGCTATATTCATAAAGGAGATACAAAAAGAAATATAAATACTAATGAAATTATTAAGACAAAAGACTTTGAAAAGCCAATAGAAAAATTAAAAAACGGTAATTATAAAATGAAATCTGGAATTGTTTATTTATGTTTTTCTACGGATTTTCTTATTGAAGAAGCAGATGAGTGGAGAAATGAATGTTGGAAAATGATTAAAGAAAGACAGGATTGTACTTTTTTGTTTCTAACAAAAAGAATTGATAGATTTATGAAATGTATTCCAAATGACTGGGGAGATGGATACGATAATGTAGTTGTATGTTGTACTATTGAAAACCAAAAGAATGCTGATTATAAGTTAGGTGTATTTAAAGATTTACCAATAAAGCATAAATGTATAACAGCACAACCATTATTAGAAAAAATAGATATTGAAAAATATCTTGATAATATCGAATTAGTAGTTGTTGGTGGAGAATCTGATATAAATGCTAGAATATTTAATTATGACTGGGCATTAGATATTAGAGAACAATGTATAAAAAAGGATGTTAATTTCGAGTTTAGACAATGTGGAACTTATACAATAAAAGATGGAAAACAATATAAAATACAAACAAAAGACTTGTGTAAACAAGCAAAATTAGCCGATATTGATTATAAAAGTAATCGTTAAATTGCAATTTTCAAAGGAGTAATAGAAAATGGAAACAAAAATTATAAATAATATAGCAATAGTTAATAGTAATGAACTTATAATAAAAGATGTTCAATCAGCGATTGATTTTATTATGACTATAAAATATGAAACAAACTGTAATAAAATAGCCTTAAATAAAAATGCAGTATTAGAAGATTTCTTTGTATTAAGTAAAGGGTTGGCAGGAGAAATATTGCAAAAATTTATAAATTATCAAACAAAATTTGCAATATATGGAGATTATTCAAAATATACAAGTAAACCATTAAAAGATTTCATATATGAAAGCAATAATGGAAAAAATATATTTTTTGTAGAAAATGAAGATGAAGCAATAAAAATGTTAAGTAAAGTATAACCAAATTACAATCTTTAAAGGAGACAAATTTATGGCGAGAGTAATAAAAAACAAAGAATTAGTAAATACAAGATTAGCAACTAATTATGGTGGTTGGATGTATTGTGATAAGTGCAATGAAAATATAGGATATTTATGCTATTCTACTTATGATAGATTAGAATTAAAATATAAGTGTAATTGTGGAAGTCAAGGTAGTGCATTATTAGATTTTGAAGATAGTAAGATAGGTCAAAATTGTAATGATGAATTAATTATTATAAAAAACAGATTATGTTGTCCTAAAGATAATGAGCCTTTAATTACAATATTAGACAAAAAAGTAGCCAGCTATGAAATGAGAATTACTTGTAAATCTTGTGAAAACACTTATAAAAAAGTAAAATAAAAATTTTAAGAAAGTAGGTTTAATTATTACTTCAGCAGGAGGATTTGGAATAAAAGACACAGTTAAATTAATAAATAATTAAAGAGTTACAAATAAAAGCTAGTCTGAATGAAGATGATAGCGAGAATGTATATGATATTTGGGCGAAAATAATTACTGGAGAAATAAAAAATAAGCTAAAACACCCATTTAAAAGTTAAAATTAGTTATAGAGTAGGAATTTGAAATATAATTCCTATTTTTCACAGACAAATATTAGCAAGAAATATCGGGTATAACAAAATCTTTTAAGTTAAAATTTATTTAAGAACATAAAAAGGAGTAAAATTTATGAATTGGAGTGAATCAATTAGTAGAGCTATTGAATACATAGAAAGTAATTTAACAAACAATATAACTACCCAAGATATTGCAAATTATTCATATATATCATCATTCTATTTTCAAAAAGCATTTTCTATCATTTGTGGATATAGTGTAAGTGAATATATAAGGAATAGAAGATTATCACTTGCAGCTATTGAATTATTAAATACGAATAACAAAATAATTGATATAGCTTTAAAATATGGATATGATTCTCCAGATAGTTTTACAAAAGCCTTCACAAGATTTCACGGTTGTACTCCAACATCAGTTCGTAAAGGTGGAAAAATTAAAGAATTTGCACCATTAAAAATTAATTTAATATTGAAAGGTGGTTATACTATGGAGTATAAAATTGAAGAAAGAGAAAGATTTAAAGTTGTAGGCTTAAAAGATAGCTTTAAATATGAAACTGCATATCAAGATATACCAAAAATATGGAAAAAGTTTTTTATGAAAAGTACATTTAATAAAATAAATGCAAAGTATGCTGTTAATATTGATACTAATATGGGATGTGATGTATTTGATTATATGATTGGAGATGATTATAATTCAGAAGTAAAAATACCTAAAGATTTTGAGGTTATAGAAATACCAAAGTTTACTTGGGCAGTTTTTTCTTGTATAGGTCCTGCAAGTACGAAAATGCAAGAAATAAATGAGAGAATATTTAAAGAATGGTTAGCTAATTCAAATGATTATGAAATAGCAGCAGGATACAATATTGAAATGTATTCAAATCCAAGAGACTATAAAAAAGGAACTGATGATGAAAAATACTATAGTGAGGTTTGGATTCCAATTAAGAAAAAATAATATAAACTTTTAGGAAGATATTAAGAAATTAGTATCTTCTTTTTTTGAAATATGACAGACATATGTCATATTTTATGCTATAATATTGACAGGAGGAAAATATGCAAGTAAATAATAGATTATTTAAAATAGTATATATACTAATGCAGAAGAAAAAAGTTACAGCTAAAGAATTAGCTGATAGGTTTGAAGTATCTACAAGAACAATATATAGAGATATTGAAACATTAAGTGGAGCAAATATACCAATTTATGCAAGTAAAGGAAAAGACGGAGGAATAGGGCTTTTAGATGAATATGTACTAAATAAAACTATTCTTTCTGAAAAAGAACAAAATCAAATTTTGTTTGCCTTACAAGGAATGAAAAAAGTAAAAGGACAAGATGAAAAAGATATTTTGGAAAAGTTAAGTATATTATTTAATAAAAAGATAGATGATTGGATTAAAATTGATTTTTCTAATTGGGGTAATATACAAGAAGAACGATTTGATATTATTAAATCTGCCATTTTAGATAAGCAGCTAATCCAATTTACTTATTATAATTCTAATGGAGAAGAAAGTAAAAGAATTGTAGAGCCGTTACAAATATGGTTTAAAGATAAATCATGGTATTTAGTAAGTTATTGTAAATTAAAGCAAGATTACAGAATATTCAAGATTGCTAGAATAAAAGAAGTTAATATGTTACAAGAACATTTTGAAAGAGAACTACCAAAAGAAGAAAATAATGAAAAGCATAATATTAAGATTATAGAACTTGAACTAGAAATAAATAAAGCTATGACTTATAGAGTATATGATGAATTTGAATGTAAAGAAATAACGGAAAAAGAAGATGGAAACTTTATTATAAAAGTGAAATATCCAGAAAATGAATGGATATATGGCTATATTTTATCTTTTGGAGAATATGCAAAAGTTTTAAATCCTAATTATGCAAAAAATATAATAAAAGACAAACTACAAAGAACTCTAAAAAATTATTTATAATTTAACTAACTGTTATGAATGAAAATGAATTACAGTTAGTTAATATGAAAATATCTATAAAAAATTTGTTGTTTTTTCAAAGTAATATGACACACAGTTGTCAAGTTATATGATATATACTCCTAATCAGGAGGTTGATATATTATGAAATATGAAATTGTAGAATTAGAACAAAAGGTTATTACAGGAATTAGAATTAAAACAACAAATCAAGATGGAAAGGCTATGCAAGATATAGGAATAACTTGGCAAAAATTATTTACAAATGGAATTTATGAGAAGATTCCCAATAAGGTAAATGGTAAAACAGTAGGATTATATACAGAATATGAGGGTGATTATACAAAACCTTATACATTTATTGCAGGATCAGAAGTGAGTAAAGGAGTACAAATAGGCGAAGAAATAGAAAGTATTATTATTCCAAAAGGAAAATATGCTAAGTTTGTTATAACAGGAGATGTGCAAAATTCAGTAGGACAGGCTTGGCAAGAAATATGGAATATGGATTTAAAAAGAAAATATACTTGTGATTTTGAAGAATATCAAAACAATTCTGAAGATATGAAGAAACAAGAAATTCATATTTATATTGCATTAGATTAGTAGAAAGGAAAAAATAAAATGGCTTTTGATTATAAAAAAGAATATAAGGAATTTTATATGCCAAAGAATAAACCAAGTATTATAAAGATTCCTAAAATGAATTATATTGCAGTTAGAGGAAAAGGAAATCCTAATGATGAAAACGGAGAGTATAAGCAAACAATAGGACTTTTATATGCGATTGCTTTTACTATAAAAATGAGTTATAAAGGAACACATAAAATAGATGGTTATTTTGAATATGTTGTTCCACCACTAGAAGGATTTTGGTGGCAAGATGGAATGAAGGATAGTATTGACTATAATAATAAAAACCAAATGAACTTTATATCTATTATTAGGTTACCAGACTTTGTAACAAAAGAAGATTTTGAGTGGGCAGTTGAGGAGGCGACAAATAAGAAAAAAACAGACTTTTCAAAAGTAGAATTTTTAAGTTATGATGAAGAAGTTTGTGTTCAATGTATGCACATAGGCTCTTATGATGATGAACCAAATACAATAAATTTAATGCACGAATATATGATAGAAAATGGATACGAACTAGATATTACAGAAAACAGATTTCACCATGAAATTTATTTAAGTGATCCAAGAAGATGTGATGTAAATAAATTAAAAACAGTTATAAGACACCCAATAAGAAAAAAGGAAGGATAAAGAAAAATATGAATGAATATATAAATTTAACATTAGAAAATATAGAAAAAGAACATATATGTTGTGCGATAGGTGACCCAAAACATCAAGTAGGTGTAGATAATAAAAAGGAATGGATTAAAAGTAAGTTAAAAGATGGGCATGTATTTAGAAAACTAAATGCAAGAGGAAAAATATTTATTGAATATGAGCCAATAGAAACAGCTTGGGTTCCTATTAGTGGTAAAAATTATGAGTATATTTATTGCTTATGGGTGGCAGGAAGTTTTAAAGGAAAAGGAATTGGAAAAGAATTACTAGAATATGCAATAAATGATTCAAAAGAAAAAGGCAAAAGTGGTATATGTACTTTAGTTTCTAAAAAGAAGAAACCATTTTTAGGTGAAAAGAAATTTTTTGAACATTATGGTTTTAAAGTAGTAGATAGTATAGCAGATTATGAATTATTAGCACTACAATTTGAAGATAGTGAAACACCTAAATTGAATAAAATAGCAAGAACTATGAAGATAGATAATCAAGATTTCACTATTTACTATAGCAATGCTTGTCCCTATGTAGAATATGAAGTAAATGAACTAACTGAATATGCAAAAGAGAATAACATTAAAATTAATTTTATAAAAATAGATTCATTAGAAAAAGCAAAAAATGTACCTTGCATATTTAATAATTGGGCTAACTTTTATAAAGGCGAATTTGTTTCAAATACTATATTAAATGCTAATTCATTTAGAAAGTTAATAGAATGAGTTTGTGAGAAAATACAAGTTGAAGGTGGGATAAAATAATGAGTAAATATGAGCCATTATGGAATTATTTAAAAAAGAATAGTAAAGACAATTATAAACTATCTTATGAAGAAATTAAAAGTATTTTAGGATTTGATATAGATCATTCATTTTTAACATACAAGAAAGAAGCTAAAGAATATGGATATGAAGTGGGAAAGATATCAATGAAAGAGAAAACAGTAATCTTCAATAAGATATGATTATAATTTTATATAGGCATGAAAAGCAGAGAATATCTGCTTTTTTTATGCGAATAAATAAAAATTTTAAATAAATGTAGTGTTACAATTATGTGTTTTTTATTTTTAGTTTTTTATTGTAAAAGTTGTAAACTTATGTTAAAATTATGGCATAGAAAAAAGAAATTATATTTGATATAGATTGGAACATTAATTGATTCAATAGGAATCATGATAAGATTTTAAGGGAGGTAAATCGATGAAAATTTTAATTATAACTACAGGTGGAACAATAGGACAGGAAAAAGATGAAAATCATGTATCAATAAGTACAGAGGTAGATCATTCAATGGATTTTTTTGAAAGTGATTTGATTCCAAAAGATATAGAATTTTCTTTTGAGAATTTATATAATTGTGATTCTTCAAATGTAACACCACGTCATTGGTCAAAAATTGTTAAATGTTTAATGCAAAATCATGATAGTTATGATGGATTTATTATAACACATGGAACAAATACACTAGATTATACATGTGCTGCATTAACATTTATGCTAGAAAGATTTAACAAACCAATAGTATTAACTCGGTGCTCAGTTACCACTTACAGTGTTACGGTAGTGATGCACAAACAAATTTAGCAAATTCAATTCGTTTACTTCATAATAAATATAAAGAATTAAAAGGTATTTTCGCAGTATTTAATTCACAAATTATTAGTGGAGTAAATCTATTCAAAATTAGTGAAGAATCTTTTAGTGGGTTTGGGTCTAGAACAAAACCCGTAGGAAGTATAGGAGTAAGTATTCTTTTAAATGATGAAGTACTACAAATGAACAATAGATTCTTTTCTGGAAAAAAGCCATCAAGTATTACTAACCTTCCAGTTGATAGAATATTTTGCATTACAGAAAGTCCAGGACTTAATAAAGAATATATAAAAGCAGTTATAGACAAACGGAGTAAAAGGCGTAATTTGGCGTTCATATGGAGTTGGTGATCCTAATCAAGAGTATTTAGAGATTTTTGATATTCTTAAAGAGAGAAAAATACCAATTGTTATGACTACGCAAATAAAAACTGGCTCAGCTTCTATGGATGTTAATGAACCAGGAATATTAGCAAGACAGCATGGAGTAATACCAGCATATAGAATGAGTTTACCGATTATGTGGTGTAAAATGGCATATTTATTTGAAAAAGGTTATAAATACGAGGATTTCTTTGAACTTATGAATAAAAATTTAAAAGGAGAATTAGTCTAATATTTCTAAAAATACTACACAAAAGCAAAGAAATGTGATATTATATACTAGTAAATTTTAGAAATAAAGGAGGAATTAAGCATGTCAGGACATAGCAAATGGCATAATATTGCAGCAAAAAAAGGAAAAGCAGATGCTGCAAGAGGTAAAGTATTTACAAAGTTAGGAAGAGAATTACTAGTTGCAGTAAAACAAGGTGGACCAGATCCTGCACGGTAATTCAAAATTGAAAGATGTTATTGCAAAATGTAAGGCAGCAAATATGCCAAATGATACAATTAACAATGCAATTAAGAAAGCGAGTGGAGCAGGAGATACAGCAAGCTACGAAGAAGTAACATATGAAGGATATGGGCCAAATGGTGTTGCGGTTATTGTAGAAGCAAGTACAGATAATAGAAATAGAACAGCAGCAGATGTTAGACATGCTTTTGATAAATGTGGTGGAAATTTAGGAACAACAGGTTGTGTGTCTTACTTATTTGAAAGAAAAGGTGTTATTGTTATAGATAAAACCACAACAGATAAATCAGAAGATGACTTAATGATGCTTGCATTAGAAGCAGGAGCAGAAGATTTTAATGCAGAAGAAGAATGTTATGAAATAACAACATCTCCAGAAGAATTTTCAAATGTTCGTGAAGCACTTGAAAAAGAGGGCTTAGAGTTTGTAGAAGCAGAAGTAAGCCAAGTTCCAAGTACATATGTAGCATTAGATGAAAAAGGTGCTGAAAGAATGGAAAGATTAGTAGATATGCTAGATGATTTAGATGATGTAATGAATGTATATCACAATTGGGAAGAATAAAATTTAGAGTTCTAAAAAACAGATTAGAACATATACTATATATAGTATATGTTCTAATCTGTTTTTGAATATATGTAGGGGCACCGTTTGCTGGGAATACCCGTAAGACATGACACCACTGTGCCCTTTTTTAGATTAAAACTGCGTCTATTTACGCTTATTATTTTAGAATAATTTAATCAATATAAGCAAAGGAGGAAAATAATGACCAATATGCATGAAATCTTTAGTTACTTTCCCAAAAGAATTGGAAAAGTCTTAGAAGATTCATTTTCTAAGGGAAGCCTACAAGATGGAATTACACTTTTAGAAGAAATACGAATTCGTTCAGGAAAGCCAGTAATTATGAAATATAGTAACTTAGAGCAAATTTTAGAAAACATTATTCCTTCACAAGAAGAAATATTAGAAACATTACAATGTATTTGTAATAATTCTATTTATTCATATCAAAACCAAATCTGTAATGGATTTATTACATTAAAAGGTGGACACCGTGTTCGGAATAACAGGAAGTGTTGTTTTAGTAGAAGGAAAAGTTACAAATATAAATTACATATCAAGCTTAAATTTTCGTATTGCAAAACAAATTATAGGAGCAAGCAATCGTATATTAAAATATGTCCTAAACATAGAAGAAAACACAGTATACCATACTCTTATTATTTCTCCTCCAGGGGTACGGAAAAACAACGATGTTACGAGATTTAGTTAGAAAAATTAGTAGTGGAATGGAGCAAATCCATTTTGAGGGTATTAATGTAGGACTAGTAGATGAAAGAGGAGAAATTGCAGCAATGTATAAAGGAATACCACAAAATGAAGTAGGAGTAAGAACAGATGTATTAGATAATATTCCAAAAGCTATTGGAATGCAAATGATGATTCGCTCTATGGCACCAAATGTAATTGTGGCAGATGAAATAGGAAGTAAAGAAGATGTACAAGCGATTAGATATGCAGTATGCTGTGGAATAAAAGGAATTTTTACAGTTCATGGAAAAACAATGGAAGACTTAAAACAAAACCCATACATACATGAACTAATACAATCTCATATTTTCGAAAGACTAATTTTCTTAGATGAAAAACTAAAAGGAGAGCCTAAAAAGGTATATTTTTTAGGAAGCATGAAAGAAGATTATATGTTAGCATAAATTTTAGTTCTAAACTAAGGACAAGTAGCATATACATGTAATAAGGGTGAAAAATATATGATAGTTATAAAAGGGACTTTACTATTTCTTGTTTTTATTTCATGTAGTTATATTGGAAAAATGTTTTCAAATCAATATAAGAAAAGGGTAGAAGAACTACAAGAAATGAAAAAGAGCTTTTTAGTAGTTGAAACAAAAATGAAATATACATATGATTTACTGCCAGAGATATTAAAAGAGGTAGGAGCAGGGCTTGCAACTTTCCCAAACATAGCAAATATTTTTATAAATGCATCAGATTATATGAAAAATCAAAATGCAAAAGAATCATGGGAACAGGCAGTAGAAGAAAGCAAAACAAGTATGACAAAAGAAGATATATCTGTAATAAAAGATTTTGGTAAATTGATTCGGAAAAACAGATATGGAGGGACAAGTTAATCAAATCGAATTAACAAACCAATTTGTAGAAACACAAATAAGTAAAGCACAAAGTGAACTTGCAAAAAATGAAAAATTATATAAAACATTAGGAACTGTTTTGGGACTTGTTATTGTTATTTTATTAATTTAGGAGGGTGGTTGAAAAAAATTAATTCTTTTCCAACCAGTTTGTGACTCTTTTAGAAAGGAATGATGTTAAGTTGGATATAAATTTGCTTTTCAAAATAGCAGCAATAGGAATTTTAGTGGCTGTACTACATCAAGTATTAGTAAGAGCAGGAAGGGAAGACCAAGCAATGATGACAACACTTGCAGGGCTTGTAATTGTACTTACAATGGTAATAAAAGAAATTAGCACATTATTTGATACTGTTAGAACTATATTTAATTTATAAGGAGAAATATGGATATTATAAAAATTATAGGAATTGCATTTTTAGCAGTTATTATCATTTTAATATTAAAACAATATCGACCAGAATTTGCAATGTATGTAAGTATGCTAGCAGGAGCTCTAATTATTTTAATGAGTGTTGGTAAACTAGATGCAATAATACGGATTATTAACCAATATTTCAAACATGACTAGTGTAAATGGGCAGTTCTTAGGAATTTTACTAAAAATTACAGGAATAGCGTTTTTAACAGAATTTGCAGTAAGTGTATGTAAAGATTCAGGAGAAACAGCTATTGCAAGTAAGGTAGATTTAGGAGGAAAAGTAATTATAATAGCAATTTCTATTCCTATTATATCAAGTTTGCTAGAAACAGTAGTAAAAATATTACCATAAAGGAGGATATACAAAAGATGAAAAAAAGATTTGTTATTCTAATTTTATTTATAATCTTTCTATCTTTAGGCCCTCCTTCATATGGAACTACAGAAGATATATTACAAAGTCAATCTAAAACTTTAAATATAAAAGGGTTTGTAGAACAAGCAAATCAGTATACAGAAGAGGTCTTTGAAGGAATAGATGCAGGAAGTTTATTAAAAGATGCAATTGCAGGAAAAATTGATAATCAAACAATTTTTACTAAAATATTAAACTTATTTGGAAGAGAGATAAAAGATACAATAAAAATTATTCGGAAGCATTATTGTAATTATTGTAATTCATAGCATCTTAAAATCGATTAGTGATAGTTTAGAAAACAAAAGCATTTCACAAATTACATACTATGTACAATATATATTAATAGTTACTCTTATTATGAGTAATTTTGCAGATATCATTAACTTAGCAAAAACAGCAATACAAAGCTTAGTAGGTTTTAGTTATTCACTACTTCCAATATTACTAACACTTATGATGACAACACGGAAGTATAACCTCAGCAAGTGTAGTTCAGCCAGTACTACTATTCTTAATTACCTTTATTGGGAATATTATAACAACATTTTTACTACCACTTATTCTTATTGGAACAGCACTAAGCATTGTATCAAAAATATCGGACAAGGTACAAATAGATAAATTATCAAAATATTTTAAAAGCAGTGTTATATGGGTTTTAGGAATTGTGCTCACAGTTTTTGTAGGAGTTTTATCCTTAGAAGGAAGCCTAACGAGTAGTGTAGATGGAATTACTGCCAAAACTGCAAAAGCTGCAGTATCAAACTTTATTCCAGTAGTAGGAAAAATATTAGGTGATGCAGTAGATACAGTAATTGGTTGTAGTAATATTTTAAAAAATGCAGTAGGGATTGTAGGAGTAATTGTTGTTATTGGAATTTGCTTATTACCAATTATAAAACTGGCAATTTTAACAATTACATATTACATAACATCAGCAGTTATACAGCCTATTGCAGATGACAAAATAGTTTCATTATTATCTGGAATGGGAGATACTTTTAAGGTGTTATTAGGTATGTTAATTGCAGTAGCAGTAATGCTTATTATTGGCATTACACTAGTTATTAAAATATCCAATACTGGTCTTATGTATCGATAGGTGATGAAAATGATAGAAAATATAAGTGTTTGGGCAGAACAAATTATTATAGCAGTTGTTATTGCTACTTTAATAGAAATGATTTTGCCAGAGGGAAATAATAGAAAATATATTAAAGCAGTAATAGGAGTATACATACTATTTACAATAATTTCTCCTATTTTAAAAAATAATGGAAACTTTAATTTTAATAATATAGATTATGAAAGCTATTTTAAGGAAAATGAAACATATAAAACAATGTCTGAAAGTTTAACTTCTAATAATGACAATTCAGTAGAAGAAATTTATATAAATAATCTTAAACAAGATATGAAACAAAAGCTAAAAGAAAAGGGATTTTTAGTAGAAAGTAGTGTAGTTAAAATTGAAGTACAAGAAGGTGAAGATTATGGCAGAATATTAGAAATCAATTTGAAACTTTCAAAACTAAAAGAAGAAGACACGAAAAAACAAAATACGAACATTGTTGTAAATGATATTACTATTGGAAATACAATAAAAAATGAGACAAGTTCTAGTAATACTAAAGAAAATATATCTTCTAGTGAAATAAAAGAAGTAAAAGAGTATTTATCTGGTGTTTATGAGGTAAGTAATAAAAACATTTACATAAATGAAGATTCTTAAAAATACTAAAGAAAGGAGAAGACTATGTTAAAAGAAAAATTAAAGACTCTAATTATAAAAGAGGAGGGGAAAGACAATAAAAAGAAAATAGAAAATATAGCTGTCCTCATAGTTGTTTTAATAATAACAATTATTGCAATTAATGCAATTTGGAATGGGGATAAAAAGGAAAATACAAAACCAGAAAAACAAACCACAACAACAGGAAAGCAACTAGCAATAGATGAAAATAAACAAGAAGAATTAGTAGAAAAAGATGATGATATAGCATCACAATTAGAAAATATTTTATCTAAAATAGATGGAGTAGGAAAAGTAAAAGTATTTATTAGCTATTCAGAAAGTAGCCAAGTAGTTGCTATGTATAATGAAAATAGCAAAAATAGCCAAATAGAAGAAAAAGATTCTGGTGGAGGAACGAGAACTACTACACAAGAGGACATTCAAAAAGACATAATATATAAAGAAGAAAATGGTAAAAAAGTTCCAATAACACAAAAAGTTGTAAGCCCCAAAATTGAAGGTGCAATTATAACTGCTGAGGGAGCACGGAAGTGCAGATGTAAAAAACAATGTTGTTATAGCAGTAGAAGCAGTTACAGGCTTAAGTAGCCACAAAATACAAGTATTTGAAATGAGAAAGGATTGATAAATATGAAAAACTTATTAAAAAAGAATCAATTAGCAATTTTAGTAATTGCGTTAATGTTAGTAACAGCAGGTTATTTAAACTATATTTCAAACCAAGAGGCTTTACAAACAGGAACAAATACAGTAGAGGGAGGAGAACAATATGCTGCAATTGGAGATGCTACTTTAGTAAATAGCGGGGAATTATTAGAAGAAAAGGACAAACAAAACATATTAAATACTATTGAAAATGCACAAGCACAAGCAAGCAGTAATACAATAGAAAACACCATAGAAAATTCATCTATTCCGACAAATGCAGAAACAAAAAATAGTGATGACTATTTTACCTCTTCAAAATTACAAAGAGAAAAAATGTACTCACAAATGCTAGAAACATATCAAAAGATACTAGAAAACAACAGCATTTCACAAGAACAAAAAGGAATTTCAGAGCAAGAAATTGCAAAGATTAATCAAACAAAAAATGCAATAATGATAGCAGAAAACTTAATTTCTACAAAAGGGTTTGAAAATAGTGTTATATTTGTAAATGACACAAGTGTAAGTGTAATTGTAAAAGCAGAAAAGCTAGAGCAAGAACAAATAGCACAAATACAAAATATAGTATCACGAGAACTTAAAGTAGAATTAGAAAATATACATATAAGCAATAAATAAATGTTTAGGAGCCACACTGTGTGTGGCTCCCGGTTTGTTTTTTGTTTGTAACTTTAATCATAGCGCCTATCTTCGAGCAAATCATCCATGGAAAAATATCCTTCACACCCACAATCTAGCAAATATCTTGCGGCCTCTAAGGCACCTATTGCAAAGAGATTGTCATTGGGGGGAACGTTTTTGATATTCTTAACAGCATATGACATGTCAGAAGACATGAAAATGGACGTCTGCTTACTGGCTACTTTGATTTTCTTTACTAGCTTATTAGATAAGCCATTTGTACCAATCAAAGTAGGAATATGATGCTTCGTGGCAAGTTCCAAAACTTGTATGGTGAGTTTTGGAGCAGAGAAGTCAATAAATAAATCTGTATAATTTATCATTTCCCACTGCCCAAGGTTATTGATAGAAGTATAAATTGGAAAATTATACAGTCCCTTACACTCCACATCATAGCCAGCAACTACAACAAAGTCTTCACTCTTAGCAATTTCTTTGCAGAGCAGTTGCCCCATATAACCATTGCAACCGAATACTATTACATTTACTTTCTCCATATTTTTTCCTCCTATTTGAAATGGAGAGTGCTATTAGCACATTAACAAGTTACAAAAGAAAGCATTCACAACCAAGCTTTCTTTTTATGCATGGATAAATTTCCAATACAAGGCAATTATACCATAAATTACAAATAAACACAATATGTAAACTAAAACAACCATTGCATTAAAGAATATGGAGTGATATAATTCATATATTAAAATATTTGGAGAATAAAATGGTAGCAGAAGTTATAATCAATAGTACAGTAAAAAACTTAAATAGAATATTTGATTATGAAGTACCAACAGAGCTTGTTGGTACTATTAAGCTTGGAAGTAGAGTGCTTGTACCATTTGGAAATGCAAAATCTTTAGAAGAAGGCTTTGTAGTTGGTTTTAAAGATACTTCAGAATATAAAGTAAAAGAAATAAAGGGAATTGAGGAAGGTTTTAATATTAGTGAAGATAATATTAAACTTGCAAATTGGATGGCAAAACGATATTTTTGTAACATTTCAGATGCAATTAAAATGATGTTACCACCAGGAACTTCTACCAAAATAATAGAAAATCGTATAAAAGAGAAAAATTTAAATTTTGTATTCTTAAAAAAAGAAGTAGAAGAAATAGAGAATGATATTGAAAATAAAGTAATAAAATCTGAAAAACATATAAGAGTATTACGCTTTTTAGAGCAAAATGATGGAGTATTAACAACAGACTTAGAAGCGTTTTGTGATGTATCAAAAGCAATTCTTAACACACTAGAAAAGAATGGATATATAGAAATTATAGAAAAACAAGTTGAAAGAAACCCATTCTTACATAAAGTTGTAAAACAAGACAATAACTTGGTATTAACAAATGAACAACAAAACGCCTATGATAAAATTGCAAACTGCATAGATAAAAAAGAATTTAAAGAATTCTTGATTTATGGTGTAACAGGCTCACGGAAAAACAGAAATATATTTACAACTTATAGAAAATGTAATAAAACAGCAAAAATCTGCCATAATGTTAGTACCAGAAATTTCATTAACACCACAAATGGTTGACCGTTTTATAGCAAGGTTTGGGCAAGAACAAATTGCAGTATTACATAGCAAACTATCAGTTGGAGAACGCTATGACCAATGGCAAAGAATAAAAAGAAATGAAGCTAAAATAGTAATAGGTGCTCGTTCTGCTATATTCGCACCAATAGAAGAATTAGGGCTAATTATAATAGACGAAGAACATGATGATTCATATAAATCTAAAATGACACCAAGATATAATGCAAAAGAAGTAGCAAGAAAAATAGCAATAAATAAGCAAATTCCACTTGTATTAGGAAGTGCTACACCAGATATAAATACTTTTTATAAAGCAAAACAAGGGCAAATAGAATTACTAACATTAACAAAACGTGCAAATCAGTCTAATTTACCAGAAGTACAAGTTATAGATTTAAGAGAAGAACTAGCAAATGGTAATAAAACAATGCTAAGTAGAGAACTATATGATAAAATACAACAAAACTTAAAAAACAAGCATCAAACAATTCTATTTTTAAACAGAAGGGGATTTTCTACATTTATAATGTGCCGTGATTGTGGGCATACTATTAAATGCAAAAATTGTAACATCACACTAACATATCACATGAAAGAAAATAAATTAAAATGTCATTATTGTGGATATGAGCAGGAAAATGTAACTATATGCCCAGAATGTGGAAGCAGTAAAATAAAATACTTTGGAACAGGAACACAAAAACTAGAAGCACAAATACAAAAGTTCTTTCCAAATGCTACTACTATTCGAATGGATGTAGATACAGTTTCAAAAAAGAATTCACATGAAGAAATTTTAAATAAATTTAGAAATGAAAACATAGATATCTTAATTGGAACGCAAATGGTTGTAAAAGGACATCATTTTCCAAATGTAACATTAGTAGGAGTTATTGCAGCAGATGGAAGTTTAAACATAGATGATTACAGAGCAAGTGAAAGAACATTTCAAATTTTAACACAAGTGGCAGGAAGAGCTGGAAGAGAAAATTTGCAAGGAAATGTAATTATACAAACATATAACCCAGACCATTTTAGTATAGAATGCGCAAAAGAGCAAAATTATGATAAATTTTATCTGATAGAAGAAAACTTAAGAAAACAATTGAAATATCCACCATTTTGCGATATAATAGTAGTTGGAATAAGTGGAGAAAAAGAAGATGAAGTGAAAAAACAGGCAGAGTTTTTACATAAAGAACTGTATACCAAAATAAAGCAATACAACATAAACTTATCACTATATAGTCCACGACCAGCACCAATAGATAAAATAAAAAATAAGTACAGATGGCGCATCATTTTAAAGGGGAATTTTGATGAGCCTGTAAATGACATAATACAAGAAGTATTAAAAGAAGTATATGCAAAAGGAAATAAAACAAGAATAGTAGTAGATATAAATCCAAGTAGCATGATGTAAAAATGGGGGTATAAAAATGGCAATTCGTACAATACGAGAAGAGGGAGACGAAATTTTAAAAAAAGTTTCAAGAAAAGTAGAAGTGATTGATGAAAAAATACAAATTTTAATTGATGATATGCTTGAAACCATGCACAAATTTAATGGAGTAGGGCTTGCAGCAGTACAAGTAGGAATATTAAAACGCGTTGTTGTAATCCACACAGACTATGAAAAAGAGGAACCACTTATATTAATTAATCCAGAAATAATTAAACAAAAGGGTGAACAAACAGTAGAAGAAGGATGTTTAAGTTTTCCAAATAAATTTGCAAAAATAGTAAGACCAGAAGAAGTAACTATTGAAGCATTAGATAGAAATGGTGAAAAAATCAAATTAACAGGAAAAGGGCTACTAGCACAAGCAATATCACATGAAATAGACCATTTGAATGGAGAAGTGTTTATAGATAAGATACTACCGGGAACACTTGAATATTCATCACCAGAAAAATAGTATGAAAGAAGGTAAAATTATGCTTAATGTTTTATTTATGGGAACACCAGATTTTGCAAGAGATTCTTTAGAGGCATTATATAATGAGGGTTATCCCATTTTAGGGGTTGTTACAAATCCGGATAAACCTAAAAATAGAGGAATGAAAATGATAGCATCTCCAGTAAAAGAATTTGCATTAGAACATAATTTGCCAGTTTTTCAACCAGAAAAAGTAAAGGATAATATAGAATTTATAGAACAAATAAAAAACTTAAAGCCAGATGTTATTTGTGTAGTAGCATATGGAAAAATTCTTCCAAAGGAAATTTTAGATATTCCACCATATGGTTGTATCAATCTTCATGGCTCACTTCTTCCTAAATATAGAGGAGCAGCACCAATACAATGGGCTGTTTTAAATGGTGATAAAACAACAGGTGTAAGTACTATGTATATGGATATAGGAATGGATACAGGTGATATAATTTTAAAAGAAGAAGTAGAAATAGATGAAGATGAAACAACAGGAGAATTATGGGAGGTATTATCTAAAAAAGGTGGTAAGCTTTTAGTAGAAACATTAGAAAAACTAAAAGAAAAAATAGCTCCAAGAATACCACAAGGGGAAAACTATACAATGGCACCAATGTTATCAAAAGAAATGGCAAAAATAGATTGGAATAATAAAACTTCTAAAGAAATTAAAAATTTAGTAAGAGGTTTAAATCCAATTATGGGAGCATATACACTATATAATGATAAAAAAATAAAACTTTGGAAAGTAGAGATAGTAGGTGATGGTTCAGCAAATGAAAATTCTGTACCAGGGCAAATTCTAATTAGCAATGATAAACAAGGGCTATATATAAAAACAATTGATGGTGTTATAAAAGTAATAGAAATACAAGGTGAAAACGGAAAGCGAATGAATATATGTGATTTTTTACGTGGAAACAGGTTAGATGAAGGAATAATATTACAATAGGTGAGGAGTAAATCTTCACTTTTTTGTTGTTAAAGAGCAACAAATTTATCTACTAGTAAAATTTTGACTTGTTGGACTTAAAACAATGTGATTTTAAGTCCTTAAAGAATAAAACTAATTTGAAGCAAGTTTTTCTTCTTTATAGAATTCTAGAGCATAAATTCTTGTGTCAAGATTATCAAATTTTTCTTCTAAATTATTAATTTTTGAATTGGTATACTTATGCTTTTTATCTTGGTCAACAAAGTAGTCAAAAAGAACTTGTATTTTATCGCCATGTTCTTTTTCCATACGAGTAACAATATTTTCAATCTTAGTCAAACGTTCACCATGGTCTTTTTCAATGCTAAGTAAGTGCTGTTCAAAACTATCTAGACGTTCAGTATAAAATTTATCAAAATTATCAAGGCGTTGTTCAAGGTTTTCAAAACGTTCAGTATAAACTTTATCAAAATTATCAAGGCGTTGTTCAAGGTTTTCAAAACGTTCAGTATAAACTTTGTCTAAATTATCTAGACGTTTTTCGATATTTTCAAAGCGTTCAGTGTGACTTTTTTCAATACTATCTAAACGTTTTTCAATGCTTTCAAAGCGTTTATCATAAATTTTTTCAATAGTATCAAGTTTTACATCTAAGTGTTTAGTATTTTCTAAAATTTGTAGTAATAATTCTTTATTTTCCATATGATTTCCCTCCTTCTTAAATTTGTCACTTTTTAACAACAAACAAAGTATATCATTTTAATATATGAAATACAAGACAAAAATAAGAAAATTTAAAAATGTGTAGAAATCTTAAAAAATATGTGTTAGAATAATTAACATAGTGGAGAAGCTTGCGACAGCTAGTAGAAACTAAAAAATATAAATAAATTGAATATAGAATATGCTACTGTAGCTTAAGTTGGTAGATGCTGAGGCTGTTCGAACGAAAGTGAGTTACAGCGTCAGTATGCGTAGCGAAGCGAAGAAGCTTGCGACAGCCAGTAGGAAATAAAACACATATAAATAAATTTAATATAATATACGCTACTGTAGCTCAGTTGGTAGAGCAACAGATTCGTAACCTGTAGGTCGTGAGTTCGATTCTCGCCAGTAGCTCCACCCAAGTAAAATCGTCGCACAAGACAAAAACATTGATAAATCAACTGTAAAAGGTTGATTTTTTCTATTTTGTAGAAATTTTCGACTGTAAGGAAGAAAAGCTTCGTACAAAATAGTTATGCGAACGTTACAAAATTCTTAGCTGTTTGCGAATGTAAATGAGCATTATAGATAAGATTTGCTGTGGATTCTTAAAGCTTTGCTTTTTAGAATTTGTTAGTCCGTTTTTTGTCGCCTTTATCTTGAAAAAGGAAGGATGGTGTGGTATGATTAGCATTGTAAAGAAGAAAAACAAGAATTTATTTCAAAATTTATTGAATCAATGACATTATTAAAAAACAAAAAACGAAGAATTTTACATTGATAAAATAAATTTTAGAAGTAGTTATATTGAACAATTAACAAAAATTTTTGCGTTAGGAGTAGCAGATGTTTTTGTACCTGTCGAAGTGAATGAACAAGAAAAAGAAGTTAGGACAAGTGTTAATATAAATCAAGAACAATTAGACGATTATATTGCAAAACTTAATCAAGAATTTGAAATAGAATTTTATGAATTATTTTCAAAAAATGTGAATGAAAATGAAGAAGAAATTGAAATAAAATTGAACAAAGAAAAACAAAAATTGATTCGATTAGTTGCTGTAAAAACTGATAAAAAATTATCAAAATCAAAGAAAGAAAATTATAAAATTGGAGCAGTAATTAGTAATCAAAAATAAAAAGATTAGAGGAAAAATTCAAACTAAATACAAATTTTATCCCCCATACACTTCCTAACAAGTACTGAATTTTTCCTCCCTAGTCAAAATTCGAATTTTGGGACTAAGTCCCAAGCCCGTTATAAAATAGTTACAAACTATAATGTATTTATGTCACAGTAAAGAAGGATAGTATAAAAAGGAAGTATAAATATATGAGTGAAAACAGTAGAAATAGTTTTTTAGATAGCATAAGGTATCCAATAAAAAGGGAATTTTTAAATCAAGAATTAATAAAAATCCATATACAAGAAAAACAAAATCAAGGATTTACTGACAAGAAATATGATACTTTTTTTGATGGAAAAGTATTACAAATATGTTTCTTTAGTAAGGGATGTAGATGTAGTAAAAATGGAAGTTGTATAATATGCGATTATGGAAAAACTAGAAAAGAAAATTTAACAAAAACAGATATAACAGAAATTATGAACGAAATATTTGAAAGCCTAGACAGAATGCCAAATGTAGTATTATTAAATAGTCTTGGTAGTGTTTTAGATACACAAGAAATGCCAATGGAAAACATTATAGTACTATTAGATAAATTATCAAAGATAAGTGCAAACGTAATAATATTTGAAACACATTATTTAACTATAAATTCTTCAATTTTAGAAGTAATAAAACAAAAATTAAAAGATAAAGAAGTAGTAATTGAATTAGGACTAGAGAGTTCTAATAGAGAAGTTAGAGAAAATTGCTTAAATAAATACATAGATAATGCGGAATTTGTAAAAAGAGTTAATTTAATAAAATCTTTTGGATTTGAAGCAGAAGCTAATGTTATTTTTGGAGCTCCATTTTTAACTACAGAAGAACAAATAAGAGATACAATACAAAGTATTGAATGGTGTTTTGAAAATAGTATTGATAAAGTAAATTTATTTCCAATTAATATAAAACCATATACTTTATTGTATAAGTTATATGAAGAAGGAAAATATTCTCCAGTTTCACACAGTAATTTTATTGAGGTCTTAAAAAAAGTACCTAAAGAGTATATTCACAAATTATATTTATGTTGGTATGGAAATAGAGAAATAAAATATGACACAAAAAGAACAGTATTACCTAAGTGTGAAAAAGATGAATATTCTAAACTAATGGATTTTTATCAAAGATTTAATATCAATAAGGATCCAGAAGAACGAATAAAATTACTAGAAAGTACAAATCAATTCAAATTAGAAAAACAACAAGAATTTTAACAGTACTACTAATAATGGTTATAAAAGGCGACTAATTAGAAAATGTATAGTTGCCATTTTTAAAGTAACTTTATAAATAAAATTATAAAAGCTATTGATACAAGAACAAAAGTTTGATATAATATATGAAATGCAAGGAGTGATTATTATATGAAACAGGCTTATATAAATTGTTTGAAAAAATTAAGAGAGTTTAGAAAAAATCTAAAAGAAGATAAAGATATAAAAAGAAGAAAACTATATTTTTCTTGGATTAAAGATAAAACAGGAATAATAATAAATGAAAAAGATGAGAACTACATTTATACAAATGTAATTAAATATACTTTGCCAACCTATGTCATTACACAATATACATTTAATAAAGCTAATAATAATGTAAAATCAATAATCAAAGCAAATTATACTTTCAAAGACAATAAATATACGTTCAATAATGCAAATATATCACTAGAAGACGCAAAAATACTTATGAAATATGTTTTATTTAAGAGAGGCAATGTGGTATGGATAGATTTTGGATTTAATATTGGAAATGAGTTTGGAGGAATGCACCCTGCTGTTATACTAAAAAATTTTGATAAAGATTTATTTGTTGTACCGATATCATCAAAGAAACCAACAGAATATACAAGAATAGAAAAAGATTTAGAAGATGGTAAAATCAATATAGAAGAATGCAAAAAGCAAAAAGATAAAATTACAGAAATAATTGAGTTAGAAAAAATAAATGGATTTAGAAAAATGCTTAGATGGGCAAGAATTACAAGAATGAAAAAAACTAGTATATTAAGAGTAAATTTTTCTGGAACGATAGGAACTTTAGATGGTAAAGATATGAATAATATATCTAATAGAATATGCTTAGAGTTTGGAGATAATATAAGTAAATGATATAAAAATTTAATGAATAAATCGTTGACATTTAGAGTAAAATATAGTATCATAGTATTAGAAAGTAATCATAGAGATTGCTATGAAAGGAACGGAAGTTCCAGTTAAATTGCTATGAAAGGCAACTAGTTAGAAATAATTAGTTGCCAGTTTTTTATTTTATGTTATACTAATTTAGGCAGTTGATTAATCGAATTATTTTTCCCAAGCGAAATGTGGGAGGAACACTATGAGAAACAGGCGATTTTTTCGCAAATAACCTCCTAAAACGCTCCAATTATACCAACTTACGAAATATAAAATCGTAAGTTGGTTTTGCTTTCTTAACATTATCTTAAATATACCTTAAAATCACTGTACAAAATAAACAAAATATGATATAGTATTTATACTAAAAAACAAATAGAAAGAGAGAAGATATGGGCTTTTTTGATAAATTAAAACAAGGTTTAGGTAAAACTAAAAATTCTTTTGATGAGAAAATAAACAATGCATTTAGTGTATTTAGAAAAGTAGATGAAGAATTATTAGAAGAACTAGAAGAAATACTAATTACATCAGATATAGGAATGGATACATCAATTAATATTATTTCAAAATTACGTGATAAAATAAAGAAAGAAAATATAAAAGATGCAGAAGATGTAAAACAGGCATTAAGAGAAGAAATGGCAGAAATTTTAAGTATAGATAATTCATTAAAGCTAGACACCAAACCATCAATCATTTTAGTAGTAGGTGTTAATGGTGTAGGAAAAACTACATCTATTGGTAAAATTGCAAATAGATTAAAACAAAATGGAAAGAAAATAGTAATTGCAGCAGCAGACACATTCCGCGCAGCAGCAGTAGAACAATTAGAAATTTGGGCAAAACGCTCTGGGTGTGATATAGTAAAAAAAGAAGAAGGAGCAGACCCAGCATCTGTTGTATATGAAGCAATTAAAATAACAAAAGAAACTAATGCAGATATCTTAATTTGTGATACAGCAGGAAGGCTTCATAATAAAAAATATTTAATGGACGAACTTGCAAAAATTCAAAAAGTAATAGATAAAGAATTACTAGAATGTTCAAAAGAAGTATTAATTGTATTAGATGCAACAACTGGGCAAAACGCAATATCACAGGTAAAAGCATTTAAAGAAACTACACCGCTTACAGGAATTGTACTAACAAAATTAGATGGAACAGCAAAAGGTGGAGTAGTTTTAGGAATTATAGATGAAAATAAAATACCAATCAAATTTATTGGTGTAGGAGAACAAATTGACGATATGGAATTATTTAATGCAAATGATTTTGTGAAAGCAATTTTGTAGGAGGGAAAATATGCAAGAACAACAAAATACAAAACAAGTCGAAAAAACAAACAATAAAAAGATACGAACAAGAGCGATATTAGTATTAATAGTTATACTAATTTTATCAATATTTGTATATATTTCATATAGAGGAAATTATTTAGAAACATTAGAAATAGGCGAAAACTTTAAAACAGTATTTAAACAAAACATATTTTATCAATGCATTACAATGGGCATAAATTTTGTAATTCTATTTTTGGCTATCTATTTTACAAATAGAGGAATAAAAAAAGGGTTAAAAATCTTCTTTGATGAAGAAAAAAAGGAAATGCCTAAACTACCTAATAAATCAGTAGCATTTATTATATCTGCTATTGCAAGTATTGTTCTTTCATACTTTTTGAGTGGACAACTTAAGCTATTTATGAATCGTGCATGGTTTGGAATATATGATTCTGTTTTTGGAGCAGATATTGCATTTTATGTTTTTGAAAAACCATTTATAGAACTAATAATTTTATATTATATGGCAATCATTATAGCAATGACAGCATATAGAGCAATATATTACATAATCATTTTTAACAAATACTTTGATGGTATTAGTGCGGAAACCTTAAAGAAAAGCCATTTCTTTAAGCAAATTATGACAAACGTAAAACTATTATCTATAGGAATTGCAGCCTTTATATTAATACGAACACAAGGAATTTTAACAGACAAATTTTTAATATTAAACAATGACAATTCTACAGCTATATATGGAGCAGGAATTACAGATGTTACTATAAAATTATGGGGATATAGGCTGTTTTCAATTGTAATAGTAATAGCTATTTGGAAAGCAATTTCATATTTCAACCAAAAGAAAACAAAAAATGTTATAATATCAGTTTTAGCAGTACCAGCATATTTAGTTTGTTTATTTATTGTTATGGTTGGATTTAAACTAATATATACTAATTCAAATGAATTAGACAAAGAAAAAAACTATATTCAAGCAAATATTGATAATACTAAAACTGCCTATAATATAAGAATTGATGAAACATATATTAATAATGAAGATACACAAAACTTAAAAGAAATTGAAAACAATTCAGATGTAATAAACAATATTGCTATTGTAACAGAAGAAATAACTTTAAAAACATTAGGAGTAACACAAACAAGTACAGGTTATTATTCATATAGAAATTCCAACATTGGGCAATATGAAATAGGTGGAAACAATGCATTAGTATATATTTCGCCAAGAGAAATTATTAGTGGTGGGGATAGAACATATAACAACAAAACATATGAATATACACATGGTTTTGGTTCAGTTATAACTTCGGCTACAAATACAGACGAATTAGGAAATGTGAAGTATATTCAAAAAGATTTTAGTACAGAAAACCAAGCTATATATGTTAAAGAGCCAAGAATATATTTTGGGTTAGAAACTAATAATACAATAGTAACAAATAGTAAAAATAAATCAGAGTTTGACTATCCAACTGCAACATCTCAAAATGCAGAGTATACATACAATGGAGAGGCAGGTCTTAAGCTAAACTTTATAGATCGTGTGATTTTAGGATTAAAAGAAAAAGATGTAAACCTTGCATTATCTGGTAATATTACAGAAGATAGTAAAATTTTAATTAATCGTAATATTATACAAAGAGCAAAAACAATTTTGCCAAATGTTATATATGATGAATCACCATATATGGTAATTTCAGATGAAGGAGAACAAGTGTGGGTATTAGATGCGTATACAGTAACAAATAAATATCCATATTCACAACCAATTAACATTGAATATAATGGTGCAAAACATCAAATTAACTATATTAGAAATTCACTAAAAGTATTAATTAATGCATATGATGGAACTACTAAATTTTATATAACAGATACATCAGACCCATTAATTATGGCATATAAAAACATGTATCCAGATATGTTTGAGGAAGAAGCTATACCAAATGATATTTCTAAACATTTCATATATCCGGAATTTCTATACAATATTCAAGCAGAAATTTTACAAATGTACCATAATGTAAGCACAGATGTACTATATAGAAGTGATGATATATGGGAAATTGCAAAATATTCGAAAACAACACAAGCAAGTACAAAAGGAGTTAAACAAGATCCATATTATACAATGTTAAAAACAATAGATTTAGACAAAATGGAATTAGGGCTTGTAACTTCGTATACACAACTAGATAAACAAAGTTTAAAAGCATATCTTGTTGGAACATATGATGGAAAAGCAAAACTAAGGTTATACAAATTTCCACAAGATAGCAATATATTAGGACCAATGCAATTAGAAACACTTTTAAGTCAGGATGAAAGGATTTCAAAAGAATTAGAAAGTATAAATGTTGCTGGAATGAGAACAATAAAAAGTATGTGTGCAATTCCAATTAATAACACTATTTTATATGTAGAACCAATTTATCAAGTTTCATTAAATGAAACAAAAAGTATACCAACACTTAAAAAAGTAGTAGTAGCTTGTGGAAACAAAGTTGCAATAGATGATACACTAAAAGGAGCAATTAAGAACCTACTTTCACAATCTGCTGTTAATATTGAGGTAGAAAATACAGATACAATTGAAGATTTAATAGAGGCAGTTATAAAGGCAAATAATAATTTACAAACATCTTCAAATAATAATGATTGGGAAATGATAGGAAAAGATTTAAAGAAATTGCAAGAATTAATTAATAAATTAGAACAGCTAAAAGAAGAAGATGACAAGAAAAAGCAAAATCAAGTAACAATTACAACAGGAAATGTAATATCAAATGTAATTCAATAATGTATAGTTTTTAAAAAATAGACCACCCTAAACTAAGAAGAAAAATAGGGTGGTTTTGCTATGTTTATAAAAAAATCGAAACTTGAGAAATTGATGAAAAGCATAGATGATTTGAATTATGCTTTTTTAAAAAATAGATTTATAGATTTATCAGAAATATTAGGAAATAGGAAAGAACTTATAATACGAAACCTTATATCTGGTATTGCAAAAGGAGTAGGTATAGGAATAGGTTTTTCACTACTTACTGCAATACTGGTAATTATTTTACAAAAAATTGTAACACTAAATATACCAGTAATAGGGGATTATATAACTGATATTGTTGATATAGTGGAAAATAATAGGAGATAATTTTACAAATTAACATAAATGTAGTATAATATATCGGTACAATATATCAATAAAGAACTTGTAAATTGTATATGATTTGTGTGTAATTGCATACAAATATTAACTATTGTTGTTTGAATGTAAAAAAAATCTAGTTTGTAAAGAAATGAAAGGGGATAAATAAATGAACTATGAAAATTTTGTTATTAATAACAGAAAATCAAAGCGGTGGTGTAAACCACTTTCTATTAAAGAAATAGAACTAGTAGAAGATGCTAAGAAATTAATAAAAAAAGTAGATAATAGCATTGAAATAGCAGATTTTAATGTTTATAAAATTGGTTTTTCTCTACAAGGATTCTTCTATTATGATGAAGATACGAAAGAAATGTGTATTTTTATACCATTTACAATCTTGCTATTAATAGGAGGGGAAAACTTATGTTTCTTAGCAGTACTACACGAGGTTTTACATTCACAAAACTTAAAAAACAATGAATTCTTTTTTAAAATTAACTTTTTAGAAGGACTCAATCAACTATTAACAATTTGGTTAGTAGAAAATTATAGCGAGAAATATAAAATACCTAAAAGAAAGTGTTTTTCATTAAGATTAACCAAAAACATAAAGCTAAAATTAACTATATACCATTTAGCTAATACTACATATATAGAAGAATTAAGGCTAGTAAAAGAAGTTTTAAAAAAAGATAATGATTTAAAAGAGGTTTTTATGAATTATATTGATATGAAACCAGAATATTTCAAAAGTTTTGTGCCACCAGAGTACTTCGAGCAATAGTAATTAACAAATACGAAAATAGCCACCTAAAATATGGGAGGCTATTTTTGTATGATAGAAAATTATTCTATTGTATGGGCACTTTGTTACAAAATAATTGTAAAATAGAATAACATATATGAAATACCAGTAATAGGAGATAATAGGAAAACGATAAATTTTAGGTTTTCCTATTTGCTTTTTCTGTATTTTTGTATATAATATACTTACTATAAAAACAAGGAGAGAGTGAGTATGAATTTACCAAATAAATTAACAGTTTTTCGTATATTACTAGTGCCAGTTATGGTAATAATTCCATTTTTTAATATACCAGGAGAAATACTTGGAATACCTATATATATGTGGCTAATTAACTTCATCTTTATAATCGCATCAATTACAGACAAACTAGATGGAACAATTGCACGTGCTAGAAATCAAATTACAACATTTGGTGAATTTTTAGACCCAATTGCAGATAAAATATTGGTGCTTGCAGCAATGATGTTATTAGTAGAAATGAATAAATTACCTGCATGGATACCAATCATTATCCTATTTAGAGAATTTGTTGTATCACGGATATCGTTTAATTGCAGTAGAAAAAGGTGGGAAAGTAGTAGCAGCATCTATGTGGGGAAAGCTAAAAACAGTAACACAAATGATTGCAATTATTTTAGCATTTATAGATACCAGTTATTATGGGGCCATATTTAATGGAGAATTAACAGGCTACCAATATTGGATTAACTTTGCAGTAACTGTAATGATGACAATTTGTGTAATAGCAACTATATTTTCAGGGTATGACTATATTAAAAACGGAAAAGACTTATTTAAAGAAAACTAGTAAAGAACCCCCAGTCGCCTATCGGCGACAGCCCCCTTAAGTAAAGGGGCCATTTCTCTACAGACTTTAGGTTAGTACTAGTTATATATTGTCTATATGAAGGGTAGAGTGAAGCCTCCTTTATTTAAGGGAGGTGGCAAAGCGAAGCTTTGACGGAGGGTTCTTACAAATTAAAACATTGTAGATGATTTTAAGAAAGGAATTAATATAATGAAGCAAGAAGAAGCAAAGAAGCGTATAGAAGAATTGCGTAATTTATCAGAATATTATGCAAAAAAATATTATGATGATGATTCACCAGAAATATCAGATTTTGAATATGATATGCTAATGTTAGAGTTACGAAACTTAGAAAAGGAATATCCAGAGTTTTTATCTAAAGAATCACTTACACAAAAGGTTGGAGGGCATGTAAAAAAGGGTTTTAAAGAGGTAATTCATGAAGTACCTCTTCAAAGTTTACAAGATGTATTTAACTTTGATGAATTAGTAGAATTTGATAAAAGAATAAAAAAGCAAGCAGAAGAATATGGAAAAGAGACTACATATGTAGTAGAAACAAAAATAGATGGGCTTTCAGCTAGTTTAAAATATGAAAATGGAATTTTAGTACAAGGTGCAACACGTGGAAATGGACTTGTAGGAGAAGATGTTACCGAGAACTTAAAAACTGTTAAAACTATTCCACATAAATTAAAAGAGTCAATAAACATTACAGTACGTGGAGAAGTATTTATAAGCAAAAAAGACTTTGAAAAAATGAATGAAGAAAGAAGTTTAAATGAAGAACCTTTATTTGCAAATGCAAGAAATGCAGCAGCAGGTTCGTTAAGGCAGTTAGATAGTAATATAACTGCTACAAGACCTCTTGATATATATATATTTAATGTACAAAAAATAGAAGGAAAAGAGTTTAATTCTCATTATGAAGAACTATGTTTTTTAGAAGACTTAGGTTTTAATGTAAATCCTGTAAAAATCCCATGTAATACAGTAGAAGAAGTAATTACAGCGATAAATAAAATAGGAGAAGATAGAGGAGATTTAAGCTTTGGTATTGATGGAGCAGTTGTAAAAGTAGATAATTTAAGCCTAAGAGAAGACTTAGGAAGTACAGCAAAAGTACCAAGATGGGCAATAGCATACAAATATCCACCAGAGAAAAAAGAAACGATTTTAAAAGATATTGTGTGTCAAGTGGGAAGAACAGGAGTAATTACACCAATGGCAATATTAGAGCCAGTAAGCGTAGCGGGTTCTACAATTTCAAAAACAACTTTACACAATGAAGATTTTATTAAAGAAAAAGAATTAAAAATTGGAGACACGGTAATTATCCAAAAAGCAGGAGATGTAATTCCAGAAATAGTAGAGGTAAAAAAAGATAGAAGAACAGGAAAAGAAAAAGAGTTTGAAATGCCAAAGGTATGCCCAGTATGTGGAGCAGAAGCAGTACGAGAAGAGGGAGAAGCAGCAATTAGGTGCACAGGTATAGAGTGTCCTGCAAAATTACTTCGTAATATTATCCACTTTGTATCTAAAGAAGGAATAGACATAGATGGTTTAGGCGAAAACCTAGTAGAACAATTTATTGAAAAAGGACTAATAGAAAATATAGCAGATATATATAAATTAACTTTAGAAGATATTGCATCATTAAAGAAAAATGGCACAAAGTTTGCTACAAACTTAGTAAATGCAATAGAAGATAGTAAAAATAGACCATTTTACAAATTAATTACTGCACTAGGAATTCGTCACATTGGAACAAAATCTGCAAAAACAATAGCAAAACATTTTAAAACAATTGAAAATCTAATGCAAGCAGAAGTAGAAGAAATAGCAGAATTAGAAGATGTAGGTCAAATTATGGCTATTAGCATTTATGAATTTTTCAAACAAGATCAAACCATAGACTTAATAAATAAATTGCAAGATGCAGGGGTAAATATGGAGGAAGAAATAGAACAAGGAGCAGATGAAAGATTTAAAGGGTTTACATTTGTGCTAACAGGTTCTTTAGAAAACTATACAAGAGAACAAGCAGGAGAAATTATTGAAAAACTAGGAGGAAAAGTATCCTCTTCTGTATCTAAAAAAACAAGCTATGTATTAGCAGGAGAAGAAGCAGGAAGCAAACTTACAAAAGCACAAGAATTAGGTGTTACTATATTAAGCGAGACAGAATTTATAGAAATGGTAAAATAGGAGGTAATAATGGAAGAAAAGTATACATTTGAAAGATTTGACAAAGAACTCGATAATGGGTTTCAGGTTTATTTTACCTATGTAAATAATAGATACTTAGTATTTAAAACAGCAGATAATTGCTATACGCAAAAACTAATATCAGTATATGACAAAAATCCACAGCCACGAATGGCAATGATTACTAAAAAGAGACTAAAAGAAATGTTTCCTTTTATGGAGGAAATTGAGTATAAAGTAGGAATACCAGAGATATAAGGAGGCAAAATTGATATATTTAAAAACATTTAAATTAAGTAATGGAAGAAGTAAAAATAGCAATATATATCCTTTTAATGTATTAAAAGATAAAGAACCAGATGTATTTTTATTTGATAATATAACGGTACTATATGGTAATAATGGTTCTGGAAAGTCTACTATATTAAATATTATTGCACATAAATTAAACTTAAAAGGAAAAGAAAGATATGAAGCACCAGTACCAACAGAGTATATACCAACCATTAATTTTGAAATATATTCTAAAATGTGTGAATATGCTTTAGGAGAAGATGAATTTGGGGATGAAATTAGAAAGATACCTGAAAATAGTAGATATTTGAAGAGTGAAGAAATACTATATGAAATAAGAAAAATACAACAAGATGCAGTTTTACAAGAAAGTATAGAAAGTAATTTATCAAGAGAAAGAGGTCTACAAACTGCTAAGGAATTTTTACAAACAAAAGAAGGAGGAAAACAATTTGCAAGGTTTCAATTTGCACAAGATAAATATTCCAATGGAGAAACAACAATGCAGATTTTAGAAGATAATATTTTGCCAAATGCATTATACTTATTAGATGAACCAGAGGTTTCATTATCTCCGCAAAATCAGGTAAAACTTGCGGAAGAAATAAATAAAATGTCAAGATATTTAGGAGTTCAATTTATAATAGCAACACATTCACCTTTTATGTTAGGAATTCTAAATGCTAAAATATATAATTTGGATACAAAAGATTATAGAGTTCAAAAGTGGAGTGAACTTGAAAATGTAAGATATTTTTATGATTTTTTTAAAAATAGAGAAAATGCGTTTGAAAAATAATTAGAAACTCACTAATTAAACAAATAGAAACTAAAAGAACGCCGTTAAACGTTCTTTTAGTTTCTATTTTCTATTTCTTGTTTTTGTTCTTCAGAAATGTATTCATATTTTACCATTTGCCTTAAAACAGCAGATTGTCTTTTCCTAGAGAGTTCTTTATTTTTTGTTGGGGAATATACACTTGGAGCATTTGGAAGACCTGCTAAAAGAGATGCTTCTGCTAAACTTAAATCTTTTGGCTCTTTTTTATAATAACCAAGGCTAGATTCTCTTATGCCATAATAGCCATCTCCATAATAAATCATATTACAGTATAATTCTAAAATGTCATCTTTAGAATAATTTTTTTCTAAGTCAAAAGCAACAAAAAGTTCTGCAATTTTTCTAGTAAAACGTTGTTCTTGTGTGAAATATAAAAGCCTACCTAATTGTTGTGTAATAGTGCTTCCACCTGCTACAATATCTTTTTCTTTTATATTTTCTAACATAGAACGAGTAGTAGTAATTATATCAATACCATTATGTGTATAAAAACGGTGGTCTTCAACAGCTACAATAGCATGTTTAAAATCATCTGAAATATCATTAAAACTTACATAGTTTTCATCTTTTTTAATTTCTTCTATCCTTTCTGCAATAGATGTTTTAGTAATAGCTTCTTTATACATACTGTATCCCATATATACAACTGTACCTACTGCAATAATAGCAATTAATAGGATTGTAATAATTAATCTTTTTATAAACTTCATTTGTATCACTTCCTCTTATATTACATTATATCGCATTTTTCTAAAATATCAATTAATTTTTTCTTAAAATTATGAAACGGCGGGCACAATATGACGTGCCCGCCTAATACGGTTAGGATTATGCTTTGACTTTGGTTATAGCCTCAATTTTGTTTTGCACTTCCGCAATGCGGTGTGAAGATTCTTCCAACTTATCAATGATTTGTACAGTTGTTAACTTGTCAGCTACAACTGAATGATAAAGCTGCTGTAATAACTCTGCTTCACAGGTTATAGAATCTGTAATACGGTTAACTAAATTGACTTTTTCATCATGTGTCATATGCATTCCTCCTTTGATTAAATCCTAACGCAACGTATAGCATAATTATATCATACTACTTAACATAAGTCAAATTTTGGGCTTGCGATTAGAGTGGTATTATTAGAATTAAAAAGACTAAGGCACCCGACAAACGGATGCCTTTTAAGATACAGCTAAGATTACTTAGAACGCAGATACTTTTTGATGCTTGTTCGCATAGCTGTCAAGTCTTTCGAAAATCCCTCAAGAAACTCAACAATTTCTGCCTCGGAAATGTTGTCACAGTTAAGACCAAGTTCTATAAGTCTTTCTGCGTGCCGGTGATAGCCAAAAGTAAGCTCATCTAAAAAATATTGATGCTTTTTATTCATAATGTATCCCTCCATATATAATCTTAACGGTTTTTGGTATAGTTTAATTATATCATAGCCATTAACATAAGTCAAAAATTGTAGGATTTACATTTACAGTAGTATAGTTTGTATATATAACCATACCAGGTTTTGCGGAAGAAGGTTTTTTTACATAGCGTATAAAGGTATAGTCTACTGCTACATTAGAAGAGTTTTTGGCTTTACTATAAAACGCACAAATAGAAGCACATTTATTTATTGTCTCTTGTGGAATTTCTTCACCATTTGTTTTTAGAACTACATGGCTTCCATGAACATCTTTTACATGAAACCATAGGTCATTAGAATGTGCATACTTTAATGTTAAAAAGTCATTTTGCTTATTATTTTTTCCGTATTAAAACTTCATATCCATCAATAATAGTTTTAAGAGGGGAGAAATCCTCTTCTTTTTTCTTTTTTACATTAGTCTTTTTCATGTTTTTAGGAGAAACTGATACATTTTTTCCTAAAAAGTTTTCTGAAAACTCAGTATAAATATAATCTATATCTGGAACTGTTTTAGCATTTTCCAATTCATATACAATACTTTCAATATAATCAATTTCTTGTTTAGTTTCTTCTTTTTGCTTAGAAACAATTTCACATGCATTTTTTAATTTTGTATACTTTTTAAAATATTTTTTTGCATTCATATGAGGAGAAATGCTTTTGTCTAATGGAATTGTAATTTCCTCATTATTTGCATAGTAGTTTGGAAGTGAAATAGAACTTAGGTTTTCATTTTCATCTATTTTGTATAAGTTTGCAGTAATAAGTTCTCCATAAATACGATATTGTTCTTTTCTATTACACTCTTCTAATTTATCATTCATATTTTCCAAACGTTTAGTATATTTTTTTAATTCATTAAGTATTAGTTTTAATACACTATTTCGATAACTAATAAACTCTTTAGATAATTCCTTGGTATGATAAAATTCATCTAAAAATAAATTAACTTGAATAGGGGAAGTAGTATCATTTGTTTCTTTAATAACATAGTCTTTATTTGAAATAGCAATACAAGTTAAATTTGATGTAGTTAATCTGTTTAAAGCATTATATATAATATGATAATCCTCTTCTAAGGTAGAAGTGTTTGAAATATTATTAGCATCAATGATATGAAAAACAAGAGTCTTACTAATTCCAGTAAATTTGGAACTAATTAGATTATCAATAGGCTCATTTCCAATATATGGACCAATTATATTATAAAACTCACTAAAACTAGTTAGGTTTAGAAAATCTTGTTTTTCGTTAGAGGGAAATACATATTTTCTTGCAGGCATAATATCTCTTGTTGAATTAGAAGATATTTCAAGGTGGCGCATACTATCAATAATAGTATTAGAACTATTTAATAAAATCATATTACTATGTTTTCCCATTAATTCAACTACAATTTCTTTAGTAGATAAATCATTTAATTCATCATAACCTTCTAGTACAATCTTAATAATCCTTTCTAAACCATATGTTTCAAAAGATTTTATCTTCATGCCGATTAAATGCTTACGAAGTAACATACAAAAATTTGGTGCATTAAGAGGATTACGCTTTTGAAAATTAGTTAAATGAATACGACACTGGTTAGAATCAATATTAACTAATAAAGTATAATTTTTGCCATTAGCATAAATGCCAAATAAAACTTCATTTTTATTTGGCTGATAAACTTTATTTATTTTTCCACCTATAAGTAAGTTATCTAATTCCTTTACAACTTGTTTTGTTACTATTCCATCAAAAGCCATAGTAAATTACTCCTTTAAACATTCATCTAATCTAACAACACAATGGATTGCTTTTTCATCTTCTGTTTTCATTACAACATAGTGTGAATTATCAAGTTTTGTATAGAAACACTTTATAGTTTCTCCAAGCTTTGTTTCCTTTTTATAAAGAATCTCAAAATTATCAAAATTATCTTTTTCATAAACTTCTTCTGGAAGAACTTCATATGCAAAATCTAAATAATATGTATTATGTACATGCCTATTAATATCAATATCTTTCCTTTGAATAGTATAGGTAGTCATATTAGAATATTCATCAGGAACAAGTAATTTATTAATTTCAGGTTCACCCTCAAATACACATTTAGATTCTGGGTCATATTTACCAATAATATCATCTGTAATTTTTGTTAAGCTCATTGTTCTTGCATCCATAAGAACCCATTTGGTAGTAGCAATTGCAACTAATTCATTTTTTTCGTTATATACTTCAAAATCACGGAAAGTATAAAATTTTATAGTATCTCTTGCCCAAGTTTTTATATAAATAGACTCTCCATAAAGAGGTCTTGTAAAAATACGAATCTTCCAATTTAATAATACCCAAGTTAGTCCAGTATTATCAATATTATTTAACCCAAAACCAACTTGATTTGAATGCATACCAGCAATATCCTCTAAAAAGCCAATTAAACCTTTATTAGTAAGAGTATTACTTTTTCCAACATCACGAAAACCAATTTCAAATTTATGTTTAAACTTTGCCATTTTTATAATCCTTTCTATGATAAATTTTACTAAAATATTGACAAAAGCAATTGTAACACATATAATGAAATTTGTAAAATAAATATGCTACTATAGCTTAAGTCGGTAGATGCTGAGGCTGTTGGAGTGAAACGACTTACAGCGTCAGTATGCGTAACGAAGTGAAGCTGTGCGAAGCACGACAGCTTATAGAAAACTAAAACAAATGCAAGAAGTAAAATAAAACATGCTACTATAGCTCAGTCGGTAGAGTGCTACCTTGGTAAGGTAGAGGTCACGGGTTCGATTCCCGTTAGTAGCTCCATTAAGTAAAATCGTCGCACCAGACGAAACGATTTCTAAATCAACTGCAAAGGTTAATTTTTTTTTAATACCTTTTATTGAAAAAGAAATATTTTATATTTGAAATACTATATAATGTTTATATTTATTTAATATAAAGCATTGTATTATTAGTTGTATTTTGATTAATACTTGTAAATTTATTATTTGAGGAGGATTAAATGAAAGAATTATTAGATAGTTTTTCTCGTAAAGTGGAATATGATTATGACTTACAGAATAAGCAGCTTTATAAGAAAAAAGCAGGAAAAGCAAAAGGATATTATCAATTAGCTTTTGATGACAGTTTAGATGAAGATTTAAAAGTATTGCATAAAATGTATAAAAACGATATGCCTTTTAGAATTTACGGTTTACATACAAATTTATACATAACATCTAATGGATATGATGGTTTATTTATAGATGTAGATATAAAAAATCCCAAAATAAAATTTAAACGAGAAACAGAAGAATTTATCGTAACATCTAATCTTACAGTAAGTGCACTTGTTAACTATACAAAAGAGATGGGATATGATTTTTCACCATTGACAGGTATACCAGGTGTTGTTGGAGGGGGAGTTGTTGGAAATTCAAGTTATCCAAGTGTAATTGATAAAGATTACTCAAAACATTTCTCTGATTTTGTAAAAAAAATAGTTGTCTATGATTTCGAAATTGGAAATTTTATAGAGCTAATTCCAGATGATAATTTTTTTGGTATTAGGGATAGCTTTTTAAAACAAGCAAATAAAATAAAGACAAAGTACTTTGTAAAAGAAATTGTATTAAAAGCAGATTATATAGGAAAAGAAAAAGTTAACAGACTTTATAATGCTCAAATAGAACACAGAAAAGAAGCATTGAAAATAGATTATGCAGAAGGTAATGCAGGAAGTTTTTTTGCCAATCGTCATATAAGAAATCATGTTGGAAAAGCGATGAAGGGGGTGCTTTTAGAAAACCCTTCTATAAACATTAATGTAAATGGTGCAACATTTAGTCCAGATGGGAATATGCAATTTAGGACAGAATCTAATACTACTGATAAGGATGTTGCTAAATTTTTCCAACATGTAACAGGTAAAGTAAAAGAAATCTATGATTTTGACTTATGCAAATATAAGGAAGTAAATATACTTGATAAAGGTGGAGAAATTGATTTAAATACATTTATAGACAGAAATATCTGTTAATAGTTAAATGGTCATATGAGTATTAAGAATAGAAGTCAATAGATTTCAAAACAAAAGTTCGCACACCAAATATAGTACTAGATTTTTTAGCAAATAACCTCCTAAAACGCTCCATAAAAAATATCTTACGAAATATACTTTGTAAGTTGTTTTTTTATGTTCATTCTATTTTACAAATTTACATAAATGTGATATAATTATAGTATAAATGCAATAAAGCGTAAAAAAATAAAAAAAGTAGAAGGAGGGTTTTCTTATGTTGAAAATCGAAGAATACGGATATCCCGCATGTGTACGGGTAAATACAAATGGAGTAGGCATTTGCAAACAAGCTGCATATGGTAAAGATATGAAAGTTTTACTTGAAGCAGAGGTAGCAAATCAAGAAGAGACGGTGCTTGCTTTTCTCTTTGAAAAAGAAATGGATCAAAACATATTTTTACTCATGTCGAATGGCAAAGAGACTGGACATGCTATTGCTTTAAAATTATCTGGTGACATCAGTGAAGTTATAATGATTCGGCAAAAAATAGCAGAAATTGGAAAAGTAAATAAGCTTATATCGGCAGGATTACCATTAAAGGATGAGTATGGAATATTGATTTTGGCAGTTTTTGAAACCAAGGAAAAAGCAGAGGAAGTACTTCGTATCGCACGCGAAAAGACCCAGTAATGGGTCTTTTCGCGTGCCTTTAAAAATTTCTTATATAAACTATTGGAAAATAAAAAAAACAGTGATATAATAATTTTCGTTAAGAATAAAAATAGAAATAAGGAGAGAATAGAAGTGAAAATAGGTATTGTAGGGCTTCCAAATGTAGGAAAAAGTACTATGTTTAATGCTATTACTAAAGCAGGAGCTGAATGTGCTAATTATCCATTTTGTACAATTGAGCCAAATGTAGGAGTTGTACCAGTCCCAGATGAAAGACTAGACAAATTAACCGAAATGTATCATCCAGAAAAAACAACACATGCAATTATAGAGTTTGTAGATATTGCAGGTCTTGTAAAAGGTGCAAGTAAGGGAGAAGGGCTTGGAAATAAGTTCTTATCTCATATTCGTGAAGTAGATAGCATAGTAGAAGTAGTACGTTGTTTTGAAGATCCAAATGTAGTACATGTTGATGGAAATATTGACCCATTACGTGATATAGAAACAATAAATTTAGAATTAATTTTTGCAGATATAGAAACAATAGAAAAAAGATTAGATAGAGCAAGAAAACAAGTAAAAGCAGATAAAAAAGTGCAAATTGAAATAGATTTATTAGAAAAAATAAAGAAAACATTAGAAGAAGGAAAATCTGCAAGAACACTAGATTTATTAGAAGAAGAAAAAGATTTAATAAAAGATGCATTTTTATTAACATTAAAGCCAATACTATATATAGCAAATGTATTAGAAGAACAATTAGGAAATGCTGAATTAGATGCAAATGTATTAAAAGTAAAAGAATATGCAAAAAGTGAAAATGCTAAAGTAATTCCATTATGTGTAAAAATAGAAGAAGAATTAGCAAGTTTAGAAGATAATGATAAAACAGAAATGTTAGAAGCATTAGGACTAGAAGAATCTGGACTTGATAAAGTAATAAAAGCAAGCTATGATTTGTTAGGTTTAATGAGCTTTTTAACAGCAGGAGAACCAGAAGTTCGTGCATGGACAATAAAAAAAGAGACAAAAGCACCAGAAGCAGCAGGAAAAATACATTCAGATATACAAAGAGGATTTATTCGTGCAGAAGTAGTATCATATGATGATTTAATGCGAGAAGGTTCTATGAATGCAGTAAAAGAAAAAGGATTATTACGTTTAGAAGGAAAAGAATATATTATGCAAGATGGAGATATTGTTCTATTTCGTTTTAACGTATAATATATATTTATATTCAAAGGAGGAAATAAAAATAATGAACAAAGAAGAATTATTTAACAAAAAAGAAACAGGTTGGAAAAATATTTCAGAGGAAAGTAAGGAAAAAATATTTAAGTTTTCAGATGAATACATTTATTTTTTAAATAAAGTAAAAACAGAAAGAGAGGCAGTACATTTTGTAGAAAAGATGTTAAAAGAAAATGGATTTTGCAATATTTGTGAAAAAGAAACATTAGCACAAGGAGATAAAGTCTACTATATAAATCATGATAAAAGTATGTATATAGCAGTAATAGGAAATAGATCATTAGAAGAAGGTATAAATGTTTTAGGTGCACATATAGATTCACCAAGATTAGATTTAAAACCAAATCCTTTATATGAAGACAACGGATTTGCTTATTTAAAAACACACTATTATGGTGGTATTAAAAAATACCAATGGACAACAATTCCACTTGCATTACATGGTGTAATTGTAAAATCAAATGGAGAAAAAGTAGAAATTTCAATTGGTGAAGATGAAAATGACCCAATATTTACTATTACAGACTTATTACCACATTTAGCACAAGACCAAATGGATAAAAAACTAAAAGATGGAATTAATGGTGAAGACTTAAATCTTTTAGTAGGAAGTATTCCAGAAGAAGATAAAGAAATTAGTGAAAAAATTAAACTAAATATATTAATGTTATTAAACGAAAAATACGGTATGAAAGAAATAGATTTTGTAAGTTCTGAACTAGAAGTAGTACCAGCATTTCGTGCAAGAAGTTTAGGCTTTGATAGAAGTATGGTAGCAGCATATGGACAAGATGACCGTGTTTGTGCATATACTTCAGTACGTGCTATATTAGATGTACAAAATCCAGATAAAACTGCTGTATGCATCTTATCAGATAAAGAAGAAATAGGTAGTGTAGGAAATACAGGAATGGAATCACATGTATTTGATTATTTTGTTTCTGAATTATTAAATAAAAAGAATGAAAATAAACCAAATGCATTAGAAAAAGTATTTTGTAATTCTAAAATGTTATCAGCAGATGTTGATGCAGGTTTAGACCCAATGTATGCATCTGTTTCAGAAAAAAACAATGCTGCACAAATTGGACATGGAATAGGGCTTAATAAATATACTGGTGCAAGAGGAAAATCTGGTGCATCTGATGCTAATGCTGAATATGTTGCAGAAGTAAGAAAAATATTTGAAGAAGCAAATGTACCATATCAAGTATCTGAACTTGGAAAAGTAGATGTAGGTGGTGGGGGAACTATCGCATACATTCTAGCAAATAAAGGAATGGATGTTATTGATTGTGGAGTTCCAGTCTTATCAATGCATGCGCCATATGAGGTAACCTCAAAATTTGATGTATATTGTGCATATAAAGGATATAATGCATTTTTGCAATAAATCCATTTGCAGATTTTATGTTAATATGATATAATAAAGGTAACTATAAATTTGTTTGTATTAATTACGAAAGGAGATTCTAATATGGGATCAAAAATAGCGGATATTGTGAACGGAGTGTATAGCCTTGGAAGAGGCGAAATTGCAATTATTCGGAAAGGTACATTACGAATTTATCGCGCCGATCCAAAGTTAATTGCTAAAAAAATGGAAAAGTGGGATTCTATAGAGAAAACATTAGACTGGTTAAAAGACAGGCAAGCAGGTCAAACAGTTTGTATTCTTAATGATGGAACATACTTTTCTGATAATTTAATAATAAAAGTAGCCAATAAAAAGGCAACACTCTATACAGCAGAAAACATTACCAAAGATACAAAAGGCATCCTTTTATAGGAAGCCTTTTTTTCTTGCTTAAAAAAAGCAACACCTTAGAGTGTTGTTTTTTTATTTTAATTATTTTCTTCATTTTTTCCTGCCATAACTTTTTTTCCATCATAGTATCCACAGTTTGAACAAGCTGTATGTTGCATTACTGGTTCGTGGCAATGTGGACATTCTGCATAGTTAGGTTTTCCTAATTTCCATGTTGATCTTTTTAATCCTGTTCTTGCTTTAGACCATCTTCTTTTTGGTTGTGCCATTTTTATCCCTCCTCGTTTTTGTGATATGTATATATCTTAATTTTTGGCATTTTTTTAAGTCACCTAAAAAGTATACTAATTTTTAACAAATTTGTCAATAGATAGAGACTTTATTTGTTAAAATTTATTGAAAAAAATATATAATATTGATATAATGTGCAAAAGGCTTGAAAAAGAATGGAGATTAAGTGTGGAAGAAAATAAGAGAATGGATAAAATTAATTACTATTTAAATATAGCAGAAGCAGTTTCTGAACGTGGAACATGTCTTCGTAAAAATTTTGGTTGTATTATTGTAAAAAATGATGAAATTATTGCAACAGGATATACTGGTTCACCACGTGGAAGGGTAAATTGTATAGATTTAGGTTATTGTACAAAAAAGAAAATATTTCCCAATATTCATCATGGTGGTTATGATGCATGCAGGTCAGTTCATGCAGAACAAAATGCAATGTTAAGTGCTTCTAGAAAAGATATGCTAGGTGCTACTATGTATCTTGTAGGAAAAAGAGTGGATACGAAAGAATATGAACCAGGAGCAAATTCATGCCAAATGTGCCGTAAAATGATCATTAATGCAGGTATAAAAGAAGTTATTATTCGTGGTGCAACAAAGGATGAATACTTAGTAGTAAATGTAGAAGATTGGGTAAAAAATGATGATTTACTAGAAGGAAAGAATACATATTAGAGGGGTAACAAATGAAACATTTTTTTAATAATTTGTTAAAAAATAAGAAAGCACTAAGTCATATTTGTATTATATTAGTATCGATATTTTTGTGTATTCCACTTTTTTCAAAATATATGGATATTTCAAGAGATGATGGAATTCAACATATATGTAGATTAATTGGAACATATGATACTATTAAAGAAGGACATATGTTTCCAGTTATTATGTCAGGCTTCTGCAATGGCTTTGGTTATTCTTGGAACATATTTTACAGCCCATTAACAGCATATATTCCATTAATATTTAGGCTATTTACCTCTTCTTATGTTGTTATTTTAAAGCTATTTATGCTATTAACAATGATGTTTTCTGGTATATGTATGTATCAATTTGTATATAAATTAAGTAAAAGCTATAAAGCGGGAGTAATAACAGCCATTCTTTATATGTGTGCACCATATCATTTAACAGACCTTTATAATCGTATTGCAGTAGCAGAACTTGCATCTTTTATATTTTTACCTATTGTATTTAGTGGTATGTACGATTTATTTCACATAAGAAACAAATTCCCATATGGTATTATAATAGGTGCTATTGGTTTAATTTTATCACATAATGTAATAACTATATATGCTGCAATATTTTGCTTAATTTATATTTTAATTCATTATATAAGCTTAAAGAAAAAACAAAATGGCTTTAGTGGTGCTTATTCTACGAAGTATTCCCACAAACGGTACCCATACAATCAATGCTATAATACAAAAAATATTAATTTGCATATTACTCATTTTATTATGTACAAGCTTCTATTGGATACCTCTTCTAGAGCATATGTTATCTACATCTTATGAAGTATTTTTGCCAGATAGAATGTATAAAGATAATACTATTATAAGCTCAAAATTAAGCATATTAGACTTGTTTTTTACAGAGCATTATGAAATGAATTTTCATATAGGAATTGCTATTTTAATAGGAATGTTACTTACTTTTTGTTACAGAAAAAAGCTATCAAAGCGATGCAAAGAAGAAATTATAATATTTGCTATATTTGGATTTGCAAGTATTATTATGACACTTAAAATATTTCCATTTGAATATATGCCAAATTCATTAAAAATGATACAATTTGCATGGAGAATGTTAGAATTCGCAAGCTTTTTCTTTAGTATAATTGCAGGAATTGGTTTTGCTACATTTATGAATAAAAAACGTTCAAAAGAAATATATGTTGTTATTTTCTTAATAGCATATATGTGTATATCTGTAATATTTGCTAACAAAACTGTAGAAATTCCATTTAACGAAGAAGCTTATTTAACACCAGTACCAGTAAATTCTTCTACTGGAAGAGTTCATGCAGGGTGTGCTACATTTGAATATTTACCAGAGAAAGCGTTTAAAAATATGCAATATATCAAACAAAGAGAAGATAATGTAATAGCTTTACAAGGAAACGCTGATATAAGCGAAATAGAAAAGAATAATACAAATTTAAGTTTTAAAATAGAACAAGTAGAAGGAAATACAAAGTTAGAATTACCTTATATATTCTATTTAGGTTATAGTGCAAAATTAGAAAAAGAAGATGGAACAAAAGTAAATTTGAAAATAGAAGAATCAGATAATGGATTTTGTATGGTAGATATAAAAGAAAATGGAACAATAAATGTCTCTTATACAGGTACTACTTTAATGAAGATATCATATATCCTAAGTGCAATAGCAATTACTGAAATAATATTCTTGAAAAAAATTACAAAATATGGTAAAATATAAATACAAAGGAAGTATAAACTATAAAAATGCAGGAGGAAAGAGAAAATGCAACAAAAAATCTTCAATGTAACATGTGATGGCAAAGAGTATAGCATATGTGCTGAGTGGCGAATGGCAGATGGTTGGAACTGTAGCTTTTCCTATATGGAAATGGAAAGCATTGCAAAATGTATTACTGAAATATTTAAAAAGTATGTAAATGTAACAGCAATATGCTTTTCGTTTTTCAAAGCGAAATATTACGTAACTAGAGCATGTAATACTACAGTGGAAATAATTGATTGCATCAAAAGACAAATTAGGCAATGAAGTTTTAACTTCAAAAAAAGAAACTAGCAAACATGTTTTTTATGTATGCTAGTTTCTTTTTTATTAAATTTCCTCTACATCAATTGACTATATTTCATAAATAGTATAGAATAACAAATGTAAGAAATCGAGGTGAGAGAGATGGCGAAACCAACAGTTGCTATTGTTGGAAGACCTAATGTTGGAAAATCTACTTTTTTTAATTATATAATAGGACAGCGTTTATCTATTGTAGAAGACAAGCCGGGTGTTACAAGAGATAGGGTATATGCTGAATGTAATTGGAGAGGAAGAGATTTTACCATTATAGATACAGGTGGAATTGAAATAGATTCTACAGATTTAATAACAGCAGAAATTGCAAACCAAGCAAATATTGCAATAAACCTAGCAGATATTGTTGTGTTTATAACCGACATAAAACAAGGTGTAACCCAAATAGATAAAGAAATAGCTCTTATTCTAAAAAAAGCAAATAAACCAGTAATATTAGTTTGTAACAAAGCAGATAACTATGGAAAAACATCAGATGATATTTACGAATTTTATAATTTAGGTTTAGGAGAACCATTTCCACTTTCAGCAACAAATGCTATTGGAATTGGAGATATTTTAGATGCAATTTATGAGCATTTTCCAAAAGAAGAAGAAAATGAAGAAGATGATGAAACAATAAAAGTAGCAATTATTGGAAAGCCTAATGTTGGAAAATCTTCTTTAGTAAACAAAATATTAGGGGAAGAAAGAGTAATTGTAAGCAATATTGCAGGAACTACAAGAGATGCAATAGATTCTTCTTTTGAGAATGAATTTGGAAAATATGTATTTATAGATACAGCAGGTATAAGAAGAAAAAGCAAAGTTGAAGAATCAATTGAAAAGTTTAGTGTTATGAGAACTCTTCTTGCAATAGAAAGAGCAGATGTATGCTTAATGCTGATAGATGCTTTAGAAGGAGTAACAGACCAAGATGCTAAAATTGCAGGAGAAGCACATGAAGCAGGAAAAGGTATCATTTTAGTTGTTAATAAATGGGATGCAGTAGAAAAAGACACATATACAATAGAACAATTTAAAAAAGATGTATATAATAAATTATCATATTTAACATATGCACCAATAATGTTTATTTCAGCAAAAACTGGACAAAGGGTAAATAAGTTATATGAAATGATTAACAATGTTGCAAGTCAAAATGCTTTAAGAGTAAACACAAGTATGTTAAACCAAGTTTTAAATGAAGCAATTGCTATTGTACAACCTCCAACAGATAAAGGAAAACGTTTAAAAATTTATTATATGACACAAGCCACTACAAAACCACCAACATTTGTTGTATTTGTAAATAATAAAGAATTGTTCCATTTTTCCTATGAACGATATTTAGTAAATCAGTTAAGAAAGGAATTTGGTTTAATTGGAACTCCAATTAGGATGATTGTTAGAGAAAAAGGAGAAGATAAAAATGAATGAAATAAAAGTAAAAGTAAAAGGAATATATAAACACTTTAAGGGAGATTATTATATTGTAGAGGATATTGCAATACATAGTGAAACAAAGGAAAAATATGTTGTATATAGAGGATTGTATGGTAATAATGAATTATATATAAGACCATATGACATGTTTTTATCTGAAGTAGACCATGAAAAATATCCAAACGAAAAACAAAAATATAGATTTGAATTACAAGATGTTAAGTCTATAAATTATTTATATAAGTAAAATTTAATAGGAGGTATGTAAAATGGCAGTTTACATTATTGTAGGGGTTGTAGCATATTTAATAGGAAGTATTAGTTTTGGAGTTATTTTTACAAAAAAAATGGCAGGTTTTGATGTAAGAGAAAAAGGAAGTAAAGGTGCAGGTGCAACAAATGTTTTAAGAAATGCTGGGAAAAAGGTAGCAGCTCTTACTTTAATTTGTGATATCTTAAAGGGAATTGTTGCAGTTCTTATTGCAGTATTATTAGGAAATATAATAAAAGATATAGATGCAGCATTACTTGTTCAAATATCTGGTATAGCAGTTGTAATTGGGCATACATTTCCTATTTTCTTTGGATTTAAAGGAGGAAAAGGAGTAGCAACATCACTTGGTATATTACTTCTAATTAACTGGCAAATTGGGCTAATTTGCTTAGTGTTTGCATTAGTAATTATGGCTATAACTAGAATGGTATCTGTAGGTTCTGTACTTGCTGCAATTTTATTCCCAGTACTTACCTTATTTATAGGTCAAAATTATATTGTATCTGGAAATTATTTTGTTTTTAGCATTATTATGGCATTAATCGTAGCATTTAATCATAGAACTAATATTAGTAGATTATTAAACGGAACTGAAAACAAACTATCATTTAAAAAGTAAATTATAAGATATGTAGAGGGGCAGATTCCATATCTGCCCCAGATTTACAAAAAAACCAAAGGAGGAAGAAAATTTGAAAAAGATTGCAGTAATTGGAAGTGGAAGTTGGGGAGTAGCTCTTTCTATACACTTAGCAAATATGGGGCATATAGTAAAAATATGGTCTTTCTTACAAGAAGAAGCAGATTTAATTAATAATGAAAAAAAGTGCAAATTTTTACCAGAAATAACTATACCAGAAAATATTACTTGTTATACAGATTTTAAAGAAACCATACAAGATACAGATGTAATTCTACATGTAACACCATCTAAATTTGTTCGTAATATTTTAAACCAATATAAAGAATATATTACAAACCAATCAGTTGTTATGTGTGCAAAAGGTTTTGAAAAAGAAACCTTATATACATTAGACCAAATTATAGAAGAAGAAATACCAAATAAGAAATATGCTGTTTTATCTGGACCAAGCCATGCTGAAGAAGTTTCAAAACAAATTCCAACAGCAATGGTAGTAGCATCAAAAGATGAGGATTTGCAAGAAGAAATATGTTCTATTTTTATGAATGAAAAAATGAGAATATATACATCATCAGATGTAAAAGGTGTTGAATTAGGTGGTGCTTTAAAAAATATTATAGCATTTTGTGCAGGAGTAGCAAGTGAATTAGGTTTAGGAGATAATTCTTTTGCAGCTCTTATAACTAGAGGTTTAACAGAAATTAGCCGTTTAGGTATCAAACTAGGTGGAAAGCAAGAAACATTTTATGGTTTAACAGGTTTAGGTGATTTAATTGTTACTTGTTTAAGTGAACATAGTAGAAATAGAAGAGCTGGAAAATTAATAGGTTCTGGAAAAACGGTGGAAGAAACAAGAGAAATTGTGGGTATGACAATTGAAAGTATAGATAATATTGAAGTTGCATATGAACTTTCAAAAATACACAAGGTAGATATGCCAATTGTACATACCGTTTATGATGTATTATATAATGGATTAAACCCAAAAGAAGCTGTCAATATTCTTATGACACGTGATAAAAAAAGCGAATAAAATGTCCCTAAAATGTTTATACTAATACTGGAGGGATTGTATATGGATTTTTTTGATAAATTAGGAAAAGAAGCTAAGAAAACATATAAATATACAACTGAAAAAACATCAAAAATAGCAAAAGAAGCAAAGTTAAAGATGCAAATGAATGAGCATAAAGGTGAAATAGAAGACTTATATATGCAAATAGGTAAAAAAATGTATGAGCATCATGTAAATGATAAAGCATTAGATATTGATATAGAAGCTGTTTTAGAAGAATATTGTATACAAATAGATGAATTGTGTGATTTAATAGAAGATGAGAGAAAGGAACTTCTTACATTAAAGGATAAAAAACAGTGTCCTAATTGTTTTTGTGAAATCGATTTAAATTGCAATTACTGTCCAAACTGTGGAGATGAACAAAAAGAAGATTTAGATATATATATGGAAGAAGAACAAGAAATAGACAAAGAAGAAAATAAATAGATGTAGGGGCACCGTTTAAAGGGAATACCGGTTAGACATGACACTACTGTGCCCTTTTTGGGTTCTAGAAAAGAGGAATTATATGAAAGTAGTAATACAAAGAGTAAGTAATGCAAATGTAGTAGTAGATAAAAAAATAGTAGGAGAAATTGAAAAAGGTCTTGTAGTTTTATTAGGTATTTCAAATGAAGATACTGAAAGTACAGTAGAACAAATGGTTAACAAAATTAGCAAATTAAGAATTTTTAGTGATGAAAATGATAAAATGAATTTATCTATAAAAGACATAGGTGGTAAGATGTTAATCATATCACAATTTACCTTATATGCTAATTGTAAAAGCGGAAATAGACCAAGCTTTTCAGATGCTGGAAATCCAGAGCATGCAAATAAACTATATGAATACTTTATTTCAGAAGTACATAGGGAGCAAATAGGTGTAGAACATGGGATTTTTGGTGCTGACATGAAAGTAACCCTTACAAATGATGGTCCAGTAACAATTGTATTAGAAGCTTAATATGGGAAACGTTCATATAAATAGCGAATAATGCTATCTACATTATATTGTGTAACATTTACAAAAGTATCTGTATCTAAGCTAATCCACATATTTATATTATACTTATCATTATTATCAATTAAAGAACCAATAATATCTGCAATTTCAATGGGATTTTCATATGTATTCTCCCATTTTAAATCATTTTCTATATTAACTTCTTTATTATAATAACTATTTAGAAATCTCGATATTTCACCTTTTTTAGGACTATACAAATTTACAATAGTATGCATATAAAAAATCTCCTTATTAAAATTTTAATATTAGTATTTGTTTTTCTTGTTTTATATATGCAAAAGAATAAAAGGTAAATTTTATGGAATACTAAATATAGGTGATTTTATGATAAAAAGAATAAAAAAATATATATTCTATTTGCTTATTATTAGCAGTATATTACTACTTTCTGGATGTAGTAATAAATCCCAAGATGAATTATTGGTATCTAAACTTTCTAGTGAAATGAAATATTTCGATTCTACTATTTCTACTATGTTAAATAAAGCAAATGGGTTAACATTTGAAAATTACAAAGTTGTTGCAGAGAAAATAGAAAATGATTCACAAGGAAGTGAAGGAGGAGCTAAAGAAGGTAAACAAAAGGAAAGTAGTGGAGAAGAACAAGGAGGAGAATCTTCTAGTAGTGAGCGGTTCATCTAGTTCTAGAAATTCTTCTAGTGAAGAAAGCAGTGGTTCTTCTAGTGATTCTAAAAAAAATAATTATCAATATCAAATGATAGAAAATAGTATTTTAGTAGGAAATACTGAACCAAATTGGGAAGATTTAATTTATGATATAGAACAAATCTATTCGAACTGGTCTATTGTAACACTTGATTTATATAAGCAAAATATTAATAATCAGAAAATTTTAAGCTTTAATGTAGATTTAGATAATGCTGCAAAAGCAATAAAAGATAAGAACAAGGAACAATCACTAATTTTACTTGCAAAATTATATTCATATATACCAGCTTATTTTGAGGATTTTTCAGATGACCAAATGCAAACAAACTTATATAAAGTAAAATCTAATTTGTTTAATGCATATTCAATAATTGGACAAAATAACCCAAATGAAGTAAAAAATTATTTACAAGCTTCTGAAGAAGCTATGGTATCTATGATGAATAATATACAAAATCAAAAAACATATAACTTAAATAAAGCATATATTTTATTAAAAGACTTACAAACTACTGTAGATAAAAATGATGTTAATATTTTCTATTTAAAATATAAAAATTTGAGTGAAGAGTTGAATTCGCTATAGTACTTGAAAATTATATAAATTTATAGTACAATATAAAAAGAGTAAATTGAATGGTCGCGTATAGCAAGGCCGTGAGGTAGCGTACGAGGAAAGTCCGGGCTCCATAAGAGCAAATGATGCTGGATAACGTCCAGTGGAGGAAACTCTAAGGAAAGTGCAACAGAAAATAACCGCCTCTCGTTAAGGCTTAAGGTCTCCTGCAAAGCTTTGTTTTGTGGGAAAGAGGTAAGGATGAAAAGGCGAGGTAAGAGCTCACCGCAAATATGGTGACATATTTGGTCAGTGTAAACCCCATCTGGAGCAACATCTTGTAATTCCAAGAAGGATAAGATGCTCTTTCATCTTCTTGGTTTAGGTGGCTTAAGACACATAGTAATATGTGTAATAGATAAATGACCATTCTAGACAGAACCCGGCTTATAGATTTACTTATATTATTATATAGGAAAAATCGAAGATTTTTTGCACATGTGGACGTCGAAAGCTTTGCTTTCGCTAACGGCCAATTTTCTTATATGAAAACAGATAGGCAAAACCTATCTGTTTTCAATATATTACAATAAAAAGATTAAATAGTTGATGTTTTACACGAAGTGTAGTATAATAGTTACAATGTAACTGTAAATTGGTTTGATGATTTTTTATCAAACTCACACATTGAGGAGGTACGTATTAATGTATGATGCTCAAATAAAAAAGTCAATATTGACTAAATTGAAATTAGGTTCTATACAACCATTTCAGGTTAAAGAAGAACTTACAAGAGCATGTTTGCCCGGTTTCAAAATTGATAAGTTGACAGAAGAAATCCTCGAAGATTACAAAAAGATGCATCCCTGCTTTTAGCAAGGATGCATCTTTTTGTAATCCTATTCCCATTCAATTGTTGCAGGTGGTTTTCCTGTTATATCATATACAACACGATTAACATGGTCTACTTCATTTACAATTCTACTAGATACTTTTTCTAATATTTCATATGGAATCTTACTCCAAATAGCTGTCATAAAATCTGATGTAGTTACTGCACGAAGGGCAATAGTATAATCGTAAGTTCTATCATCACCCATAACGCCAACACTTCTTAAATTAGTTAAAACAGCAAAATATTGATTAATTTCTTTATCTAAATTAGCAAGTTTAATTTCTTCTCTAAAAATGGCATCAGCATCTTTTAAAATATTTAATTTATCATCTGTAATATCTCCAATTACACGAATAGCTAGACCCGGTCCAGGGAATGGTTGTCGATATACTAAATTCTCTGGAATATCTAATTCAAGTCCAGTTTTACGAACTTCATCTTTAAATAAATCACGTAAAGGTTCAACAATTTCTTTAAAATCAACATAGTCTGGAAGACCACCAACATTATGATGACTCTTAATAGTAGTTCCTTTTCCTAAACCACTTTCAATAACATCTGGATAAATTGTTCCTTGTACTAAATAATCAACTGTTCCAATCTTTTTAGCTTCTTCTTCAAATACACGAATAAACTCTTCACCAATTATTTTTCTCTTTGTTTCAGGATCTGTAACACTAGCAAGCTTTGCTAAAAATCTATCTTTTGCATTTACACGAACAAGGTTAATATCAAACTGATTTCTAAAAATTTCTTCTACTTCATCACCTTCATTTTTACGAAGAAGACCGTGGTCAACAAAAATACATGTTAGATTTTTTCCAATTGCTTTATGTATAAGAATTGCTGCAACAGAAGAATCTACACCACCAGATAGGGCACATAGGGCTTTTTTATCACCAATTTTTTCTTTTAATGTTTTAACTGTTTCTTCTACAAATGAAGACATTTTCCAATCTCCACTAAAACCACATATATTAAATAAGAAATTTCTAATTATATTAGTTCCATTTACAGTATTATTTACTTCTGGATGAAATTGAATAGCATAGAATTTCTTTTCTACATTTTCCATAGCAGCAGTAGGGCAAGTTGCTGTTTTTCCAATTACTTTAAAACCATCTGGCACTTGTGATACAAAATCTGTATGGCTCATTAAACAATCATTTATATTTTCAAAACCTTGAAATAATAAGGAAGAGTTATCTATTTCTACTGGAACAACTCCATATTCACGTTTATCTGCTCTTGTAACAGTTCCTCCCATAACATGAGTCATAAGTTGCATACCATAGCAAATTCCTAAAATAGGAATACCAAGTTCAAAAATTTTAGGGTCACACATTTTAGCATCTTCTACATATACACTAGAAGGCCCACCAGTAAAGATAATCCCTTTTGGATTTTTTTCTTTAATTTTCTCTATAGAAATATCATAAGGCACAATTTCAGAATATACATTACATTCTCTAACACGTCTTGCAATTAATTGATTATATTGACCAAAAAAGTCAAGAATTAAAATAGTTTCATTTCCTTTCAATATTTTATCCTCCTAAATTACAAATTTATATATATTTTAGCATGATTTTCTAAAAAAGTACAGTTTTATAGGTAATTATACGAAAAAATTATATGTACATTTATACTTACTGTATATTGTAAGTTTACAATATACATGATATAATGCATAACAACTGGTATCTTAAATTTTAGGAGGAAAATGTATGGAAAATTGGTTAATATATGTGGGTGCATATTTAATTTTAGCAACCATTTTTACACAGTTTTATAAAATTGCAACAAAGACATTAAAAAAAGCAGGAGCTCTAACTATATTATTACAACTTATAGCAGGGCTGTCAGCATTATTATTATGTCCATTTTTTGAATTTAAATTGCCAACAAATGTAATGGTATATGTAATGCTTAGTATATCAATTGTATTTTATGCTATAACTGATAGAGTGAATACTACTGTAAGAAGTGGACTAGAAGCATCAACATTTAGTATGCTAAAACAATTATCAACTACTTTTATGATATTTGCTGGGTTAATATTATTTAAAGAAGAATTTATTCTAACAAAATTTATAGGAGCAATGTTAATTATAGTTAGTAATATTATTATATTTTATCAAAAGGGAAAATTTGAATTTAACAAATATCTTCTATTAGGAGTATTTGCGAATATTTCTTTTACCGTAGCATTGTTTTTAGATGTAAATATTTCAGATAATTTCAATTTGCCATTCTATGTAGCTTTAACATTAATAATACCAGCGCTTTTAATTATGATTTTTGAAAGAATAAAACCATCTGAAATAAGAGACGAATTTGTAAATGGTAATAAAAAAGCGATAATAACTACAGCTATATGCTGGGGTGTTTCAATAGTATCTCAATTAAGAGCATATCAATTAGGAAATGTAACAGTAATTGCACCATTATGTGCCTTAACTGTAATATTAAATGTAATTGTAGGATATCTATTTTTAAAAGAAAGAGACAATCTATTAAGAAAAATCATTGCTGCAATACTAATTATTATTAGTGTTGTATTAATTAAAATATAGAAACTTTAACTATTGCAGAATTAACCCCAAAAAAATTATTAAAAGAAAAATTTTTTGAATATAATAACATATCATATACAACTTACAATTCATATAGCAAGCAATTAATTTGAAATTTTCTGTTTTTTATTATATAATTGTAACAAGAATTAGTAAGTTACTGGAGAATTTTTAATATGGAAAAAATCTTGTCGTTTGGTACAATTTACATATCATTAGCTATAGTGTTTATAATATTAGTTAAAGAAAAAATTATAGAATCAAATAAAAAGGAATGGATTAAAATTATTCATTTGTCAATAGCAAATTTTATGAATTATGTTTTATTATTGTATTGTAACAGATTTGTATCTTGGACTGTTGAATTAGGAAAATTTCATCAATATCCATATAAAAATCCATTTTGTATTTTTGTTTTTATTTGTTGCATAATTGTATTTGTAGTATTAGGAGCATATTATATAAAATATTATAAATATATATATGATATAGAAGAAATACTTTTACTTCTTATTGCTACTCATATATTAGCAATTTTACTTTTAATAATATTAAGAGTACCATATTTTTTAGGACTGACATAAAACTTATTAAATATATAGGAAAATTACATATAACATATTTGAACCAGGTGGCAAAATTTACATAATTTCATAATATATTATAAGACTTAAAAAGAGGGGAGGCTATATATTTTGAAATTAGAAGGTAAAAAGGTCGGTTTTGCTATGACTGGTTCTTTTTGTACATTTAAAAGCACTATTCCAAAAATAAAAGAGATTGTAAAAGAAGGAGCAGAGGTTGTTCCTATTATGTCTTTTAATGCATATAACTTAGATACTAAATTTGGAAAAGCAAAGGATTTTATTGATGAAATAGAAGATATTACAGGTAAAAAAATTATTCATAGTATTCCAGATGCAGAACCAATTCGGACCTAAAAAAATGACGGACATTATGATTATTGCACCATGTACAGGAAATACAATTGCAAAATTAGTAAATGGTATTACAGATACACCTGTAACAATGGCTGCAAAATCACATTTAAGAAATAATAATGCATTAGTAATAGCTGTGTCTACTAATGATGCACTAAGTGGTAATGCATCAAACATAGGTTGCTTATTAAATAGAAATAACTATTTTTTTGTTCCATTAAGACAGGATAATCCTATCACTAAGCCACGTTCACTAGTATTTGATGCAGAATATATTATAAAAACACTAGAATATGCTTTAGACAAAGAACAAATTCAGCCTATACTATTATGAATATAAAAAATAAGAAATTGCTATTGTAGGGGCATCGTTTGTGGGAATACATCGTAGGGCATGACACCACTGTGCCCTTCTTATTTCGATATAAAACGAACATTTTTTCACTTTTTTTAAAAAAAGTATTGACAAAGAACTTTTGTTTGATTATAATAACAAATATAAAATAAATGTTCGCAAAAAGTATCTATTAATTAGGAGGAGTTAGAAATGAATTTAAAAATTGTAAATAAGAAGAAATTTGTAAGAAGTATCATATTAGTATTTTTAGTAATCATTGGAATAAGCTTTTTTGTTGGAAGTAAAAGTTTTTCTCATGCAGAAAGCAAATATAAAACCATATATGTATCTGAAGGAGATACTTTATGGAGCATTGCAAAAGAAGAACAAAATACAAATGAATATTATAGAAATGAAAATATTAGAAACATCATAGAACAAATAAAAAAAGTAAATAAAATGTCTAGTAGCGATTTACAAATAAACCAAGAATTAAAAATAAAGGAGTTATAAAGTATTGCATACTTTATGTAAAGATGATATAATTTCACAAGAACAATTAACAAGCATAGAATGCTTATAGTATTTATTACTAGAGGCATTCAAATCCTCTAGTAATGTTTTAAGGAGGGGTTTGAGAATGTTAAAAAAAGTTTTAGAGTGTCGGGATACACTTGATGAGTTTCACGAAAAGGTTTTAAAAGCTGTTATCGAGGAATATCCCAAATTTGCAGATAATGTGGCGCTGGGAAAAGTCTATAAAATGACACCAATTTGTGCTACATTAGATATGACTATTACTATCAGTAATGAGTTGTTGAATGTAACAGTTATGTTTTCTAAAGAAGATGATAATACTGGGCAGATTATGCGCATATTAGTAAAAGATTATGGGTATGTTCCTGTTCAGGGAAGAAAGTATGTTCCTCTAAACTTTTTATCTTAAAACATTCTAAAAAGTCCCCCCAGTTTGTTCGAATAAACTGGGGGGCTTTTAGAACTATAGATTTGCTAATGGATTGCTTTCTACTGCATTACGAACTTGCTCATTTGCTACATGAGTATAAATTTCAGTTGTAGAAATACTAGCATGTCCTAGTAATTCTTGAAGGGCTCTAATATCTACATTTCCATATTGATACATTAAAGTTGCAGCAGTATGTCTTAACTTATGGACAGAATATTTATTAGTATCAAGTCCAGCTTTTTTTAATTCCTTTTTTACAATATATTGAACAGTTCTATTACTAATACGTTCACGTCTTTCACTTAAAAATAGAGCATCTTTTGATTTATAATCAATTCCTTCTTTGGGGCGAACTTCTAAATAATTTGCGATTGCTCTCATACAAGAATTATTTAAGTAAATAGTACGTTCTTTATTGCCTTTACCTATAACTGTCATTTTGCATTCATCAAATTGTATATCTTTTATATTTATATTAACAAGTTCTGATAAACGCATACCACAATTTAAAAACAAAGTAGTTATAGCATAATCCCTTTCATTGTTTCTATTATCTTCATCACTTGCAACATATAATAATTTTTTGCTATCTTCCAATGTTAAATATTTGGGAGTACGTTTATCAAGTTTAGGAGTTTCTAAGTTTTGCGCAGGGTTTGTATCAATTAGCTTTGCTTTTGCAGATAAATACTTAAAGAAAATACGAATACTTGAAACCTTTCTAGCTCTGGTTGCAGCTTTACTACGAAGTTCAGTTGCAAGGTAAGATATAAAGGCATGTATATCATCTAAGGTTATTTTCTTAATAACACTAATAGGTATATCATTAATAGTAATATTTGCAAAATCAGTTTCATTAGTTAATCCATAATGAAGTTTAATAAACTTAAGAAACATAGCAAGGTCATAATTATATTCCTTAATACTATTAGGTGATTTATTTAATATAGTTATAGAATAATCTAAAAATGAATTTAGATAATCTGGATTGTTTTCACGTTGTATCATATAATACCTCCAAAAAGTAAATTGTATAATAATTATACAACAAGAAATAATAAAATCCAACTAGTATTATTTACAAATTTATATTAATATAGTAAAATTGTTTTATAAAATAACAAAAGATAGGAGGAAAAGTATGAAAAAATCAATAATCGCAATAATTGTTGTAATAGCTATTATTGCTATCATTGCTATAGGAATTTTTGCTATTAAAAATAAGGGTGGCATGCAAAAAGAATTAAAGCTACAAACAACTGAAGAAATGCAAAATATGCTAAATACAATATATTCTAGTGAAGATGTAGAATTACCTCAGCTAGAAAATGCTGTAATAGACGTATCTGATGTGATGCAAGTTACTACTTATACTGGATTACAATCTAATGAAAATGTAGAAGAATTAGTAATATCAGTACCTTTCATTAATTCACAGGCATATTCACTTGCAATAGTTAAGGTAAAAGAAAATGCAGATATAGAAAAAATGAAACAAGAAATGCTAGATAATATTGATATGAGAAGATGGATTTGTGTTTCAGCAGAAAAACTATACATTACAAACTATGAAAATATCATATTTTTAGTAATGTCTAGCGAAGACTGGGCAAAACCAGTATATAATGAATTTAAAAACTTTGTTGAAAATGACATAGGAAAAGAACTAGAAAAATCTGAAACATCAGATATTGACCTTCCGCCAGAACTTTTATAAGAAAAAATATTAATAATAAAGCTTCCAATATAAATCTAATAGGAAGCTTTATTAATTAGAAAGTAGGAAAAAATGTTATTTACAAGTATTAGCTTTCTATATTACTTTTTACCAATTGTTATAACTATATATTTTATTACACCAAAGAAACTACGAAATATGATATTGTTTATTGCATCAATGTTTTTTTATTTTTATGGGGAACCAAAGTATATATTTTTAATGCTAGCTGAAATTTTAATAGCTTACATAGGAGCAATCTTAATAGATAAGTACAAGAAAAAAGTCTTATTAGTAGTTACTCTAGCAATACATATAGGATTACTATGTATTTTTAAATACACTGATTTTGCTATATTAAATATAAATAGTATATTTGGAATAAATTTATCTCTTTTAAGAATAGCATTACCAATAGGAATATCTTTTTATACATTTCAAATTCTTAGTTATATAATAGATGTATATAAAGGTAAAGTAGAAGTACAAAAAAGCTTTTTGAAACTAGCAACATATGTATCTCTTTTTCCACAGTTAATTGCAGGGCCAATTGTAAGATATGAAACAATCGAAAAGGAATTAAATTCTAGAAAGCATAATTTCGAAAATTTTTCTTATGGTGTAAACAGATTTGCAATAGGTCTTGCCAAAAAAGTTTTAATTGCAAATATGTTAGGTGAATTATGTAATAAATTTATTATTACAGATGAAAAAAGCATAGTGTTTTATTGGATATTTGCAATAAGTTATATGTTACAAATCTACTTTGATTTTTCAGCATATTCTGATATGGCAATAGGACTTGGGAGGATATTTGGTTTTCATTTCTTAGAAAATTTCAATTATCCATATATTTCAAAAAGTATTACAGAATTTTGGAGAAGATGGCATATTTCTTTAAGTTCTTGGTTTAGAGACTATGTGTATATACCTCTTGGAGGAAATAGGGAAGGGTTAAAAAAGCAAATAAGGAATATTTTAATAGTATGGGCACTTACTGGTTTATGGCATGGTGCAAGTTGGAACTTTATAGTATGGGGACTGTTATTTGGTTGTATTTTAATTATAGAAAAAGTATTTTTAGGTAAGTATTTAGAAAAATGTCCTAATATTATAAAAAGAATGTATGTATTATTTATAGTTATGATAAGTTTCGTAATATTTAATGCTAACAATATGAAAGAGGCTTGGAACAATATAATAGGTCTGTTGGGTTTAAATGGAGAATGTTTTATAAATGCATATACTCTATATTATTTAAGAAGTTATATTATAATACTTATTATCGCAATAATTGGTACAACTCCATTTCTTAAAAATATAACTCTAAAATTAAGAGAAAACGAAAAAGTACGTATATTTATAAACATTTTAGAACCAATAAGTATTATTTTAATACTTATTGTAGTAACTGCATATTTAGTAGATAATTCATATAATCCATTTTTGTATTTTAGGTTTTAATAGGAGGGCTTAAATGAGTGATAAAGTAAAAAATATAACAATTACAATATCTTTCATGTTTACTATCATTATAATGTTAATTATAAATTTAATAAAAACAGATACAAAAATTTCACTATCAGAACGAAGAAAACTGCAGCAGTTTCCTGATTTTTCAATTGCAACTTTACTAAATGGTACATTTTTTGAAAACATTGATAAATATACAATGGATCAATTTATAGGAAGAGAGACATTTAGAGGCTTAAAAACAAATTTTGAAATACAATTACTAAAAAAACAAGATAGTAACAATATCTATAAATATGATAATAAGTTAATTGAGCAAATATATCCTTTAAATGAAAAATCTGTAGTAAATATAACAAACAAAATGAATGATATTAATACTAGATATTTAGATGAAACAAATAAGATTTACTATACTATAGTTCTAGATAAAAACTATTTTGTAAATAGTAATAACTTAAAATTGGATTATAACAAATTACAAAATGTAATGGATAATAACCTAAAATGGGCAACATATATTAATATATTTGATTGTTTAGATTTGTCTTGCTATTATGCTACAGATTCACACTGGAAACAAGAAAGCTTGCAAAATGTTGTAAATAGAATTGCAAATAGTATTGGTATCAAAGTAGATAGCGAATATGAAGAAAAAACAGTGGTAGATTTTAAAGGAGTATATGCAGGACAATTTCCAATACAAATACAAAATGATGAAATACGAGTACTTACCAATAACATAATAGAAAGCTGTATTGTGTATAACTATGAAACACACAAAACTACACCAATATATGATATGGAAAAGATAAATTCTTTAGACAAATATGATGTTTATTTATCAGGTGCAACGCCATTATTAACAATAGAGAACCCAAATTCAAATACAGATAAAGAACTAATTGTTTTTAGAGATTCTTATGGTAGTAGTTTAATTCCATTGTTAGTAGAAGCATATAGCAAAATAACAGTAATTGATACAAGATATATATCACCAAGAATCTTAGGTGATTATGTAGAATTCAAGAATAAAGATATACTATTTGCTTATAGTACACTATTGATTAATAATAGTACATCACTAAAATAATACAAGAGTTTAAAAAGGAGAATATTTTAATATGGACTGTTTATCAAATAATGAATTTAAAGAATATTTAAAAAACAAAATATGTAGAGGGTGTAGTAATCATTGTTTATTGCTAGAACCTAATTGTAATAGAAGTAAAATCTTTGTAAAAGATGAATATGAAAAATATTTGCAAAACAATAAATGTGGACATTAATTTTGATCCTATCCCTATTTGCACAAGACTTTGATAATAGACACAATAAAATTTGCCATTTATTCCGAAAACTTTAAATAAATTCAATTTTTTGTAATATTGTATAATATTTTAATAAAAAACACATAAAATATACTATATTTATTGTATATATTTTACTTGACAGTTCTGGCAAGAAAATAGTATAATAAATATAAGAAAATCGTGGTGTTTCACTACCATTAAAAAAATGAGAAAGTTATAAATCGGGTGTTTCACAACCTTTAAATGAGAAAGTTATAAATCGGGTGTTTCACAGCCTTTAAAATGAGAAAGTTAAAATCAAGAGAAGGTATCTTAAGTGATATCCTTCTCTTATTTTTGTACAAGGAGGACCAAATGAAATTAAATTTATATAGTGTAAGTGATAAATACATAAATTATTTAAGACAATTTGATAATAAAATTTATGATAATAAAGAGGAAATAAGGACTCATGAAAGAAAATATTTAGGAGTTGTTTTAACTGTAAATGAATTCAATTATTATATTCCAATGTCTTCGCCTAAAAAGTCAGATTATTTAGATATTGATAAAAATATTATAAGAAAAGATACTAAGACTATAATAAGAATTCATGAAAGTAATCGTTTATATGGGACTTTAAGAATAAATAATATGATTCCTGTTCCAATAACAGAACTAGAGCCATATATGGTATCAAACGAAACTGATTCAAAATATAAAGAATTAATACTTGGAGAGTTAAGATACATAAATAACAATAGTAATAAGATTATAAAATATGCAAAAACAGTTTATAATCAAAAGACTAAAAATATTGATATAGGCTATATAAAAAATACAGTTAATTTTAAACTGCTAGAGGAAAAATTAAAGGAATGGAATAAAGGAAAATAAGAAATTTTCATTTACAATCAACATAAAGTATGCTATAATGTGGTAAATTTAAGGCAAAGACCTTATTTTTAATGTAACTATAAACAATCGTTTGTTAAAAGTTAGGAGGAGTCGATATGAATTTACCTACTATAATTTTGTTCACATGTACTGCAGTTATTATTATTATTTCAATAGCATTTATGAAAGCTTTTATCCATGCTGTGGCTGAAGAGATGCTTCCTGCTGTTGAAAGAGCTGTTGGAGAAGGTGAGTATCCTCAATTTTATACTTTAAAGATGGAAAAAACAAGAAACATATTTTAAAGTAATTCTAAAAATTATTCTTTAATAATATAGGAGGATAATCAAGAGTAGGACTATATTCGTATAGTTCTATTTTTGATTCTATTCTTATTTGCACAAAACTTTGATATAGACACCAAAATTATACATGTTTTAAAAATATGTATAATTTTTTCGATTTTTTATACATATTAGCATACTAATTTGAATTTAGTTTATAATAATATTGTCACTTCCCATTTTTAAAAATATTTGATTTTTGGGAATTGGTATGCTATAATATTTTTTGAGGTGAAAAGTATGAAATTAATAAAGAGAAACTATCTTAATACATTAATAGATGTAATGGGAACTCCAGACATAAAAGTTATTACTGGAGTAAGAAGAAGTGGAAAATCTAAATTATTAGAGCTTTTTAAAGAATATATAGTAAGCAATGTAAAAAATTACAATATAATAGATATAAATTACAACTCATTGGATTTTGAGAACTTAAATGAATATCACAAATTAAATGACTATATAGGTCAAAGATATAAAAAAGGAATGAATAATTTTGTATTGATTGATGAAGTACAAATGTGTGAAGGATTTGAAAAAACAATAAACAGTCTACATGCAGAAGAAAAATATGATATATATATAACTGGTTCTAATGCATTTTTATTAAGTAGTGATCTATCCACATTATTTACTGGAAGAACATTTGAAATTGAAGTTTATCCATTCTCTTTTAAAGAATATCTCGATTATTTTGAATGTAGTGATATAGATACTGCATTTAATAGCTATGTGATGGAAGGTGGAATGTCTGGTTCATATCTATATAATTCTATAGAAGAAAAATATGATTACTTAAATAATATATATAATACATTAATAGTTAGAGATATTTTTGCAAGAAATAAAATAAAAGATGAAAAATTAATGAGTTCATTAAATGACTTTTTGATGGATAATATATCTAATAGAACTTCTATAAGGAATGTTGCTAATTCATTAAATACTATCAATTTAGAAACTAATCATAAAACAGTTGGAAACTATATTGAATATTTATGTGAGGCATTTGCTTTTTATAAAATCAGCAGATATGATATAAAAGGCAAAAAATATTTAAATAGTGACGAAAAGTATTATTTGTCTGATCATGCATTTAGATATTCTCGTTTGGGTACAAAATCTTTAGACTATGGTAGAGTCTATGAAAATATTGTTGCAATTGAACTATTAAGACGAGGATATGAAGTATATACAGGAATATTATATAATAAGGAAGTAGATTTTATAGCAGTAAAAAGAAATGAAAAAATTTATATACAAGTTTCTGATAATATAGAATATGAAGAAACTCTAAAAAGAGAAGTAAATCCATTATTACAAATAAAGGATGCGTATCCTAAAGTAATAATAGCTCGAACAAAACATGAAAATTATCAATATGAAGGTATACAAATATACGATATAGCAAGATGGCTTATTGAAAATTAAAATAGAAGGAGTTTAGTATAAATAATGTCTATAATAAAAGATTTTTCATATATTTTTTACTAATTGTATTTGCATTTTGTGCAAAGTTATTTTTATAAAATTTAAAAAACGAACATTTGTTATAAGTAGATTTTTACATTATAATCTTATAATTTTTTGTATAATTATTATATAAATTTAGATTATTGATCTGCAATAATATTTTTATATTATGAAGCTCTAAAATCAAATTTAAGACATTTTTATATTTTATTGGGCAAGTTACATGTTTTAAATTTGATGAGCATATAACAAAATCTAATCTTTATAATATAATTTTAGTAAAATGCTGATTTTTAGTAAGAATATGTAATGTGCTGAAAAATGGCTAAAAAACGAGCCACGAGAATCGATTTTAAGCCGTTTTTATAAAATAGACATATAGTTTTGTTGTCTATAAAATCAAGCAAAATATTGAAATATAAGGATTTAGGAAATTCTGATAAAATAATCTAAAGTTATATAAATTTTTTAAATTTATGAGGTTACAATAATCAAAAAAAATCCAACCAGGAATAATCAAAAATAATGAAGCTCCAGAATCGATTTTAAGGCGATTTAATTAAAAAGTAGTATAGTTTTTAGTTACTGTTTGCGAAGAATGAGCAATTACAGTAACCTAATGCAAAGCGTTAGCGTAGAAGTTGTTAATAATAAGCTGAAATAGGCGTAATGGCAAGGAATAGCAGAATTTCAAGAGTAGGACTATATTCGTATAGTTCTATTTTTGATCCTATTCTTATTTGCACAAAACTTTGATAATAAAAGCCCCCCTGTGCAATAAGTTCAAATTATTTATTTCTAAATTCTTATATTATCATTACATTATTAATGCTTTCAATTAAATATAATTATTGAAATAATATCTAACATATAAAACGAATTGTAATAAAATCTTAATTATTTTCGTATCTCCCAAAAGGAGGAATATATGAAAAGTACAAAGATTATTGCGATTGCAAATCAAAAAGGTGGAGTTGGTAAAACAACAACCACACTCTCTATTGGAGTAGCTCTTGCGAAAGAGAATAAAAAAGTGTTGTTAGTTGATGCAGATCCACAGGGAAATTTAACAACTTCATTAGGATATTATAGGCAAGAAGATATGCCAATAACACTTGCAAATTTAATGTATGCTGAAATAATGGATGAGGAAATTAACATTAATGATGCTATTTTACATCACGAAGAAAAGATTGACCTTATCCCTTCTGATATAAGTCTTTCTGCAATAGAAGTTTCTTTAGGAAATGCTATGACTAGAGAGTTTATATTAAAAAACTGTTTGAATAAGGTAAAAGATAAGTATGATTATATACTAATTGACTGTATGCCTTCATTAGGATTAATTCCTATAAATTGTCTAGCATGCAGTAATGAAATAATTATTCCAGTTCAAAGCCAGTACCTTGCAATGAGAGGAATGACATACTTATTTGAAACTGTTTCAAAAGTTAGAAGAACAATAAATCCAGATTTAAAAATTAAAGGAATATTGTTAACTTTAGTAGATAGAAGAGCAAATCTTTCAAAAAATATTAGGCAAGAATTAGATAAAAACTATGGAAAATATGTAAAGATTTATGATACAGAAATACCTTTAGCAATAAAAACAGCTGAAGCGTCTATTAAAGGAAAAAGTATATTTGAATATGATAAAAAAGGAACAGTTGCAAAAGCTTATGAAAATTTAGTAGAGGAGGTTTTAAAAGATGAAAGACAAAAATCTTAAAATGAATCTTCCTTCACTAGATAATTTATTTACAACACAGGTAGAAAGAGATAATCCTAAAATAATACAAATGTCAGAGCTTCCACTAAATATAATAAAAGATTTTCCTAATCATCCATTTAAGGTGTTAGATGATGAACATATGGATGATTTAGTTGAAAGTATTAATGCTCGTGGAGTAATAATGCCAGCGATAGTACGAAAAGAAGATGATGGAAGTTATTGTATGATAGCTGGACATAGAAGAAAACATGCAGCTCATTTAGCTGGTTTAGAAAAAATTCCTTGTATAATTATGCAATTAACTGATGATGAGGCAACCATTTTAATGGTTGATACTAATTTAAATCAAAGATTAAGTTTATTAGCATCAGAAAAAGCATTTGCATATAAAATGAAACTAGATGCAATAAAACATCAAGGAAAGAAAGGAGAAGATACTTCTCGCCCACTGGTCGAGAAGCTAGAAAAAATACTTTCAGCAGAACTTGTAGGACAAGAAGTTGGAGAAAGTGCTAGAACCATTCAACGCTATGTCAGATTAACAGAACTAATACCTGAATTATTAGAATTAGTAGATAAAGAAAAGGAAGGAATGGCAATAAGACCAGCAGTCGAAATTTCTTATATAAGTAAGGAAAATCAAAAACTATTATATGAAAGTTTTAAATATAATGAAGCTACAGCCACTTTAGGTCAAGCAAAATTATTAAGAAAGCTTGATGAAAACAAGGAATTAACAGCTGAAAGGATAGAAGAAATAATGCAAGAAGAGAAACCAAATCAAAAAGAACAATTTAAAACTTCTTATGATAAAATTAGACATTATTTTCCTAGTGATTATTCAAATGAACAAATTGATAACAAGATTATGGAATTGTTAGAAATTTTTTGCAAAGAGTGGAAACAAAAAGCAACAAAAATAAGATGATACAATTTATGCATCAAAGTCAAATGTATAAATTATACAGGAAATATAAATTTACACATTTTAATAAGCCCCAGTGGCTTATTTTTTATGGAGGTGAATTAATATATGTGAACGAAGAAAATAAAATTGGATATTATGCAGTAATACCTTCAACAATTTTATTTAATGAAGATTTAAAAGCAAATGAAAAATTACTATATGCAGTAATTACAATATTAGCAAATAAAGAAGGTTATTGTTTTGCATCAAATACATATCTAGCAGAATTATTTAATGCACAACCACATACAATATCAAATTGGATATCTCATCTTAATAAACTGAATTTTGTATGTGTAGAGATTATTAGAAATGATAAGAATGAAATTATACAAAGAAGAATTTATCCAAATGACACACCCTATACTACAAAAATGACATACCCCTATTCGATAAAAAATACAGAGAGTATGTCTCAAATAGGACAATATAATAATATAAATAATAAGATAGATAGATTCTTTAATTATATTATAAAAAAGGAAAAGCAAAATCCAGAGAAATTTACTAAAGATGAAGAAACTAATTTTTGGAACTTATTAGAAAAATTAGAATTAGATTATACAGAAGATTTATTAAAAATATTTAGAGAAGAAAACATAGAGAAACTAAAGATAATTATATATGCTTTAAAAGAGCTATTTATAAGTAACAAAAGACAACTATTAACAAAAGCAAAAAGAGAAAATTTAATATTTCTTTATGATAATTGTAAAAGCAAAGAAGTAGAATATAAAGGAACAATAAAAGAAATTAATAATTTTTTTGAGTATTATTATATAAGTTTAATTAGAGATTTAGAGAAAGTCTAAGTCTTTTATTTTTTACTTAAAAAGTGGGAGGTAGCAGATGATACCAACATATAACATAGAAAATTTAACAGGTGGATTAGATATAATGTTTCAAAATGTTATGAGAATAGGATTCACAATAACGATTATTCTTTTAGCAATATGGATTATATTTAGTCTATTAATATGGTTATTCGGAGCCAAAAAGAAATCTGAAAAAGCAATAAAGTTTGGAATAAAGAATTTTATAATATCTTTAGTTTTAATCATTATTATATTAGCAATACCAATATTGTTTAATATGTTTTAAATTTGACTGAAGAAAGTGATATATACCATAGCCAAAATGTATTAAAAACTAGGAGGTTATGAGATATGAAAAAAATCAAAAAAGAAAAATTAAAAAGAATGTACTATAAAATAAAAAATAAAATTTGGATACTACCAACAACTTTAATGTTATTACCAGCAAAAGTATTTGCAGCTCAAGGTAGTATTAGTACAGCAGAAGTTAATCAAGCAACAGAAAATATAAAAAATGCTGTAATTAAGTTAGCAATGCCAATAGGAGGAATTCTAGTATTTGTAAGTATTGTAATTATTGCACTAAAAATGATAGTGAATTCAAACAATGCTAATAAAAGAAGCGAATCAATAGGTGCATTAGCTTGGGTATGTGCAGGAACAATGCTATTAGGATTATCTCTAATAGTTTCTGGAATTATATTAAGCATAGCAACTAATGGCGGTGGAGCATTGATTACAGGTGGAAGTGCAAATGGATAGGAGGTAGACAATATGAGTTTATACAAAGTACCATTTGATTTTACGCATGAGGAAAAAGTATTTGGCGGTTATTTATCATTAAGACAGATGTTATATATGATTGCAAGTATTATATCAGTAGGAATATTATTTATTCATATACCAGTAATAGCAAAAACAATTATATTCATAAGTATTGTTGCAATGCTTATGACATTTGCTTTCTTAAAGATAGGAAATATATATGCAGATAAATACTTTTTTAATATTATAAAATACATATGTAGAAAGAAAATTTTTATATTTGAAAGGTAGGAAAAAGATGATAATTTCATTTATCTTTATATTAGCAGGAATTATCTTTATGGTAGGAACTCTAATATATACAAGAAAGAAAAATAATTTACAAGAAGTAAAACCCATAGATAAGTCAAATATAAAAAAAGGAAAAAAGAAACTTAGTAATTTATGGGGAATTGATGGATTTAATAATCAAGTAATTACAATTAATAAAAATCAACATTCTATTATAGTCGAATTAGAAAGCATAGAATACAGTTTATTACATGATGGAGAAAAAGCAAATGTTGATAGAGAATTAGTTAGTATATCACAAATGCTTAAATTTCCAATTCAGTTTTTAGAAATAAAGAAACAAATTGAACTTGGAGATATGTTAGAAGAAATAAAATTAAATACAATGAATGCAAATGCTAATGTAAAAGAATATGCTAATCAAATAGTAGCACATTTAGAACAATTACAAGAAGATCAAAATCTATTCGAAAGAAAAAACTATATGGTAATATCTTCTTTTAACAACAGAAAAGTAGCTGAAATAGAATTAAAAGAATTTTATCAGTTATTAAGATATCATTTGCTTAATATAAAAGTTAGTACAAGACTTTTAGATGATAGAGAAATTGTAGAACTGATATATGAGCAATTACACAAAGGAAACAACAATAAAGTAACAGAAATTGAGCAGAAAGGAGGATTTGGACTATATGTTACAGCGAAAGAGAGAAAGAAAAATTAGACCTTATAAGAAAAGAAAAAGAGCAAAAGAAAACAAAATAAAACCATACAAAAAGAGAAAGAAAGTAAAAGAAGAAAATTTCTTTGATAATCAACCACAGTTAATCTCTTTACTTGCTCCAGAAGTAATACAAGAAAAGAAAGACTATATTTATATGGGAGATGACAAATATGCTAGGATTTTTACATTAATGTTTTATCCTAACTATATAGGAATTGGGTGGTTAGATGATATTCTAAATACTATAGGAGATGTCGATATTTCAACACAAGTACAAGTTTCAGATGAAAGAAATGTAATAAAATACTTAACACATAAAGTAACAAAATTACAGTCAGATTATCTTTTATTTGAAAAACAAGGTAATATTGAAGAATTACATAGACTACAAGAAAATATACAAGCATTTGAAGAAATGAGACGAAATATACAGATAAATAACGATAAGTTATTTTTCATAAAGATAACATTACGAGTAAATGCTAAAAGTCTTGAAGAATTAAATGAAAAAAGTAAGTTATTAAGAGATGAATTTGCAAATAAATCATGTGAAGTACGACCATTATATTTTAAACAGCTAGATGCACTAAAAGAAACATTACCACTAAACAATAATATTATTAATGATAATAATAGAAATATGACAACAGCAGGATTAGCAGCAATGTTTCCAATAGCAAGAACAAAATCTAGTGTAAAAGATGGAATCTATTTAGGAAGAGATTTATTTACAGGACTTCCAATGAATTTAGAAACATTTACTGATGGACTAGCAAATGCAAATATTGCAATATTTGGAGTACCAGGAGCAGGAAAGTCTGTAACAGTTAAAACCATAATAGGAAGAACAGCATTAATTAATAGAAGATCATCTATATTAGATATTGAAGGAGAATATGTGGCTCAAACAGAAAAACTAGGTGGAAGAATTATAAAAGTTAGACAAGCAATACCAGTAGGAATAAACTTATTTGATATTGATATAGATGAAGATAGTGGTTTCATAGACATTGATAGTAAAATAACAGAAATTAGAGCTATTATGAATGGAATCATAAATAAATATGAAAATAGAACATTAAAACCAAATGAGATAGCAGATATAGAACAAGCTGTAAGAGAAGTCTATAGAGAAAAAGAAATAACAAAAGATAAACACTCGATTTATGAAAAACAAGGTGGAAAGCATGAAGGAATAATTACATTTGGAAATATTAAAAAGAAAATGCCTACACTAACAGATTTTCATAGAGTTATGAAAGAAAAAATAAAAAATAAAGAATTAGCAAGTACATTAAGCAATTTTTTAAATGGAAATACACTTGGAATATTTGATTGTCAAAGTACGCTAAAAATAAATGACCAGATAATATGTTTTGATATTTCAGAAATAAAAGATGAAATAATGAGATATTATGTGTGTTTAGTTTTAACTACTTGGATAACTAATAAATATATGGCTACAAAAGAAAGAAATAAAAGATATGTTGTAGTAGATGAAGCATGGAACTTATTTAAGAATCAAGAAACATCAGACTTTTTGGAAAATTTAGCAAGAAGAGCAAGAAAGAAAAAAGTAGCAATGATTTTAGCAACACAAAATTTGTCAGAGTTAAGACAAAGTCGACAAGCTGAAGCAATAATAAATTGTTGTGATACAATAATTCTATTAAAACAGTCAGTAGGAAGTATTGATGAGATAATGAAGTTCTTTAAATTACCGTCAGGAACAAAAGAGATATTAACAAAGGCAAGACCAGGTGAATGTATATTAATAAGAGGAGGAGATATTAGAGCAATTAAAATTGATATGACAAAATTTGAAAGTGAATTTATTACAACGTAATAGATAGGTGGTGAAGTAATTGAAAACAAAAAGAGTTTTGATAAGTATGTTTGTAACAGTACTTATTTTTTTTAGTTTTATAAATCCAGTGCAAGCAAGTTTATTTTCAGATGATGATGATAAAAAGTCAAGCATTGAAGAAACAATAGATAAAGATGATGGTGGGTTATTTGAAAAAATTATCGCAAAAATGATACGGTGGTATAGCAGAGACAGTATTTGACTTGACTACAAATGAAACATTTGGAGTTCGGATTTAAAAACTATGATGAATTAATATTTGGAAATAAGCAAACAGATTTATCTCCTTTTACAGAAGCAAACTGGAATTTAATAAATAGTTGGTATTGGACTATTGCAGGAATTATTGGAGGACCAATATTGATAGCAATTATAATTTTAGCGTGGAAAATGATTGTAGCAGGTATAAGTCCAGATAAAAGAAATGATGTAAAAGATAGTTTAATGAGATTATTTTTTGGTGCATCAGCTATAGTAGTAGCACCAATATTTGTGAAATTTATGCTAATGTTAAATAATAATCTTGTTGCAATGCTGGTATCAAATGCTCATGGAAGTTTAGATGATTTACTAGGAAATTCATTATTAACAAGTATTAATACAGGGAATGCAATAGCAACAGCAATAGTAATAGCATTGTTTGCTTATTTATTTGTAAAGATAAATATTAAGTTTATAATAAGACAATTTACATTAATCGTATTTACAATATTTACTCCAATTGTAGCAGTATTTTGGATTATAAATAAAAGAACAATAGCATCAAGTATATGGTTTGGACAAATTGTAATAAATGCTTTTATGCAGTTTGTATATGCATTTTTATTTTTAATATACCTAACATTTCTACCAACAAATGCTGGATGGGCGATTAGTTTATTATGGGGAATGATGATATTACCTTTAGGAGATGCTCTACAAAATACAATGCAAAATCTAGTTTCAAGAATAGCAGGAGTTAATAATGAAGAATTGGCAAATCGTGGTATTGGAATGGGTGCAGCAATGGGAAACACAATAAAATCTATTGCATATCAATTTAAAGGAAATAATGCAGAAAGTAACTCAGGAGAACCAGATATTATATCAAGAGTGGTAAATAAAGCAAATAATACAGAAAGCGAACCAGTTAGTGGAGTAAGTTATGAAAGCTATTCAAAAAATATTATGGAAGATAAAAACACTAATTCAATAACTAATATTGCAAGTCCAACTGAAAATAATACAATAAACAATAATCCAATTAATAATAAAATGCAAAATGAAGCAAAAGAAACAAATGGTGTCAGTAGAGTAAGAAAAGCATTTAATGTAGGAAAAGAATTTATGAATTTTGGTATGTATATGGCTGAAGGAAGAAATTTTAAAACAAATAGTCAAGATGATCTCAAAAGAAGAACATATAACAGAACTAACATAAATAATACTAGACAAGAAGATAACAAGGAAGATGAAAAGAACAAAATAATAACTGTGGAAGCAGATGATGCTGATGACTAAAAGTATTATGAAAAACAAAGTAAAAAAGAAAATTATAAGTGTAGCACTTTTCATAGTAAAACCATTTATAATTCCAATAATTATAATAGTTATTTTTATTGCTATTGTGTCTAGTATAACAGATATTCTTTATATAGCTTTTGATAATGATGATAAGATAGATATGAAAAAAGAATTAGCTTATTACAATACTGAATATGAGAAAGAAAAAGATAAACAAGAAGTGAAGGGATTCTTTTCAAGTGTATGGGATTTTGTAGATAAAATATTTGGTGGCGGAGAAATGTCAGAAGAAACAGATTGGCCTGTAAAACGGACAATATACGATAACCAGTAAATTTGGAAAAAGAGAAGCTCCAACAGCAGGAGCATCAACTTATCATTCTGGAATAGATATAGCAGCACCAGCAGGAACAAAATTAGTTTGTATAATGGATGGTGAAGTTGTATCTTGTCGGTTGGGGAGGTGCTGGAGGTTATACAATTACGATAAAAAGCACAGATGGCAGATATAGATTTTCTTATTGTCATTCATCACCAGAATTTATTGTTTCAGTAGGGCAAAAAGTAAAAAAAGGTGAAATTATAGGAAAAGTAGGACCACTTAATGTATATGGAGTAACGAATAATCCATATAAAGATAGCAAAGGGAATCCAACCAATGGAGCTACAACGGGGTGCCATTGTCATTTTACAATAAGAAGAGATGGAGAATTAATAGATCCATTAGAAATAGTAAAGAAGGAGGAATTTATTTAGATGATAGTAATTTATACAGGAATAGAAGAAATTGACAAAGAAATTCAAATGAATGTAAGAGATTCTATAATAGCACATTATAGCGAATACTTGATTGAAAACAATACATTTGAAGGACAAACAGTTATTATATCTCCACAAGCAATAGATGGAGATTTACATGAGTTTTTGTTTACTTTAAAACAGATGAATATGAGAGTAATTTTATTACTAAAAAATCAAAAACAGGAAGAAACAAAGTTAGCATTGCAATTAGGAATTTATGATATATTGTATGGAAATTTCTATCCAAGTCAAATAAAGGATATAATAGAGCATCCAAAATGTTTTAAAGATATATCGGATTTGTATAGGAAAACATTTAATATAAAACTAAAGAAAAGAAAGAAAATTGGAAGTGAAAAAAGTAATACTTTTTTTAGTAGAAACTAAAGAAGAAAAAATACTACAAGCTAAGGAGGTGATGCTAGAATAATAAAGGAATGGAGGTATTAGAGATATGAAAGCAAAAATGTTAAAACTTGCTATAATTGTATTTATTATAATATTATTAGTTGTTTCCTATATTTTAATTAAAGATTTTTTGGAATATAAAGAAAGCAGTGATTCTAGTATAGAATTATTAGAAACTGTTATGACAGAAGAAAAAGATGATGAAAAAGAGAAAGAAAAAACAAATATAGATTGGAACAAACTGGAAGATATAAATAAAGACATTATAGGGTGGATAAAGATAGAAAATACTAACATTAATTATCCTATTTTGAAAGATGATGATAACTTAAAATATTTAAAACATTCATTTGACGGAAAATATAATAAAAATGGTTCAATATTCACATTAAATGATAATCCATTTCAAGACAATGAAACAATTATATATGGACATAATATGAGAAGTGGACTAATGTTTTCTGAATTAGGTAAATATATGAATGAAGAATTTTTAAATGCACATCTTAATTTTGAAATATATACGAAAAATGCAAACTATAAGGCAACAATATTTAGTTGTTATTCAATAGGTGTAAATAAAGAAGAAAATAATATTAAGTTATTAGATTTTCAAAAAGAAATAGAGTATTATAAAAAAGCAAGTAAATATTCTATAGATAATATAGGTAAAATTGAAAAAATAGTGAAATTATCGACCTGTTCATATTTAAATAACCATACAACGCCAACGGATCAAAGGTACTATATAATCGCAAAGCTAGAAAAAACTAATTAAAGCTTTAAAAATGATTGATTTTTATAGTGCTAGTGCTATTAAAAACAGAAAATTTTTTTTGAAGTTATAAAAACTATAAAAAATATGCTATACTCTTAGACAAGAGGTGATAGATATGAAGAAAAAAGTTTTTGTAAGTTTTATAATTATACTGTTTTTATTAATGATTTGTGGAATAGTATTTGTAATGTTTTTAAATGAAAGGGATAATAGAATATCACTTATAAAAGATAAAGTAGTTATAGAATATGGAAATACATATAATCCTAATATTGAAGAATTAATAGATACATCAAAATATGATTTTATTAATTTAAAAGAAATTAGAGTAGAAAATAATATTGAAAACGAAGAAAATAAGAATTATCCAGCAATTGGGGAATACGAAGTAAATGTATATTATAAAAGAAAAACATTAAAGCAAAAAATTGAAGTTAAAGATACTGTTGCACCAGAATTATCAATAAAAGAAAATATAGAGATTCCATTTAATACAGATATATCAACATACAATTTTAAAGAATTAATTAGTGTATCAGATTTATCTGAAGTAAAAGATTATGACATTAATCTTAGTAATGTAGATGCAAACTCAAGTGGAGAATATATTGCAATAGTAACTATTGAAGATATATATGCTAATAAGACTGAAAAGGAATTTAAGATTATTGTTCAAGAACAACCTAAAGAAGAAAATATAGATAATTCAAGTAATACACAGACAAATGCAATTACTAATATTTCTAAACCTAATACAAGTTCTTCTACTAAAGATAATACAAATAAAACTACAAATAATAATGTAACAACAAATGCAAATACTACAACTCAAAAACAAGAAAATAATAAAACTGAAAATAATCAAGAAACACAAAAACAACCAGAACCAGTAAGATGTACGAATAACAATAATCATGGAATGGATGTAGGAAACTCAAATAAATGGTTTGCAACTAAAGACGAAGCTATTTCATACTATAATAGTCAAATATCATATTGGGGTAAATTGTGGGAGAATGGTGAACTAAAAGACGATAATGTTTACTATAAAAATTGCCCATATCGGTTACGAGATATGGAGTTGTATGTATTGTTCAAAATGGACTATTAATTTTTACTATAGATAAAGATAGAAAGTCAAGATAAGTCTTGGCTTTTTATAGTGGATAAAAAACATATGAAATTTTAAAGATTTTATTAAGGGCAAGATATATTGTTCTTTTTTTATGAGAGTTTTAAGTAAAGGAGATTGAAAGATGATAAAAGAATTAATTACAAATAAAAAAATAATAGCAATTATATTACTATTTTTAACTATTTTTAGCACTGTAAGTCCAGTGTTAGCTGTTTCTGGTAGTGGAAACTTTGTAGGTGGACAATATGCTTCTAACATTAAAACAACAGATCATCCTGCTAATTCAACAGGAATTTTAATAAGAAAATTAATAAATCGTACTACAGGAAAACAATATACAGTGTTTTGCGCAGAACATGGTGTAGACTTCACGACGAATGCATCATATAATGGAAGTTATTATACACCAACAAATGCTACAATAAAAAGAGCTTGCCAGATAGCATACTTTGGGTGGTATCAAGCAAATGGAGAATATGTTGTAGATGGAGGTATTTTAGATGATTCTTGGGCTTATGAAGTTAGATTAAGTTATGTATTTACACAACAATATATTTGGGAGTGTTTAGGTCAATCTAATGCAACATTTAGAGATGCTAATATTCAAAGTAGATATGTGAGCTTTAAAAATGACATAAATAATAAAATAAATAATATGAAAACAAGACCATCATTCGATGCTACTACTATAGAATTAGAAGCAGGAGAAAGTAAAACGATTACAGATACAAATGGAGTTTTACAAGCTTATTCTAGCATTGATGCAACAACAAATGATATTAGATTTCAACATAACAAAGGTGAAAATACATTAACAATTACAGTTTCAGAGAATTGTTCTATTGAAAGACTTAATATATCAGATGAAACAATGAAATCATGGGGAATGATTAAAGAAGAATCAAGATATAATGACACAACAGTATATTTTGAATTTGCTGATGGAGTACAAAATCAATTATATGCTCTACATTACAATGATCCAGTTACTATGGCAATGAATTTAAAAATCAATTTATCGGGAGACCTTGAATTAACTAAGTTAAATACAAACAAAGACTTAGTTGATGGAGCAGTATTTAATGTAACAGGAGAAAATGGATTTAATCGTGATGTAACAGTAACAAATGGAAAAATAAAATTAGAAAAACTTAAAAAGGGAATTTACTATATAAAAGAAAAATCAAGTCCAAATGGTTATTTATTAAATACAGAAACTTATACAGCAGAAGTAAAACCTAATCAGACAACAACACAGGCAATAGTAAACACAGAGCCAACAGGAAGTATAACAGTAACAAAAACAAACACAAATGGAGACAAAGTACAAGGAGCAAAATTTAATATAATAGCAAATGAAGATATATACAATGTTGCAAGAACAGTAAAACACTATACAAAAGGAGATATAGTAGCAACAATCACAACAGATAGTACAGGGATTGCAAGTAAAACAGGTTTACCACTTGGAAAATATAAAGTTAAAGAAATTGAAGTTCCAACAGGTTATTTATTAAATAAAGAGCAAAAAGAAGTCAATTTAAAATATAAAGACCAAAATACAAATGTTATATATGGAAGTGTTACAGTAGAAAATGAAGAACCAACAGGAAATTTAACTATTGAAAAAACAGATAAAGAAACAGGAAACAAAAACAGAGTAGACCAAAAATCACATCATGGAGATGCAACACTTAAAGGAACAGTTTATACTTTATATGCAAAAGAAAGAATAACAAATGTAGCAGGTACAATAAATTATTTTGCAAAAGATGAGCAAATTGCAACATTTACTTTCAATGAATATGGAGTAGCAAGTATAAAAATTACAAATAATACTACACCTGCAAAAATAAGTGTAGATGGAACAAAACTAACAGGACTACCAATGGGAAAATACTATGCAAAAGAAACCATAGTGCCAACAGGTTATACAAAAGATACAAAAGTATATGATTTTACATTTTCATATCAAGATAGTAATACAAAAGTAATAGAGATTGCAGGAACAACAACAAATACCGTACAAAAAGCACCATTTGAAGTTATCAAAGTTAGCACAAATAATAATACAACAGCAGAGACTGTTGCAAATGCAGAGTTTACAGCAATACTTTCAAAATATGTAGATTATTATGGAAGTTTTGATGAAGCAAAGAAACATTTAAATGAGTTTGCGACAGATGAATATTCAATTTTTAGAACTGGTAGTGATGGACATGGAATTTCTGGGTTATTAGTTTATGGAGAATATACAGTAAATGAAACTTATACACCATCACCAGAAATAGGGGCAGTTGAACAATTTTATGTAACAATTGATAGAGATAGCAAAACACCAATAAAAGAACTTGTAGAAAATGACTTGCCATTTGAAGCATATATTAAGTTACAAAAACAAGATAAAAAGACAGGAAAATTCGTAACTTATTCTAATGCAACATTTGAATTATACAAATTAAATGAAGATACAAAAAAATGGGAACAAGTGCAATGTAAGGTAGGAGATAAATATTATAAGTCTTGGACTACAAATAATGAAGGAATAGCAAAGACAGAAACAAAGTTAGAAGCGGGAACTTATAAAGTAGATGAAGTAAAAATACCAACAGGATTCATTCAATTAGATGAGGAATTAACATTTAGAGTAGACAATAGAAATGCTACACTAAATTATGATAAAGACTGGGATGCTTGGATTACAGTAACAGCAAAAAATGAACAACCAACAGGAACTTTAAAAGTAAATAAAAAAGTTACTTTAAGAGATGATGTAGATAAAACAATGATAAAAGAAATTGATTTTACAAAAATATCATTTGAATTAGTAACAGATGAAGAAATCATTGACTATGCTGATGGATCAACTATATATGAAAAAGGAAAAGTAGTAGGAAAATACAACCTAAAAGCAGATGGAACATTAATAGTCGAAAATTTACCAATGGGAAAATATCACTTAAAAGAATTAACTACAATAGATGGGGCAGTATTAGATGAAACAGAGCATAAGATAGTGTTTGAGCAAAAGGATACAATAACAAAAGAATATATAATAGAAGAGAATATTGAAAATAGAACAACTTGTATTGAAATAAGCAAAACAGATATAACAGGAGAAAAAGAACTAGCTGGTGCAAAATTAACAATTACAGATGAAAACAATGAAGTAATTGATAGTTGGGTATCTACTGAAAAAACTCATAAAGTCGAAGGATTAAAAGTAGGAAAAGAATATACATTAACAGAAGAGATTGCACCAAATGGCTATGTAAAAGCAACATCAATAAAATTCATAGTAAAAAATACAGCAGAAATTCAAAAGGTAACAATGATAGATAAAATAGTAGAGATGACAAAACAAGACATTGCAGGAAATGAAGTAGAGGGTGCAAAACTAAAAGTCGTAGATAAAGATGGAAAAACAGTAGATAGTTGGACATCAACAAAAGAAAACCATAAAATAAATAATTTAGTAGAAGGCGAAACTTATACATTAATTGAAGAATATGCACCAGATGGATTTGTAATTGCAAGTCAAGTAGAATTTACAGTAACAGAAGATAAAGAAACACAGAAAGTTACAATGATAGATAAAGTAGTAACAATGACAAAACAAGACATTGCAGGAAACGAAATAGAAGGAGCTGAACTAAAAGTAGTAGACAAAGATGAAAATATTGTAGATAGTTGGACATCAACAAAAGAAGTACACAAAATAAAAGGACTAAAAGAGGGAGAAACATATACATTATATGAAGATTATGCTCCAGATGGATTTGTAATTTCAAACAAAATAGAATTTACAGTAACAAAAGATAAGGAAATACAAGAAATAAAAATGATAGACAAAATTGTAGAAGTTGCAAAAGTAGACATTGATAATAATTATATAGAGGGAGTAACATTATCTATTACAAGTACTAAAACAAAAAATATAGTAGATAAGTGGGAAACTACGAAAGAACCACACAAAGTTAGTGGACTAATTGAAGGCGAAACTTATATATTACATGAAGAAAAAGTTATAGATGGATATGTAAAAGCTAAAGATATAGAATTTACAGTAACTACAGACAAAGAAACACAAACTATAACAATGATTGACAAAGTAGTATTAATCTCAAAAACAGATTTAGTAACAGGCGAAGAATTACCAGGAGCTGAACTTGTAGTAACAGATAAAGATGGAAATGTAATAGACAAATGGATTTCTACAAATGAACCTCATCATGTTACAGGCTTAGAAGAAGGACAAGAATATACATTAACTGAAATTACTTGCCCTTATGGTTATGAACAAGCTGAAAGTATTACATTTAAAGTAACAGAAGATAAAGAAACACAAAAAATAGAAATGAAAGATATGCCAATATTAAAAACAATAAAAGTAATTAAGGCAGATAGTGAATCAAAAGAAACAATAAAAGCAGATTTTAAATTTGGAATTTATGAAGATGCTGAATGTACTAAACTAATAAAAGAAGTTAAATCAGAAAAAGAAAGTGGAATAGTATCTTTTGAAGATTTAAGATATGGTGTTTATTTTGTAAAAGAAACAAAAGCTCCAAAAGGCTATCAATTATCAGATAAAGTTGTAAAAATAGAAATTAACGATAAAGGAACATTTGCAGATGGTGAACTATTAGAAGATAATGATTCTGTATGCACATTTACATATTACAATAAATTAATACCAAAAGTTCAAACTGGTAATGAAATGAATTATGCATTACTAATAGGGAGTATGATAATTTCATTATTAGGAATTACAACAGGAATAATTATACTAAAGAAAAATAGAAAAGAAAATAACTAGGATTTAGAGTGGTATTTGTATCACTCTTTTATAAAAATTAAAATTAAATTATAAGGAGGAATTTTATATGTTAAATATAACAGAAGTAAGAATTAAAAAAATAAATAAAGGTGATTTGCTAGCAGCAGCAAGTATATGTATAGATAATTGTTTTATAGTAAGGGAAATTAAATTATTGAATGGAAAGAATGGTAGATATATAAGTATGCCAAAAAGAAAAATAAAAAACAGAAACTTTAGACAAGATTTTTCATATCCATTAAATGAAGAAACAAGAGTACAATTACTAGAAGCAATATCAGAACAATATGATGATACAATAGAAGAATAAAACATAAAAGGTGCAAGAGAGTTATATCTTTTGCATCTTTACTTTGAATAAGAAACATAGGAAAACGGAGGTACTGCAAATATGCAAAAAGAAATTTTAACAGAATTAGAAGATTTAAGAGATGAAACAGAGTTTATAATTAATAATGAAGAAATTGTTGAAAGTAAGCATGTAGAAAACTATTTAAGAAGTTTAGAAAGAATTAGATATAATATTTTTAACAAAATTAAGTTAAGAGAAAAATATGAAGTAAATGAGCAAGATAAAATTAATTATTTAAACAATAGATATAAAGCAACAGTGGAAAATGATATTTTGAAAATATATATTCCAGAGGTAATACCAAAGTACAAAAATATAAATAATTATGCCTATAAAAATATTATGCTAAATGTAATGGAAAAAACAAAAGAATATAAAGATTTATTTAATAATCAGTTGGTATTTGTATTTATAAAAGTAGTAGAAAATCAAAAGAATATTGATATAGATAATAAATTTATTAAACCAATTGTGGATCGGACTTGTATTATCAAAAGTAATAGTAGATGATAACATTGCTAATATGTTTTATGGTGTTTTTGGAACAACAGATAAAAAGAAAAATCCATATACAGAAGTGTATGTATTTAAAGGTGAAAAAATGTTAGAGTGGATACAAAATACCATTCATGCGGATAGTTCTAAAGTATCCGATTAAGCTATTTTTAAAAAGAGCAAGAACGGATACTTTAATAATATAAAAAAACTTAAAAAATAAAACAAAATTAAAATTTGGGGTGTGTCGTGGTTAAGGGGTGTGAAACAGGGTAAGAGAAAAAATAAAAAAATAGTATGTGCATTTATAAAAAAGTTAGGAAGGAGGAATGAATAGATGGGAAAGTTATATTAACTCGGGAAAGATATAGAGGTTTTGATGTTTTTAGGAAAGTATAAGATGATGCTTGGAGCAGATTGCAAGATGATATATAAGACAAAAGATTATCATAGGAAAAGATTAAAAGTATTAGAAAAGGAAAAGTATATAAGAAGAGTAAATACATTATATATAAAACTAGATGATAAGGGAACTAGAATGGTTAAAGAGTTTGGATATGACTATAGTTTTTTATGTAGAAAGAAAGCATATGTAGATAGATTAAATGAGATTGCAAGAATTGCAGCATTAACATTAGACAGTAATATTGATTTTGTAGCAAGCTGGAATTTAAAAGATGGTAGCATTTTTACTCAAACATCAAGAAAATATTTAGGAAAACTGATCTATCAAGGAAAAGAGAGTATTACATATTATATTTCAAAAGACAAACAAATAGCATACATAAGTCAAATAATAAATGATATTCAAAAGATAGTAGAATATAAAAATATTATAATCTTTATAGAAAACATGAAAATATTAAACAATAAAAGATTTATATTTGGTAAAGAATCTACAATTATTATAAAACCAACCTGTCAGAATATAGCAATTATGAGAAAATTAGATGAAATAGATTTCTATACAATAATAAAACAAATTTATCAAAATACAGAAATACTATTATCTAATTGGAAAAAGGCTGATTATATGACAGAAGATAGAATTTATATAATTGTAATGCCTTTTATAGATACAGAGAAACTTCATGGACTAAACATATTTTATAAAAATAATCAAAAAACAGATAGAAAAATAGATATTATAACTTTGAAAGAAAATAAAGAAAAAATAGATGAAATACTAACCAACAAAACAAATATTATAGAAATTGATAAATGGTTAGGAGGTATTGATGAAAACAGATAAAAAGGTTAAGATACCTTTACTTTTTTTATTTTCGTACATTATTTTAGTACCAATGATAAATGGATTTATGAAGATATTAGAAAAGTGTTTCAATACTAATTTGAATACAATAGATATTAATTTATTAAATTTATTTACAGTTATATTCAGGAATGGAACAATTTTTATTACATGGATTATATTAAATGCAATTATTATATTAGTTGCAAAAAATGTAATAGTTACAAAGCAAAATGCAAAAATTGAAGTAGAAGGTATAAATTTAAAAAAGAAAGATGGTACATTTGGAACAGCAGATTGGGGAAGTAAAGAAGAAATACAAGAATATTTAAGTATAGGAAAAAGAGATGGAATAATTTTAGGTGAAACAGAAGAAAAGGAAATTATAACTCTTCCTATGGATACATACTTAAATAAGAATATTGCAGTTTTTGGTTCAAGTGGAAGTAAAAAGTCCAGAGGTTTCGCAATACCAAATGGAATAGAATTAGCACAAGAAGAATTGCAAAGAGCAATTAACAGAAATATGAGTTTAGTTTTTACAGATCCAAAACGGAGAATTGTATAGAAAGTTAGCAAAATATCTTGAAAGTAAAGATTATGATGTTAAAGTATTTAATTTAGTGAATCCAACATTTTCTAATGGAGCAAGATTTATAAAATTTGTAGAAGATGAAACTGATGCACAAGTTTTTAGTCAAATTGTTATAGAGGGAACGCAATTAAACAGAAGGTCAGGAGGAGATGAGTTTTGGAATAGAGGAGAACAAAACTTATTAAAGGCATTACTATTATATGTAATTAACTATGTAGAGAAAGAAGATGAAAAGAGCATGGGATTTATCTATGATGCATTAGCAAGTGGAAATATAAAACAAATAGATAACATATTTTTTAATACTTCAGGACCAACAAGATTAAGTTACAACATATATGCACAAGCTACAGATATTGTAAAACAAAGTATTGTAACAGGCTTAGCAACAAGATTACAAATATTCCAGACTGACAAAATAAGAAATATTACGAATAAAGATGAGATAAGTTTTGAAAATATAGGAAACCGAAAGAGTTGTGTTTTTGTAGTTACAAGTGATACTAATAGTGCATTTGATTTTCTTTCAACATTATTCTTCTCGTTTTTATTTATTAAACTAATAAAACAAGCTGATGAAAACCCCAATGGAAAGTTAAAAGTTGAAACATCATTAATACTAGATGAGTTCACTAACATAGGAAGAATAGTAGATTTTGAAAAGAAACTTGCTACAACTAGAAGTAGAGGTATTAATATATTTATGATATTTCAAAACATTGCACAATTAAAAAATAGATATGACAATGATGTATGGCAAGAAATATTAGGAAATGCAGATACAAAAATATGTATGGGTGCAGGAGATATTCTAACAGCTGAATATATAACAGAATATTTAGGAGTTGCTACAGTAGAGACAAATGCAATAAGAAAAGAAGCGGGATTTGATGGTAAATTTACTTATGGAATGGAAAATGTATCGACAAATAAAAGAAATTTAATGAATCCAGATGAATTGCTAAAATTAGATAATAATAAAGAAATTGTAATAGTTAGGGGGAGAAAACCTTTTATATGCAATAAATATGACTATTCAAAACACAGTGAAGCAGATAAACTAGAAGATATGACAATAGAAGAACAAAAGGAAAGATTTAAAGATAATGTAGAAAATGAAAAAAATAAACAACAATATAAAAAAGTAAAATATAGTTTTAAAGATTTTTAAGGTTATAGGTTGTACCTATAAAACCTAAATTTAAAGTAGTAAGAAGGTGAGAAGTTATGACAGATGAATTACAAGAAAAGATTATATGGCAAAATATTAATTCATCTAAAGAAAAAGGAAAAATTCTAACAGGAAAGATAATTGCAATAGAAGTCGAAAAAATGAAAGAAGATTATATTACATGTGCTATTGTAGATTTTAAAGGTATAAAAGTTTTAATACCAGCTACAGAAATGACAAATGATTCTAAAAATGATAAAAAGCTACTTAGGAATATGATGGGAGCAGAAATAAAATTTATAATAGTAGAAACGGATAAAGTAAGTCAAAAAGCAGTAGGTTCTCGAATAAAAGCAATGGAACGATTACAAGAAATCAATATAAAAAAATTAGAAGTGGGAGATAAGATATATGGAAAAATAATAGGTGTATGGAAGAAATACATAAGAATTGAATGTGTAGGAATAGACTTTATAATAAAAGCACAAGACTTACAATATGGTTATATTGAAGATGTCTCGAAAATGTATAAAGTAAATGAACAGATAAAAGTAGTAATAAAAGAAATATCAGAAGAAAAGAAAATAGTAAAAATATCTATTAAGGATTTATTAGAAGATCCATTTAAAAATATAAGAAAGGATTTCACAGAAAAAGGTGAATATTTAGCAACAATAACAGGTTACACAGACAACGGAATATTTGCTAATATCACACAAGGAGTAGATACAGTATGCACTTTACCTACTTGGCTAGATAGACCACCTTTTCCGGGAGAAAAAGTAATTATTAAGATTTATAAAATTCTTCCTGAAAAAAGAAAGATTTATAGTTCGTTAGTTAAGATAATGGGAAGTGATGCAAGTGAATGATAAACAAAAGCAAATAGCAAAACTCTTATGGGACTTTCAATCATTAAGAGAAGAACATATTTTAAGAATATGTAACTGTACTGAAAAAGACATTAATTGCCTAATTGCAAGTAAAGTTATAACTAAAGATAAAAACACTAAAATACTAAAGTATAACAATAAAGAAATAAATAATAGAAACATAGTAGCATTTGATGTAGTTATGGATTATTTAGATAGAAATCCAAAACTAAAAAAAGCAAAACATCCTATAAATGTATCAATGAAAACAGATTATTACACTTATGATATTATTGCTATAAAGGAAGCAGAAGTAGATACATTATATGAAATGCTAGATAATATATCCACAGCTGACAGAGTAATAATAATTATTGAAACAAAAGAATATGTAAAAAAATTTGTAAATACAAAAAGACCTTGCTATATATGCACATATCCACCATTAGAAATAGTAGATAGAATAAATTAGTAAAAATCCAAAGTAGTTTGCAATTTGTAAATTACTTTGGATTTTTTTGTGCTTTTTTAAATTTTTTGTGATATAATCTCGCTAGAATAGAAAAGAGGAGGAAATTATATGCTAGAAGATATACAAGTTTTATGCCATAGTAGTATAAAAATGAATAAGGGAAAAGTAATTTATATAGATCCATTTAAAATAGATGAAAACTATAATGATGCAGATATTATATTTATAACACATGACCATTACGACCACTATTCAGAAGATGATATAGATAAAGTGAAAAAAGCTGATACAGTTATTATAGTACCAGAAGAATTATTAACAAAAGTATTAAGAAAAGGATTTAGACAAGAATATATAATTACAGTAGAACCAAATAAAAAATATATGGCAGAAGGTATTGAATTTACAACAGTACCAGCTTATAATACAAATAAACAATTTCATCCAAAAGAAAATGAATGGGTAGGTTATATTATAGAAATAAAAGGTGTTAAATATTATATTGCAGGAGATACAGATATAACTGAAGAAAACAAGAAAGTAAAATGCGATGTGGCACTTGTTCCGGTAGGAGGAACATATACAATGGATTTTAAAGAAGCAGCATATTTAATAAATGAAATAAAACCTAAAATAGCAGTACCTATACATTATGGAAGTATAGTAGGAAAGATGCAAGATGCAACGGATTTTATAAAACTTTTACACCCAACAATAAAAGGAACAATTTTAATGAAGTAATATAAGAAAAGAGGATGTAGTAATGAAATATTCAAAAAATGATTTAGAATTATTTAATGAAGCAGGAATATATGTGGAAGATAAAAATTATACAAAAGAAGAAATAGAAAATTTAAAAATACAAGTAACTGACTATATTATGAGCCAAAGTTCAAAAGAAATAAGAGAACTTAATAAGAAATTTAGTGATATATTATATAATTAAAAAGATGCAGTTGCTATTTCACAAATAGGAGGTACAGATGAAATTAAAAATTTTTGATGTAGTAGAACTAAAAGATGGAAATAAAGCTACAATATTGGAAAATGGCAGAAATACATATAAAGCAGAAATCGTAAATAATCAAGGAATAAGACAGGAAATAAAAACAATTAATGAAATAGATATAAATAAAGTAATTATTTCAAGATAAATTTATAATAACATTCACAAAAGATAACAATTTAATAGACAAAATAAGAATACAAAAATTAATATTAAAAGCAAATATATAAAAATTATAAGAAAGTGAGTGATAATTATGTCAGAGTGGAAATGTGAAAAATGTGGAAATACAGAATTTGAAAAAGACCAATTTCAAGCAACAGGTGGTAATTTTTCAAAATTATTTGATGTTCAAAATAAAAAGTTTATCACAGTAAGTTGTACTAAATGTGGCTATACTGAAATGTATAAAACAGGAACAGATGCAGGAATGAATATATTGGATTTTTTAATGAATTAAGATATTAAATTAGAGAGATAAATTAAGGGGGTTTGTATCAATTTCTTGAATTATTATGTAAAATCTGGTATAATATCTCTATAAATCGTGAGTACAGCGAATAAATGTACAAATATTATAATGGAGGTAAGCAGAATGATGTATGAGTATGCACCGTGGACAAAAGACACTTTACATCGGATACTTGCTATTTCTTCAAAAAGTTTGCCTATATTAGACATTCAATTTGGAGGAGCATGTAACCTAAATTGTATCTATTGCGACACACCAAAGTACGACCATCCTTGTTTACTGGACTTAAATTCTATTGAAAGAATTATTAACACTGGTACTATTCAATGGATTTATGCCTGTGGACTTGGAGAACCAACAGCAAAAGGCAATGTTGAAACTTTTAAGCAAATTTTAGCAATGTGCAAACTAATGTCGGTTAAGGTATCTGTATTCAGCAACTTAGTTAATCTTGATGATGAATTGCTTGAATATATCGCAAACGAAACATTGCATGTGCTTTTTAAGCTTGATAGTTTCAAACCAGAAGTAATGCAATTCCTTTATGGCTCTGACAGAAGTCAGATTATTCTGAAAAATTATCAGAGACTTAAAGAAGTTGTTCGTACTCATAACGGCACAACTAACTTGGGAGCATCTATTGTTCCTACATCGAGAAACTATGAAGAAATCTATGAAATTATTGACTGGTGTATGGAAAATCGTGTATATCCATTGTTAGGACAGTTGGAAAATGCAGGTAAGTGTGCAGATATTTTCAATGAATTAGAGCTTAAAGAAGAGAAATTGTTAACTTTAAGACATTACATTGAGTCCAAATATGATGTACATTATGAAATACCTGTATGTCCTGCGACTATTTCTGGAATACACATCACAAACACTAATCATGTAATCGTTGATGAAAGAACAGGTCTCTCATGTGGGTGGTTCTGGCTTGATGAGCCAAAAATGATTCAGATTGGTAACATTATGGACATGACGTTGGAAGAAATAATAGCGAAGATTATTTCCTATCGGAAATCGAAGTTTGCTGATGTTATCCAAACTGAAAAGTCACTCGAACCGAATCCTTTTGGTGGGTGTGGTGGAGATGCAAAAGCTCTGCTGAGCCAATATATCAGTATTTCTGATTATTGAGATACCAACCAATAAAAGCACAACTGTATTCTTAGTTGTGTTTTTATTGGTTATATAATTTTAGATATAATATTCAGTAATAAATTACAATTAATTACGAGTGACATTATGATATAAAATTATCATAGAAAGCATATGAGTAAATTATTAAAACCATAGTTTATTCATATGTTTTTTATTTTTGGATTTTATTGTAAAAATTGTCAACTTATGATAAGATTATGGCAAAGTAAATAGATGTATAAATCAACAACGGAGGAAAAATGAAAGTATTAAGTTTAACAGAACCATGTGCAACATTAATTAAGGAAAAAAAGAAACTAGTGGAAACAAGAAGTTGGAAGACATCATATAGAGGAGAATTATATATTCATGCAAGTAGTACGAAAATACCAAAAGAATGGAAAGAAGATGCAGAGTTTATGGGATTAGTAACAGACAAAGCATTAAATTTTGGAAACATTATTTGTAAATGTAATCTAGTTGATTGTATTTATATGACTAAAGAATATGTAGAAGATATGAAAAAAGATAATCATCAAGAATATATTTGTGGAAAATACGAAGAAGGAAGATATGCTTGGATATTGGAAGATATTAAACCGTTAGATAATCCAATAAAAGCAAAAGGGCATTTAAGTATTTGGAATTATGAAGAAAATGAAAAAGGAGCAAATAATAAATGAATATTATAGAAATTTATAAAAAATATCATTTGCCAGAAAATTTACAAATGCATATGTTAAGAGTTGCAGCATGTAGTAATTTAATAATAGATAACTGGACTGGAAAAGAAATAGATAAAAAATCAATTATTAGAGTAAGTTTATTGCATGATATGGGGAATATGGTAAAAATACCAGAAGATTTTTCAAAAGATGGAGAATTTCTAAATATAAGAAAAAAATATTTCAATAAATATGGAACTAATGACCATGAAATTAACTTAGAAATAGGGAAACAAGAAGGATTAACAGAAAAAGAGATTATGATATTAGATGGGAAAAGGTCAAGAAAAAATGAAGAAACATTAAAATCTGATTCGTATGAAATAAAAATTTGTGCATATTGCGATCAAAGAGTAGCACCAGATGGTGTTGTAGGAATAAAAGAAAGATTAGAAGATGCAAAGGTTAGATATAAAAACAAACCATTGTCAGTATGGTCTAATGAAGAAAAAGCGAATCATTTAATAGAATGTTCTTTAGGTATAGAAAAACAAATTATGGAATATTGCAAATTAAATCCAGAAGATATAAATGATAATAGCATAAAAACATATATAGAAAAATTAAAAGAATATGAAATATAAATTCAAGGAGGAAAGTATGCAAAAGAATTATAAAAGAATGGAGCATGATGAATTTTTACAGCATATAGACAAATTATGCGACCATTTAGGAAAATATATTCAAGATAATAAAATAAAAATAGATTATATATGTCCTATCTTAAGAAGTGGTGCAGTACCAGCAACATATATTTCTAATAAACTAAACATTGTGAAATTCTTACCTATGCAAGTTAAACATATAGCATACAAAAATGGAGAAAACAAAATTGAGATGATTTTTAATCCATTTGATTCAATACAAATAGATAAAAAAGAACCAGTATTTTTAGTAGTTGAAGCAATGCACAGTACAGGAACAAGTGTAGAGATCTGTATAAATGAAATAAAAAATAGATATGCGAATGCTAAAATATTATATGTTTGCTTAACAAAAGAATATGGTAGTAGAGATTTTAAAGATATTACAGAATACGAAGATGTAGCATTTTATTACAATGGTAATAATGAGTTTACTAAAGAAAAATGTAAAGAATTAAATGTAGAATATTTTTATCCTTTATTTCTTTGGGAAGATTTAAAGACAGAACTAGAACACCCAGATGATTTGGAAGAAAATATATTCTTTTAAAAAAGTAGGAGAAAATAATTATGGAATACATAGATATATTTGATGAAAATAATAATCCAATAGGAAAGATAAAGGAAAAACAACAGGCACATGAAGATGGAAACTTTCATAGAACTGCACATGTTTGGATTATAAATGACAAAAATGAATTATTGTTACAGAAAAGAAGTGCAAGCAAGAAATCACATCTTAATTGTTGGGATATTTCGGGAGCAGGACATATCAGAGCAGGGGAAAGTGTAACTGAAGGAGCTATTAGAGAATTAAAAGAAGAATTGGGAGTTGAAGCAACTGAAAAAGATTTAAATTATATTGCAACAATAAAAAGTACAAAGAATCCTAAAAATATGGAATTTGGTTATGTGTACTTATTGAGATGTAACAAAAAGATTGAAGATTATATTTTTGAAGATGATGAAGTTTCTGAAGTTAAGTATGTATATTTTGAAGATTTAGAAAAAATGGTTGAAGAAAAAGTAGAAGGATTATTATTACATGATGCGGAATTTAAAAAGTTATTTGAATATATAAGAAATAAAGAAAAAGATAAATATTATATTGATATTGCAATAGAAATAAGTAAAAATGCTAAATATCCTTATGGTGCTATTGTAGTAAAAGATGGACAAATAATTGGTAGAAGTGATAATAAAACTTTAATGGAAACAAGTATGTATTCGCATGCAGAATTAGAAGCAATAGAAAGTGCATCAAAAAATAAAAATTTATACGGAGATTTAAAAGGTGCAACAATGTATGTATCTTGTGAACCTTGTATGATGTGTATGGGAGCAATTTTATATGAAGAATTTTCAAAAATAGTTTATGCAGCAACATTACAAGATAGTAATGATAATTATTGCCCAGAAATGATTACTAATATAGATGAACTTGTAAAGTATGGAAATAATGAAATTGAGATAATAAAAGAATTGCATAGAGAAAAAGCAGTAGAAGTTTTAAAGATGAGAGGAGAAGCAGAATAAATGGAAATATCAATAAAAAAAGCAGATAGTACATATTTAAAAGATATTCAAGATTTAAACAATCAACTATTTGAATTAGAATATAATAATTTTGATTCTGCTTTAAAAGTGGGCTGGACTTTTGACAAAGATGGAGAGAAATACTTTAACAATATGTTAAATAATGAAATTATATATATTGCATTAGATAAAGAAAAGGTTATAGGTTATCTAGCAGGAAGTATCAATATTCAAGGAAGTTATGTAACAAAATCATTAGCAGAAATAGATAACATGTTTGTATTAGAGCAATACAGAAAATATGGAATAGGTACAAAATTAATAAATGCATTTAAAGATTATTGCTCTCAAAATAAAATTGAAGAATTAAAAGTAACAGCATCTGCCAAAAACAAGAATGCAATAGGATTTTATATGAAAAATGGATTTAATGAATTTGAAATTACATTAAAACAAAAAATAGATTAATAGGAGTTAAATTTTATGATAAAAGCGATATTTATAGATATTGATGGAACATTAAGAGATAGCAATAGAAATCTGTCAGCAAGAACAATAGAAACAATAAAAAAAGTTAGTGAAAAAGGTATATTAGTTATATTATGCTCTGGAAGACCAAGAAAATATACAGAAGAAATAAGTAGAGAGTGTTTTGCAAGTAAGTATATTATTACATCAAGTGGTGGGAATATATATGATTATGAGCAAGATAAAATTTTATATGTTAATAAAATGGATAAAGAAGCATTAATAAAATTATATGAAATTGCCAATCCAGAAGATGTTAGGTTTATCATGAATGTTGGCGAAGGTAGAGTAGTAAATAAAGTAAAGCATGCAGATCAAGAAAAGAAATTAGAAGAAAGCATAAAAGATTTTGTATATAAAAATGATGTTGTTCAATGCACCATTGCAGATAGTAACTTTGATAAAATAAAAAACTTAATACCTAAAATTGAAAAAGTAGAAAATGTAGAAATAAAGAATAGGCATAAAAGTTTATTAGATATTAAATTTAAAGATGACAAAACTATATTTTGTGATATTGCTAATATAAATTCTAATAAAGGAATTGCAGTAAAGAGAATGTTAGAAATTTTAAATATAAAAAAAGAAGAAACTATTGCAATTGGTGATGATAATAATGATTTATCAATGTTTGAACAAGTAGGATATAAGGTTGCTGTTGATAATGCAATTGATATTGTTAAACAAAAAGCAGATGAAATCACATTATCCAATGATGAAGATGGTGTTGCAGTATTTTTAGAAAAATTATTAAAAGAAATGGAGGAAAACAATGAACAATAAAAAAGGATTAATATTAATTTATCCAGGTTATCAAAATGAAGCAAAACAATATCAATATAACAGACTTATCGAAGAATTTAACAAAAAAGGTATTAATATAGACAAATTAAAAGTTGATGAACAATATACGAGTGTAATAAATGGAAAAGTAAATATAGATGTTAAAGAATATGATTTTTGTATACAACTTGTTAAAGATAAATATATATATGAAGAACTTTGCAAAAATGGAATAAGGTCATTTAATTCTTATAATGCAATAGAGAACTGTGATGATAAAATGATGACTTATGCTATATTATCAAATAAGAATATAAACTTGCCACATACAATATTAGGTAGTATAAATTTTGGAGTAGAAAACATTAAAGAAGATAATAAAAGTGAAGAATTTAAGGAATATGTTGAAACAACTTTAAATTATCCATTTATAACTAAAAAATGTAATAGTAAGGGTGGTAGAGATATATACAAAATAAATAACAGAGAAGAATTCGATGATATATGTAATAAATTAAGTGGCTCACAATATTTATTTCAACAGTTTATTCCAGAAAATGTAGGAAAAGATATTAGAGTTGTAGTTGTAGGAAAAAAAGTAGTAGGTTCATTTATAAGAATAAATGAAAATGATTACCGTTCCAATATATCATTAGGTGGAAAAGCATTACCTTATGAAGTTTCAAATGAATATAAAGAAATTGCAGAAAAAATAGCAAACGAGTTAGAATTAGATTATTGTTCAGTTGACTTCTTTATGACTAATGAAAATAATCCAATAGTTTGTGAAGTGAATGCAGATCCAGCTATTTGTGATATAGAAGAATTGAGTGGAAAAAATGTGGCAGAAATATTTGTAGATTATGTGATTAGAGAAATATATTAAAGGAGAAAACTATGTTAAAAGCATATAGTATATTTAAAGATTTAGACAGTAAAGCATGTGAAATATTAAGAAATAGTGGAATACAATTAGAGTTATCAACTTGCGAAGAAAGACCTAATAAAGAAGAATTATTAAAATTATTAAATGATTATGATATTTTGATAATAGGTGTTAGAGAAAAATTAACAGAAGATATGCTAAGAGAAATAAACACTAAAAAGATAATAGCAACATTATCAATAGGAGTAGATCATATAGATAATAGTTTCTTTGAATCGGATTTAATTAAAGTCATTAATTGTCAAACATCGAATGTAATATCAGTAGCTGAGCATATTTTTTCTTTAATATTAAGTTTAAAGAAGAGAATAATAGAAGCTAATGATATTGCTATTAAGGGTGGAACAAAAAGAGATTTATCTGCAAGAAGTAATGATATAAGCAATAGTACAATAGGAATAATAGGAGCAGGAAAAATATCACGAGAAGTAATAAAAATAGTAAAAGCCTTTAATATGAAAATCTACTGTAATACATTGAATCCAGAAAAACATCAGGATTTATTAAAAGAAGGGGTAGAATTTACTGATTTAAATAATTTACTTACTATTTCAGATATTATAACAGTAAACATTCCTCTAAATGAAGAAAATAAAAATTTAATATCAAAAGATAAAATTAAATTGATGAAGAAAACAGCTACTTTCATAAACACATCAAGAGCAGAAATAGTAGATATGAATGAGTTAATAAGACACGCAGATGAAAATACTACTTTTAATATAGGACTAGATATTGATGCAGAAAATTATAAAGAAATATTAAATGTAAAAAGAAATAATGTAATAATAACACCACATATAGCAGGAGTAACAAAAGAAGCAATAAAAAGAATGGATGTTGAGTTAGCAAATAATATAAGAGAATATTTGAGAGAAAGTTAGAGAAAGATATATGAGAATTATAAATAGTATAGATTTGTGGACAGAGCAATATAAAAATCATTATGAATGTTTTAATGGAGCTTTCGTTGATGGATTTGATAAAAATATAAAACCTTTTAATAAGTATAAAATTATCTAATGAACAAGCTATTATAGTAGATAATATGAACAACTATAAAGTAGTTGAAACAAAATAGAAAAATTGAACTTAAATGTATATGGAGAAACAAAAACACATTATCAAATGAAAAATGTAAAATAAGGATTAATAAAAGTAAGAGGTAGAAAAAATGAAAATACTAATTGCAGGTTTTGAAGGAAATGATAATAAATGGAATGATAATTTGACTGAAATAGAAAGAGAAAATTTATTTTCTCAAATTAAATTATGTGATGGAGTTATTTTACAGGGTGGAATAGAAATGGATAATTATGAATTTATTATTGCAAAATATTGTTATGAAAATAACATACCAATATTAGGAATATGTGCAGGACAAAATGCAATTGCAAAGGCATTGGGAGGTTCTACTTATAAAATACCTAATCCAGAAGAGCATAATATATCAAGAGATTATGTACATAGTATTAAAATTCAAGAAGATTCAAAATTTTATTCAATAATAGGTAGTAAAGAAATAATGGTAAATTCTTTACATACTAATACGATAGATAAGTGTCCCCACTTAGATAAGGTCGGTTTTTGTAAAGATGGATATGCAGATGTTATTGAATCAAAAGATAAGGAATTTTATATAGGCGTTAGATTCCATCCAGAAGATTTATATAAAAAGGATAATAAGATAAATAACATTTTTAAATATTTTATAGAAACATGTAAAAGATTAAAAGTGGAGGATTGAAATGAAAAATATATTAATTATAGGGATAGGTAGAGCAGGAAAAACTACATTAAGCAATATGATAAAAGATAAATGGAATAGTTATAATTTATTGCATAGTGATTCTCTAAAATGGGCTATTATTAGAGCAAAAGATAAAGAAGATTATTATAGGAAAAATGTAGATGTTCAAAAAGAATATGAGCATGGAGAATTTTTCCAAAGAACTCTTTTAGAATTATATAATTCGTTAATAAAAAATGATAAAAAGGAATATGGATATATTTTAGAAAGCGGACAACTACATCCTAAAATAGTAAGTGAAATGATAGATTTTGAAAAAACAATTGTATTATGTTTAGGATTAGGAAATTTAACAGCAGAAGATATGGTAGAACAATGTCTTAAATATGATACTGAAGAGAGTTGGACATATGGGCTATCTAGGGAATATTTATTAGAACATGCACAAGACTGGTATAATTGTAATGAAATGTTAAAGAAAGAATGTCCAAAATATAATATAAGATATATAGATACTTCAAAGAATAGATTAGACATATTAAATACAATTTTAAATGAAATAAGCGAGGTACAAATATGAGCTATCATGAAAATAAAATAGTAATTTTTGACTGGGGTGGAGTAGTTGAAAGTCATTTTCAAGGTGAATATAATTGCTATTCTGCTAAAGTTGATATTATAAATCGTTTAAATGAACAAACTAAAACACTTGATGCAGATACTATTTGTAAAAAATGGATTGAATGTAACTATGATGAAAATGATAAATGTATATCAGAAGTAAATACAAAAGAAGACATACGAAAGTGGTTTGAAAGAATTAAATTAAGGTTTGATCTAAAATGTGATTATAATGAATTTTACCAGGTATATCAAGAAGAGTCTGATAAAATAAAATACTATAAAGATGTGGTTGATTTTGCACATAATTTAAAAAATGAATGTAAAATAGGTATTTTGTCTAATTTAGCCGATATTGATAAAGAAAGAATAGATAAACATTATGATTTATCAAAGTTTGATTATGTTTGGTTATCATTTGATTTAGGATATCGAAAGCCTAAAAAAGAGATTTATGAAATAGTAGATAATGATTGCAAATTAAATCCTAACAATATTTTATTTATAGATGATGTAAAAGAAAATCTTGAAATACCTAAAAAAATAGGATGGGAAGTAATACAAGCGACAGGGCATGAGTTAGACAAGATAAAAGATAAAGTATATAAATTTCTAAATTAAAAAGTAGTTAGAAAAAGATTAATAAGAAAATAGAATATATATTAAAGGAGAACAATGATATGATACTTTCAACACTATGCTATATAGAAAAAGACGGAAAATACTTAATGCTACATAGAACCAAAAAGAAGAATGATATAAATAAAGACAAATGGTTAGGAATAGGTCGGAAAATTTGAAGAGGGAGAAAGTCCAGAAGAATGCATTATAAGAGAAGTAAAGGAAGAAACAGGACTTACACTTAATACTTATAAATTAAGATGTGCCGTCACTTATGTATCTACAAATTGGGAAACAGAATATATGTATGTATTTACTTCAAATGATTTTACAGGAGAACTAATAGAATGCAACGAGGGAGATTTACAATGGGTTCAAAAAGATAAGGTTACAGAATTAAATACATGGGAGGGAGATAAAATATTTGTAGAAAAGATAAAAAACAATGATGCATTTTTTACAGTAAAATTTAATTATGATGGAGAAAAACTAATTAAATATGACTTAAATGAGTATAAATAAATAAAAAAATCCCATATGAATTGTTCAAAGAGTTGCAAATTGTAACTCTTATTTTTATTGCAAACTCTAACCTATATATATTCATATAAGAGTAATATTGATAAGTATTATTTTAAATAAAATTTCTATATAATACAAATGGTTGTAAAATGAATATTAGGAGGTGTAGAGATGAGTGCAATAGACAGATTATATTTCATTAATAATAAAACTATAAAAAAGACAGTTAATATAGATGATACTCTATATAATAAATTAATGAAACTTGTAAAGAAAAATTATGATGCGACTTTTAGTGAAGTTGTTAATGTATGCATTGAAGAATACATTGAGAAAAATAAGCCATCCTTTTATGAAAAACCAAAACTTGAAACAGTAACCTACAGAAGCATAATGATTAGAAAAGAAAACTTAAAAAATTTACAAACAATGTATAAGAAAACAGGAATATCTGTAACAAGATTATTAAATGGTGCAATTAAGGAATTTCTAGAAAAATATGATAATAAAAGATAAGTTGCATAAATGCCAATAGCAACTTACCTTATATTATAAAACTCATTATAGTTTATTACGTAATAACTTATGTAATAAACTATTTTAATTTATTAGAATTTATCCCAGCTTGAACACCAAGATAATATGCTAAACAATTTTGATATGAAGTAGCATTTATACTTGCTGATTGGTAATCTTTGAAAATCTTTAATTCTTTTTCGTTTAATAATTTAGTCAATTTTACATTTGCTTCAGAAATTTTATTATCAATATCAATATAGTTGTCACGCCCTAACAAAATTGGCATATTATTTTCCATCTTTTCTTCAATTAAATCTACATCCACTTGACTGAATAAATCATTTTCGAAATAAGATGAAAAATCTACTTTTTCATTTTCCAATATAAAGACCTCCTTTTTTTCATCATTTAAGTGTTTTTGTATAAAATTTCGTACTGTTTTTGGTGCTTTGGAACTACTAGCAATATAATCTCCAGAAGTTCTAAAGAAAAATACAAAACCATCCAATTTCTTATTAATGTAAATTGGAAAAATCATTTGAGCAGAATAATTTGTAGAATCATTTTGTATAATTTGTTTTAAGTTATCATTTAAAACAAGAAATAGATCTTCAGAAAAATCCTCATAAGACCATTTAACTGCTAAATCTTTAATATCTTCACTTAAAGGCTTATGCCAATAATAATCATCTAATTTATTAGTGGTAGTATATAGTATTTGATATAAGTCAGACATTAAAAAGTTAGAATTAAGGTTTGGAATATTAAAATTATGTAATAATTCTACTAATTTTTCAGATACTTGCATAAAAATCCCCCTTTCATAAAATAATAATGAGCTTATTATATAATAAATATAATAATAATACAACCTATTATCGTGTATTAATACACGAATAAAACAAGTTATATAAGTTAAAACTTTCAAGTATAATATTCGAAAAAGGGTTAGAAAATATACTTGGGGGAGTAAGAATGAGTGCAATAAATAGATTATATAAAAAAGATAATTATACAGTTCAAAAAAGTATGAACTTAGAAGATAAGTTATATACAAGATTGAAAGAAATAACAAATAATGAATATGATGCTACAATTAGTGATGTTATAAATGCTTGTGTAGAAGATTTAATATCTAGTGGAAATATCAAATACTATGCTAAACCAGATGGAGAGATAACTATTTATAGAAGTATAATGTTAAGAAAAGATAATGTAGAAGCATTAAATAAAGTAAATAGAGAAACAGGTATTTCTGTTACAAGATTAATAAATATGGCAATAAAACAATTTATAGATGAATATGATAAAAATGAAAAATAATTTTTATCATAAATCAATGTAGCGGATACTAAAAATCGATGAAATACTTAATGTAGTAGGTAAAATAAAATTTAGGGTGTGTATATTCCATTTTTATAAAATATCGGTTACAATATATATGTATTCAAATTTAATAACTATAAAGAAACAACTTTATAGTTATACCTGTTATCAGGGTAAAGCTGATTAATTTTCAGCAGTACTTTGCAATTAAAGCAAAGGTAAAGTAAGTAGCACTTTATATAATGCCACTTATAGTCTAAACACAGCTATAGGGGGAATTGTGCTTAAAATTAAATAAACAAAGAAAAACAAGTAAGATTAAAAGTCAAACTTGTTATTTTTTTGTGTAAAAATAGGAAGGGAGGATAGATTAATTGTTTTTGAATACAAATAAAAATTAAATTTATAAAAAAGGAGGGAAAGTAGTTGAAAACATTTAACTATGAATCAAACTGTGTAAGATACAAAGACTGTTTTTTTGATGTAGGAGAATATGAAAAAGGAAAGCTAAGTTTAGCAATTTATGGTCATGTAGAAGATGATAAAGATGTATCACATATTTCAAATGTAACAGTTAATGTAGAAGAAAAATTAGAAAAAAATCAAGTTGTTATAGATAACTATGCTAATACCAATTTGATAAGTTTTTTATTGGATCTAGGAATTGTAAAAAGTGTTCCTAAAAAAGTAACAGTAAAATTTTTAAGACTACCTGTAGTTGAATTAGATTTAGAAAAATTATATGAATATTCATACGAACAGGAGGGATTAAGATATGCGAGTTAGTAAAGCATGGTGTGAAGGAACAGCTGAAGAAATTATATGGGAATTTGAAAATTTACTATGCAATAATGATACGAAAATTAATAACTTAAATCCAAAAGAAAATGAATTTGAAAGTGAACAATCTTATATTAATAAAAAGGATTATGAAGATTTAAAAAATAAAATAACAAAGCAGTTGGTCGATTTAGTAGATTATGTAGAAACAGAAATAGAAGATGCTGCTTAAATGGAAGGAGTAAAAATAGTATGAAAATACAAGATTTAGTAAGAGAAAGAGTAATTGCTAATATAAAAACTGGAAAGAAAGGACCAAATGGAATACCACAAAAGTTACCATATTTTCATGTTGAAGAAGATAAAAGTACAAGTAGTGATATGGTAGATATTTTTAAGAAATTATATCCAGGAGAACCTACAAAATTAAAAATAAGATTTACATCTGAAAATCCATTTAATTTTAAATTTAAAAGATATGTGAATGGAAAAGCAGTATGTATAGGAAATGGAACAAAAGCTATAACAGTCGGAAAAGATGCAAAAAACAACAATACACAAATAGAAATAGAATGTAATGAAGAATGTCAACATAGGCAAAGTGGTAAATGTAAACTGAAAGGAAGTCTAAAATTTGTACTGGAAGGAATTGAAGCAGGTGGTGTTTGGAATTTAAGTACTTCGGGAGGAATCTCATTATCTAATATTGCATCTGAAATAGTAAAGTATAAGAAAGCTGGAATGAGTATTGTTGATGTGCCATTTGAATTAACACTTACAGAACAACAAAGTCTAGCATATGGAACATATTACTCTATTGATTTACATAGAACAGATATAAAACCTCAATTAACTACAGATACAATTCCACAATTAACTACAGCTGACAAACAAGAAATAAAAGTATTACCAGAAGAAAACAAAAAAGAAGATGACAAGAAAGATAAAAAAGAAACAAAAAAAGCAAAAGTAGAAAATAGTGAAAATACACAGTTAAATGAAGTTAAGGAAGAAACCACAAAAGTAGAAAGTGATGTGATTGAAGATGTTAAAAAAGAAGAAAAATCTAATTACTTTAAAGTTAAAGGTTTTATGCCAACATTAATAAGTGGAAAGAAATTTGATAAAATTATTTTTGAAGATATAAATAATCAAGATGTTGAATATATTTTACATCCAAAAGCTAATCAAGAAATAATAAAAAATGGTGTAGGTACTTTAGTTGAGATTATAGAAGCAAAAATGGAAATGGATAAAAATATCCTTTGCAAATATGAAATAAGACAAGTTATGAATCCAGATGGAAGTATGACAGAAGTAAATAATGAAGAATTAAAAAAAGCAGTTTAATTAGGAGTTAAACAGCTTTTATTTTTATAATAATATGGAAAGGAAATTTTTAAAATGATTAAGATAATAAAAAAATCCCTAATAATATTACTACTTGTAACTATAAATGTTATAGTTTATATTGCTAAAATTATACAAAATTTTTATAAGGAAAACAAGAGCAAAATAGAAAAATATTCAAAAAGTTTTTATTATGTGTTAAAAGAAGAATTAAGTAAATAAAGGATAAAAACATATGAGAAATAGATATAACTATGGCGAATTAGTTAAAGTAAGTGGTAAGGGAAAACAATTTGGAAAAGTAGAAAATAAACTAGGCTTTATTATAAGAAAAGATGATTTTTTTGAAGATTATTACATAGATTTAATATTTGGCGAAAGAGACTGGTTTAATGAGGAAGATATAGAAAGAGTTCTAGGAGAAAAAAGAAACAAAACAGAAAAATATCAAGTAAGACTTTGTACTACAAAACAAGGCTATGACTTAATAAAAGCAAAAATTAAAGAAAAAGAACCCATTAGTAATAATAAGTTCAAAAAAATAAACATTTATAAAAAATTTGAAAAAGATAATAAGACCTATATAATTATAGGTTGGAAATCAGTATTTTGGCCTGTAAGTAATAAAAGCATAAGAATATTGGAGACAACTATACAAGAGTTCAAAACATTAAATATTCCATTTCAATATGTTCTATTAAATGAAGATAGATTAACAGATATTAAAAAAATGGAGTTTTGTGAAGATGATAGTAATGTAGATGTCTTTTCAATAGAAAGAAAAATTAAAATAAAAAATTTAAAGTAAGCTACTATTAAGTAGGGAAAGGATAAAAAATGATAGCAGTAAAAATACTAAATGTTATGACTAAAATAGGTCCAATAATTAAAGACAAAACTAATGAAGAAAAAGGATTTGATTATGCTTCAATAGCGAGTATTATAATTAAAGCAAGAGAAGCAATGATTGATGAAAAGGTTATTATCATACCATTAAAACTTAATCAGGTTGTGCAAAAAGGAAATGATGTAATAATAGATATGGTTTATAGATTTTATGATACAGAACCAAATGAAGATGGAAAATGTGATTATATGGATGTTAATATACCTGGTGAGGGTTGTGATAAGGAAGGTTGGGCTATATATAAAGCATTAAGTGGTGCATATAAGTATGCAATGACACAAACATTTGCAATTCCAACAATTGATGATGCAGAAAAATCAAAATATACGGAAAACAATGAAGAAACTATAGATGATGATACAAATATAAATGCTGAAGGAAGTCTAAATGAAAATAATATAGAAAAAATGTTAGGAGATCCAGATATAGATGACTTTGATAAAATATTTGATTTAGGAGAAAAAGCTGGATAGAAAGGTTGAAAAATGTATATAAAAAGTATTAATAATGTAGTTGGTTATAAAGATTTACCAGATGGATTCAATGCAGATTTTAGTCAAGATAAAACTTATATAATAGGAGCAAATTTTCAGAGAAAGAGTACAGTAGGAAGTTTATTTAATTGGTGCTTAACAGGAACAAGTCTATATGGAAATGAAAAAGAGCAAGTTGCAAACGATAAAATAAAAGTATCTAATGTTAGTGTAGATATAACTTTTATAGATAACTATGGTATAGAACATAGACTTATTAGAGATAAAGGAAAACAAATGAATTTAACGCTTGATGATAAAGAAATAAAACAAGAAATGTTAGCAGAGTTCTATAAAGATAAAGATATTTTTCTAGTAGCACATAATCCATATTATTTTGCTTCATTAGAACCAAAGGAACAAAAAGAATTAGTAAGAAGAATTATACCAGGAATATCTAAGGAAGAAAGTTTTAATTTATTAACTGATGAAGAACAACAAATAATAGGTACACCAATAGAACATTTAGGAAGTTATACAGATAAAAGAAACGAAGAAATAAATGAATTGCAAAAAGAATATGATGAGAATCTGGGAAAGTTACAAGCATATAAAAATATGGCATTAGAGCAAGTTGATGATATTTTAATATTTGATAAAGAGGAAGAATTAAAGAAATTACAAGAAAGATATGAAGATATATCAATGAATTTAGGTAATTCTAATTTAGAAGATATACAACATGCTATTAAAAGAATTAATGAAAGACTAGATGATATATTAAAAGATAAGTTAGCTGAAATAACAAAGAATTACAATAGTGAAAATGAAAAATTAAAAAATGTTGATAAGGAAGTACCTATTTGCTCAACATGTAGACAGGAAATAAAAGACAGCGAAGTAAAAGAGCATTTAAAGCAATTTTATCAAAAGGAATTAAATAAACTACAGGAGAAAGCAAATAAACTTAAAGAAGATGCTAAACAATTAGTAGATGCAAGAAAAGAAAAACAAGATATCCTCGAAAAATTGAATACATTAGATTTGCAAAAAATACAAAAAGAAAAAGAAGAACTAAAAACAAATATTGATATATTACAAAAAGAGAAGAATGATATACTAATACATAATAAAGAAGTTGAAATTAGACAGGAACAAATAAAAAAAGCTAAAGAAAATATTAGGTTATTAGAAAGTGTCAAACAAGAAATTACTGATGAATTAAATAAAGTAAAAGTTCAAAAGGAAATAGCAAATAAATTAAAGAGATTAGTAATAGAAGAGCAAAGACAGAAAATCAATAAGTTTTTAGATAAAGTAGATATACAATTTTGTAGAGAAAATAAGACAAACGATAAAATTACAGAATGTTGTGATATATTTTATGAGGGCAGAGAATTTAAGAAACTGTCTAAATCGCAACAGGCAAGAACATGTTTAGAAATATCAAATTTATTTAATAACCTATCTGGTATAAAAGCACCTATATTTTTAGATGATGCTGAATCTATTACTGATATAGAAGAAATGATAAATACTCAAATGATTATATCATTAGTAATAAAATATAACCCATTAGAAATATTATATGATTATTCTGATGTATTAGACAGAAGAAAGAAATCAGTAGAAAGAGAAATTAGAGAAAATAGTAGTTTTGTAATACAACAAGCTGCATAATATTAAAGTTATCTATTAAAGATAGCTTTTTATTTTTAGGAGGATTTAATAATATGAATAAATATGAAAGTGTAATAATAGTAAAACCAAATTTAAGTAAAACTGAATTGGCAAAAGTTACTTCAAAAGTAGAAAATAAAATAAATGAATTAGCAAAAATCACAGACAAAGCAGATTATGGAGTAAAAAAACTTGCATATGAAATACGAAAAAATAAAGAAGGACATTATTTACTATATCAATTTGAAGTAAATGGCAACAACAAAGAAAATACAACAAAAGAAATAGAACGTTTATATAGAATTACTGATGAAATAATAAAATACATGATAATAAAAATGTAAAGAAAAGAGGTAAATATGATTATATACTTAGTTTATGAAAAGAGTTATGCTGATTTTGAAAATGGAGAAGATGATGAAGTTTATATAAATTCTGCATATAAAAGTAAAAAAAAGGCTATAAGAAGAGCAAAAGTTTTATTAAAGGATGCTAAAAAAAGAAAATTATATGTAGATGAAGATATAACAAATAAAAAGAATCCATTCAAAAGTAATAATTGGGTTGACTTTTACAAACAAGAAACAGACCAAGAGAATAGAGTAAGTAGCATAATAATTGAAGAAACAAAATTAATAGCATAAATAATAGGAGGAGAATATGAAAAGAAGAAAATTTTTAGGACATTGTGATAAATGTAAAAAAAGTCTTTGTGAAGAACATGCATATTCTTATGTAGATGGCAATAACATTGCGATTACAAATAATTCTCCATATCTATGTAAGAATTGTTATGAAGAAAAATATAATGAAAAAATTAAAAGTGATATAGAGTGTTTTAAAAGCAAATTAGTTAATGATTTATTAAATATAAAGATAAGAGAACACATAGAAACAATAAAAATTGATAATTTAATATCATATGTAGAAAATTTATAAGGAGGAATTAGATAATATGAATAAAGTATGTTTAATAGGGAGACTAACAAAAGATCCAGAAGTAAGATATACACAAACTAATAATACATTAGTTGCATCATTTAATATTGCAGTAAATAGAAGATTTGTAAGAGAAGGAGAAGAAAGACAAGCAGATTTCATACCAATAGTGGCATGGTCTAAAACAGGTGAATTCGTTAGTAAATATTTTCAAAAAGGACAACAAGTAGGAATTGTTGGCAGAATACAAACAAGAAACTATGAAGATGATAATGGACAGAAACACTATGTGACCGAGATTATAGCAGAGGAAGTATATTTTGCAGATAGCAAAAGAAATAGTAGTGAAAGTGTTTTTGAAGAATATGGTAGCACATTTTCAGGAAATGGACAAAATGATTTCGAAGTTTCTGGAACTGATGATTTGCCTTTTTAAAATACATAAATATAAATAATGTAAAAGTGGAATGAAATATTTCCACTTTTATATTGGAAAGAAAAGAGGGGAAAATCATATGGTAAATATGAAAACAGATACAAGTAAGAAAATTAGCTTATATGGAGATATTAAATTAAAGAACAAAAAAAGTATAAATACTATTGAAATAAAAGATGAGACTATTTGCAATATAGTAGAATGTTTTTATAAGAAATTAGAGAAAGCAGATATAAATTTAAATGATATAAAAAAAATAAACCTATCCAAGATAATAATTAACGATGAAAGTATTGTGTGTAATAACAAAAAGTTTTGGATAGCTGGTTATGCTAAAAAAAGAGATACTGATGAGAGAAGCATGAGAAACTATTTTAATATTGAAAATATGAAATTAAGTAATCTATTTGAAGAATTTAAAATCTTTTATGATGAGCATCTTAGATATTTTTTTGAAAGTATAGAAGAAATACAGATAATAGTGGAAGGTTTTAAAATATGGTAAAAAGGAGCGAATATGAAAGTACTAAATAAATATGACAAAGTAAGTTTATATGGAAATCTTAATATAAAGATTTTAAGTAAGAAGATGGAAAAGAATATATGTATATCTGTTGAAAATCAAAATATTAGTGAAATAGGAGATTCATTATACAAGTTTTTACAAAAATATTATGAGCAATATGACTATAACTGGTTAGACATTAATAAAAAAACTAAAACCACCAAGATAATAGTAGATAATGAAGTTATAAATCCAAATTGCTCTATAAATATATATGGCCATGTTGAAGATTGGAGAGGTCTATCTAGTGAAGATGGTAAGAAATATGATTTTTATATTACAGATATAGCCATAGAAGATATGTTCGAAGAACTAGAATTATTATATGATGAATATATTTGCGATTTTGATACTGTAAAAGAAGGACTAAAGTTTATAATTGAAAAAATAGAAATAAAATAGGAGGAAAATATTATGATTTAGAAGATTCAATAGTGGAAATATTAGATAAAAATAGAAAGGAAATTAAATATGGATAACAAATATGAAGTGTTTATACAATTATTAAATTTTAATAGAAATAAATATTTACCAGAAAAAGTTTTTAAGGATTTTATATCCTTATTTGCAATAAGTTTGAGTAATAAAGTTTCATTTAATCAAAAAAATAGTGATATGTATGAAAAAATATATCAAAGTTATGAAAAAGAAGAACAATTCAATTTTTATGCTCTATCAGCAGAGTTAACTAAACTATTCTGTAATGAAAAAGATCCATACGATATACTTGGAGAAATCTATCAAAAAATTAGTAATAAGAATTATTTAAGACTAATTAATACTAGTAATCCATTACAAGAAGTTGGAAAAAAGCTACAAGGTGTTATTAATATAAATAAGAAATCTAATAATGGAAAAATGATAGAAATGAATTGTGGAAGCGGAGCAATGATACTAGCTTATGCAAGTACATTAAAGATGTTTAAATTAGATTATAAATATGATTTAGAAGTAACCGCTATAGATACAGATATAATAAATGTTTTTATGACTTATATTCAATTGTATTTTTTTGAGATAGCAGCAGTGGTAATATTAGTAGATGAGAAAACAAATAAAGAACTAATGAGATTATATACACCATCTTATGAAGATGATATTGAAAATCTAATGGTAGCATAAGAAAATCAACAAAAGAAAGGAGAAAAGCATATGCAAAATGGTAATGTATATGACTATATAAATATTACAAATGTTGTTAATCAATTGCACTTAAAAAAGACAAACAAAATAGGAAATTATATATATACTATTTGTCCGTTTTGTCAGAATCCAGAAGAAAAGAATGGTTATTTGAAAATAAATACAATTAGTAATGTATATATATGCAGAAAATGCGAATCAAGTGGTAGTTCGATAGATTTATATGCAAATTTAAAATATATTTCTACAAAAGAGGCTTTTAAGAGATTATTAAAAGAAACACCTGTATTGGATAATGTACCTTATACATATAATAATCCAGTTAAAGATGAATATTACAGAGATATAGTTTATAAAAATTTTTTAGAAATGCAAGACTTAAAGGAAATTCATTATAAAAAGCTAAAAGAAATGAATTTTAAAAATGAATATATTAAAGATAATCTATTTAAAAGCATAGAAAATAACAACTATAAGAAAAAAGAGATATGTATGCAATTACAAAGGCAAGGATTAAAATTAGATGGTATTCCTGGATTTTTCCAGGATACCGATTTTAAATGGACTTATAAATCACATAAAGGAATATTTATTCCTGTTACATTAAACAATAAAATTCAGGGATTACGAATTTTGTTAGATAGTGAATATGGACTAGATACAGAAAATATATGGTTTTCTAGTAATAATGAATACAACGGAACAAAAGCAAGTAACTGGCCTATGGTATTAAAAGATAAAGCAATAAATTGGATAGATATGTATAATTCTAATAATAGTAAAAGTATTATTATTGCTACAGAGATGATACTAGCTCATAAATTGTTTAATAATACAAATAAAACAGTTATTGGAATTCCAAACAATATTGATAAAGAGCTAATATTAAGCATAGTAAAAAGAATGAATGCATCTGAAGTATTTTTATATGTAGACAAATATACAATTTTACATACAAGTAGTGGAATATATTTAAATATAATACAAGCATTAGAAGAACAAAATATAAAAGTAGACTTTAGAATAGCATTGACTGAAACTAACATAGGCAGTGATTTGAATAAATGTCAAGAAAAGAGAAAAGCTGCTTAAAGGGGGAATTGCTTATTGAGAAGAAATCAAGAAATTGAAGTATCAAATAAACTAATAAAAAATTTGAAAGATAAGGGCTTTGAAATTCATAAGTATTATGCAAAAACAACAAAAAGTATATATTTAAAACTAGATTATGGGGTATGTTGTGGAATAAGAATAAGTGATCATAAAGGAAAGAAGAAATATAGATATAAGTTTAATCTTATAAAACAATATAATGGACCAAAACAAGTCAATGACAGAGGATATTTAAGATTATTTTATGATTACAGTAATACTGATGAATTAGTAAATGATGTTCAAGAAGAAAAGAAAGAAAAAATTAATAAATATGGCATATGTAATTATCAAAAATATATGAGGAAAAACTCAAAGGATAATTTATATAAGTCATTTAAAAATGTAGCATAGGGGATGAAATAGTAATTTCATCTCTTAAAAAATATTTATATATTAAAAATAGGAAAGGTGAATAAGAAAATGAAAAATACAAAAATTGATTATATTGAATATGAAATATATGAAAATGCAATTAATATACCATTGTTTAATAAGATTGTATCATTTATTGATGAAACAACTAATAAAAGTGGCAAGGAAAATATTTTATTGGACATAGAAAAAAACTGTATATGGTTTGATAAAGTAAATAGTACAGATATTCAAGAAGAATATAAATTTGAATACTTAGGAGAATTACTAGAAAGATATGAAGAAAGAGTAGGTAATGATATAAAAGATATAAGGGCTATATCATTAGCATTAGGATACGCAAAAGATTTAATTGAAGATAATATGATAATTGGAACACAATTGGTAGATTTCTTAAATAAAATAAAGAATTTAGCAGAGAATGATAAATATTTACAAGGGGCATTATACTTATATGATAATAATAAATATAGTAATTATGCTGAAGGATTCATTAAGAATCAAGATACTAAAACAGAAGAAATAATTTTCATTTTATCTGTATTAAGTAATAATTTAGAATCTGTCTTTAATAAGAAAAAAGAAGAGATAATAAAACTAATTGGAAAAGAAAAAACAATATCAGTAATTGGTAATATAGGAATATATGTATGGCTAATAAAAACTTTATATCCATTAATAAGTAAAAGTAGAAAAAAGGATATGTCTTTATTAAAGGCATTAATCAGTGTTCCAACAGGATTTCAAAAAGAAAACACAAAAGTATATAAGGAACTTATAGAAAATAACTATAGTCAAGAAGAAATAGCATATTTGAACTATTTAATATTATACTATGATACTGTACCAAAAGCACTTAATTTAGGATATTCAATGGTTGAAGAAAAAATTGTATTAAATTTATGCGAAGTATTTATTAATAGTGAAATTTCACATTCAGAAGGAATATACAATTTACTAGATAATTTGATAACAAAATATAGTAAATTTAATATAAAATGTTATGGATATTCAGGAATAAAAGATGCACTAAAGATAGAAACCAATATTGTGAATCCAATAACATTTATAAAATTGTATGAAAAACTTGATAGAAACTTATATTCCTTTAATATATTAGATAACAAATGGGATATTGTTGCAGAAAAATTTGATAGTAAACAATATGAAGAATTATTTGATACATTTTTGCTATATAGTAGTTATGATAAAACTAAAATAAATGAGTGTATAGAGAAGTACAATCAATTAACAGAAACTAAATATTTAGACTCTTTTCTAAAAAAAGATTATGGAAGAAGTAATATATTTGCACTTTTAATAAATAATGAAATATTAGATATAAAAGACTTTTTTAATAATGTTATAGAAAAAGATGAGAAAGTATTTAATTATCATTTAAAAGAATATATAAAAGGCGTAAGAAACAAACAGTCATTTGAATTACTGAAATATTTGTTAAGCCTAAATAAATATAGTATAGAAGAAATTGATTCATTGGGTTTTGGATTTGAAGATTTATATAAAAATTATGGACATTGGAGTTATAATCTTGATATTAAAAGAGACTTCTTAAATACGGATGAGGAAGTTATTTTATTTAATACTTTAGAAAACTTTGTATTCTATGTAAAGCCAGATAGATATATTGATTTTTTAGATGTAGTTTTAAGAAGTAATGATACTGAAGAAATAATACAACAAGAAGAATTAAGAAAAATATATGAATTACTTTGTGATATTGATTCAAAAAAACGAGAAGATTCACTTTTGCAACAAAAATATTTAACAGTTGAAGAAAGAGAAAAAATTGAAGAACAAAAAAGAAAAGAAGAGGAACTACAGAAACAAAAAGAACTTATCGAAATAGAAAGAGAAGTAACAGAAAAGTTTGAAATAGCACCAAAAGATAATTTGAAAAAAATATATGAGTTTTGTGATAAGCTTTATTATCGTTCAAGAGAAGGAAAAACTTGTGTAAACATAGTTAAAGAATATATATCAAAAAATATTTTTACATTTACTAAAAGCATAGAAGAAATTAAGTATTTAATAAAAATATTGGATTGCTGTATATATCAAGAAGAACTAACAAGTGAAGAATTTGAAAATATAATGTGTAAATATTTAAAAGGAGAGGAAAAGGAATATGAAAACTATGATAGAGCATGCTAAATTAGCAACTAGAATGTATAAAAATAAAATAGATATGGGGTTAATTAAGGAATTTTCATTAGAAGAAATAAACAATTGTTGTAATAGAATTGAAAATAATAAATTTTTAGATGATGAAAATGAGAAAAGTATTATTATTCAGGAAGAACTGATAAGAGATGAAAAATTTATAGATTATCTAATAGATGCATACCAAAATAAAATTGATATGCAAAGATTTGAAAGGCTAATACAAGATATAAAAGAACATAATGAAAAAATCACAGATTATCCAATAGAACATATTATAGATGTTATAAACAATAGAGATTTGAATAGTAAAGCATTATATGATTACTTAAAATATTTTAGCAATAATAGTGTATTACTGAAACAAATAATAACAAAAAATTTGAATCACTTTTATTCTCAGGATGATACAAAATTTGATGAATTAAGCAAGGAAGAAAGAGCATTGTTTAAAGAATCTTACCTAGCTGAATATAATTTAATACCATTTTATAATATAAAGAAAGTCTATGAATTCTTAGCTGGAAATGAAAAGTTAAGGGGTGTCATAGATTTTTTGAATTATAGAAAATTGTATATACCCCTAAATATTGATGCATATGATAAAATAAACAATAATGCTGAAGAAATAGGCATATATATAGAAGCTATTGCAAATAAAATATCAGATGATGAAATAATGTATCAACTACTTTTAAAATGGTTATCGAATGGGTGTAGTTTGTATGAGTTAAAAATAATAGAAAAAATAATTGAAAATATTGAAGATAAACAATTAGAAAAGATGTTTAATAGTAAAAGTAGTTATATCAATTTTATATATGGTAATAAATTAAAGGGATTTCCATTAGATAGTCTTAACGAAGAAAAAGAAGAACTTATTATATATGCAATAAGTAATAATAAAAAGAGATTCTTAAAATTAATAGAGGAAAATATGAATGATTTCCTAGCAATACCATGTAATTCTATTTTATATCGAGAAAAATTCTATACTAAATATATTAATTTAAATGAATTAACATTAAAACATCTAATAAAGCTACAAACAATGAATGTTAATAGATATACAAAGATAAATGAACTAAAGGAACAAACATACACTTTTGAAGAAATAAGTACATTATATAACATGGAAAAACAATACATAGATTTATATAATGAATTGTTGGATTTGAAAGTTGATGATAGATTATTAAGAATAAGACAATTTATAAAAAAGTTACTATTAGGTAAAGATATGGAAGAATTGGAGATTAAAAAGTTAGCAGAAAAAATCAAAGAAAAACCTTTATATGTTTGGTTGGAAAATGATTTTAATAAGATAAAAGATATAAAAATGAGTGATGTGATTCAAATATTAATTAATTATGAGACTATTAGTAAATTTATTCCAGAAATAGAAAAGCAAAACGAGCTAGCTTATTTATTACGAAATATAGATCAAATTCAAAATTATGATAATTTAAAAAGTATAAAAGATAATATAGAAAAAATAGATAAATACTGGAATGAACTTAAAAGATATATGAATTTTGATAAAGAATTTATATTAAAATTTAATAAGAATATAAGAGAATTTTTATTAAATAATGGTGCAGAATTAGCTTATAAATATTATATTAGTCGTAATGAAGAACAAAAAGCATCATTTAAATTAATAATAAAAGCAGAATTAATGGGAGAATTTAAAAAATTAAAATATCATACAAATGACCTAAATGAAGAAATTGACTATAAACTAAATGAGAAGCAAGTAAAAGAATGGACCAAAAATAATACAAAAATTTCTGAAGAAAAATATGATGTTGAAGAACATGATGACTTTTATCATACAATGATTCTTGGTGAATATCCTCAACGTACTTGTTTATCATATAAAGATGGTATGTATAATAAATGTTTACTAGCTTGCTTTGATAGTAATAAAAAAATTTTATATGCAAAAATTAATGGTAGGATTGTTGCAAGAGCAATGGTTAGACTAACAAAAGGAAGTTATAAGAAAGCAAATAATGAAAAAACATTATCTTTTATTGATGTAGAAAACAATAATTCAAAAGCAGAAGAAAATAAGGAATACTTAACTTTATTTTTAGAAAAAGCATATATTTCAGGAATACCAGCATCTGAAGAAAAGAATGTTAAAAAATTATTTATAAAGTTATTAGAAGCAAAAGCAAAACAATTGAATGCACTATTAGTATTAAGTACATATTATGTTTATGATATTGGAGAAGAATACATAAAAACAAGATATTATATGTATATTTCTAGATCAAAATCTAGTTCGCAATATTTAGATAGCTTAGATGGACAAGCAACTATTACAGATGAAGGACAGTATAAAGTAAATAATTTTTTGATTTGGAAACCAAAAGAAAGTGAAAAGTCAATATTTGATGAAAATATATTTGGAAAATAGGAGGAAATAAGATGGATGGAATAAAAAGATTAGCAGATATGCTAGAAGGTCAAAAGGATAAGTATTTAAACATTATAGTAAATCATTTAATGCTTCAAACAGAAATGAATGAAGCATTTTTAAATGAAGAAAAGAACTTAAAAGATATGGCTACATATATTAAAGATAAAGCAAAAAAACAAGCAAAAGGTGGAGTAGCTGTTGTAGAAGATGCAGTAGTATTCAAATGGGCTAAAGAATATTTTATAAAATCAAATAAAGAGTTAGGAATTAAAGAAACTAGATTAGATAGAGGAAAACATGGAGATGTAACTAAAGTTGAAGTTAAAGAAAACGAAGATGAATTCGGATCAATTTTTGACTTTGATGATAATCATGAAAATAATATTGATAACGACAAAAAAGAAGAGATAGAGCAAATATCAATATTTGCAGCTTAATAAGGAGGAATAAATTGTGTATGTAAAAAAAGAAATAAGAGAGTTTATAAAAAAGATGCCTAAAAAAGAAAAAATGACTAGAGAGTGGAAAAATTTTATACAAAAAAGTACAACAAAATATAATTTATTAATAGAACATGGAAAAGAAGAATATGAATGCACACATTGTGGGAAATACTCATATGGAAAATTATTAAGTGATAGAAATTATAAACATTATGATATATGCAGGTTCTGTGGAAAAAAATATGAAATAAGAAGAAGTAATCTAAAAAATTACTTCTTCTTATACAATGTAGCAATAGCCGATAATATTAATAATAAGTTAGTTATAAGGTATTTCCAAGTATATAGATATTATAACAATGGGATTAGAAGATTTAAAGATAGTATAGTGGAATTTGCAAGATATATACCAGAATTTGATGTTACATTATTAAATAATAGATGTCCTAAAGGAATAAATATATACCATGATGAAGAAATAAAAAAATGGAGAGTATTTGCTGGAAAATATTATAGACATAAAGAATATGATGCAATTTATCTTAGAGATATAGATGAAAAGAAAAAAGGAACTATTTATCAATATATACCTTTAGGCGATGCTATCAATCATCTGGAAGATGTTAAATATAAAAATTTTTATAACATATTTGAAAAGGCAAAGTATGGAAGTTTTGAACTATTACTAAAAGCAAAATTATATAATCTTGCATTAAATCATGCAGGATGGTTCTTTGAAAGAGGGAGTTTTGAGAGAAGATTCGGAGTAAAAAGAAGTTTTTATAATTTTATGAAAAAACATGATATATCATATGAGGAACTATATGTACTAAAATTAATTCAAAGACCTAATATAGAGATAATAAGGAGACTTCTAAAAATAGCATATTCTAACTTGAATGATTTAGAAAAAGCGAGTAAATATATAAATTTAGTTACACTTGAAGAATATTCAAAGACACAAAATAGTTTTTCTATTCAAAGTTACTTAGACTATATAGATAACTTGATAAGGATAGGAATACCACTTACTAAAAAGAAACTATTACCAGTAGATTTTTCTGAAGCACATTATATGAGTATAAAAAAAGTTAAAATTGTTGAAAACAGGTTATTAGATGAAAAAATAAAAAATAGATATGAGGAACTGAAAAGAAACAACTATGAAGATAATAAGTTTTGTATTAGACCAGCAAAAACTTTAAACGATATGAAAGATGAGGCAAACCAGCAAAACAATTGTGTATATAGTAATTATAGTGAAAAATATGCTAATGGTAATACAGACATATACTTTTTAAGAAAAATAAAAGAACCAGATAAATCGTTAGTAACAGTTGAAGTATTAGATGGAAAGATAAGGCAGCAATATCAAAAACGAAATACTGCAACTAATAGAGAAGAAAGAGAATTTTTAAATTTATGGGAAAAAAATATATTAAATGTTGCATAATATACGAAAGGAAAGTGATAATAATATGGCTTATTTAAAGAAAGAATATAGAGAATTAATTAAAAGGATAGATAATGAATTAAAAATACCACGTGGTTGGTATTTTTTTGTTAAGAAACAGAAAGAAAAACAAAATTTTATTATAAAAGCAAAGGGAAAATGTATTTGTAAAAATTGTAATACAGAATTTGAAACAGATAAAAAAATTAATGAATATGAGAAATGTCCTAAATGTCATAATACTTATTTAATAAAGCAAAGTAATTATAGTTTCCATATATTTGAAGATGTATTAGTTTTGCTTGATAAATTAGATGATAAATGGGTAATACGATTGTTTGAGATATTTACTAGATATACAAAAAATGAAATATATCATTCTAAACCAGCAGAATATGGAAGAATACTTATTAATAAGGAAATGAAAAACGTAATGGAATTTGCTAATGACAGAGCAGTAAGTACTATGTGGGGTGAATTATTTATTAACCATACAAGAAAAGGAAAAAAGTGGAGATGGTATAATCAATATTATAGATCATTAAATGCCTATGGAAAAGTATATGATAAAAACTTAAAAGAACTATTAAAAAATACAGAACTTAAATATTCTCAATTGTGGAAAATAGCGAAGGAAAATGATGAAATAGATATAAAATACCATTTATTAAATAATTTTCCTAGCACAGAGTTATTAGCAAAAATGGGATTATATAAATTAGCAGCATGTTCTGGAGATTTTAACAAAGGAAAAAGTTTTAAAGAAAGATTTGGAGTAGACAAAAGCTATTATGAATTTATGAAAAAGAATAATATAGATAGAAATGAACTAAACATCTTGAGAATCTATAAAAAACCTAATATTGAAAGCATAAAAGTTCTTAGTAAATTTTATATCTCTGATTTAGAAAAGGTTAAAAAATATGTTTCACTTGAAAAGTTTGTAGAATACGCAAAAAAGAAAAGAAATTTTGATATACAGATGTATATAGACTATTTGGGGTTTTTAGAAAAATTAAAGATGGACTTAAAAAATAAAAGATATCTATTTCCAGAAAATCTAAAAAAGAAACATGATGAATATTCAAGGCAGATACTTATAAAAAATAATGCAAAAGTAAACAAAGCAATAAATAGAAGATATAAACAATTAAAGCAGAATACCTATAGTAATAAAAAGTATATTGTAATGCCAGCAGAAAGCTTTATATCATTAGAAGATGAAAGCACACAACAAAATCATTGTATAAGGAATTATGCTGAACAATATGCAAAAGGAAAATGTGATATATATTTTATGAGAGAAACTAATGCACCTAATAAATCACTTGTAACAATAGAAGTAAGGGAAAGAAAAATAGTTCAAAGTAGAACCAAAAATAATGGGCTTCCAAATAATAGTCAAAAAAGATTTTTAAATAAATGGGAAAATGAAGTATTAAGTGTAGCATAAAGTTTAGGAATAGGAGAATAAAAAACTCCTATTTCTAATTTTTTATTAAATTTTTTGAAAAAACTTAAACATAGAAAAGTACATCAAACAGTGTATTTTTCTATGTTTAAGTACAATTTAAAGAAAATTTTTTTTGAAATTGAAAAAGCAAATAAGAAGGTATTACAATATTGTCAATAAAAAGAAAGTGGAGGTACAATATTATGGAAAATATTAATTATGCTAATATAGCAAACAATTTATTAGGAGATGAACTATATTGTAAGTTCATAAAGGAAATTTCAAAAGAAAACAATGGAGCTAATTTAGTTGATTTTGGCAAAGAAGTAGTTAATAAATGTTGTTTTTTAATAGTAATGATAGGAATGTCAAAAAAAGTTCAATTAGATAATGTAAAGATATGTCTAGGCAATGAAATTATAGAAATATCTTGTAAAGAATTTGCTATGAAATATGAAAAGTATGCAAGAGAGATTGAAAATAACATATTTAAAACTATAACAGAAATTAAATAGTAAAAAATATTAAAAATTTATATTATTTATACTTTTTATATGTTATAATTCATGTAAAATTAGAAATATAAGAGGATACAAAATGATTAATATTAAATTTATAAAAAAAGAAAATAGAGCTGTTGCTTATGATGATGAAATTGAAATTGGTGAATGTAACTTTAAAGAAGTGGGAGATACGTGGAATATACTTCATACTGGAGTAGATATCAAATATCAAGGACAAGGTATTGCAAAAAGATTAGTAAAATGTGTTATTGAAAATGCAGAAAACTTCAGTAAAAATCTTATTGCAGAATGTTCTTATGCTAAAAAAATATTAGAAACCAAATAAAAATCAGAATACAAGATAGTAAGTTATCGCTTTGATTGATTTTTTAATAATGAAGAGATTTTTTTATCCTAAAATTATTGTAAAAATGAAAATGTTTTAGTATAATGTTTTGTGAAAGGAGCAAATAAATAATAAATGAATAGTGATATAAAGTTTGGAAAAGATGTAACTATAGATGACAAAACTAAAATTGGAATATATTCTGAAATAGGAGATAGATGTGATTTTAGAGAGTCTAATATTGGAGAGTACGCAGTATGTAGAGGAGACAATCAAATATGGTATTCTGATATAGGAAAATTTGTTGCAATTGCATATGGTGCTAGAATAAATGCAGTTAATCACCCTGCCTTTACAAGAATTTCACAACATGAATTTACATATAAAGGAATAAGATATGATTTCTCTGAAAATGATGATACAAGTGTTATAGAAATGAGAAGAAATGAAAAAGTAATTGTTGGTAATGATGTATGGATAGGACATAATGCAATTATAATGCCTAATGTTCATATTGGAAATGGAGCAGTAATTGGAAGTGGTGCAGTAGTAACACATGATGTTGATCCATATTCAGTTGTTGTAGGTGTTCCAGCTAGACCAATTAAAAAAAGATTTAGTGAAGACATTATAGAAAAAATAGAAAAATCAGAATGGTGGAATTGGTCACACGAAATAATAAAAGAAAGATATGATGATTTTAAAAATATTGAAGAATTTATAAGAAAGTGGTGTTAAATTATGGAATTGTATGTAATAAGACATGGACAAACAGCAACAAATGCTTGTAAAGGAATGGTTGGAAGAAAACAAATATATTCGTTAACTGAAAAAGGAGAACAACAAGCAATAAATGCTAGAGATGAAGTAAATAAAATTGATTATGATTTTGTTATCTGCTCACCTTTAGAAAGAGCTAAAAGAACATGCGAACTTGTTAATGTAAAAGGAAAAGAAGTTATTGAGGATGATAGAATTATGGAACGAGATTGTGGAGAAATGGAAGGAAAACCTAAAGAAAGCTTTGACTATCCACACTATTGGAATTATAACTATGACTTTGATATTGAAGGCATGACTCCAATAAAAGATTTTGTAAAAACAATATGGGATTTTATTGATGATATTAAACAAAAATATCCTAATTCTAAAATATTAATAGTAACGCATAATGGAGTTTGTAGGGCTATCGGTGCTTATTTTAACGGAATTCCACAAGATGGTAATCTAAGTTTATATGCTCATGATAATTGTCAAATTAAACATTATAATACTAGAGAAAAGGATATAGAAGAAAGATAAATATAATATTTGAAGAATAAACTTATGATATAATGAATTTTAATATATTGTTTTATACTTTGGTTGTTGCAATATGTAATAAAAAATCAAAGCTAATATACAAATTACAATAAGTAGGGCAGAAAAAAATCAAAATCGGAAACTATTGACAAATAGAATAAAAATAGCGTATAATGAATATAATAAGACAGAATAACTTATTTACAGTTATGATAAAAGCGGTTTTACCATTCCAGTCAAAAATGGGCATATAAAGTGGTTTTACTATTCCAGTCAAAAATAGGCATATAAAGAAGGTTTTACCATTCCAGAAAAAAATGGATGTAAAAGAGGTGGTAGAGGAAACTTTACCACCTAAATTTATATATATGGAGCGAAAAATGAAAGAAAATAAGTTAAAATGGTATATAGCAGACAAAGAATATGTAAATTATCTAAGACAATTTGATGAAAAAGTCGAGAATATTGATTATAATACAAAATTAAAGCCATATATAGGAATATTAATAACTATAAATGAGTTTAATTATTATGTTCCAATATCTTCAGCAAAAGAGAAACATTATAAAATACGAGAAGGTATGGATTTTATAAAAATAATGCAAGATGATAAGATAATAGGTGTACTAAATCTTAATAATATGATTCCAATATCAAATGAAAATGTTAAAGTATTAAAATATAAAGAAATAGAAAATTATAGAGATTTTGACAATGATAAGGAAAAAACATTATACATATCATTTTTAAGTTTTGAACTAAATATAATTAATGATAAAATGGAGAAAATTAAGAAAAGTGCAATGAAACTATATAATGAAAAAATTAATAATCCCGCATCTAATGTATCTAAAAGATGCTGTAATTTTAAACTTTTGGAAGAAAAAGGACGATTATACAATAAAAAGGCTAGTAATTAATATTAATTACTGGCTTTTATGCTAGATATTGTAAGAAATATAAGCGAAAAAAGTTTACAAAATTAACATAACATGGTATAATATAGAAGTATTAAATACAATATTTTACAGGAGAGTTAAAATGAGTAATGAGATAACAGTAAAATTAACATGCAGTATAGAGGAACTTTGTAATTTATTAGAAAATAAAAATTTTAGGATTGTAGAAAAGTATATTTTAGATGATACATATTTTATTCCTAGAGAATTAAATTTAAAAAGTATGAGCCATAGAGAAATACTAGGTAGAGCTATACTTTTAAGAGATATTACAGAATTTATACCTGAACGAAAGATAATAAAATTAACTTTTAAAAATAAACAAATAGATGATAAGGGAAATATATTAAAGCAAAGTAAAGTTGATTGTGAAATTTTAAATGCTGAAACAGGAAAAGCATTTATAGAAGCAATTGGATATGACAAATTAATGAATATAAAAGAAAATGATATAGTTTATGAAAAAAATGAACTAAAAATAGCAATAAAAGATATAAAAGATGGAGATCAATTAATAGAAGTAGAAACAGTAAAAGGCAATAGTGAACTTGATACCATAGAAAAAATAAAGCAGAAGATAAAAGAGTTAGAAATTCCAATAGATACAAATGATTATTTTATAAAGAAAGCAGAAATACAATTATCAAAAGTATTATAGGGGGTATTATGACTAATATCAATTTAAATTTATATAAAATATTTTGTACTGTTGCAACTTCAAAGAGTTATTCAGAGGCTAGTGAAAAAATAAATGTATCTGTTCCTAATATTAGTACACAAATATTAAATTTAGAAAATCAGCTAGATACAAAATTATTTAATAGAGAAAAAGATGGTGTAAAACTAACAGAAGCAGGAAAGGAATTATATGAAATCGTTTCTAAAAGTATGCTTGCTTTTGAATATGGAGAAAAGGTATTAAAGGAAAAAAACGATTTATCTAATGGTACAATTACAATAGGATGTCCTTCACATATAACAACATATTATTTAATGGATTGTATAGAAAAAGCTAAAAAGGAACATCCAGGATTAGTAGTTAGGTTAATAAGTAGTGCAAATACTGATAAGATGTTAGAATTATTAGAAAATCATGAAATTGATTTTATGATAATGGATATAATACCAAATAGTAATATAGATTTAAGTATTGAAGAACTAAAATCAGTGAATAATATATTTGTGTCAAAGAAACCATTAAAAATTAATGATGTAAAAGAACTTGAAAATTTAAAGTATATATTAAATTTTGATTATACTAATACTACTAAAAAGTTAATGGAGACACTTAATAAGTATAATGTGCAAATAAAAGATACAATAGAATGTGATGTTACAGAAGTTAGAGTAGATGCAGCGAAAAGAGAATTAGGAATAGGGTATGTAATGAAAGAGGCAGTAAAGAGAGAACTAGAAAATGGAGAATTATATGAAGTAGAATTGCCAATAGAATTACCTAATATAAGTATAAATTTAATACATATCAAAAATCAATTGACAAGAGTAGACAAAAGCTTTATAAAAAAATACCTAAAGCAATAAAAGTGAAATAATAAATATGAAAAGGAAGAATATCTTACAAAATGAGATATTCTTTTTTTGAGTGTTAAAAATATTTTAATAGCAATTAAAATATTAAGAATAGTTTTTTACTTTAATTGCATATATAATTTTAATGTATAAAAATATCAGAAAAGAGGAATGAAAAATGACAAGGAAAAAAGTATGCTGGAATATTACAGCAAAGTGTAATCAAAATTGTAAATACTGTCATAGGTTTTTAAATGTCAATGACTTAGATTATGAAAAAAACGAAAGAATATTAAAGAACTTAATTGAAGAAGGTATAACAGATATTACATGGACTGGAGGAGAGGCTCTTTTATATCCAAATGTAGTTCCTTTAATGAAATTAGCAAAAGAAAATGGAGTGAAAAACAAACTGATAACGAATGGATTATTGTTAGCACAAAGTAATCATAAAGAAGAAATATGTGATAATTTAGATTATTTAGTATTATCAATTGATTCGATAGATGATCAAACCAATTTAGAATTGGGAAGAGGAATAAACCATTACAAAAACATAAAAGAAGTACTAGATTATGTGAAAGACAAAGATTTAAAATTGAACATTAATACAGTTGTTAGTAAAGAAAATATAAATCAATTAGATGATTTAGGAAATTTTTTAAATAACTACAAAATAAACACATGGAAGTTTTTTAAATTTATGCCATTAAGAGAAACAGCTGAAAAAAATAGAGAAATGTTTGAAATAACAGATGATGAATTCGATATGAAAAAAGGAGTATTTAAAAAATTTGAAAACATAAGTAATATTAGTTATAAAAAAGAGAAAGAACTTGAAGAAAGTATATTAATTGTAGCTAATGGAGATATTATAAAGACAGAAAACGGAAAAGATATAAAAAAAGGAAATGCATTATATCAAAATTTAATGGAATTTATTGATAAGGGGGATAAAAGCATGGAAAAGATAAGAACAGTAGTTGCTCATAATGATGAGAATATTAGAAATTCTATAATAAATTCAATAAGTAATTTAGAATACATAGAAGTAGTTGGAACTGCATCTGATGGAATTGATGCATATAATAAAATAGTAGAATTAAAGCCAGAAATTGTATTTTCTAAATATAACTATAATAATATGCCAGGACTAGAACTAATAAAAAAGACAAAAGAAAAATTACAAGATAGTTTTCCAAGTTTCAATACTATAGGAGAAATACCAGATAACGAACTAATGGAAGCTATCCATATTACAGGAAATAAATTAAATGCTTGTGTAATACAACCATATGATGGAAGTGCAAAAGATATTGTAAAAGCATATAAGGAATATAAATATCAATAAAAAACAAAAAAGAAATAAGTTTAATCAAATTATGATTTTTTACTTATTTCTTTTACTTTTTTTGTTTCAAATAATAGGTAGTGATAATACGTATAAAATTTTTCGGTGTAATTGATTCTTCATTTTCAAAAAGTTTAAAAATGCCTTTATTTCCTATGATATTTCTATAATCATTTACAGATTTTAGAGCATTTCTCATTGCAGGTCTAACAGAATTATAAGATATATTAAATTCTTCAGCAACTAAATCAAAAATAGAATTTAAAGAATTTAAAAGAATAGGATTGTTATAACATCTTATAATTGCATATTTTAGATATACAGCACCTAAACGCTCATTATAAAGATTTACTTTATAAAATAAGGCTCTTAAATTATCTTCATTAGGTTCATAAAAGATTATATTATCTAAATTGTATTGCTCGATTCCTTCCTTTATATTGTTATAGTCCAAAGGAGAATAAAACAACTTATATACTTTCGCCATGAAGTCTAATTCTAATTTTTCAGTATCATCTTTTACTGTAAGAATTATATTACAATTTTTTCTTTCTTTAGATGTAGTTGATAGTTCATTAATTATTTCAGTGTATTTTTTATCTTTAAAATCAGAATTTATTACTAAAATATTAGGTTGAATCTCATAATATTTATTTAATGTATTAATACCACTGTTAACACTTATTACATCTAGGTTTTTATCATTTGCAAGATACTGACAGCAAGTTGAATTTGCTTCAAGATCTTCATCAGCTATTAGAACTTTAAGCATTGCTAACCTCCACAAATGTTTTAAATACAAAGATATTATAGCACAAACATTATGTAAAATCAATACAAATGGAAAATTATGTCAAATTATAAAAAGTGTAGCCTTTTTTGACCTTTTTATAGCCCTTTTTAACCCATCAAACACAAAATTACTAAAAGAAAATATAATTTTCACAACTTAATCAAAGTCTGAAAAGGAGCTTAATCAAAAGATTATTAGTAAACAAAGGAAAATCGCAATAAATATTTCGGACATTGATGAGTTGTAAAATATCCCCTGAAAACGAACTCCTTTAAGAAATTGTTAAGTCAATTTTCTTTTAGGAGTTTTATATGTTAGAAAATTTGACTATGCACTGTCGTGGACCACCTTGTTCATTTCAAAAAAATTGAAATGAATAGGAGGAAATATAGTGCAATACGAAGTAGATAGTTATACTTTAGAATATATAGAAAATGAAGATAAATATTATATATCTTTTACAGATAGTGCAGAACATGAGTGCAGAATTGAAATAGACAAAGAAATATTTGATATTTATATGAACTCAAAAAAATCATACATAAAAATAAAAAATGAGACAAGTAGACATTTAGAGCAATCAATATTAACAGAAGAAGATGTTTATAATAGAGCATTTAATCCAGCAGAAAGTGTTGAGGAAATTGTTATAAAGAATATTGATAAGGAAAAAATGAAACAAGCATTAAAAGATTTAACAGAAGCACAATACAGAAGAATTGATTTACATATTGTAAATGAAATCACAATAAGGGATGTTGCAAAACTTGAAAAAGTACAAAAAAGGCAAATAGAAAAAAGCCTCCAATTAGGATTGAAAAAAATAAAAAAATTTTTTGAAAAATAGGGGAGGACAAAATCGACTTTTGTGAGCAAATAAGTGAAGGGGTAAGAAACTCTTTCACTTATTTGTATTTTGAAAAATAAAAGAACATTGAAAATTGAATAACATTCATTAAAAAACATCTATTATCTAAGCTAGTTTAAATAGAGAATCAGAACTTTATACTAAAATATAAGTTAGCGACTTATAAGGCGATGAAGATAATATTTATAATGATACTCTTGCCTAGTCATAGTTCGAGCGTTAAAAGCGTCGCAAGCATTGAGGGTAAATCTGGAATACCAGGTAGGTGAAAATCCTGTGAATGATTTAGCTAATCATTTTTTAATGAATTAAATACACATAGAATGGAGGAAAAAATGATTATTATATTTTTGATATTATTTTTAATTAGCTTATTTATGTATCTAGTAATTGTTGGAGGCAATTCAAATAAATCCGAATATGAAAAAAAGTTAGAAAATGAAGAACAACTAAAATACATAGAAAGTTATAAAAAGAGATTGGAGGATAAAAAAATAAATGGAAAGAATTTTTATAGATAGAGAAAATAGCATAGCATATGCAATATTGGCAATTAATAGCATTTATCATAGTGCTAATAAGGAAAGAACAATTGATGATTTTATAGAAGAAATTAGGACAATGTTTGATGTTTATGAAGATCAAAATCAATTAATAAAACATATGAAAAAAATTATAGCCAAAAAAGAAAAATTAATAATAACTGTAGATATGAAAGTAAAATAATTAAGAAATTTTTTGCAAAAATTTTCCTTCATTTTAAATGAAAAAATATGTTAGATATTATTTCAATGATTATATATATTTATAATTTTTATGATATTGTTATGTATGATTATGTATTATGAGAAATTTGACTATTATCTAAAAACAACAAATAATAAAATATTTGTCAAGTGTGCAAATCCAAAAAAATAATGGATTTGCACCTTTGTTTTTACAAATGAAGATATGCTAAATTTATTACAAGAAAAATCCACGAGAGGAGTTATAAAAGTATGTCTTTTTTGGAATATCAAAAACAAAGCCCAGAATTTCTTAATAATTATCTAAAATACAAAAGATATATAGATTTCAGTGCACAAACAAGCATAGATGAAACTTTTTTCGATTTAAGAACTTTATTTAGATATATTAAACTATATTTATATGATAAAACTAGACTAACTACTATAAGTAAAGAAGAATTTAAAGATATAGAAATAACTGATGTAACAATAGAAGATTTAGAAAAAATGAGTCAGATTGATTTACAAAATTATTTGTTTTTTTTAGATAGTACTTTAGAAAATATTAACAAAACGAGAAATAGAAAATTAGCATCAATGAAAAGATTATATGAATATTTAGAAACAAATAATCTAATTAAAGTGAATCCAACCCAATGGATGGATTCTGCTACAGTTGAAGAAAGACAACCTAAACATCTGGATTTAAAAGAAAGCAAACAATTACTTGCAAATGTTATAAATTCTGATTGTAGATATAAAATAAGAAATTATGCAATAATATGTGTATTTTTAAATTGTAGTCTACGACTTTCTGAATTAGTAGGAATTAATTTAACAGACTTAAAAATAGATAACAGCGAACAATCATTAAAAGTTACTGGAAAAGGAAATAAACAAAGAATTATATATCTTAATAGTGCTGTTTGTGAAGCTATAAATGCTTATTTGGAAGTTCGTCCAAAACTAGATAAAAGTAATAAAGATTATAATGCTTTATTTCTTAGTTCAAGAGAAAAAAGAATTTCTAAAAGATCCGTTCAAAACATTATAAAATTAAAACTAATAGAATTACTAGATGCTGAAGGAAAAGAAAGTGAAAAATACCATACACATACATTAAGACATTCTAGTGCAACACTTCTTTATAATGAAGCTGATGCAGATATATTTGTATTAAAAAGAATTCTTGGTCATGAATCTTTAGCAGCAACACAAGTCTATACACATGTTTCAGATAAAAAATTAAGAGAGCTTATGCTAAATTTTAATATTTTAGATAGGAAGGAATAATATAATATGAGTGAAATACAAAAACCTAAATTCGTTGAAGATTTTGCTAATTACTTACTTGCAATTAGAAATCTATCACAAACATATATAAAAAATATGACTGTTACAATAGAACAGTTTTTAGAATTTATTAATGTGCATAAATTTAAAAATAAGTATAATTCTATAAATGATATGAGCTTAAATGAAATTAGAAGCTTGAATAATAGTGATATTTATAGTTTTATATTCTTTTTAGCAGAATCACATTATCAAAACAATTCAAGAGTTATAAAAATAGAACATTTAAGAACATTTTTTGATTATCTTTTTAGAATAAAACATACCATTTTTAAAGAGCCATTTAAAAAAATTAATAGTGAAAGAAAACTTGATAAAAAATTACCAAATTATTTATCATTAGATGAAGGTAAAAGACTTCTTAAAATTTATGAAAATAGTACAGATGAGGTAGAAATTAGAGATAATGCAATGCTACATATATTCTTAAATTGTGGTTTACGACTCTCTGAAATCAAAAATTTAAACATTGATGATATAGATTTAAAAGATGATAAATTCACTATAATTGGTAAAGGTAACAAAGAAAGAACAAATTACTTGAATGAGAAAACAAAAGAAGCTCTTATTAAATACTTAGAAATAAGAGATAATTTTCATAATGACGATAAGAAACATGACAATGCTCTGTTCCTTACTTGCTATGGATACAGAATGAGTCAATTCACAATAAATAAAATTGTAAAACGAGCATATAGAAAAGCAAATCTTGATGAAGAAATATATACTGTCCATACATTAAGGCATACCTGTGCAACTCTTCTATATAGAGCAGGAGTAAATATTAAAACAATTCAAGAATTATTAGGGCATGTCCAAATTGATACAACTGAAATTTATACTCATTTAAACGATCAAGAAGTTAAAGATGTTATGCTTAATCATCCATTAGCACAATTTAAAATGGCAGATGCTCTTGCTTATTGTGCTTAAATATAATATAATAAGGAGGAACTCATGAAAGATTTAGAAGTGAAATTCGATACTAATAATATTCATTCTGTAGAATTGAATCTATTGGATGGACAGGTCGAAATAATTTTAAGAGCTTTAGAGTTATATGCCTATAATTTGGATTATATGTTGAATAGTAATGACTCTTCTAATGACTTATGCCAGGAAAAAACAGCTTTATTAAAATATACTTATGAACAAGTATTAGCAACACAAGCTGAACAAGTCGCAAGTAAGAGTAATAATATTGATAATATACCAGAAATAGGTAAATTAATATTGAAGGAAGGTATGAAAAATAAGGGATTACATATTCAATTAAATGCTGGATAATATTCAATTCATTTAGAAAGAATGGCAGAGTAGGAGAGAGGGGCAGTTTTGAAAAATTAGAAACTTTAAATAAGTGATAAAGTAATAAAATGAATTTCAAAACTAATCTTATGAATTCTACAAAAAATCTATATAATAATTTCTACAAAACAAAATCATAAAAATTAAAATATAAAATTAGTATAAAAAATTTATTAAATTAAAATTTTTAAATTTTGTGCAAAGTTTAAAATTTATAAAAATTTCAATTTACGAACAAAATTTTCAAACATTCATAATTAATATTTTATAAATAAATTTTGTTTATAATTTATAAATTACTAATTTAAAATTCCATTATACTAACTATATAAAATATTTTAATTATTAGACGCATTAAAATCCTTTTTAAGACATTTTAATATTAAAGTCAACAAGTTAATCGTTTATAATTTGCTGCTGAAAATGACAATTACATATAATATTACTAAAGACCTGTGAAAATGTTGATTTTGATAGACATTCAAAAAAACTCTAAAAAGTGCCAAAAATGCGACGCACGAGAATCGATTTTAAGCCATTTTTAAAAAATAGACATATAGTTTGTTGTCTGTAAAATAAGGCAAAATAAGCGATTTGAAGGATTTACGAAATTTTGATAAAAATTTAAAATTATATAGAAAAATTTATAATAATATAATGAAAGATTATAAGAATAAAAAAATTAAAGCATCAGGATTAGATTTAAAGCAATTTATTAAAGAAGTAATATAAGTTATTAAATAATAAAGCTAATACCAAACGGATAGGTTTAGCAATAGTGGTAGTGGACACCGTTATAGGCAGTCCAAATATTTTAGCCCTACTCCTATTTGCACAAAAGTTTCATTTTGTGCAAAGTACTATATTTATAAATAACAAGCAGAAATATTGTTTTTGCTCTTCTCTCTGCTTATCATTTATAAATATATATTACTTTATTCTATTTAAACTGTTTTAAGAATATTTCCATTCTTATTAAGAAATCTGCGTTTGTTTTTGTTGCTACTAATTGGCTTAATAATTGTTCTGTAACTTCAGATGCTGGCATTGATGATAATGCTTTTCGTAATGCATATACTGTTTCTTGTTCTTTTGGATTAAGAAGTAAATCTTCACGTCTTGTACCAGATTTATTAATATCAATTGCAGGAAATATTCGTTTTTCTGATAATGAACGGTCTAAATGCACTTCCATATTGCCTGTTCCTTTGAATTCTTCAAAGATAACTTCATCCATTCTACTTCCAGTTTCTATTAGTGCAGATGCTAAAATAGTTAAACTTCCACCATTTTCTATATTTCTTGCTGCTCCAAAGAATTTTTTTGGTTTGTGTAATGCACTTGGGTCAAAACCACCAGATAATGTTCTTCCTGAAGATGGAATTACTAAGTTATATGCTCTTGCAAGTCTTGTAATACTATCTAATAATATAACGACATCTTTATTTTGTTCTATTAGCCTTTTTGCACGTTCTAATACCATTTCTGCAACTTTTACATGATGCTCTGGTAATTCATCAAAAGTAGAATATATAACTTCTCCTTTAATTGAACGTTTCATATCTGTAACTTCTTCTGGTCTTTCATCAATTAATAAAACAATTAACTCTACTTCTGGATTATTTGTACTAATACTATTTGCTATCTTTTTTAATAATGTAGTTTTACCTACTTTAGGTGGTGCTACAATCATTCCCCTTTGCCCTTTTCCTATTGGAGATATTAAATCAATAAGGCGCATTGCATACTCATTTGAAGTAGTTTCTAATCGTATTCTTTCTTGTGGATAAATTGGAATTAAGTCATCAAAGTTTTTCCTTCTATATGCTTTTTCAGGTGCTTCTCCATTTACTTCTCCAACAAAAATAAGAGCTGGAAATTTTTCTCCTTCTTTAGGTTGACGTGATATACCTTTTATTCTATCACCAGTATTTAATTTAAACCTTCTAATTTGAACTGGTGATATATAGATATCATTTGGTGTAGATAAGTAGTTATCTCCTCTTAAAAAACCATATCCATCTGGTAAAACTTCTAATATACCTTCTGCAATTTTGTCTTCTTCACTTGTAACTTTATATTCTCCTTGTGGCTTATATTGAGGTGTTACTCCTTCTTTTTGAATGCTTTCTGTTTTAGTAGCTTCTGTTTGTGTTTGTCTTTCTTTGAGTACTTGTATTAGTTCTTCTTTTTTTAATTTAGAAATGTTTTTAATTTCCTTTTCTTTTGCAACTTCTTTTAATTCTGTAAGTGACATGTCTTCATAGTTCATATATTTTTTCTCCTTTCGATCTATTAGCAAATATATTGTATCACATTATTCGCAATAACACTAGTAAAATTTATATTTTATTTTCTAATATTTGGAAATAATAGGAATTAATTATAAATGATATAATGATAAAACAAAAATATTATAAGCAAATAATGCACAAAATTGGCACGTCTATGTATTATTTGCTTACATCTATATATACCCTTTCGTTTGGCAAATACATATCTAATTTTTCTCGTGCTAGTTGTTCAATATATTCTGGTGAACTGATATTTTCTTTTGTTTCTAACAAGTTTTTTTTGTATTCCTCTTGCTTTTCTATTTTTTCCTTCAAAGCAATTTGTTCATTATTGTATGCATTTAATGATTTTTGTTGATTTATAATAGTAATAGATGCATATAATATAATAGCAAGAATACATAACTTTTTTCCTAATTTCTTTATTTTCATATGTACTTTACTCTCCAATTTTATCAAATAGTTTAAAATTCCTTATGTAAAATCCATTCATTATATTTTTCTACGTAAATCTCAAAAATCCTTCTTTATTTGTCTGTTTTTTGTAATTTTTTACAATTTTTTTGCAGATTTATTAGTTTAAAGTTGCTTTTGGCAAAAATAGTTCGAATATTGATAAATATAAAAGAAATTGGTCGAAACAATATCTTCTTAAATGTTTTAAATATTAATTTTAGTGGATATAGTAATATATTTATTGTTTTTGCTATTATTTCTTTTAAGAATGAAATAATACTTACACTAACTTTTATAAAGAATTTGCTAATTGTTAATATGTATAGTAGTATTCCTATAAGAATACCTAAAAAAATGTAAAAACGTATTTCTCCGATTATTGAATACAAAAATGAAATATAGAGTTATTATGCCTGCTATTATCCAAAATAAGATATCTTCTACATATGTAATAACATCAGAGGTTTTAAACGATTTACGGGCAATTCTAAAGCAATCAAATAGAATTCCATTTATGATTCCATTTATAATAAAAATAATAAATGTATATGCTTGGTTATTCATTATGCTTTCACCTTTTCTATTTAAAGATTTTACCTAAAAGGCTCCCAGTTTTTTTATCCATTTCTTTTTCACTGTACCCCATATTATAAATATCACCTTCAACTACTACTTCTGATGTATCTATGCTAAGTTTATTAATTCTTAGGTCTTCTCCTTTAATAGTTAATAAACCAAGTTCTGTTTCGATAATTACAATTTGGTCATCAAAGCTTAGTACATCAAGAACTCCAGAAATACTTAGTTTTCCTCTATTTTCTAGCACAAGATTTTGTACAACATTACTTGTTAGTCCTTTTCTTTCTTCTAATGTCATAAACCCTTTCCCCCATTCACTTTTTTAGTCTAAATTATATATATTCACAACTTGCCCATCTTAGAACTGATAAACCTATAAATTCACGAAAAAGACACAAAAGAGGGCACAGTGGTGTCATGTCTTACGGGTATTCCCACAAACGATGCCCCTACACTTAACATTTCTCATAGAAACAAAAGAAACTGTTTCTAGATTGAAACAGTTTCTTTCATGAATGTATTATGAATTTCGTTCATAGCAGTTTCTGCCACATTACTATTTACTAATACTGAAATTTTAATTTCAGAAGTTGAAATCATGTGCATATTTATATTGTTTTCGTATAGAACTTCAAATAATGTTGCTGCAACACCAGGGTTATTACCAATTCCAACACCAACTATTGATATTTTTGAAAGTCCTTCACTTGATTTTATTTCATTAATATCAAATGTATCTGCATTTTTGTGTAATAGTTCTAGTGCTAATTCTAAGTCTTTTTCTTTTATTGTAAATGATATATCTTTTGCCATATGTTCACCAAATGCTTGAACTATAATATCTACGTTTATATCAAAATCTGCAAGTAGTTTAAATACTTTGTAAATTCGTCCAATTTTATGATTTTTTCCAACTAATGTAATACGCACAATATGGTCTTCTTTTGCTAATCCTGTTATGCATAGTTCTTCCATGCATTCCTTTTTACATACTAATGTACCTCGAGATTCTTCTTCAAAAGTTGATTTTACATATATAGGAACATCGTATTTTTTTCCTATTTCTACACATCTATTGTGTAATACTTTTGCACCAAGACTTGAAAGTTCTAGCATTTCATCATATGATATTGTATCTATTTTAGAAACATATTTTACAATTCTTGGGTCAGCTGAAAAGATACCATCTACATCTGTGTAAATATCACATTTTTCTGCATTTAAGGCTGCTGCTAATGCTACTGCTGTTGTATCTGAGCCTCCCCTTCCAAATGTAGTTATATTCAAATCTTCATCTATTCCTTGGAATCCTGCTACAACAACAATTTTCCTTTGGTCTAAATCATTTTTAATTCTATCTGTACAAACTTCTTTTATTCTTGCATTTCCGTTTATCCCATTTGTTATAATTGGTATTTGCCATCCTGTATATGATATTGCATCATATCCCATCTTTTGTAGGCACATACATAATTTTGCAATAGTTATTTGTTCTCCTGTTGAAACTAATACATCATGTTCTCTCTTGCTAGGTGAAGTAGTAATTTCTGCTTCCTCTAAAATAAGTTTATCTGTTGTTTTTCCGTTGTGCTGATACAACTACAACCATATCATTTCCTTTTTCATATTCTTTAATAATATGACGACAGACTCTAAATAATTTATCTGTGTCTGCTACAGAACTTCCTCCAAATTTTTGTACTATAATTGCCATAATTTGGCACCTTCTTTTTCTTAAAGTGTAAATGACATTTAAGTCTAAACATCACTATACTATATAGTATATTATTTGTTATTTATAAAGTTTCTTGTTTTATAAAAAAATGCTATTTTAAATATGTAGGGGCGAGCATTGCTCGTCCGCATGACAAAGCCTTTTTATGAGTTCAAATTCATCTTTAAATAACTTTCTAAAAACCCATTTATTTCTCCATCCATAACAGCTGAAACATTTCCTGTTTCATAATTTGTCCTATGGTCTTTTACTAAAGTATACGGACAAAATACATATGAACGAATTTGACTTCCCCATGCAATATCCCTTTGCTCTCCTTTTAATTCTGAAATCTCTTCTTTATGCCCTTTTTCTTTTAAGTCTAGCAATTTCGATTTTAACATTTTCATAGCAGTTTCTCTATTTTGTATTTGAGACCTTTCTGTTTGGCAAGAAACCACAGTATTTGTAGGTATATGAGTAATACGTACTGCTGAATCTGTTTTATTTATATGCTGTCCTCCTGCTCCGTGATGCACGATATGTATCTATTCTTAAATCTTCAGGGTTAATTTCTATATCTATATCATCTGTAATTTCTGGCAATACTTCTACTGATGCAAAAGATGTATGGCGTCTTCCTCCTGCATCAAAAGGCGAAATACGTACTAGTCTATGTACACCTATTTCAGCTTTTAAATAGCCATATGCATTCTCTCCACTAACTAAAAATGTAACACTCTTTATTCCTGCTTCTTCACCTTCTAAATAGTCTAGTTCTTTAACAATATAGCCATTAGCATTTGCCCATCTTGTATACATTCTATATAGCATTTCTGCCCAGTCTTGTGATTCTGTTCCTCCTGCTCCTGGATGTAAGGTTACAATTGCATTATTTATATCATATTTCCCTGATAGTAAAGTTTCTATTTCAAATTTTTCTAAATCATGTTCTAATACTTTAGTATTTTTTAAAAGTTCTTTTCCTAATTCACCGTCTTCTTCTAGTAATAAAAGTTCATTTAATTCTTGTAAGTTTTTTATTTCTTCATTAAGATTCGTAAATTTTGTATATTTGTTCTTTAAAGATTTCATTTCTTGTAATACAACGCTAGATGTTTTATTATCATTCCAAAAACCTTCTTGCATTGTCTTACTCTCTAGTTCCTCTATTCTATTTGCTACTACGTTTAAGTCAAAGAGACTCACCAATACTTTCGATTCTTTTTTCTAATTCGACTAATTCTCTTTTATTTTCTTCTAATTCAATCATGTTTTTCAAGCCTCCTTTACTTCTAGTATTTTATAACACTAATAAAAAGATGTCAAATAAATTTTTTAAACGGTCATGCACTTTTTATTTTTCAAAACATATAATTCTTTGTATAAGTCAATTTTGGAGGTGCCATATATGCTTGCCCTTACGTTATCAGGATTTTTAGCCTTTTTAAAAAGTGCTATTTTCGTTGTTGGATACATACAAAGTAGTAATTTGTTTCCAGAGCCATTATCTTCAGAAGAGGAAAAAAGTTGTATTGAAAGGATGCAAAATGGAGATGAAGAAGCTCGTAATATATTAATTGAAAGAAACTTAAGATTAGTTGCTCATATTAGTAAAAAATATGCTACTACAAATATTGACCAAGATGATTTGATTTCTATTGGTACTATTGGTTTAATTAAAGGAATAAATAGCTTTAAATCAGACAAAAATATACGACTTGCTACATATGCTGCAAGATGTATCGAAAATGAAATACTAATGTTTTTGCGTTCTAGTAAGAAAACAAAGTCTGAAGTATACTTGAATGAGCCTATTGGAAAAGACAAAGATGATAATGAGGTTACTTTAATGGAGGTATTAGAAACAGATGATAAATCTATTGAAGATGAAATTGATTTAAAGATGAAAGTGAAGAAGCTTTATGAAAAGATGAAAGAGACTTTAAAAGATAGAGAAAAAACAATTCTAGAGTTACGTTTTGGATTAAATGGTACTAAACCCAAAACCCAAAATGAAATTGCTTCTATGATGGGAATTTCTCGTTCATACGTTTCTAGAATAGAAACAAAAGCAATGGGTAAATTGAGTAAAGAATTACAAGAATGATACTATATCAAATTTCTAATTATTTAACCATAGTTTAACTGTAAATTTGTTAATTTTAGGTTACTAGACAATAGTTTCAAATATAATTATGCGCCAATACAAATCTTTTATGAACTGGCTCTAGAGCCCCTTTAATAAGGGGGCTGTCCACGAAGTGGACTGGGGGTTCTTAAGAAACATTTAATAAGAACCCTCCGTCAGTGCTTCGCACTGCCACCTCCCTTGTTAAAGGAGGTTTCTTGCCAATTCTTCGAAGAATTTACTCTATAAGTATAAGTTTCTACAAAAGTTTATAAAACAATTATCTAGTAAAATGCAAATTTCAAAATTTGCATTTTATGTAATTTTATAGTAAAATATTAGTGAAGATTAGCAATAAAGTTAGTTATTTTTGAAAGGAGATAAAAATATGTTATATTTTTACAGTTGGAAGGCAAAGGTATCAGAACGGGAGCAGATAGAGGGTTATGGTTCAACTGAGGTGACATTAGAAATGGAAACTTGTAAAGATTTTACTAATATTAGTAAAGCAACTAGAGAAGGAATTCTTGAAAAATTGCAAGAAAAATTTCCAAATTTGCAACTAGAAGACATCATTTTTAATGCATTTAATCGGCTGTAGTTAATGAAGATACACCAGATAGCAATTGTAATCTGGTGTATTTTCATATATATAGTACAATTATTAAATTGTTATAGTTTCTTTCTCTTCTTCTTTTATATACTTTATATATTCAATATTGCTGTTTTTGCTTCTTTCTACCATACATTCATATACCTTATTTCGTAAATCACGTTGCATTTCTTTCTTGTTTAGGCTACTATCTGCAAAAAAAGGTCCATCTATATATGTTACAATTTTTATCTTATCATTATTCTTTCCATAAGATACATATGTATTTGTCATGCAAAAAGTTGGAGTATTTAGTTGTATTGGGTACTTGAATGATACATCCTTAAATGGTCTTATTTTTGTATAATATGGCCATATATGAGCCTCTGGGTAGATAGTAATAGATGACTTATTTCGTATTCTCTTTTCTATTATATCTAAAAAATTCTTCATTGCAGTTTTATTATCTGGAGTTGGTATTGCTCCTAACATTTCTACAAATGTCTCTAAATGCTTCATAGATACATTTGCAGGGTTTACTATTAAAAAATTTCTTTTTGGATAATTTCCTACACTAGGAATAAATGTGTCTGCAAATGCTTGTGTATGGTTTGCATATATAAAATACCCTTGTTTTTTATATGCTTTTAGTTTTTCTTTTCCAATATATTGTATTCTAAATTTTATTTTAGAATATAACACCTTTATTGGCATACTAAGCACATTTTGTATAATATATGAACAAAAATCCCATAAAGGATTGTGAATATATTTGTAATTTTCATCAATCCTTCGTGGAATTATTACTTTATCTGAAAATTCATCATTTAGCTCATCTGTATAGTAAATAATTTTCTTATTTTCCATTTACAACACTCACTTCTTGTTTTTTTGTAGTATATTCAAGTGGAATTTTGTAGAAGTCTTCATATATTTCTTTCCAAATTTGATAATTTCGTTCTTTCATCATTTCCGCATTTTCTTTTAAAGATAAACTTTCATCTTGATATATTGGTTTTTCAATATTTATAGTATATTCTTGTACAGCAAACCCAGTTTCATCAATAATATTACTATCTTCCATTGTAATAAAAATTGGAATTACAGGAACATTATTTCTTACTGCCATCTTAAATGCTCCATTTTTAAATGGCTTTGGCTTTTTATAGTTCCACCATAGGCTTTGCTCTGGGTAAATTAATATAAAATCTCCTCTTTGTAAGATTGTACTGGCAGCTTTCATAAATTCTATCATTGTTCTTTTATTTGAACTTAGTGGCAATGTGTCACAATTTCTAAAGAAGAACCCATATAAGCCCGGAAAATTTGTATAGTTTCCTTCTCTTATTACTTTATACAATTTCTTTTCTTTTGATTTACCAGATAACCTAAAAACTTGTTCAATACTAAAAGAATCAAATGGATTAAAGTGGTTACAAGTTATAATAGCACCAGTCTCTACACCTTGTAAATTTTCCATACCTTTTATATCTTTAATAATCAACTTGTTTTCTTTTAGTAAATCATTTAAGAAACGTTCCCCTACTTTATTTGCAAGAATATTTTTAAACTTACTTGTACTCTTTTCTTTTAAATAATCAACATTATCTGGTGTTAATGGAATTGTTGGAGGATCATTTTCTGCATCTACATCAAAACGCCCCTCTTTTTCTAATTGCTTTATTTTTTCTAAAATTTCTAATCTTTCTTTAGATTTTTCTTGAACAACATTCTTTTTAGGTCTATCATCACCAACACAGTCAGATTCTTTTTTTGCAAGTGCTCTTAAGTTTTTATCTGCTTCCCTATCTGCTTTTTCCATTTCTTCATTAAAGTCTTCTTTCATCTTCTTTAATTCATTATAGAACTCTGTTCTTGAAGCATAATCCCAAAAATATTTACCATATAATATGTTATCATAATGCCATGGTTTATATTGATAATTGTAATGTATTAATTTGATGTTTTCTTCTTCAATTTCTCTTGCAGAAGCTGATGGCATTATATTCCAATTTAAATCTATTAGTTTTACTCTTCCCTTGCAAATTCTATTTAAGTAGTCTTGATCTTGAATAGCAGCATATTTTACAGTTCCTAGAAGATATACAAATTTCTCTTCAAAGCGATAATTTCGTAGTTCTTCTAAATTCATTACTAGCACACCAGCGTTAAAATAGTTTTTATAACTTGAAACACCTACTACTTTTTCAACATATTCTTGGAATACTTCATTTTTTTGAATAATATCATCTGGTACTGCTCCAACTAAATTGTTTCCTATATCAATATTATATAGGTCTGCTATATCTTTTAGCACAACAACATCACTATCTAAATATATAGCTTTATTATATTGTGGATATAAGCTTGCAATAAATAATCTAAAATATGTTGTCATTGAGAAGTAATCTCTTGTATAAAGTTTATCTTTTACTTTTTCAAAGTATTCTGATACATCAACATATTCTATTGTTATATTATTTCTTGTATATTTACTTATTTTTTCTTTACTTTCATTACTTAATTTCGCATATAATATCTTTATTTCATAATGATATTCTGTACTTGACTTTTCTACTATTGATTGTAATGTTACAGATAAAAAAGGTACATATGTATCATCTACTGTAAAGAAGATTGGTATTATACTTTTTTCTTTATTCATTTATTTTTCCCCTTTTTCAACTTTGCTTTGAAATTGTTCTTTTAATTTTACATATTCTTTTAAATCTTCTTCAAAAGCATAACATTTTAGTTCTCTATGTATATCATCAATTTGCCATTGTTTATAATTTTCAGTATGTGGATAAGGAAGAAGCATAAGTCTTTTACAAAAGTGACAAATAACTGTGTCTTTTCTTTTAAAACTTGATTGCTCATTATATTTTCGTGGTAATAATAACTTTTTAGTAGTGGAACGATATATTGCGTCTTGGTCTGCAAATAACATTTTTTTAGTTTTTATAAGATTACGTGCTTTTTCTAGTAACTTTGTTTCTTTTATTTTCTCCATGTTTAATAATAGCATTCCTGCATTTATATAATCTGGCCATATGAAAATCGAACCATATTTTTCCTTTACTGCTGCATATTCATATCCCGAAACATCAATACTATACAACTTAGAAATGTCATCATGTGCCATCATATCAATGTCTAAGTACAAAATTTTATTTGGCATATTTGGAACTAAGTCTGCTAGTAGCCTTAGTAATGTATATGGTGTACAGTATGCAGTTTCATTTTTACACTTATAAAATTCATTTTCATATAGATTAGTAACATCAATTTTTGTTACTTTATTATCTATTTTTTTTGATTTTAGTACTTTATCTAAAAATTCCACTTGCTCATCTGTAATGCTTGTGTATTCTGGTTTTATTCTAGAAATATCCATAGTAAAAATATAACAATTTATTGTTTCTTTTGTTCTATTTGTAATGGATAAAAGCTGTGTTAAAGCACCATCAAAAACTTTTTCGTTTCCACACAATAGTATATTAATCATTTAACTTCCCCTATTTTCTTATTATTTAAATTTTTCATTTTTAAATAATACTTTTGTATTATACTTCATATTTCGATTTTTTTCAACATTTTTTTCTATACGTTTAAATCATTTATGTATATTATCATCTAATATACTCTCACTTTCTTGCATTTCATCACTTTTCTTATCTTTAAATAAATTTATTAACACTATAATTGCACTTATTAGTACAAACAAGTAAAAATTAATACCTCTGCTTAGTAACATTGCTCCATTTATCATTGTGTCAGAATATACTCTACTAAATATTCCAATAAATCCACCTTCGCTCACTCCTACAGCTCCTGGAGATGGTATTCCAGATACAGTTGCATATAGAACTGATTGCATGGTTATAATTTCAAATATGCTATGCTCGCTTAATCCAAATGAACAATATACCCAATAAGAAATACTATAGTACAAAATGTATTGTACATATGTCGTAAGTAATGTTTTTAGAACTAATAGTAAATTACTCTTTATATATGCAGAACTATCTTGATATTTTGTAAGTTCTTGTTCAAAACGTATCTTTTTATTTTCAATATATTTTACTCTAAAAAATTTTAATACTTTTATAGTTATATTTATTATTCCATTTGTCATTCTTTTAGAAAATATTGATACTAATAATAAAACTAAAGCTGTTAAGTTTAGCCCTACACCTATTATAAATAGCCATCTTAAGGCTTTATTTAAGTATTGATAATTAAAAAATAAGCTAAATAAAGCAAGTGATATTGTAACAATTTGTACACAGCTTAAATTGATTAATAGTGCTAATGTGGAATTTGCAACAGATATTCTATCTTTATGCATGTAATATATTTGCATTGGTTGACCACCGCTTGCAGCTGGTGTTATTGAACTAAAGAAAAATCCTATCAAAGCATATTTTACGTTTTTCCAAAATGTAGACTTTTCATTTAATGCTTTTAGGGTTCTTCCTATGTTTATAGCTTCACATGCAATAAACAAACACATACAAGCTATAGCTATTACTATAAATTGCTTTTTAGAATTTGCTAATACTGTAAGTATTTGAGACATATCTTGATCTTTTAATATAATATAAAATGTTATTACTATTAACACTATAAAAATAGCAAAATTTCTTAAATTCTTCTTTATTCTATCCATTTTTTCCATCACCCTTATTGTTATATTATCTTATTTTTTATCTATTTAGTCAACTGTATTTTTCTTAATATTTCATTAATGTAGAACCCCCAGTCGCGTTTCACGCGCTAGCCCCCTTAAGTAAAGGGGCCTTTACTCTACAGCATATAATTTTGCATATTTTTTAAATTAGAAAATATATCTTTATTGGAGGTTTTTATGGGTACATTATATCGTTTTATTATTGGCATATTTATTGGTGCTGGTGCTATTTTACCTGGCATTAGTAGTGGCGTTTTATGTGTTATTTTTGGGATTTATGATAAACTTATAAATTGTGTTCTAGGATTTTTCAAAAACAGCAAAGAAAATTTCAAATTTTTGTTTCCTATTATTATCGGTGTTGCAATTGGTGTAATTGTATTTGGAAATTTGTTAAGAACTTTATTTGATTTATATCCAACCGAAACAAAATTTGCGTTTATTGGCTTAATATTAGGATGTGTTCCAAATTTATTTAAAATAGCAAATTCTAAAAAAGGCTTTAAAATACATTACTTAATATATACTTTTCTTTCTTTTGGAATTACAATATTTTTACTACTATTAGAACATACTTTACAATATAGTACTTTTACTAGTTCAGGAAACACGTTATTTTTAGTTTTAAGCGGTTTTGTTATGTCTATCGGTATTGTTGTTCCTGGAGTTAGTAGTACTGTTTTATTAATGATTTTAAATACATATGAAGTATATTTAGACGCAGTTTCTACTGTTAATTTGTTAGTTCTTATACCTATGGGAATTGGTGTTATTTTGGGTGGAATATTATTTTTGAAAATAACAGAAGTATTAATGAGAAAGTTCTTTTCTGAAACATATTATACAATTATTGGGTTTGTATTAGGTTCTTTATTAATACTATACCCTCGGTTTTGAATTTAATTTTACAGGTTTAATTTCTATAATAATATTTTTAGTATGTTATAATATAGGTTTAATTTTAAAAGGAAAAGAGCTATAGGTAGCGACCCATAGCCCTTAAGTCTTTAGTAGTGCCGATTGTACGGACAGTCAATTTCGCAACCTGAACAGTTAAGAGGCGAAGGAGTCTTCGACAGAGGTAATTTGCAATCTTCGCTCATATTGGGATATGCATCCCTTTTTGCCTGCTGCATTATTTGCCGAACTTCTTTTTTCTCCTCCCATTTTACAGGGTCATTTTTCTCACGTTTTGCTTTAGCCTGTTTCTTTACCTGCCGTGCCTTTTGCTTCTTTGCTTTTTCCATTTCTCTTTTTCTTTTAGACATAGGTATACCTCCATTTTTATCTAAACTACTAAATGTTTATACGCAACATAATTATTATACTACACTTTATGTTAAATGTCTATTTTTTTCGTCTTAAAATCCAATCTTTTTCCACTTTTATTGGGATATGTATTTTAACAGTTTGTCCTGCTTTTCCCGGATTTACTTGAGAAATTTCTTCATCTGTTTCACTATCCCACAATTTATCAATAGAAAAACTATATGATTCTAATTTTCCTGGTATAAGAACCTCTAATATATCTCCTATTTTTAAACGGTTTTTTACTTCTAATAGAGACTTTTCTTTATCATAAGAAATTATTTTACCTCCAAATTCATAATCTGGATTATATTGCTTTCCTTCATATTCCTGAAAATCTTTATTATTTCTATCATTAAAATAGAATGTAGTTAAACTTCTTGTTTTAACTTTTTCTAATTCACTCATATATTTTGAAGCATCATAATTTTGTGGGTTATTCATACAATCATCAATTGCATTTCGATACACATTAATAACAGATGCTAAATAATACTCTGTTTTTAGTCTTCCTTCAATTTTTAAGCTATCTACACCTAATTCTATAATTTCTGGAATCTCTTTTATTAAGCATAAATCTTTAGAAGAGAAAATATATGTACCTTTTTCGTCATGCTCTACTGGCATTAAGTTACCAGGATTATTTGCTTCTTCCACATATACATTATATGCCCATCTACAGCTTTGCGCACAATCTCCTAAATTAGCACTTCTTGAAGATAGAAAATCACTTAAAAAGCATCTTCCAGAATATCCGAAACATAGAGCTCCATGCACAAACATTTCTACTTCTAAGTCTTTTGGTGTAGTTTCAACAATTTCTTTAATTTGATTTTTATCTAATTCTCTAGCAAGTATTACACGCTTTGCTCCATTTTTGTACCAGAAGTTAGCTGTATGAGCACTTACTACATTTGCCTGTGTACTAATATGAATATCTACATGTGGTGCTTCTTCTTTTAAAATATCTATTACTCCTCCATCTGATGCAATAATACCATCTGGCCTTAATTCCTCTAACATTTTAGCTTGTTTTCTTACTTCATCATACATATTGTCCCATGCATAAATATTAAGTGCAACATATACTTTTTTTCCTATACTATGTGCATATTTTATTGTATTTGCTAAATCTTCATCTTGTACTGCTGCACGGCTACGTAGCGATAAAGATGATGTTCCTACATATACTGCATCTGCTCCATATAAAAATGCGATTTTTGCTTTATCAAATGAACCTGCTGGTGCTAGTAATTCTGGTTTCTTCATATACTTCTACCTTCTTTTTCTTATTTTATATAGGTATTATATCATTTTTTTGCAGTATATGGAAGATGTATTTTTAATTAATAAGGTTTTGTTATAGTATTACAATATAAGTAACAAAGGAGTCTATGTAAAATATTATGCTAATATTAGTTCTTCCTTGTCTTTTGCTAATTGTTTTAGCCTACTTGTATATCCATTTATTGAAAATAATATATATTTTTCATTTCTTATATCGTTTTTCCACTGAACTGATTTTGCTTTATCTTTTAATTCATAAAATACATCAATATCAACTTGTTTATTAGTATAATATTTACATTCTCCAAATATAATATTATTACTATTTGTATCAATTCCCACTAAATCAATTTCTTGTTTTGAATTCCACCATCTTCCTAATTTACTAAATGTCATACATAATCTCCCATTTGTATTCAAATTCCACATTTTTTCTTTACAAATTTCTTCATAAACAAAAGCTACATGGTTATCAATAAAATTTTTCTGTATCTTATCTAGAACTATTTCATTTTCTCCCATTTCTAAAAAAGCTTTATTAGGATAAATAAATTGAAACCAAAAAGCTATAAAATTATCTTTTATTTTATATTGTCCTTTTTTACTTTTTTCTAAATTATCTTCTGTTATTGGAACTTCTCTTTCTATAATATCTAGGTTTATTAAAGTTTGTAAATATTTAGATAAATTAGTTGGACTTACAGATAAATTAGACGATATATTTCCTAATTTTCTATTTCCTGCTGCAATTGATTTAATAATAGAAAAATAACTTCCTATTTCCGATACTTCATTTTGTAATAAAAATGTTGGTTCATCGTATAAATAGCTCTGTTTGTTCATAATGCATTCTTGTATTTCTGTATAGATATTATTTTTATTATTAAAGCTTTCTATATATTTTGGAACTCCTCCTGTTACTGCATATTTTTCTATCAGTTGTTTTTCTGTCATTTCATCATAAAAAAATTCTTTATAATTTTCAAATGGTATTTGTTTTAATTTTATTTGTCCTGTTCTTCTACCATATAATGGACTATTATAATTTAATGTTTGTGATTCCATCATATTTATTAATGAACCACAAAGTATTACCATTATATTTTTGTCTTTTAATATTTCATCCCATATTCTTTGAAATATCGATGGAAAAGAAGAATTAACTTTTCCTAAGTATTGAAATTCGTCTATTACAATAACTTTTTTGCTATTTATATTAGATTGAACAATTATTTTAAATAGTTCATCCCAATTTTCTACTATGATATTAGATAATAATGCATTTTTTAAATTATCTGCTACAATATTTTTAAACATGTTTCTATTTTGTATTTTTGATTCTTCTGTTGCTAAAAAATATATCATATCTTTATTTTTACCAAATTCTTTTATTAATGATGTTTTTCCTATTCGTCTTCTTCCATATAATATAACAAGTGAACTTTCCATTTTATTATATTCTTTGTTTAAAAATTCTAATTCATTTATCCTATCTACGAACTTTTCCATATAATCTTCTCCTTCTACTGCTTTTGTATGCATATTAGTATATGTCTCTATATAAATATTATACCACAAATTATTATAATTTCAAGTATAATAATTTGTGGTAAAGATTTTTAATATTATTTATATTGTGATATTACTTATATTATCTTGCCAATTGTTTTTATGTTACATTTTCGTTACAAAAATAAGAATGAGCAATTTTTTTGCTCATTTTTTATTTTAACATATCTAATATTTCCTCTTTACTTATTACTCCTACAGATTGCTTAACTAGTTTTCCATTATTTATTACCATAAGTGTTGGTATGCTCATTATATTAAATGATCTTGCAAGTTCTTGCTCCTCATCTACATTGATTTTTCCAACTTTTGCTTTTCCTTCTACTTCTTCTGCAACTTTATCTACTATTGGAGATACCATTTTACATGGTCCACACCAACTTGCCCAAAAATCTAATAATACTGGCACGTCTGATTTAGATACTTCCTCCTCAAAATTTTTACTTGTAATTGTTATTACTGACATAATACACTCTCTCCTTTTCTTATATTTTATTCAAATTTATTGTTTTTATTCTAAGTTTCTTAAATACTTTCCGTGCACTTATTCCTGCTTTTGCTCCTTCATATACAGCTTTTGATATTTGTAGTAACCCTCCTGTACAGTCTCCACAAGCATATAAACCTTCTACATTTGTTTCCATTTGCTCATTTACTCTAATTATATTGTCTTCTACAATAGCGCCTAATTTCCTTGCAAAATCTGTACTAGATGCTGTTCCGTATTGCAATAAATATACCTTCAGTATCTATATTTTCACCATCTTTTAAAACTATATTTTCAACTTTTTCATTTCCCGTTATTTCTTTAATTCCTCTATTCTCTATTACAAACTCATCCAAAGCTTCATCTCTATTTTCTACTAATTCGTCGCCATTTGTTAAAATTGTAACAGATTTTGCAACATTTGCAAGTGTTTTTGCTTCTTTTATTGCATAATCACCTGCACCTATTACTGCTACATTTTTGTTCCTATAAAAGAATGCATCACAAATTGCACAATAACTAACACCTTTTCCTTCAAATTCTTTTATTCCTGTTATTTTAGGTGTATTTCTATTTGTTCCAGTAGCTAATATAACTGTTTTTGTTTCATATGTTCTATTTCTTGTTTCTACAATAAAATTTTTTTCTTTTTCTATTCCAATAACTTCATCTGTTTCAAGTGTAATTCCTAACCTATTTGCTTGTTCTAATCCTTGTTCTAATAATTCATGTCCAGAAATAGTATTGCTAAATCCATAGTAGTTATCTATTTTACTTGTTTTTTCTAATGCTCCACCATCTTTTCCAATAGCAAGCACATTCCAATTTGATCTTTTTAAGTATATTCCAGCAGATATTCCAGCTGGACCTTTACCTATAATAATACAATCATAAATCATATAAAACCCCTCTATAGTATTTTTATAAGTTAGTTAATTAGATGTAATGATATAAAATTACTCTATAACTTTTATTAGTCTATTTCTTAAATTTGGATTTTATTCTTCTTAATCTACCTGCAATAGCAAAAACATATTTAGCCATACTACCCATTCTGTGTCTTACAAACCAAATAGCCACCTTTTCTTCTGGAGGTGTCCATGTAGCATCAAAATGATGAATAATACATGTGTTATCTGTAAATGTTTCATTACTTCCATCATATGTCTTAGGGTTAAAATAATCTTTAGCATATATGTGTATATCATCTTGTAATGTTTGGCATTCTGGACCTTTTCTTAATCCTAAAGTTTCAAAATATTTTGTAAATACTTTTGGACTTGTTATGCTATATAAATCTTCATCATTGAATTTTGCCTTTTTATATTCTTCAAAAATATTTTCTATATGTTTATTATTTTTCTCTTTTACACCAATCATAGCTGTTGCAAGATAATTATCATCTTCTCTTCCTAGCCATATCTCATTTTTTAAAATATCATCAAGTTTTTTTGTTACCTCTATATCTGTATCAAAATAAACACCACCATGTTCTTTTAGTGCATATACTCTTGCTACATCTGCAACAAATGCCCATTTTTTATGTTCATATGCAGATTTACTAAATTCTGTAACACCAAAATCGAAATTTTCTTCATTCCATTCCATAAGTTCATATTCTGGTAGAAATTTTTTCCATGTTTTTATATATTTTTTTAATTTTCTTGGTTTCTTTTTTCCTCCAAACCAACAATAATGAATAACCTTCTCCATTTAATCCTCCTTGTTTTCCTTAAGTGTCATATTAACGCTAGCAATAATAACAGGTAATGTTACAACCAAACTAAAAACATATCTATATTCACAAAATACAGGTGATGCAATTGTAGTTAACCATACTGCAAAAATAGGTATAACTATTAATAGTTTTTTATACTCTTTTTTATAGATAATATACATTACACAAATTAAATCTATCCAAAACATAAAACCTATACTAAAAATAAATGAAATTACTGGTATATCTCTATTATCTATTAGCTCATCCATAAAATTTAAAGCTTTATTTTCTATCATAGATGTAGTCTTAATTCCTAATTCATTTTCCATAATAACTCTAGACACTACCCAATTACTTGCCTCTGGATACCAATATCCATAATTATTACATAAAAATGCTTCTACTACTTCTACTGGATAACCAAACACAATTCCAGCCCATGTTGTTATAAACTCAAATTTGTTTTTATTAAAATATTCATCATCAAAACATGCTTTTACAGGATCTGATAAAGTTGGGTCGTATAACTCTACTATATCATCTTCTGGCAAGAAATTATATATACTTTGTTTTTGCTTATCCGTTAATTCGCTTCCTCTATCTTTTAGCACTCTTACAAATTGTTGTAAAGGAATTGATAGAGCTTCTCTTACAGAACCTTTTTTAATATTAAATATTTTAAATACTGGGCCTGTGTACAAAAGATAGAAAATAACTGGTATTACAGAAATTATCAAAATCTTTTTAAAGTTTTTTCTATAAAACCATAATAAAAATGGTATTGTAAGTAAAACTACATATATTCCATTATTTCTAAACATAATAACTAATATCATGCTAATAATTAGATAAATCTTTTTCTTCTTGCTATTTAAAAACTCTTTTTCATTATAGATTAAATCTACTAATTGTAATATAAATAATAACATAACAATTGCAAAAGGTATGTCTTTCCATATTGTTATACTATACATTCCAAATATAGGATAAAATGCGAAAAATATAAATGTACCTATTTTTATCCCATTGTTTATATTCTTTTTTGACATAGCATATATTGTAAAAGCAAAAATTGCAGATAATGTTAGCATTTGAGATACAGTAAAAATTGCTACACCCACATTATAATTTCCTATTAATTTTCCTATGTTTAATCCAATTCCTATTATAAATGTATGAAAAACTGGATGATGATTTGTAAGTACATTTATTCCTTGTGTTTGATAAATTTGATCTAATGAATCTGGTGTAATTATTGCTGGACAATATTTTAGAAAATATGGTAACCATGCAAGCATTATAATTCCCCATAATATAAAAAAGTTTGCTTTATTCGCATTAAATAATTTAATTGTCTTATCTTCTCTTTTATTGATAATTGGTATTGCTTTTTCATATAAAAACAATATTACTACATAAATGATAGTCCCTATACCAATAAATTTAATAATAGAATTTAAAAAAACAGTTTTAGATGAAATAATACAGTCTAAACTTTTAGTAGTGTCAATGCTAAATCCTATAACTTCAAACAATGAAAATAGTATAGAAACTATTAGTGTACAAATTACAAGCCTTTTTTCTTTTACTTGTAAAGCTTTATAAATTGATACACTAAAAATAACAAATAGTAATACATATATAATACTGTTTCCTGTATCAAAATTAGCATTAATACTTATATCTAAACTAATTTTTAAAGATGCAATTACAACTAGTGCTAATATTATAGAAAGTACATATTCTAAAGTCTTTTTCATTTTTACTATCATCCTTTCACTATCAACATATTTATTAATCTTTTTCTGTTTCAATGATATTTTGTATTTCAGTTTTTAGTTCTATAATATCTACTTTTACTATATGCCATACACTTTTTAAAATTATTCCTTCATAATCATGCACAATTCTATTCCTTAAACCTTTTATCATGTTCCACTCTATATTAGAATACTTTTCCATAGTTTCTTTTGAAATATTTTTAACTAATTCTCCTATTTGACTAATAATAAATACTGTTGCATCTGCTGTTTTACTATCATTACAAAATTCTTCAAATGTATAACCTTCTGTATATACTATTGATTTATCTATATATTCTATCATTTTTTGTAATGATAGATATTCTTTACTTTTCATAAACTATTACTCCTGTCTTTTTTATTTCTTTATCGATTTTTGAATTTTTTTCAATTTCTGCTTTTTCAAAACCATCTATATTTTTGCTAAATTTTTCTTCTAATTTTGTTATTAAACTAAATAATTTAAAACCTATTAGTTGTTCTTTCGTATCTATTATTAAATCTAAATCACTTTCCTTTGTTGCCATATTTTTTGCATAAGACCCGAATAATACTACTTGATATACTGGTTTATCTTTTAATATTTCTTTTAATATTTTCTTTATTTCTTCTATACTATAAACTTTATCACTCATCCTACATTTCCTCCTATACTTAACCTCCTCTATTTTCCAAATACAGCTTTTACTAAGTTAATACTTTGTCCAAATAATCTCCTTACATATGCAACTAATCTACGTGCAAAGAAAAGTTTAGTTATCTTTGATAAATCTTCATTTTTGCAATTTACCAATAAGTTATTAAGTACTGTTTTCTGTCTTACAGAATATTGATTATCTTTATAGGCCATTTCATTTTCTAGTATATAATTTACTACTTGTTTGTTGTTTTTAAAAAAATTTAGCATATTAGCTTTAAAATCTTTTCTACTTTTTTTGTAATCCTCATACATTATTTCTAACATTCTTCTAACAAAAAACTCATCAATTACTTCATGATATTTTTTTAAATCTCCTCTTTTTGCTAATTCATTTGATATGTTTTCACATATCTTGTAAAAAGCTGATATGTATGTATTACTAGCCACAATAGATTTTTCTCTTTGTAAATAGTAATAAAGTGGATATGGAATATATTTTATTTTTTCTGTATCCAATAATATAAAAGGGGTAACTGATGTATCTTCATATTCCTTGTTTGTAGGAAATTTATATGGTTCATATAATGATTTCTTTATTATCTTGTTACATGACGAACCTTGCATTGCTCCACTTATCAAGGCCCTTTTTATATCTTTTTCTTTATCAACACAAGCTCTTGCTACATATGTATATTCTGGGTTTTTCTCAAAAATAACGTATAAATCATATATAATAATTTCATTTCCCTCATTAATATATCTTCTTGCAATATCATAAAAGTCGTCTGAAATATAGTCATCTGAATCTATAACACTAATATACTTACCTCTTGCAAGTGAAATACCAACATTTTTTGTATCTGCTAAACCTTTATTAGGCTTTACATTGTATATAAATCTATCTTTATACTGATCTGGTAGTTTTTCTATATATTCTTTTATTATTTTTTCAGAGTTATCTGTTGATCCATCATTTACAATAATAACTTCACAATCTTCTTTTATCGCATTTTTTATTGAATCTAAACATTTAATTACATATTTTTCTGTATTATACACAGGTACTATAATTGAAAATAATATATCTTTTTCCATTGTATTCTCCTTTTAAAGTTCTTCTGCAAATCCTTTTTGTAATTTTTTAAATATGAAATATCCTACTATCATTAAAATTATAGATATTACGAATAGTATTCCTAAATTTTGCATATTGGGCATTTGTTGGTAATAGAAAATATCTCTATAAGCATTTATTATATGTGTCATTGGGTTTAATTTCATAATAATTCTTAGATTCTCAGGCATTTGATCTAATTTATATACAATTGGTGTAATATAAAATGCTGCCATTAAAAACACACTTATAATATGCTCTAAATCTCTAATATATATTGTAATAGCAGATAATATAAAACTTATTCCTAATAATAAAATACATTGTATAAGTAATATAACTGGATATAATAATATAAATTTAGTAAACCCTATTCCAGATATTAATACAAATGCTAATATGATAATTGTTGAAATAAGGAAGTTTATTGCTCCACTTATTACACTAGATATAGGTAAGATTTCTCTTGGAAAATATACTTTTTTTACTATATTATCATTTATAATTACACTAAGTGTCCCAGCAGTTACAGTTGTTGTAAAAAATGTCCATGGTATTAGTCCCACACAAACATATATATAATATGTATCATCCCCACCTGCAAGCAATGCTCCAAATACAATAGAATATACGAGTAATTGTAATAGTGGGTTTAAAAATGACCATAAAACACCTAAAAAAGATTGTTTGTACCTTCCCCTTATTTCTTTTTTTGTATTACTTTTTAGTAATTCTCTATAATTATACAGTTCTTTAAATACCATTATTTTCTCCTCTTTCTTATGCAGTTTCCTTTATATATCTACTTACAACTTCTTCAATTTCACCATCTAATTTAATACTTCCTTCGTGTAACCATACAGCTCTTGTACAAAATCTTTTAACAGACTCCATACCATGTGTTACAAATACAATTGTTTTTCCTTCTTTTTTTAATTCTTCTATTTTTCTAAAACATTTTTCTTGGAAGTGTTGATCTCCAACAGATAATATTTCATCTATTAATAAAATGTCTGCATCTACATTAATAGCAACAGAAAAAGCTAGTCTCATATACATTCCAGATGAATATGTACGAACTGGATTATCTATGAAATCTTGTAATTCTGAAAATTCAATTATTTGACCGAAGCCTATTATCTATTTCTTTTCTTGTTAAGCCAAAAATAGATGCATTAAAATATATATTTTCTCTTCCTGAAAAGTCTGGATGAAAACCTGCTCCTAATTCCAAAAGAGATGTTAGTTTCCCGTTTGTTTCTATTTTTCCTTTATTTGGATATATAATTTTCGTCATTAATTTTAGTAATGTTGATTTTCCACTTCCATTTACTCCAATTAATGCAACAACTTCTCCCTTTTTTATATCTAAATTAATATCTTTTAATATATGTCTTACTTCTTTTTTGCCTCTATTCCAAAATAATATCTTTTCTTTTATTGTATTAGTTTTATCATAAACAATATTAAAAGACTTATCTACATGCTCCACTCTTATTGCAATATCATCTTTTGGCATTATTTTTCCTCCCTCGTTTTACACTTTTTGCAATTATATCATAATTTATATTAATTTCAAATAAATTATAAAATTTTCTCCATAAATTCATACCACATTTCTTCCACATTCTCCATTTTATATGTTTCAGACATTTTACGAGACATCTGCCCTATTTCTATTCTCATACTATCATTAAAAATTAGTTCATTTACCTTATCTGCCATTTGCTTTATATCTCTATTTGGTATTAGATACCCATTCTTTCCATTTTCAATAATTTCCTGAGGTCCTTTTGCACTATCAAAAGCAAGAAGAGGAATTCCAAAACTTTCTGCTTCAATTAAAGCTAGTCCAAAACTCTCATGAAAAGATGTCATAACATATATAGAAGACTGTAAAAGTAGTTCTCTTAACTCCTTTTCTTCTTTAAATTCAACAGTAATATTGTTTTCTAAATGTTTTTGGTATATCTTTTTTAAAATTTCATCTTTTTGTGTACCATCTCCAGCTATATACAAATGCCAGTCTGGATTTTTTTTATTAACTTCTTCGAATACATCTATTAAATCTAAAAAACCTTTTTCACTAAATAATCTACCTACTGAAATGATATTCTTATTTGTTAGTTTTGATGTTTCTTCTGGATAATATTTAAGGCAATGTGGAATATATATGCACTCTGTCTTTGTTCCTTTTAGCTTTTCTTTATACATTTTAGTTAATTGTCTAGATACAGGCATAAAATAATCTATATTTTTTAAAGATTTTACCACATTTTTTACATATTTTTCATTTCCATTGTTATTATGTTCCTGAGCAATTTTGATTATGTGATTATTCCCATATCTTCCAAGTAACTTACTATGAATATATCTGGTAGAAACAGCAATATCACAAGATAGATTTTTTATTGCATTTATCATTAGCTTTCGCCTTAAATACAATATTTTAACAGATTTTACTCCTTCTTTTAAAACCTTTAATATTTTAAATTTCTTTAATGCTATTTTAAACTCTTCTTTATTGGGTTTTAAATTAGGCATTAAATACCTAATTTTTACCCTATTATCAATCTCAAATGCTGGTTTTTTTTCAATTTGATAATTTGAAATTATTTCTACTTCATATTTCTTAGCTAATATGTTACTTAGGGTTGCTATTGTTTTTTCTACCCCTCCTGCGGAAAGGTGTAGTGCAAGTATTGTTATTTTCAATTTCTTTCTCATCCTCACTTCTCATTTCATAATCATATCTTACCAAAATTATAGCTATATATATACTAACTCCTGGTGAAACTAATACATGCCCTGCAATTAATGCTACTGCTACTGACATTACAATAGAATAAATTAACTCTAAATCTATTGTAATCTTATTTTTGTTTTGTATACTGTAACTAATAAACATAAATGCAAAAATCAGCATTGGAATAGCAAATATTATTGTTCCCATTATTCCATTAGAAAATAGAATATCAAAATAATCCATTTCTGTTAGCTTTAATTCTTTAATTTCACCATCTTTATTCTCTACAAAACCTATTCCTAGCATCTTATCTAATACATTTCCATTTAAGAATGTTTTTTTATTCGTTTTTAGGTAATCTGCCCTTCCACTAACTGATTTATTAGTTAGTTCTTCAAAACTTTCAAACTCTTTTATTTCAAGAAGTTGGGGTTGAGGTTGATTTTGAATTTCAGTTTCTGGTTTAGGTCCAGGTTCAGCATTTTTGTCTTGTATTCTTTTTTCAGTAATTAGAAATATATCTCCATACATAGTAATTAAATTTTTACCAACTGGAGTTATGCCTGTTACTAAATATATACATATTAAGCATATAAAAAGTATTCCTGCCCTTTTGTATAAATACTTCTTCTTTTTAATTATAGCATATATTATACAAGCAAAAATAATTGATACTATCAATATTATAAGTCCAAAATATGGCACTTTTGTTCCTAACCTAAATATTGCATAAACGTATAATAACATAAAAATGATATTTTCAAATTTAATTTTTTCTTCTAATAGTTTTGCTGCTAAAAATGGAGATAATAAGCAAAGTATTGCACTTATTTCATTTGCAGAATAGAAAAATCCCATTGTTCCTACTTTGTTTTCTTCTTTATAAGTAGGAACCCCTATTCCTGTAATATCGCAAATAATTATAGTTATAACACAAATCATTAATACTATAACAAATATTTTCTTATCTACTTTAATTTTATATGCTTTGAAGGTTGGAATTAGTGCTACTAAAATAATTGGAAAATAGAAACTTTTTATTAATCCTTTTATTTGTAAAAGTATTAAGTCTGTTCCATTTTTCATGTAACTATTTATCATAAACCCTACCATGTATGCTAATAAGGCTCCATAGTATATACACATTCCTATTTTATATTTTTTATCTGCTTTTATAAATCCCAGTATACTTATAAATATCATAAAAACTGTTCTAATAACAATTCCAACAGTAATAGTTGTTTCTAAATATTTAATACTTAAACATGTTATAATATCAATTATTGGCTGTAATATGATAAATGCTATAATCAAGTTTGGCATAGTTATTTTTTCTTTTAATTTTTCCATCATTTTCTCCTCTTCTAGAACCCCCAGTCAGCTTACGCTGACAGCCCCCTTGAATAAAGAGGCTTTTACTCTACTGTTTTAGATTAGCTCTATTTATAATTTACGAATTATATCCTTTAGCTTTTGAAATGGTATTATAATAAACAAACAGTTTGAATAGAATATATTGCAATTAAGCTTAAGTAACTTACTTTGTTTTTTATAATACTTGTTTTTTCTCCAATTAGGATACTTTAATTTCATAATATTTGCAATCTTTTTTACTTCTTGTTTTCCTTCTTTATACTCTAAAAATCTACCATTTCCTGCATATAACAAGTGTTTAATATAAATAAATTCTAATTCCTCTTTATATTGTTCTATTTCTTTTGTTTGTTTAAATCCATTTTCTAAGATTTCAAGCACATTATAGATTGATAATAGTTTTTCGTTAAATTGCGTTTGCCTCATTGTAGAGCCTTGTCTTATGTAATAATAATAAAGTGGTTCTTCTAAATATGTAATCTTATTAGCATATGTTGCAATAAGTGGAACTATTGCTATATCTTCATAAATTCCTGTTTTAGGAAAATATAGCTTGTTTTTCTTTAAAATTTCTGTTCTAATTAGTTTATTACATGGTCCTGCAACAGAAACTATATAATCTTTTTTTATATCTTCTGTCTTTTGTGGAATTGCTTTTTTTACTGCTTTATTGGTATTAGTTATTTCAAAATAATCACAAACACATATATCTGCTTGTTCTTGTTGTAGTTTACTATACATTTTGCTAAGCATATTAGTATGAATTTCATCATCTGAATCTATAAAAGTAACAAACTCGCCTTTGGCTAGATCTATGCCTATATTTCTTGCACTTCCTTGTCCTTCATTCTCTTTGCTAACAACTGTTATAATATCATATTTACTTTCATATTCTTCTAATATTTTAGCTGTACCATCTGTTGAACCATCATTTATAACTATAATTTCAATTTCTTTTAAGTCATTTGAAATAATACTGTCTAAACAAACTTTTATATGATTTTCTTCATTATATGCTGGAACAATTACACTTACTTTAACCATGCTTTTCTCCTTATCCTATTAGTAACAAGTACCAATTAATGTTTATAGATAAAATCACTTTTTTTATAAGTTGTTTAATGTTCTTAGGTTTAATATTACTTATCATTTTCCTATTTTTTATTTCCTTAATATATTGTTTTCTATCTTTTTTATTAAGTAATTTTAGTTTTAGTAAAACTGCATTAGTATAATATGTCTTTAAGTCTTCTCTTGCTTCTATTACATTAAACTGTTCTATAAATTGTAACATATTATCATAATGTAATAAACAATCTTGCATTCTTTTTGTTGTTTTTTGATAATCATCATTTCTTGTAATGCTTTCATCTGTTTGTACATAATTATACCCATAAAAATTTATAGATACAACCGATTTTGCAATTATTAAAATAAGTGGAATTAGACCAAAGTCTTCATGATAAGTTCCTTTTTTAAAGAAAAGACTGTTTTTTGTAAATAATTCTTTTTTAAAAGCATATAAACATGGTGAATCCATTAATATATCTGAAAATGCAAGTTCTTTAAATGCTTTTTCACCGTTTATATTATCAAAAACAGGTCCATCTATTCTTCGTATAGCTTGTCCATTACTATCTACATGTGTTGCTTTATATTTTATTATATCAATATCTTTGTCTAAATAAATATTTAGAGTTTTTATTAAGTTTGGTGATACATAGTCATCTGAATCTACAAATATAATGTACTCTCCTTTTGAGTGTTCTATTCCAAAATTACGTGCAGATGCAACACCTTCATTTTCTTTTTTGTAATATGAAATATCTTTTCCACATTCTTCAACTTGCTCTTTTATTATCTCTTCTGTTTTATCTGTAGAGCCATCATTTACAATTACAAGTTCTGTATTTTCATCTAGTTGTCCTATTACTGAATCTATTGCTCTTTTTATTGTTTTTTCTCTGTTGTATACTGGGATAATTACTGATATTTTAGCCATATATTTCCTTTCTTAATCTATGATTTTTTCTATTTCTTTTATTATATTTTTATTATATTCTTCCGCATTAAATTTTTCTTTTATGGTATATCCTTCTTTAATAAACTGTTTCATTGCTTCATAAATGCTTTTAGTATCTTTAGAAGTAACACTACCGTATTTGTTTTCTACATCAATTTTTGCATCTGATACATCTGTTGTAATTATTGGCTTTTCTAAAACAAATGCTTCTTGGAATACTACTGGATATCCTTCATAATCTGACGTTAATAAAACTACATCAGCTTTTTTAAAATATGGATATGGATTTTTTTGTGTTCCTAATAGCTTAATATAATCTTGTAATCCTTTTTCTTTAATTAAATTTTTGTATAATTCTGTATCTTTTCCTTCTCCTACAAACCATACTGTAAAAGCAAAGCCTTCATTTTTTAGTTTTTCAGATGCTTCTATTACTCTTGTTAGTTTTTTTTCTGTTTCATCATGTCTTCCAACTGTTAAAAATGTATAATTTTCTTTTCTTATTTCTACATTTTTATCTGCAAGCGCTTGTATCTTTTGGTAATTTATTAAATTTCCTACTAAAACAAGCTTATCTTCTAGTTCTGGATATACTCTATAAAATGAGTTATATGATGCTTTTGAAACTAAAATTATTTTTTTAAATTCTTCACATTTTAAATTATCAAAGAAGTTTTGTATTTTTTCTATATCTTTATGATATACTTCCATATAGTCTGAGTGTACCCATAAAGCATTATTTGTAGATGCTGTTCTTGCAGTAAATGATGCCATTTTAGAGTATGTAGCATATGAAGCAGAAAAGTCAAATTTGTTTTTGTATTTTGTAATGAAGCCTATTCTTTTTAATAGATTTATAAACTTTCTAACAATACTTATAGATATTGCACAAGGTTTATATTCTATTATATGAATTCTACTATCTAATTCACTTAAGAATACTCCTTGCTTTTTTTCTAATACTAAAGTGATGTCATAGTCTTTGTCTATTAATGTGTTTAGTAATGTAAGAAGTGATGTTTCAATTCCTCCTACATTCATATCATATGCCGAAAATAAAAGTTTTTTCATGCTATTCTCCTATTTCTTTTATAATTTCGTGCTTATTATATCATACTTTTTTTGTTTAGTGGGAAAATATAAAGAAAAATAATAGAAACAAAAAAGAGATGTTTATACATCTCCCCAAAACAATTTTATTCAATTCCGTATTTCTTTTTGAATTTATCTGCTCTACCACCTGTTGTATTTAGTTTTAAGTTACCTGTCCAAAATGGATGACATTTTGAGCAAACATCTACTTTTATATCTTTTTTTGTTGATTTTGTTGTAAAAACATTTCCACATGCACATGTGATTGTTGTTTCTGTAAATTCTGGATGTAATCCTTCTTTCATCTTGTATTCACCTCTTTCTAATCGTAATATAAATTTCCAACCAATATCTTAACATATTTTGAAATTTATTTCAACCATATATTGGTACTTTTTTTATTTTTCTTTATTTTCTTTATTAAACATATATTGTGCAGACATTTGTAATTCTTCTTTTAGTGGCATTTTCTTTACTAATTTAGACACAATATTAAACAAACATGCAATAATTAAAATAACAAACAAAACTTTTTTCCAAATTCTAGCTGCCATATATTTTTCCTCCGTTTTTATAACTCTAATATTAATTATACTATATTTTCACGTTTTGTCAATATTATTCGTTTTTTTGGTTACAATATAAATTATTCTATATTTTATTTGGAGGTTTTAAATGAAAAAATCTATATATTTTATAATTATTACTATATTTACACTTTTTGCTTTTACTGGTTGTTCTAATAATGATGAAAATAAGAATGTTTCTCACGATGATAGTGCAAGAGCTGCAAAGCTTAATGCTAATATAACTTTAGAAAATACTGATTCTTCTAAAAATACCGTACAAAATGAAATCCATTTAGGAGCACATGAACAAACAAATGAGCCTGCACCCGAGCAAGACCTTGCTTCTTTTTCTACTAAACTTGGTGGTAAAAATACACCAAGAAGCCGAAATATTGGAATTACTACATCTACCTTAAACGAAACTATTGTAAAAAATGGTGAAACCTTTTCTTTCTGTCAAACTGTAGGTAAGCCTACTGCTGATAGAGGTTACGAAGAAGCTGATTCTTTTGATAAAGATGGAAATACCGTTAAAACATTAGGTGGTGGAAACTGTCAGGTAAGCAGTACTCTTTATAATGTCGTATTACAAATTCCTGAATTAAAAGTTACTGAAAGGCATGCGCATGTAAAGCCTGTTCATTATGTTGCAAAAGATAAAGATGCAACTGTTTCTTATGGTAGTGTTGACTTTAAGTTTAAGAACAATACTGGTAGTGATATAAAAATTTATGCTAATTCTGATTTATCAAGTGTAAATATACGAATTGTAGAAATGGGTCAGTAACATGACCCATTTTTTCCTATTTCTTTATTGCGATAATTTTATATTTAACAATACCTGCTGGAACTTTTATTTCAATTTCTTCTCCTTTTTTTGCTCCTAGTAATGCTGCTCCAATTGGAGATTCATTTGAAATCTTGTTTTGTGATAAATCTACTTCTGTTGAACCAACAATTGTATATTCTTCTTCTTCGTTGAATTCTAAGTCTTTTACTGTAACTGTGTTTCCTACTTGAACACTCTTTGTATCAATTTCAGATTCATCTATAATTTTTGCATATCTTAGTTTTGCTTCTAAATTTGCTATTTTTGTTTCATTTTCTGCTTGTGCATTTTTTGCTTCATCATATTCTGAGTTTTCAGATAAGTCTCCAAAACCTAATGCTACTTTAATACGCTCTGCTATTTCTGCTCTTTTCTCAGTTCTTAAATATTCTACTTCTTTTTCTAAATTATCATATCCTTCTTGTGTTAATAACACTTCTTTTTCTTCCATGTAATAAGTCTCCTCTCTTAGTAAAAATTGTATTTTATTTTTACATTGACATTATATTAAGCTAATAAAATGATTTTGTCAAGTGTTTTGAAGCAATTTTTTAGCTATATTTTCATATTCTAAAGCATTAATTTCACCATTTTTTCCATATAATTTTTCAATAATTATGTTCTCTTCTTTAATAGACTCTCTAACTCCACTATAGTTTTTTCCAAATATTTTTGCCTCTAGTACTTTCTTTTTTTCAAATTCTTTATGCTCTATTTGGGTATCTGTTCCTATTTCATAATCATAAATATGTATTCCACAAAATAACTTTGTATTAATATTTACCTTTTGTATAACATCTATTATAATAGCATTTGGATTTATTGTAAATTCATTTAATTCATCTTCTAAATAGTCCAAATTTATTACTATTTTTGATTTTAACAGGCTTTTTCTTTTATTATTGGTAATTTGACACCCTACACCTAAAATGCCCTCTAAATCCCTTTCTATGTTTTCAAATTGCATTACTCTATTTGTAACAATATGTATTCTTTTTACAGTTTTCGCAAGTTCTATTGCTAAATCCCTAAATCCTATATTTTTATTTTTTGTTAGTATAGTAATTTCTTGCTTTTGCTTTTCTATCTTCATTTTATTACAAATATACTCTATTATCTCTGGTAATAAATAAGTTGATAACAACATGCCTTCTATTATTATGACATTAGCACTTTGTAGCATTTTCTTTAGCTTTTTATTTTCATTTAAGTAATTTGATAGTACTACTCTTCCATTTATTTTCTGCAAAAGTTTTGTTAGTAAAATCAGTTTAATTTTACTAAATCTTTCTAAATTACTGTATGGTAAGATATATACTTTTTCTTCATTTATAGTAATTATGCAAAAAATCTTTTTTAAGAATAATATAATTGTTTTTAAAATTATAGGTAATTTAGAATCTTTTTCAAAAATTTCATCTAAATTACCTAATTCCTTTAAATATACTATATTAATTTTATTCACCTCTTTGTCCTTACATTATATTAGGAAATGAGGTTTTTATGATTATTTTTTAAAACTCTTCTACAGATAGTTTTGCATAATATTCTGGTTTAAAGTCTTCATCATATGGTATTTCATCAAATATTTCTGGCATTTGTTCTTTAAAATATTTTAATAATGGTATCATTACTTGACGAATTGATGGATGAACATGGTTGTTTGCTCTTAAACTAAAGATATGTTTCCATTCTCTAATATTTGCTGTCATTGTATATTCTGCTGCTGTTGAATGTGGTAATACATCTCTACACATATCAGTAGTAGCACCTAATTCTTTCATTTTTTTATAACCATTTTCTATTTCTTGCATTGTTTTTTTCCATGTTTCATATACTTCTTTATCTTCTATATAAATTGGATTTATAAAAGAAATTTCATTTCCATATTTATCTTTATCATAACTACAATATCTTGTAGATTCAATTGAAAAACTAGCAAAACGATGTCTTGTTAAGTCTTTATATGAACCAATATCATTATAAATTCTAACTGTTACTTTTTCATGTTCTAATACAGATTCATGCCCACGGTTAATGCAATTTTTTAATAAATTTTTATAGCTTTCATCTGTAATTTTATCTTCAGAACGGTAACAAGTTCTGCAAGCTCTTTCTATTCTTCTCATAATTTCTTTTCCGTCAAATTTTTCTACTTTTATCCATGGTTCTACAATTCTCATATTAATTCCTCCAATATTTGTTTTTCTAACTATATCAAATAAGTACATTTTTTTCAACAAAAAAGAAGAAATATTTTTACATTTCTTCTTTTATTTTTTATTCTCCTCTTCCTTCTGGAAGTGCTTGTGTATCCATTATAGATTTTATTTTGAATACATATCCAAATGCTCTTACAAGTTTGCTTGCTTTTACTCTTTCCCATAGAGATGGTTTTACTTCAACTTGTGTATCTGCTATATAAGATATTTGCTCTTCTGGAACTTCTTCTTGTTCTACTGCTGCTACTACATTTTCTTTTACTTGTTGTTTTTCTTCTATTTTTTCTTCTACAATAGCTTGTTTTTCTTCTACAACATTAGATGTCTCTTCTGTAGTATCATAGTCTACTGGGACAGGTATTACTTTTAATGCATCTGCAACTTCAATACCTATATAGCTTAATGCTTTTGAACGATCTTCTATTCTTTCCATATCAATTTCTATATGTAGATTAGATTCCAAGTTACTAATTCTTGCTTGAATTAGTTTTACAGCATCATCATAATTATGAGAATTTTTTCCTCTTGCTCTTCCTATAATGCTTAAGGCATCAGTAATGTCTTCTCCAAATTTTGTTCCAGCTGCTTTTACTTGTGGTTTCCAATCATTATCTTTATTTTCAACAAATTCTAATAATCCTTTTAATTCTCCAGAAAGAATAATATTTTTTTCTCTTTGACGTATTAAATCTTCAATTTGTTTTGTATTTTCTTCAAATTGATTTGTAGCATATTCTACTAATCCATAAGCAGCTTTATATACTTCTTTTGGAAAGTTCTTCTTTTTTGGATATTCGATTAAATATGTTTTAATTGATTCAATTAAATCCTTAAAGTAAGAGTCTTCGTCTAACTGTACTATTTGTTTCTTACTATTTGGATTAATTAATTTTTCTACCTTATCTATGTTAGATAAGATTTTTTCTTGCGTAATTATCATTCTTACGTTTACTATGCCTGTCTTTGACATTGTAAACCTCCCTCCTTTGTCCTACGTATTTATTCTACATTTTTAAATTATACAACTTCTTTTAAAAAAACTACAATAGGATTTAAAAAAATTTATATTTCATTTCAGTACAATTCTATTACAACTTTTATATAAAAGTCAACATTATTTTGCAATTTTTTTTATTTTTTTACTAAACCTTTTAAAATAGAATTGTCAAACTCCTTATATAACTTGGGTATGTCCATTTCTTCTTTTATTTTCATTTTATAAATTAAACTAGAGCATGTTAAACCAAATATTCCGTGATGCAATAATTTCTGGATCACCCCCGTATAATTTCATCTTTTTCTATTCCTTCTGCTATAATATCTTCAATTGTTTTTATATATTGTATTACTTTGTCCTTACACATAATGTTTCTTTGTTCATGTCCCCAAATTTGGCTAAGAACAATGGTCATGAAATCTTCATATTTTGTAATTATTTTTATTTGGATTAGGATAATTGCTCTTAATTTATCTATTGTATTATCTAATTTTGAAGTTTTAATGTCAATACTATTTTTTAATAATTTCATTCCTTCTTCTACTAAGAAATTAAAAATTTCCTCTTTGCTCGAAAAATGATAGTATAGTGTTCCTTTGGCTACACCTACTGTTGCTGTTATTTCTTCAATGCTTGTTGCATCATATCCTTTTTTAGCAAATAATTTCATAGAAGTTTCAAATATTTTTCTTTTCGTTTTATTCATAGCCTCACCTATCGTATAATAAATTTCTTGAATATGTAGTAATATAAAATTAAAAACGAGTTCGACCTGTTAGCCAAAGGCGTCATATTTCTTTTTCTCAAATTATAGTATGTTTCAAATGTTGTTAAAACCAATTATACTAAAACGCCTTGGAGAACGGAATTTTTAATTTTATATTACTACATATTCTTTATACATTAATTTTCTAGCCAATTTTTATATTCTGTAATTACTTTATTGCAAATTTCTTCTGGAGACAAATTAGTAGTATCTATTACTAAATTATAGTTTGACATATCATCTCGATTTACACCATATGTATCTATCCAACGGCTAGTTTCTTCTTTATGTCTATATAAAATTTTCTCTCTTGCCTCATCTTTTGAAGAATATGGTTCTGTATCTTTTCTAGCTCCATCATTAAAAGCTCTTTCCACTGCAACTTCTATATCTACTTTTAAATAAACTTTAAAAGATTCTGGCACAGCATACCATCCGTAACTTTGCATCAATAATTAAATTATCATGGTTATCTGCATATATTGTTGCACTTTTTTCAATTTCTCTATCTAGTTCTGGGTGTTCATCTAAGTATACTTGAAATTCACTAATTGTCATGCCTTTATCACTTGCAAGCTTTCGTACATATTGACCATTACGATATATTTCATATCCTAACTTTTCTTTTAACTTGTTTGATAATGTACCCTGTCCACTTGCATGGTCACCAGCTATTGTAATAATATGCTTTTTTTCTATTCTTCTTCCTCGCATATTATCACCTTTCCTTCTGCAATTTCGTCTGCAGCTAATGTTACATTAGATGCTTCTTCTGTAGTAGTTAGTGGTTTATCCCCTTTAGATAATTGTCTTGCTCTTTTTGCTGTCATAACAACTAATTCAAATTGATTGTCTACTTTTTTTAATAAATCGGTAACACTTGGTTTTACCATCATTTTAATCTACCCCTTTTCTTATTCATCTATTTCTTCTTTGTCGTCTTTTTCAAGCCTTCCTGCAACTGTTTCTGGTTGAACTGCTGATAATATAATATGTCCAGAATCCATAATTACAACTGCTCTTGTACGCCTTCCATATGTTGCATCTACAGCTGTTTTTGCATCTTTTGCTTCTTGTACCATTCTTTTGATTGGTGCTGATTCTGGGCTTACAATTGCTATAATTCGGTTTGCTGAAACAATATTTCCAAATCCTATGTTAATTAATTGCATATAACATTCTCCTTATTCAATATTTTGAATTTGTTCACGAATATCTTCTAATTCAGTTTTAGTTTCTATTACTAAATTTGTAATGTCTAAACTACCAGATTTTGAACCAATAGTATTTATTTCTCTGTTCATTTCCTGAATTAGAAAATCTATCTTTTTACCCACTGGAATATCTTCTTTTAGTATTTTTTTAAATTGTGTAATATGACTTTCTAATCTTGTTAGCTCTTCTTCAACAGAGCATTTATCTGCATATATAACAATTTCTTGGTTTAATCTTTCCTTGTCTACAATATCCGTTTTTAGAATTTCTTTTATTCTTGTTTCTAATTTTACTACATATTCTTCTACAAGTCCAGTAGAATATGTAGAAATTTTTGAAACTTTTTGTTTTATCTCATTTAATCTAGCTTCTAAATCTTCTTTTATTTTATTTCCTTCTTGTGTACGCATTATTATAAAGTTATTTATTGCTTCTTCTAGACAGTTTTTTACTTCTTTCCATATTATTTCTTCATCTTCTACATTTTCAATAACTAATACTTCTGGAAATTTTGAAATTTCTGTTACTGGTATATTATCATTAATACCATTTTCATTTGCTAATTGTTTTAATTCTTCAATATAAATTCTAGCAAGTTCCTTATTAATTTTTATATTTTTTCCTTTTGCACTATTATTTTCAAAAGTAACTAATATATCAACTTTTCCTCTTGATATATTTGAAATCATTTCTTTTTTTATTTTTTCTTCTAAATAACTTATGCTTCTTGGTAATTTTACACTAATATCACAATACCTATGGTTTACAGATTTTATTTCGATATTATACATTCTTCCATCATTTTCAAACTTAGCTCTTCCAAAACCTGTCATACTTTTCATGTTTATTTCCTCATTTCTTTATTATTTCTTCTATATCACTTAAGCTTTGAACATATTGTTTTTTCATTTTTTTACTAATTATAATTGCTTTTATAATGTAATATATTGAAAAAGTATATGCTACTAATGCTATATATAAATCAAAGTCTTTCATATGCATTGTATATACATATATTGAAGATAGTATACATACTGAAAAAGCAAAACTTTCTACCCCATTAATTGCTAGTTTTCCATTTTCTTTTTTATAGCTAATTTCAAATAAAATAATTGTAAATATAATAAAACTTATGCTAAATACTTGTAAATCTTTTATAAATACTGATGTTTCTATATTTAATGCACCTAAACTAACTAAATATAAAAATGCCATTAATATATCAGCTATTAATATATTTTCAAACATCTTTTTATGAATTTTGTCTTCTTCTTCTTTTGGTATATGTTTTTTATTCATCATATCTTTTTCTAATTGTTCCATACCTTTATTTTCCATATATATTCACCTATTCCATTTCATCAAATTCATACATAATACAACTTACCAAAACTACTGGTGCTGTTTCTGTTCTTAGTATTCGCTTTCCTAAAGTTACTGTTTTAAGATTTTGTATTGTAATTAAAAATTCTATTTCCTCTTTTGCTATTCCTCCTTCTGGGCCTATAATAATTGCTATTTCTTTACTATTATTTTGTTTTGCATCTTTTAGAACTTGTTTTATGTTTGACTGCTTTTCTTCTTCATATGCAACAATTACTATATCATATTTTTTTAATATTTCATATAAATTTTTAAAATTTATGCAAGAATGTATCGTTGGAATTCTATCACGTTTACTTTGTTTTGCTGCAACTTCAGCAATTTTTTGCCATCTTTCTATTTTTTTATAGGCAGTTTTTTCATCTAATTTTACAACACATCTTTCCATTTTTACAGGTGTAATATCTGTTACACCTATTTCTGTAGCTTTTTGTATGATTTGTTCCATTTTTTCTTGTTTTGGTAAGCCTTGAAAAATATGTATAGAAATATTGCTTTCTGTAGTATCTGTACATTCTTCAATAATCTCTGCAATAATGCTGTTAGTTTGTACTTCTGTAATTTTTGTAATATATGTTTTTGTGGTATCTATATTGCAAACCTGTATATTATCACCATTTTGCAATCTAAGTACATTTTTAATATGGTTTACATCCTCTTTTATAATTTGAACTTTACTTTCTTTTATTTGATCTTTTTTTATAAAAAATTTATACATGTATATTTTGTTACCTCCAAACGCATTATATCAAAAATAAAAATAAGAGTAAATATTTTTTACTCTTATTTTATAATCTATGCTCTTGGGTGAGCATGTTTATATATGTTTTTTATACTTTCATCTTGAAATTGCATATATACTTGTGTAGATGATATATCTGAATGTCCTAGCATCATTTGAATAGATTTTAAATCTGCTCCATTTTGTAATAAATGTGTTGCAAATGAATGTCTTAGTACATGTGGTGTAATATCTTTTGTGATATGTGCTTGGTCTTTATAATATTTTACAATTTTCCAAAATCCTTGGCGTGTTAATCTTTTTCCATTTGTATTAACAAATAAAGCATTTACTTTTTCATCTTTAATTAATATTGGTCTAGAATTTTCAATATAATCTGCTAGTGCTTTTAAAGATAATGAACCTAGTGGTATATTTCTTTGTCTTGAACCATATTTGCAAGATACTAAACCATCTTTAAGATTCACATCTTCTATGTTTAACGAAATAATTTCTGTAACTCTCATTCCTGTTGCATAAGCAAATTCTAACATTGCTTTATCGCGAATTCCTTTTAAATCTATATTTTTAGGTTGGTCTAATAATAATTCTATTTCAGATGATGTTAAAATACTTGGTACTTTTTTTTCAACTTTTGGAGATTGAATTTTTTCTGTTGGGTCTTTTTTTACTTTTTTGTTACGTACCAAAAACTGATAAAAAGAACGTATTGATGCTACATTTCTTGATATAGTAGATGTTTTCTTACCAGTTTCTTGTAAATAATCAAAATACTTTTTCATTTCTTCATCTGTTATTTTTTGATAATTAATTCTATTATTATTTGTATATTGTTCAAATTGTACAATATCCCTTCTGTATGATTGTAACGTATTTTCTGATAATTTCTTATCATCCTTTATAAATTCTAAAAAACTACTGATTTGTTTCTCCATTTTACACCCTACCCCTAAACTTCTTATTTTATGTCATTTTTACAATTAACATAACGCATATATGTTATATCAAAATTAATTGTAATTGTAAATAGATTTTTTTGAAATTTTTTAAATATTTTTTTCTAAAACTATAGATATTTGGAACAAATTTCCATTAAATTTGATGATGCATATACTTCTATAAATGCTGATAATTCTATTACACTAAGCAAGAAGCAAGAAATAATAGTATGTCTTGTTATTTCTATTTTTACTGTTTCTCTTTTCTTATCTTTTACAATTGCTTTATATAGTTTTATACCACTTACTGCTAATGCTAATATACATGGAATAAAAATAATGTTTTGTAATAGGATTGATGTTGTTACAAATAATATTCCGTTTTCCTATTCCTAGTGTAGCAATTATAGATGATATTGTATATCCTAAGCAAAAACCTCTATATATTATGATTCCATATACAATAGGAATTCCAATTACTGTTGACCCAACAAACCATAATGCAAGTACTAATAAGAAATTTGAAATTAGGCAATCTTTTAATAATACCCCTTTATCTATTTGCGCATTGGCTTTTAAAGAATTAACAAATTCGTTTAAATAACCTGTTATATCTTCTACTTGATTTTGTGAAGAATTATTTATGAAAATAATCCCAAAAATTAATCCAATTAAGAATAATAGTAATACAATACTATATTCTCTTAAATTTCTTTTTACATGTGTAATTAAAATATCTTTTAGTTTATTTTCTCGTTTTCTTCCTAAGTTTCTCAATTTGTTACCTCCTCATGTTTTTCTATACATAATGTCTATGTAATAAATTGAAATTTAGAACTTCTTTTAGTTAATTAGATAAAATCTAATTAACTAAAAGAAGTTCCAGATATTCCACAGAAAAATTTATTTCATAAATTTTTCGCGTACGAACAAATACGGGGCATATTAGTATTATAAATATCTCTCACTTGAATTCATGCCCCTTTTGTTCTTTTATTTATTCTTTTGTTGTTACCTTTCCATATACTCCACCACCGCCTGCTTGTACTATAAGTCCTCCGATTTCTTGCTTGTACAATTAAATGTGCAATTTTTGCATTAGTTACTGCTTCTATATCGTCTTTTGAAAGCTTATGTAGTATGTCCATTTCTGTTCCAAAATGGTTTAATAACTTATCAATTGTTTTTGCTCCTAGACCTGGAATAAATGTAAGTGGTATTTGGTATATGTATGGTGGTCTATTTTTAGGGCTTTTAGTTTCTTTTTTATCTTTAATAATTTGAATTCTATCAAACACTCCCATTGTTATATTTTTTGAATCACAATCTGGACATGAAGTTACAGGTGCTATTCCTTCAACATTTTTTTCACATGTCTCGCAATATGTTCTATGGTATTTTCCAAGTTTTGGATCTAACCCATAGTTTGCAATAATTTTTCTTCCTTCTTGTCCTTTTACTGCTTTTACAAATTCTTTAAAACTAATATCTTCTATTAACATTTTGTTATATTCTCTTGCAATTTTAGGTAGTGAATGTGCATCAGAATTAGTTAGAAAGCTCTTTGTTTCTAATTCTGAAATTGTATCTGCTAAAAATGTATCTGAACTTAAACCAAGTTCAATTGCAAATATTTTATCAAATTTTTCTTTAAATATTTTAGATAATCTATCTGTGCAATTCCCATAAAAACTTTTGTGTGGCGTAAATGCATGTGCTGGAATTAGTATTCCATTGTACTTTTCTACAATGTCAATTAAGTTATATGCTGAGATGTCTGCTCTTTGTGAACTTAACGTTATGTTACTAATATGATGGCTCATTTCGTTTGAAAAGCCCTTAATATCTTTTAGTGTTGGAAAATAGCACAAATTATGAGCACTGCCTGTTTTTCCTTCATCATTTATTTCAGCGGTTTCTATTTCACTACCTAAAATTATACATACTTTGTTTTTATATATAATTCCTCCATCTAGTATCTCATAAGCATCCCCATTTTTAAGAAATTCTTCAATATCTTCTATTACATATGGAGAAGCACAATCAATTATTCCTACTACACTTATTCCTTTCCTTTCTACACATTCTTTTGCAATATTCTCAAAATTTAAGCTTCTTGCTGCTGTTATTTTTATTGGTTTGTTTGATTTACTTCTTCCTATATGAACATGCATATCTGCAAATACTTCGTACATTTCTTTCCTCCTTTATATAGCGTTTTTATAGCAATGGGCACAGTGGTGTCATGTCCTACGAAGTTATCCCGCAAACGGTGCCCCTACATATATTTTTTAACCAAAATTATAGAGGATTACAAAATAATCCTCCTACTTCTTTTGTATCTCTTACCTTTCTTCTCCACCAGATGCTCTTTGGTTTTCTCTTCTGTTAATACTTTCTATATTATTTCTAATAAACGGAACAATATCTGCCATTTCGTCAGTATTTGATTTTTCATTTGGTACTTCTTTATTTTTATATTTTAAATTAACTTTAGATATATCTTTCATATCTTTTTCAAATTGTGCAGTAGCAATTTTTATACCTGATAGCACATCTTTTATATCTACTAAATTTATTTTTCTTTGTTCTCCTGATATTTTATGTTCTTCGTCTCCTAATCCTTCTTTTGATAAATGACGTGAATATCCCTCTATATCAAAACCCATTTTATTTCCTCCTTAAACCGCAATATCTTCTGTTACGCATACAAATTCTTTAAATTTTTCTAAATAATAATTATTTTTTCCTTTTAAATTACGGTGTTCTAATAATATTAAGGCTTCGTCTACTGGGAAACCTCTTCTTTCCGGTCTATTTAATAACATACCACCAAAATTATCTACAAGTTCTAATATATCACTTTCTTTTTCTCTTGGAGAACTACCACTATATCTATTTACTTCTTCACATATTTTACAAAATCTTTTATCAAACCCTAAAGTAGCTAAATATTCTGCACCTTCTTTTGCATAAGACTTTATTTTTGATAAATCTTGTGGATTATCAGTCTTTTTGCAAGAGCATAATAAACATGCTGTTATTACTAAATTTTTATCAATATCATTAATTTTCATATCTTCTATAAACATTCTTGCAAGTTCTGTTTTAAATATAACAGAATTATCAAAGAAAATATCTATTCTCTTCTTTAAATAGTATACAATTTCCATCTTTTTTATATAATTATGTTCTGATAATATATATTCAGCAAATGTTTCCATAGGCTCTCTCCTTACCTTTTCTAATCCTTTGTGCCATTCCAAATACGATTTCATTATATGATAAATTATGACACAATTCAAGCATGTTACAAAAATGTCATACTATTGTAACATGCTTGAATTATTGTAATCCTATTTACTTATTTTTCCATATAATATTGTAATATCTTTTTCTAATACATGAATATCTCCTTTATTTTTAATTATATAATCTGCCTTTTGTAATAATTCTTCCTCTTGTATTTGAACTGCTATTCTTTTTTTTGCCATTTCTTCTGTAATATTATCTCTTGTGCAAATACGTTCAACTTTTTGCGTTTCATCAGCGATAATTCCTAATACAATATCACAATTTTCATTTAATTTACTTTCAAATAAAAGTGCTGCATCTATAACTATTAGTTTACTTTCTTTTGCTAAGTCTATTCTTCTTTTTATTTCTTCTACAACAAATTTAAATGTAATACTATTTAAAGCTTCTCTTTTTTCCTTATTATTATAAATAATGCATGCAAGCTCTTTTCTTTTTAAATTGCCATCACTATCTAAAATATCTTGCCCAAAATACTCTGCAATAACTTGCAAATACATATTACCTTTTTTAGATAATTCTCTTGCAACTTCATCTGCATCAATAATATATGCATTAAACTTTTTATTTAATATTTCACATACAGTAGTCTTTCCAACACCTGACGTTCCTGTAACACCGATTACTTTCATATTCGCTCCTTAGATTATTTTTTGCATTATACCATATATTTATAAAAAAGAAAACATATCGCACTTGAAAAAACCTACAAGAGAAAAATGCTTTTCTCTTGTAGGTAAAGGTCTCTATACCAATATAAAAAAACCATATTGGTAATTTGTATGATGTTTATAAGTGTATCTCCTGCCAGTCTCTACAAAGTTTCCAAACCAATCATATATATCCTCCTCACGAACGTTTTTATATACTGGTTCAGTGTAGATTATAGCATTTTCCACATTATGCCAATAGTACATTTTTTTTATGACACTAACTTCGTAGCCATTGGCAATAGCAAAACTTTCTGCTTTTTTTATAGCCATATATGCCGCCACTTCACGTGATTGCGATACATTTCCGTATGTACTATATATCTTTGAGAAGCATTCCTCCCATTTGTGCTTTTGGAGTATTTCTTCTATAACGCCTTTGTCTTCTGGCGTTATTTCAAGTTCTTTTCTCTCTCTTTCTTCCTCTTCTTCCCTGCACCGCTCTTCGTCTACACTTAGTGCTACCGCTGACATAACACCTAGTGCTATAATTAAAAATACACCTCCATAAATTAAAAATAAAATGTCCATACAACTTCCTCCTTTTTTTATGTTTTTACAAAATTTATTCTTGCTACTACTCTATATTACAATTTTTTTTGTTTTATGTCAAGTACTTGATAATTGCTTTATATATTTTTTCATTTTCCTATTGCATAAACATATGTTTGTGTGGTATACTATTTTTTAGAATGTTTGTTTGGAGGGTTTTATGGATATTATAGATAAATTGAGAATATTGGCAGATTCTGCAAAATATGATGTTTCTTGCAGTTCTAGTGGTAGTAAAAGAGTAAACTCAAATAATGGAACTGGAAATGGTGCATTTTCCGGTATTTGCCATTCTTGGGCAAGTGATGGAAGGTGTATTTCTCTTCTTAAAATACTTTTATCAAATGCATGTATGTATGATTGCAAATATTGCATTAATAGAATGACAAACAATGTACCTCGTGCTACTTTTACTCCACGTGAAGTAGCTGACCTTACTATAAACTTTTATAAACGTAACTATATTGAAGGACTATTTTTAAGTTCAGCAGTTATAAAATCTCCAGATTATACTATGGAGCTTCTTTATCAAACAATATTTATACTTAGAAAAGAATATAATTTTAATGGATATATTCATACAAAAACTATTCCTGGAGCAAGCCAAGAATTAGTTAATAAACTTGGAACTCTAGTAGACCGTATGAGTATTAATATAGAACTGCCATCTAATGATAGTTTAAAGTTACTTGCACCACAAAAAGAAAAAGCAGGTATTTTGAAGCCAATGGAACAAATAGCCACAAACATAGCTATTTCGAAACAAGAAAAATCAAAATATGCATCTTCCTTTGTTCCAGCACGGTCAAACTACTCAATTAATAGTTGGTGCTACTTCAGAATCAGACCTAAAAATTATACGTTTATCTGAAAGTTTATATAAAAAATATAACATGAAACGTGTTTATTATTCTGCATATGTATCTGTAAACAAAGATAATCTTTTACCAACTCTTAATACACCTCCACTTCTCCGCGAAAACAGATTGTACCAAGCAGATTGGCTTATTAGATTTTACGGTTTTAAAACAAATGAATTACTAGATGATTCACACCCAAACTTTAATAATTTATTAGACCCCAAATGTGAATGGGCATTACGACATTTAGAAAATTTTCCTGTAGATGTAAATACAGCTGATTTCTATACCCTTTTACGTGTTCCTGGTATTGGGGTTATTTCTGCAAAACGAATTATTCGTGCAAGAAGAAACTTTAACTTAAATTTTGAAAATTTAAAAGGATTAGGCATTGTACTAAAAAGAGCTGTTTATTTCATTACCTGTAGCCGGAAAATACTATAACCATGCCCGTTATTTAAGTGCTTCTTTTATTGAAACAAATCTATTATATACAGAAAGACGTTCTACTCCACTTCTTAGCACCTCTACTCAATTATCTTTATTTGACCAAACTTTACCTACAAAGGAGGATTCTATAAAATGCATAAGTGGAAATTTATAAATAAAATATACACATATGACGGAAGCTTTGAAGGATTACTTACCATTGTTTTTGATAGTTATATTAATAAAACTCTTCCATGTAATATTACAAGAGATACTTCTTGTATAAATTTACTATATGAAACAATTTATATAAAAACTGATGAGATAAAAGCAAAACGTATTTTAGAAGGATGCGTAAAAAATATATCTTACCATGCATTATCTAATTCATACCATACATTTTTATCTAATAACCCAAAAAAAGAATTACTAATAGTACAATATCTATTATTAGGTTTTTCAATTGGTAATAAGATAGATCATTTATTATCAAATGAAATTGTTTTAGAAATAGAAAAAACTCATAAAAGAGTATTTGGCGAACTCCATCGCCTAATGGGGCTTGCTCGTTTTATAGAAGTAGATAAAAATATATTTTACTGCAAAATTCATCCAGATAACAACATAATAGAATTATTAGCTCATCACTTTATAAGACGTTTTCCTACACGGAAATTTGATGATACATGATCAAAATAGAAATATAGTTTTATTATATAACACAGAAACTTATACTATAGTTGATGCAAATAACTTAATACTTCCTTCTATAAGCGGAGAAGAAAAATACTATCAAGAATTATGGAATTGTTTTTACCATACTATAGGTATAAAAGAACGTAAAAATTCGCATCTACGAATGCAATTTATGCCAAAGAAATACTGGCAAGATTTAGTAGAAAAACTATAAGGTAGTAATAGCATTTCTTGCCATTTCATCGCATCTATTGTTATATTCATTATCACTATGCCCTTTTACTTTTATAAAATTAACGTCATGTACTTTAGTAAGTTCATATAATTCCTGCCATAATTCCTTATTTTTTACAGGTTCTTTGCTTGAATTTTTCCAACCATTTTTCATCCAACTATAAATCCATTTCTGGTTAAATGCATTAACAACATAAGCACTATCACTATAAACACTTACTTTGCACTTAAATTTTAGAAGTTTTAATGCTTCAATTACTGCTGTTAACTCCATTACATTATTAGTAGTATCTTTTTTTCCTCCTGAAATCTCTTTTTTATTATCTTTATACATTAAAATACTTCCCCAACCGCCAGGACCAGGATTACCTGAACACGCTCCATCAGTATATATAACAACCTCTTCCATCTATTAAAATACTCCTTTTTTAAATTTTTTTAAAATTTTTACATTATATTTGAAAAAAAAATCTTTTTATGATATTATAACAATAATTGTTTTTTAATTGCAAGTTTAGGAGGAAAATTTATGAATAAAGTACTAGGAATTGTTGCAGAATATAACCCTTTTCACAATGGTCACCTATATCATTTAAACGAATCAAAAAAAGCTGTTAATGCAAATTATGTAGTAGCTGTTATGAGTGGTAATTTTGTACAACGTGGAGATACTTCCCTAATTAACAAATGGGCAAAAACCGAAATGGCTATACAAAATGGTGTTGATCTTGTTATTGAGTTACCTGCTATTTATAGTGTATCTAGTGCAGAAAATTTTGGATATGGTGCTATAAAAATATTAAATTCTTTAAAAATTGTAGACTATTTATCTTTTGGAAGCGAACTTTGTGATGTAAATATTTTAAATGAATTCGCTACTGTACTTTATGAAGAACCAAAAGAATATGTCTCTATCTTAAACCATGAATTAGGTAAAGGATTTTCATATGCAAAGGCTAGAGAAAATGCTCTTCTTATATATTTAAATGATATAAGAAAATATGCTAATATTTTGTCAAGCCCTAATAATATCTTAGCAATTGAATATTTGAAGGCTTTAAAAAAAGAAAAAAGCAATATTATACCTTTTAGTATTAAACGAAATAAAGTAAATTATAATGACACTGAAATTATCGATGGTTTTGCTAGTGCTACTGCCATTAGAAAAATTGCTTTAACAAATGACGTTTGGAGTCTTAGAAAAGCAATGCCAAAAACTTCTTTTGATATTATGTATGAACAACTACGTTCTGGAAAAACAGTTTCAGATTTATCAAAGTTTGAACAAGAGATTATTTATAATTTAAGACGAATGACCATTGAAGAAATTGCAGAAATACCAGATGTTACAGAAGGTCTTGAAAATTTAATCAAAAATGCTGCTAACTCTTGTAATACTATTGAGGAATTTATCAGCATCGTAAAGAGTAAACGATATACAGTAACAAGATTAAAAAGAATTTTAGTTTATTGTCTTCTTGGAATTACTAAAAAAGATATGCTAAATTCTCAAAAAGTAGACCCATATATACGTGTTCTTGGTTTTAATGAAAAAGGAAAAGAATTATTATCTGGTATTTCACATGCTAATCCAAAACTAGATATTATTACTTCTCCACGTAGATTTTTAGATGAATCTAACAATAAACCATTAAAATCTATGTTAGAAAAAGATATTTTTGCAACAGATGTATATACCTTAGGTTATGATTATGACTCATTTAGTAACCTTGATTTTACAACACCTGTCATAACTATATATGAAAATACTGATGTAAATATAGTATAAGAAAGTATGTAATATACTTTCTTTTTTTATATTCTAGGAAATTCATGCCAGTGGCATAAATTTCCGTAGAAGATAATTATGGCGGAAGTTAGATTTTGTAAGCAGTTCCTACTGCGTACAAAATCTTAGTTTCGGTTTTTTATCTTTTCACCTTTTCCCTTATTTTGTCATATATTGTAGTATAACCTAAAATAAGGAGGAATTTTAATGCGTAGAAGATGTAATTGTCATAAATGTTGTTTAAGTAATTATTCAAATTACACTGATGACCTTATGGAAAAATCATGTAAAAATGTTGATAATACTGTCTGCTGTCCAGACAATGACGATTGTGGTTGCGGTTTTGATGAAGAAGAGTCTGTATTCCCTACAAATCCAATGCTTGCTCAAAGCTATGTGCCTTGGCAAACTATGGACAAAACATTTAAACCATGTGTTGGTTTAAAAATGGGAACTATCTTCCCTGAACTTGTTAGCCCATATGTTCCTTGTCAAGACATAGAAGAAATGGAATTTATAAAACAAACAAATATTATTGGAGAGGGGTGTAACAAATGTTAGAAGATATGAATGAAAACAGAACTCATTGTGAATGTGAATGCGTTTGTGAAAATGAATGTGAACGTAATAACTCATTACGAACTGAAATGATGATGCAATTAAGAGCCTATAAGTTTTCAATTATAGAACTTGGGCTATATTTAGACACTCATCCAGATGATGAAAAAGCACTTTGCTTGCATAGAGAATATGCAAAAAAGGCAAAAGAGTTATCCGACAAATATCAAAAAATGTTTGGACCTCTAACAATTTATTACCCATGTAAAAAATGGAGATGGCTAGAAGAACCTTGGCCATGGGAAAGGGGGAACTTTTAATGTGGACTTATACAAAAGCACTAGAATATCCAATTAAAATAAAATGTGCAAATCCAAGACTTGCAAAATTTATTATTTCACAATATGGTGGTCCAGATGGAGAACTTGCTGCATCTTTAAGATATTTATCTCAAAGATTTGGTATGCCAGACCAAAAAGCAAAAGCAATTTTAAATGATATAGGTACAGAAGAATGTGCTCCATGATGTTGTCAATAGCTAAAGACATTGATTACAATCTTAGCTAGTGACTGTAAAATATTAGATTTTAGGTATCTTTGGATATATATGTAATTCAAAATTTGTAGGGGTTGAGTCCTTTTTTATAGCCTTTTCTGTTTTTAAATATGTAACTTTTGCGATAATACTTTTTAGCAAAATATTTTTATCTTCTGCAGTTTCTAGTTTATCATATAAATCAATTACATTTTTTAATTTAGGTACCATAGTGTCTTTTTCATTCTGTACTTCTGTATTTTTTTGTAATAGTGAATTATATTCATTTAATTTAGTTTCTAAACTTTGAATATTATCTTTGATAGCTTTTGAACGATTTATAAATTCATCTTTACTATAAATTCCATTTTCTAAAAAGCCATAAATTTTGTCAAGTTTAGCATTTTCTTTTTCTAATTCTTTCTTAGTTGAAGCAATAGTCTTTTCAATTATATCATTATTAGCATTTAAATTATTATTAGCTTCATAATCTACTTTATAATTTTCAAGCCATATTCTTAATGCTTCAATAATTTTATTTTCTACAATATAAAGTTTAGAACTTATATTATCACATTTTGAATTAGAACATATAAGAGTTGCAGGCTTATCAGCTTTAGTGTAAGGTCGTCTTTGCATTGGCTTACCACATTTTTCGCAAAATACTAAACCAACTAATGGATTTTGAATTGTATTACTGCGTTTTACTTTTGGAGTATTTTGTTTTCTTTTTTCTTGTACTAAATCCCAAATTGTACTATCAATAATAGGTTCATGTAATCCATCATACATTAAATAATCTTGATTACGAGGTCTACTAATGATAATATGTCCATTTTTAGTTTTCTTTTTTTGTTTCCTTCTATTCCAAACAATTTTACCAATATAGGTAGGATTAGAAAGAATATCTTTCACAGAAGAAATATTCCATTCATCAGAAACTCTAGGCTTTAAATTCATATTATTTAACTGTTTTACAACTGAATTTATAGTATTACTTTCAAAAGTATATAATCTAAAAATTTCTTTAACAATAGGTGCTTCATCTTGATTGATAGATAAAGTATAGCCTTTTGTATCTTTTAATTTAACTCTATCATATCCAAAAGGTGCAACATTTCCGACAAACTTCCCTTCTGAAACAGAAATCTCACGACCTCTTTGTAGACGCCTATTAATTGTCTTGTATTCTCTCCTAGACATAAATAAGCCAAATTCAAAATATTCTTCATCAAATTCATTATCTGGGTCATAAGTTTTAACAGGTGTAATAATCTTTGTGTGGGAATATTTAAAAGCTTTTGAAACTCTTCCTTGATCTGCAGTATCACCACGAGCAAGTCTTTCTACTTCAACAACTAAAACGCCAGTCCATTTTTCATTTTCAACATCTTTAAGAAGTTTTTGCATTTCTTTTCTTTCACTAATTGTTTCGCCACTTACAACTTCTCGATAAATTTTGCCAATAGCCAAGTTTCGTTTCTCAGCTAAAGTAGTCAAGATTTTTTCATGTCTTGCTAAAGTTTCGCCTTCTCCATATTTTTCAGATTCTATATCTTCTCTTGATTTTCTTAAATATATTGCATATGTGCCATCTTGCACATTTCCTCCTTCCCTTGTAATTTGTCTTTAACTGTTTGCATTATATATGAAAATTTGACAAATTACAACTGTAAGGAGTTGTTTTATTGCGAAAGCAACAAGGTTCTCGGGTACCCACCCACAGGCTTCGCATGTGATGGTGGGTGAGGTTCTTATTTATTAAATTAACGATAATACTATCGATATACTCTTTTTGAGTAGTTGTATTTTTTACAATGTAATCATCATAAAATCTTATCTTAGTATTGTCTAACATGTACTCTTCTACTAACATATAAATCGCCTCTTCAAATGTATATTAAGCTAATAAAAAAATAGAAGAAAATTAGATTTCTTCTATACTATTATTATAAATGTTTGATACTATAAAACAATGAAATGATTTTGAACTGTTTTTGAAATATTCTATATTTATACTTCTTAATTTAATAGCTTACGCAGGAAAGTACTCATAAGGAGTACGTAAAACACATAAAAGGCAAGCCTTTTAGATTATTAATTTTGAATTTTTCTATTAAGTTTTTAATAAATGTACCAGGCATGGGAATTTATGATACGTATCTATTTTAATTTATTTTCGATAAAAATTGTTAGGGTGTAAGGATTTATTGAAAATTATGTGAATTTGCTGTATAATATAACTTGGAGTGAGGGAAAAATGGATATTAATACAATATGGAACTCTATTGTTACAATAAAAATGCGAAGAGATGACTCATATAATTTTAGTCTAAAAGAAATAGAAACATTTGCCAAAGTTTATAATATGGATTTAGAAGACTTTTGCACTAGCATTTTAAACTTAAGCAAACAGCAAATAGATAACTTGAAAAAAGGTAACAATGATTTTGTAAAATGTATGGAATATAAAAAAATTAAACAAAAATTTTTTGAAGAAAAAGGTTCTTCATATATATTACAGATTATTAGAGAAAAAATAAAGTTAGATTTTTCAAATAGTTTTGACATTGAGGAGTTAAAAAGTTTAAGCTTAACCTTGGGTGTAAATTTAAATGACCTCTGTATTAATATACTTGGAATAAGTAGAAATATGTTAAACAGACTTAAAAATGGAGAATTTAAAACTGTTTCTTCAAAGAAATATGAAACGAATAAAGCTGATTATCTTAATGATATAAATGAAGATATCTTAGAACATATTTTAAGTTTTAAAGTAAAAACAGATTTTTCTAGTAAGTTTTCGTATGATGAAATTATGCAGTACGTAAATAAGTTTGGAATAAATATTAGAGATTTTTTAGATAAGATTTTAGGAAATAGTTGCTATGGAAAGGGGATGGGTAATAGAAAACCAATTTCAGAAACAGACACATATTGGTCAGATAAATATAAAGAATTTAAGCATCAAAGGATGCAAATTAAAGGAGATGAAATATTAGAAAGTTTTATTGCTAAGAGAATGCAAAAAACAGGTGATTATAGATTTGATAAAGATGAAATCGAAACACTTTCAAGCACATATCATATAAATGTGAGAGATTTTATGGTATATGTACTTGGAAAAAGTGAACAGCTTTATTATGATCTTAGAGCTGGTAAAATAAAGAAATGTTTTTCACAAAAATATAAAGCTAAAAAGGAAGAATTGATTATATCTAAAAGAGAAAATTTTATGAGTGAAATAAATCCAAATATACGAACTTATTATTCATGGGATGAATTAGAAAGACTATCTTCTACTTTAGGAATATCTATATATGATATAGTTGTAAATGTTATGGAAAAAAGCAGACAAGATTTTTATAGGATTTCAAATAATTATAAAAATGGAAAAAGAGTTTCTTTAGGAGAGCATAAATCAGGACCATTACCAAATAGCTATTGTAAAAACAATGTAGAAGAAATTTTAGAAATATTAAGGATAGCAACTAGGTCTGCAATAGGATATATGTCATCAAACGGTTTCAAGTGTGCAAGATATTATCAAGATTTATTACAAGAAGGATATGTATATTTAGCAAATAAAGGGAATCCTATAGATGAAAATGGTATTCTTTCTATAACATCAAGTGTTTATGAAGAAAGTCATGGTTCTATTTTGTATAAAAAAGCATATTTCTGTGCTATTAACAATATAAAATCTTTTTGTTTGGGTGAAAATACTGGAGAATCATTTGACATAAGTATAAAGACAAAAGGAGCTACTGATGAAATTTTAGATGAGGAGGATACTTCTTTATTTATTAAAAATCTATCAGAAGATAACCTAGAAAGACAGATTTTAAAATATTTTTCTGAAAATACATTTTCTGATGAAACAATGAAAGAGGCATGCAAAATATTTAAAGTAAATAGTCAATATATACAAAATTTATTTGTAAAATTAAGAGAGAAGATTTCTACTCAAGGCATAAGTTTAGACGATGAGTAAAAACTTCTCTTCAAATAAGCCATTAAAAAGTATTTTATAAAATTAAATGATTTAACCAATTTCTTTATAGTATTTGTAGAGGATAAAGCAAAAGAAAGACATGTAGTGACAATGCAAAATTGGATTGACACAACAGATTCTTTAATAAAATTTGTAGAAGTTTTGTTAAAAGTATTGATTTTACAAATAAAATAACGTATTATGAATATAATAGTAGTGGATATTTAATATCTGCTATAATTAAAAATGTGAGTCGCAACCCTATTTGCGTCGAATAAATAGATAGGTGAAAAAATGTGAACCGCAACCCTGCTTGCGAGATATAAATGTGCAGGTGGAAAAATGTTAATTATAGTAAAAGAGCTATGTTTCCATAGCCCTTTTTCGATTGTTAGTTATTTGGTAGGTGTATCATTTCCTACATCTCTTTTGACCCATAGGGTGCGTGGTTGACACAATTTACCACCTCAAATAACTACTTATATTGTACTTTAATTATACAACATTTATTCATAATTGTCTAGTTTTTCAAACAATAAATTTTCCTTTTTGTTTCGTTTTATCTTATTAAAAGTCTTTTTTCCTATTTTTATCATAGTTATTATAGAATTTTTTGTATGTTTTTCATCGTTTAACACTGCAATCTTTAAAACTACATTTAGGTTTGACTTTTCATCTAAAGATTTTATTAAGACTAATGTATTATCTCTATTATTCCAGTCTTTATAAATATAATCTGGCGTATATAATATATCTGCTAAGTAATCTTTTACTTGATTAAATAATTGAACTCTTTTCGTTTCAACGTGATTCATTCTTTCATATGTAAAAATAACTTCATCTGTTATTAAAGGTTCTCCAATTTCTTCAAAAAGTTTTATATTTAATTTGCCAATTTCTATGTATTCTATTTCTTGCATTAAATCTTTCCTTTCGAGAAATATTTTACTACAAATATATACATATTTCAATTAAAAGATGGGATTTATTATAAAAAACTGTAGCATATGTGCAAAAATTGAACATATGCTTTTTATAATTTTACAGCCAACAGCACTAAATTTTTTCAAGTGACAACATCATGGAACAGAAGAATTAGCTCACTTAGAAATGGTAGGAACTATTGTACACCAACTAACCGAAGGTGTATGTCCAGAAGAAATTGAAAAAGCAGGACTTGGAGCATATTACACTGACCATGGTGTAGATGTCTACCCTTCTTCTGCTGCTGGCGTACCTTTTACAGCAGCATATATTGCTGCTAAAGGTGATCCTGTTGCTAATTTACAAGAAGACTTAGCTGCAGAACAAAAAGCAAGAGCAACTTATGAAAAATTAATTAATCTTTGTAAAGATGATCCAGATGTTGTAGAACCTCTTCGTTTCTTACGTGAAAGAGAAGTTGTTCACTTCCAAAGATTTGGTGAAGCTTTACGTGGAGTACAAGATAAACTGGCACAAAAGAAATTTTATATGAACCCTTGTAAAGAAGATAAAAATTTAATGGAATGTACTAAAGATTTTAATATGGTTAATAACTATAGTCCTTGTGATAGTGTTTGTAACTGTAATAAGAAATAATGTATTTAGGGAGATGTATTTATATGTCTCCCGTATTTTTGTAATAAAAAAGTATATTATCCATAAAATAATTAATGGAGGAGATTTTGTATGAATAAAAATAAAATAAGAAATTATCAAATATTTAGTTGCATTTTTGCATGCATAGCTAGCACTTTATTACATTTTACATATGAGTTTTTTGGAAAAAACATTTTTGTTGCTTCATTTTCTGCAGTTAATGAAAGCGTATGGGAACATTTAAAGCTATTATTCTTCCCTATGTTACTTACTACAATAGTTGGATACTTTTATACAAGAAAAAATACGCCTAATTTTTTATGTTCAAAAACATTAAGTATACTTGCCACTATGGCTTTTATAGTTATATTTTTTTATACATATACTGGAATTATAGGAAAAAGTATTGTTTTTATTGATATAGCTTTATTTTTTGTTGCTGTTATATTAGGTGAATATTTAGCTTATAAACTTATAATTACCAAATTTAAATGTAATGCCATACTTTCAAGCTTTATTTTATTAATTACATTATTTGCATTTATAATTTTTACTTACTTTACTCCTAAAATAGGAATATTTAAAGATGCTATAACAAATGAATATGGAATTTTAGAAGAAAAAACGCATAGCTAATATTTTTCAAGCTAATAATATGTTAACTTATCAACATATTATTCTTTATATAATTTGCACTTTTATGTGAATTGTAGTATAATTATATTAGATTAGTCTTGTATTTTAAGACACTATAAGGATTGAAGTTTAATCCTTGATACTATCAACTAAATATTCTCTTAATAAAGAAAGGAACAATCATTATGAAAAAAAGAACAACCTTTATTGTAACTTTAGTATTTATTGTTTTAGCAAGTTTTCTCGACTTTGCACCAATCACGACAGTAGCAGCAAATGGCAAAAAGGCTGAAAACCAGTCCCAGTACATTATAACGGCTTTATACAATGGTGAGCTTGAACCACTCGACTGTTGGGACACCGACCATCGGAATAAAGCACTTACAAGTCCTACAGTCCTGAATTGGCCTGGCAAAGTATGTAGAGATCTTTCGTTGCTCGTAGTTGGTCCACAAATTAAGCAAATTAATTTGGTAGACAGCGAATTTAACTTCATCGCAAAGCTGAAATTTAAGCTTCTGAAAAACGGAGCATATCAGGTAGATTTTGTGATGGATCCTGATATGGCTGGTACTTTACATACCAAAAAAGATGATCCTAATTATATAGAAAATGCCGATTTTTATTTCGAGATCATCACAACTACCAGTGTAGTACAGTATACCAGTGTGCGTTACTAGGGCGAACAAAACTGGGAACACTCTGTTGTGTTCCCAGTTTTAAGTTTATTTATTTACTTCATCTAGCACTCTTGCTAAATATTTCATACTAGTCATACATTGTTCCATAGTATTTCCTGTTGCTCCTACTTCTATTATTGTTGCAGCCTTTGTTAAATGTTGATTATATCTCGAATTTCTTACTATAATTGGTCTAAATAGACCTGGATATAATTCATTTGCCTTTTGTTGTACTTTTATTGCAAATTTTAAATTATCTTGCCAATTTAAGTGTTGTAAGCCTCCCCCATCTGTTCCAATAACAAACATAAGCTGTGCTACTGTTTCATCTCCTATTTTTACTGATGGTGCATACTCTGGCTTACTTCCTACTGCATCTCTATGTAAGTCTATTACCATTTGCGTATTAGGTTGTTCTTTTAAGATGTTTTCTACTGTCGTAAGTGATTTACCATATGAGCCACTATATTCTGGGTAATCATGGTATGTTTGGTTATGTGTTACATTAAATCCATAACTTTTTAATTGAGTTTCTAATTCTTTTCCTACTCTTGCAACACTATAATTTAAATCTGTTGTTCTATAGCTTCCACTTGCTTGGTAATTATAGTTTTCTGTTGGTGTATAACTCTCACAAGTATGTGTGTGAAAAATAATAACATCTTTTTTGTTTTCTAATGTTATATTAGGTGTTAATGTATCAGGAGTTATTTCCTTTTTTGATTCATTTTTTACTTTAACTGTTCCATATTCTAAATTATATTTAGGTGTAATATTATTTTCTTCAACTTGAGTTGTTTGTACGTCTGTTTCGGCATGTGCAACCTGCGGTGCCTCTTCTATACTACTTTCTACTACTCCATCTTCTTCTTTATCTTCAATAAGAGTATTCATCATACTAAGTTCAACACTTAACATTCTTCTTAAAGATGATCCACGTGAAGTTACCTTTTTTGCATCCTCTTCTAGTTTTTGAATTTTACTATTACCTTTTATATTAGGTAGAGTACCTTCAACACATGATATAAAATTAGCATTTTTCAAGACACTAGAAACTTTATTAGTAGGCATACTTACCTTTTTTACTATTACTTTTATTCCTAATAGTATACATATTAAGACTAATGCCATAATTATATATTTAGTAAGAGATCTAACACTAATTACTGTTACGTTAACCATTTTTTCCTCCATAAAATATATCTCTATAAATATATATGCACATTTGTCCAATTTATGATAATTTTATGTGATTATAATGCAAATAGAATAGTATTTAATTTAGCTAGATTAGAACCCCCAGTCGCCTAGGCGGCGCCAGCCCCCTTAGGTAAAGGGGCCCTTACTCTACCGTTCTAGTCTAGCATAGTAACCTTGAAATGTAGAGAAAAGCCTCCTTTATTTAAGGGAGGTGGCAGTGCGAAGCACTGACGGAGGGTTCTTATAATTTATTTTATTTGGCATTTTCTATTATACTTTCTATGTCTAATTTAATTTCTTTTTCTTCACCTGTTTTCATGTCTTTTAATTTTGCTTGTTTTGTATTTACCTCTTCTTCTCCTATAACTAATAAATATCTGCAATTCATTTTATCTGCATATTTTAGGCTTGCTTTCATGCTTCTTCCACAAATATCAGTTTCTACATATATCCCTCTATTTCTTAATTCAAATGCTAAATTCATGCTTTCTTGTTTTGCAATTTCTCCAATATAAGCTATATATAAATCTGGTGTAGTATCCTTTATTTCTTCTTTTGCATATTTTTCAAAAATATCTATAAGCCTATCTTCTCCCATAGCAAAACCTATTGCTTCTGTTTTTTGCCCACCTAATTCTTCTACTAAACCATCATATCTTCCACCTGCTAAAACTGTATATCCTTCTGTTTCAGATACAAATTCAAACACCGTTTTTGTATAATAATCTAATCCACGTACAATACCCGCATCAATTACATATGGAATATTTAAGAATTGTAATGATTTCTTTACATTTTCAAAATGTGTACTGCATTCTTCGCAAAGATAATCTAAAATAACTGGCGCACCTTGGTTTAATTCTTTACATTTTCTTTCTTTGCAATCTAATATTCTCATTGGATTTTTTTCAAATCTTGTTTTACAAGTGTCACAATATTGGTCTAAGTTTTTTCCTATAAACTCTTTTAATGCTTCTTGATATTTTGCTCTACAAGTAGGGCATCCTATACTATTAATATTTAAAGTAACTCCTGGTATATTAAATTTTTTAATAGTTTCATTTGCCATTGCAATTAATTCTACATCTGCTTCATATGATGCTGTTCCTATTATTTCTGCTCCAATTTGGCGAAATTCTCTATATCTTCCTTTTTGAACATTCTCATACCTATACATTGGCATCATATACCACATTTTTATTGGAGATGGTAAAGATGCCATTCCATTTTCAATATAAGCTCTAACAACACCTGCTGTTCCTTCTGGTCTTAAAGTAATACTTCTTTCTCCTTTATCTAAAAAAGTATACATCTCTTTTTGTACTACATCTGTTGTATCTCCAACTCCTCTTTCAAAAAGCTCTGTTTGTTCAAATACTGGTACTCTTATTTCTTTAAATCCATAGTTTTCTAATATTTCTTTTGCTTTTTCTTCAACATATTGCCACTTATATGAATCTCCTGGCAATATGTCCTTTGTTCCTTTTGGTTTTTGTATCATAATATATATCTCCTTTTTCTAATTTATATAATATTATATAACATCTCTATATGTATTTATGCAGTAAGAACCCTCCGTCAAGACTTCGTCTTGCCACCTCCCTTAAATAAAGGAGGCTTTTCTCTATATTTCATAAATACTATGCTAGTCTAGAACAGTAGAGTAAAGGCCCCTTTACTTAAGGGGGCTGTCTGCGTTAGCAGACTGGGGGTTCTAAAAATCACGTTCTCTTAGTTCTAAATAAATTGGCTTTTCTTCTCTTATCATAGTAGATTTTCCGTGCCCCGGATATACAATTGTATCATCTGGTAAAATTAACAATTTATCTGTAATAGAATTCATTATATCTACTAGGCTTCCTGTTGGTAAATCTGTTCTTCCCCATGTACCACGAAATAAAGTATCTCCACTAAATAGCATTTTTTCTTTTTCACAGTATAAAGATGTTCCACCATTTGTATGCCCCGGTGTATGAATTACTTTAAATTCTAATTCTCCTAAATGGATTAGATCTCCATCATCAATTCTTGAATCTTCTTCTAGTTTAATATCTGGTATTCCTATATAATAATTTAATGTAACATCTGGCTTTCTTAAATTTTCACTTTCTGTACGATAAATTAATACTTTTGCTCCATATTTGTTTTGTAAATCTACTACTGCTCCTGTATGATCACCATGGCAATGTGTTAAATAGATATATTTTAGTTTTGCTTCTAATATTTCTAGCATATCTACTATTTTTTCTGCACTACTTGCAGGGTCTATTACCATTGCTTCTTTTGTAATATCATCTACAATAATATAGCAATTTGTTAAGTCTGCTAAATTCGTTTCTAATTGCAACCTTTTTAATATCATTTGTAACATCCTTTTCTTTATTTTTTTCTTTTTACTTCAAATACACTATCTACTTTTCTTATAGCTTTTAAAGCTTTATTAAGTTCTTCTAAGTTTTGTACTTCTATTGTAATTTCTGTAATTACAATTCTATCTTTATTTGCCTTACTATTTACTGCTACTAATTTTGTTTTTACATCATAAATTGCTTTAATAATATCTGCTAATAGACCTGTTCTATCATTTGAATATACTTCTATATCTACATTATAGCTAGATGATTTTTCTCCTACCCATTCAACATCTATAATTCTATCAGGTTCTTGTAATAGTTCTTTTATATTAACACATTCTGTTGTGTGAATAGATACTCCTCTTCCTTTTGTAATATATCCAATTATATTATCTCCTGGAACTGGGTTACAACATTTTGATAGTTTTATTAAGCAATTATCAATTCCTTTTACAATAATTCCACTTTTAGGCACATTGTTGTTTGTTCTTTTTTGATTTACTAACGCTTCTAGTTTCTTTTCGATATCATCATCTTGGTTTACCTTTTTGTATTCTTCTAGCATTTTTGCAATAATTTTTCCTGCTGATATTGCTCCAAACCCTACTGATGCATACATATCTTCTACACTTGCATATTTATATCTATCCAATGCCGCTTGTACGTATTCCTGTTTATGAAATTCTGTTTGGTTCATTCCAATACGTTTTATTTCTTTTTCAATTAACTCTTTTCCTTTTACTATGTTTTCTTCTCTTTGTTCTTTTTTAAACCAACTTAATATCTTATTTTTTGCTGAACTACTTTTTATAAATTTAAGCCAGTCTCTACTTGGTCCTTTTGCATTATCTGATGTTATAATTTCAACAATATCTCCATTTTTAAGTTTAGTAATAATTGGCATCATTTTAGAATTTATTTTACACCCTACCATTTTATGCCCAATTTGAGCATGTATATAATATGCAAAATCTATTGGTGTTGCTCCATTTGGTAGCACTTTTATATCTCCTTTTGGAGTAAATACATAAACTTCGTCTTCAAATAATTCTGTTTTTAATGTGTTTAAAAATTCCTCTGGGTCTTGCATTTCTTTTTGCCATTCTAGTGTTTCTCTTAGCCAAGCTAGTTTATCATCAGTTACAACAACATTTTCTTTTTTGTTCTTTCCCGCCTCTTTATATGCCCAGTGTGCTGCTATACCAAATTCTGCAATTCTATGCATATCCCATGTACGTATTTGTACCTCAAATGGTGTTCCTTTTGGTCCTATTAGTGTTGTGTGTAGAGATTGATACATATTAGGTTTTGGAACTGCAATATAGTCTTTAAACCTACCGTGGCATTGGGTTATATAAATCATGTACAACTCCTAATGCTGCATAACAGTCTTTTACTGAATTTACAATAATACGAAGTGCAAATAAATCATAAATTTGGTCTAAAGTTTTATTATCTCTTTTCATTTTACGATAAATACTATATAAATGTTTTGCTCTTCCGGTAATTTCTGCTTCAATATGCCCAACTTTTAATTGTTTTCTAATTTCCTCCATTATTTTTTCTATAAAAGTTAGTCGCTCTTCTCTTTTTTTGTCTAGTCCTTCTACTATTTCACGATAATCTTCTGGGTATAAATATTTAAAAGATAAGTCCTCTAATTCCCATTTCATAGAATACATACCTAAACGGTTTGCAAGTGGTGCATATAATTCCATTGTTTCTGTTGCATTTGCAATTTGCCTATCACGGCTTAAATGTTTTAGGGTTCTCATATTATGAAGCCTATCTGATAGTTTTATTAATATAACTCTAATGTCTTTTCCCATTGCTAGAAACATTTTTCTATAATCTTCTACTTGTTGCTCTTTTAGTGATACATATTTTAGTTTTCCAAGTTTTGTAACACCATCTACCATTATAGCTATTTCTTCACCAAATTCTGCAATCAAATCTTCTGCTGTTGCATCTGTATCTTCTACAACATCATGTAGTAAAGCTGCACATATTGTTGCATCATCCATTCCCATATCTGCTAATGTATATGCTACTTGTAATGGATGAATTATATATGGCTCTCCAGATTTTCTCTTTTGGTCACCATGATGTATAACTGCATAATTATATGCTTTTGTAATTAGTTTTGTATTAGCACGCCAGTTCTTTTTTTTCATTTTTGATAATAAATCACTAATATTTGCATTTGTTTCTTCATTCATCCATTTTCACCCCTAAATCGATTTCATAATATCTCTTAAATTAATTTGAACTTGTTCCATTCCATTAAAGCTGTTAATTTCTAGAACTCCTACAACATCTATTTTATCATTAATTTGATAATCTTCTACCAAATTTCCCATATTAAATCCAATTGCATCTATTATTAAGTTATCATCTTTTAATGTTAGTTTTAAGTGTTTTCCGTCTGATAATGCACGAATAGAATTTATTTTTAGACCTTTATATGCAAATAGTGGAACTTTGTTTCCTTCTCCAAAAGGTTCTAAATTACTTAATTGCTTTACAAATTCTGGTTTCATTTCTTCTCCGTGTTACTGTCCCATCAATATATATTACTGGCAATATTTCTTCTACTTTTTCTTGTTTTGCAACTTCTTCAAATGTTTGTTTAAAGTTTTCAAAATTTTCTTCTTTCAGTGTTAATCCTACTGCCATACCATGTCCACCATATTTTTCTAAGTAGTTACTACATTTGCAAAGTGCTTCATGTAAGTCAAACCCCGGAACACTTCTTCCAGAGCCTTTTGCTAGTCCATCTTCAAAAGATAATAAAATGCTTGGTTTAAAATACATTTCTGTGATTTTTGAAGATACAATTCCTATTACGCCATGGTGCCAACCCTTACTTCCTAATACAATAGTGCTTTTTTTGTATTCTTCATTTTCTTCTATCATTGCTAATGCTTTATCTACAATACTTTTTTCTGTTTCTTGTCTAATTTTGTTATATTCATTTAGTTTATCTGATAATTGTTTTACATTATTTATATCATTTGATAAGAAAATATCTAGCGCTTCTGTTTCATGTCCCATTCTGCCACATGCATTTACTCGTGGTGCTATTCCAAAAGAAATAGTGCCTGAGTCAATTTTTTTGTATCCTGCTGATTCTAATAAGCATTTTAGTCCTAAATTTTTTGTTACATTTACTAATTTTAGGCCTAATTTTGCTATAACACGATTTTCATCTATTAATGGAACTATATCTGAAATGGTTCCTACACATACTAAGTCTAAATATTTTAGCCATTCTTTTTCTTCTAAACCTAATTTTATGCCAAGTGCTTGTATAAATTTGAATACTACTCCCACTCCTGCTAATTGATTAAATGGATATGTATTGTCTTTTCTTTTTGCGTCTATTACTGCTAATGCTTTTGGTAATTGTTCTAATGGTTCGTGGTGGTCTGTGATAATTACAGTTATTCCTAAAGAATTTGCATATTCTACTTCTTCTTCAGCAGAAATTCCACAATCTACTGTAATCATTAGTTTATACCCTTTATCATATATCTCTTTTATTGCTTGTTTATTTAGCCCATATCCTTCTTCTAATCTATTTGGAATATAGCTTTCTACTTCAACTTTTCGTTCTTCTAAGAATTTTTGTAATACTGAAATACTTGTAATTCCATCTACATCATAATCGCCATATATCATTATTTTTTCTTTATTGTTTATAGCATCTATTACACGGTTTGTTGCAATTTCCATATCTGGCATTAAGAATGGATCATAAAAATCGTCTCTAGTTGGCTCTAAAAATTTTCTAATTTTTTCTTCTTCTATAATCCCTCTATTTACCAAAATAGTTGCAAGCAACCTGTTTACCTTAAATTTCTCTATTATTTCTTCAATACTTTTTTCATCACTACTATAATACTCCCATTTCTTATTCATCCTTTTTCTCCTATTATACAATTTGTATATAATTGTACACTATTTATAAAGATTTTAAAAGGGATTTTGTAGCTTTTTTATAAAAAAATGCAAAGTTTTGTGCGTCATTAATAAAAGTCCATATTTTGCACTTTGTTATTTTTATTAAATTTCTTTATTTGATTTTTATTAGATTAAAACATTTTAGAATATAATCTTCTTTGATAATCACTTTTTGAATGAAATATATGTACTATATAAACTGCTTTTTTCTTTTCATTTACTATGTATAAAATAATATATTTCTTTACTAACGCTTTACGATATTTAGTATTTTCTATTAATTCATGTGATTTAGGAAATATAGAAATCTGTATTAAAGTATCATCTATCTTATTCATTAAATAGTTAGAAACATTTTTAGAAAATAAATTTTTAGATAAATAATTGTCTACTTTTTCTAATTCTCTTAAAAAGCGTTTAGTAAATATTAGCCTATAAGAATTATCTGTATCCATATTTTCTTCTTAACTCCTTTAATGCTTCTATTCCATCATAAACTCTTCCATTTCTTATATCATCTTTTGATGCTCTAATTGCTCTTACAATGCTTAACATATCTTCTTCTAGCATCATATTAGGTCTTGTATATTTTGTACCTACTATATACTTTGGTTGTAAATTTCTTGTTTTTATCATTTTATCACCACCTGCTATTAGATTTTACTAAAATCCTGTCAAATATGCAAGTATTTTATAAAACTTTAATAAAAGAGCACTATATAATGCCCTTTTTATACCCTACTTTATATTCACAATCGCATTAACTACTGTTAAGAAGGTTACACCCGTATCTGCTAGTATCGCAAGCCATATTGGTGCTATTCCCATTGCTCCTAATATTAGAACAATCGCTTTTACCACTAATGAGAAAACTATATTGGCTTTTACTACTCTCATTGCTCTTTTTGCCGTTTTTATAATGCTCTCTAAACTTCCTAAATTGTTTGATAACAAAATACCATCTGCTGTAATACTTGCTATGTTTGTTCCTGCTCCCATTGCAATTCCAAAATCACTACTTGCTAAAACTGGGCTATCATTTATTCCGTCTCCAATAAATATTACAGTTTTACCACTTTTCTTTAATTCTTCTATCTCTTTTAGTTTATCTTGTGGTAATAATGATGATTTTACTGTATCTAGCTTTAGTTCTCCTCCTATTTTTTCTGCACTCTTTTTATTATCTCCTGTTAACATTATAGTTTGTTTAATACCTACTCTTTTTAAAGCATCTACCATATTATATGCTTCTTTTCTAATTTCTTCTGTTATAGTAATATATCCTGCAATTTGTTTATCTATACTTAAATATATTGCTTCTTGTGGAAATGATGTATCATATTCTACTTCATATTGTTCTAATAGTTTATTATTTCCAAATAGCACTTCTTTTCCTTCTATTCTTCCATATAAACCATGTCCTGAAATTTCTTTATAATCTTCTACTTCTTTTTGTTCTATATTTTGTTCATAATTCTTTATTGCACTACCAATTGGATGGTTTGATAGCATTTCTAAGCTATACATATACTTAAGTACTTCTTCTTTTTCATATGGCTTAAACACTTCTAATTTTTCAATTTTCATAAGTCCTGTTGTTAATGTTCCTGTTTTATCAAATGCAATAATATTTGCTTTAGCTAATTTTTCAATATGTTTTGTTCCTTTTATAATCATACCTTTTTTTGATATCTTTCCAATTGATGTAAAGAATGATAATGGCACAGATATTACTAAACTACATGGGCATGATGCTACTAAAAAGATTAAAGCTCTCATAATCCATTCTTTTATATCTAGTTTAAATATAAAAGGTACAATTGCTATTAAAACCGCAATTAATATAACTATTGGTGTATATATTTTAGAAAACTTTGTAATAAATTTTTCAGTATTACCTTTATTGTTTGTAGCTTCATATACTAAATCTACTATTTGAGAAGCAGCAGAATTTTTAGCATCTCTTAATACAACTGCTGTAATAGCTCCTGTTAAGTTAACTCCACCAGATAGTATTTCATCTCCTTTAGATACATAAACTGGTGTACTTTCTCCTGTAAGGCTTGATGTATCTATTTCAGATTCTCCATAAATTACTTTACAATCTACTGGTATTTTTTCTCCCGGTTTTATTAAAATTTTATCATCTACTTTTATTTCTTTTATATCTACTGTTGTAACAGTATTTTCAACAACTCTATTTGCTGTATCTGCTTTTATTTTAACTATTTCCTTAATACTTTCATTAGATTTATTACTTGCTCTTTCTTCTAAAAATTCTCCTAAACGATATAGTATAATAACAAGGCAACTTTCTAAATATTCTCCAAGTGCAAATGCTGAAATTACTGCAATTGCCATTAATGTTTCTTCTTCAAAGTTTAGATGAAATATGTTTTTTATTCCATTCCACAATAGTTCATATCCTGTAAATAGTATTGCTAAAACTACTAATTCTATTTTAAATGGTATAAATATTGGAATAAGAGATAATACAAAAAACAAAATTCCAATTCCATATAAATATATAGATAATTTTTCTTCTTTTTCGTTATGAATTTCTTCATGCTCTTCACAATGTTCGTTATGGCAATGATGACAACTCATTTCTATTTTCCCTCCTCTTCTAAAATGTGTGCTAAACTTGTAGAAATAATTTGTTCTATATGTTCATCTTGTAAGCTATAATAAATTTGCTTTCCCTCTCTTCTATATTTAACAAGTTTTGCATTTCTTAATATTTGTAGTTGGTGTGATACAGTAGATTGGTTTAAGTCTAATAATTCGCATAAATCACACACACATAGTTCTGTATTTAAGATGCTACATATAATACGAAGCCTTGTGTTATCTGCAAATAGTTTAAACATATTAGATAGGTTTTCTATCTCTTCTATATTTGGTTCTGTCTTTTTTACTTCATCTATTTTTTGATAATGTGGGCATTTTTCCCCACAAATAAATTCTTTGTCCTCCATATTTTCTCCTTTCATATGAATACATGTTCATATGTTAATATATATTATATAATATTCTTTGTCAATACCTTTTGTGAAAAAAATAGAGAAGAAAATTTCTCCTCTATTTCCTATCTCTATTCATTAAACTATATAATGCTGGAATTAGATATAGTGTTAATATAGTAGAATACATTAATCCTCCTATTGTTACTATTCCTAATGGTTGTATCATTTCAGAACCTTGACCTATACCTAATGCCATTGTAGATAATCCTAAAATAGTTGTTAATGCTGTCATTAGTATTGGTTTTATTCTTGTTTTTCCTGTTTCAATTAATGCTTCTTTTACTTTTAAGCCTTTTTCTAAACGCAAGCTATTTGCATAATCAATAAATACAATACCATTATTTACTACTACACCTGCAAGCATTAAGAAACCAAGCATTGCTATTAAGCTTATTTCACATCCTGTAATCCATAGTGCAAATAATCCTCCTGTAAAAGCAAGTGGTATAGTAAACATTACTATAAATGGCGATTTTAATGATTGGAATTGTGCTACCATTATTAAATAGATAAATACTACTGCAAGTAAAATCATAAGTAATAAATCTTTTAATGATTCATTTATTGTTTCACTTTCTCCTTCTATTTCTACATTATATCCCTCTGGTGCCTTATATTCCTTTATTTTACTTTCTACATCTCTACCTACTAAACCAACATTACTATCTGACTTAATAGATGCAGTTACAGTAATATATCTTTCTTGATTATCTCTTGATATTGATGCTAAACCATCTGTTTCTTCAATAGTTGCAATTTCTGATAACTTCACTTCTACTGCTTCATTATTTTTGTTTCCAGATAATACAATATCTGCTAAATTACTTGTTGTAGTCTTCTTTTCATCTTGTTTTATAACAACAATTGGATAATCTTTATTATCTATTGTAACTTCTGTTGCCTCTTTTTCATTTGAAACCTTTTCTGAAATAGTTTGGTATACCCCTGCAACTGTTAAACCATATTCCATTGCTTTATTTTTATTAACAGTTACTCTTTGCTCTTTTTGTGTTTCAGAAATTCCAGAATCTATCTTATCTATTCCATCTATTCCTTCTAACATACCAGTTACTTCTTTTGCAATTTCTTGTAATTTGTCTGTGTCTTTTCCTTTTACTACAATTTGAATTCCTGATGACATCATAGAAGACATATCCATATTAGATGTACTTACACTTATTTCATAATTTGTGTCCCCTATTAATTCATATATTTTCTTTTCTATTTCTCTATTTGATAAACTCTTCTCTTCTTTTAATATTGCATACATACTAATTGTATTTTTTGAACCTCCAGCTAACATTCCAGAAGAACCAGAATCTAAAGCTCCAATAGTTTCAATATCTTCAATATTAGTCAAAATTGTATCAATTATTTCATTTGATTTATCTTTTACTTCTTTAGAAGTTGCTTCCTTTGGTGGTGTAAGGGTAATAGACATACTATTTCCATCTACTTCTGGAATAAATGCTGTTCCCATACTACCTGCTAATGCTCCACTTACTACTAATAACACAACACATAAAATAACTACTATTGCTCTATGGTTTAATATAGCTTTTAATGTTCTAGCATAAAATTCTACAAATTTATCAAATAGCCTTGTTTCTTTAGGTTTTGAATTTTTAAATATTTTTGATGCCATTGCAGGTACTAAAGTAAGTGCTACAATTAAACTTGCAAGTAATGAATATGCAATTGTTAATCCCATATCAGCAAATAATTGTCTTGATATTCCCTCAACAAATACTATTGGTAAAAATACACACACTGTTGTTAAAGTTGAGGCTATAATTGCACCTGCCACACGTGATGCACCTTGTATTGCTGCTTCTTTTACACTACTTCCTTCACTACGTAATCTATATATGTTTTCTATAACAACAATGGCATTATCTACTAGCATTCCAACTGCAAGAGCTAGACCTGATAATGATATAATGTTAATTGTTACTCCTGTAAAGTACATAAGCGTAATTGCAAATGTTAAACTTATTGGTATAGATAGTGCAATTATTATTGTTGGTCTAAAATCCTTTAAGAATATGAATAGAATAATTATTGCTAGTATTGCACCATATAATAAGTTTTCTAGTACTGTTCCAACAATTAAGTCTATATACATTCCTTGGTCCATAAGTGTTGTAAAATGAATATTCTCATTGTCCTTCTCTAATTTTTCCATTTTAGCTGTAATATCTTTACATACTTCTGCTGTAGATGCAGTACTTTGTTTTTGAAAACTTAATACAATTGCATTATTACCATTTACTTTTGCATATACTTCATCTGAATTATCTGTATAATCAATATCTGCTAAGTCTTCAAGTCTAATTTTTTCTAGTCCTGCTATATCAAATGATAGAATAGTTAAATTTTTGATTTCATCTATGTTTTCAAATTTTTCTCCTACTTTGATAAGCATTTTATCATCTGTACTTTCTATATATCCTGCTGGCATAGAAAAGTTATTAGCCATTAATATATTAGAAATCATACTTTCAGTAATAATTCCATCAATAGATGCATTTTTTAATGCTTTATCACGTGCTGATTCAAATTCTTGTATACCTTTATTTAACTCTTGTTCTCCTCTTTCTAATTCTGAAGAGGCTTTACTTAGTTCACTAGTTAAAACAGATTTTGCATTTTCTAATTCCTTTTCTTGTTCTTGTAATGCTGTTTTTTTAGCTATTATTTCATTTTTTCCTGTTACTAATTGCTCATTTTGTTTTTGTAATTCACTTAGTTTAAATACATTTTCTTGTTTTAATTGTTCTATTTTATTAATGTTACTTTCTAATGTTTGCAATCTTATTTTCTGTTCTTGAGTTAGATTACTTCCCATAGCTACAAGTTCTTCTTTTTCTTTATTCAGCTTAGCACTCAAACTATCTTTTTCAGAAATGCTTTGTACTAATGCTGCTTGCATAAATTTTAAGTTTTCTTCTTTATTTTCTAATTCTGTTTGTGTTTTAGAAATAGTAGATATACCAGTTTTTATGCTACTTAAACCTGTACCAATTTTCTCCATTTGTTCTGTTTGTTGTTTAGCAAGTTCCTGTTTCCCTTGCTCAATTTGTTCTTTTGCCTTTTTTAGTTCATTTCCCGTTTTAGATAATTTACTATTAACACTATTTACTAGTTTTTCATTAATAGAATCGATCTTTTCTTGGTTTAATTTAATTTGTATTTGTTCTTCTATAATACCAGATGTGCTAACAGATGCAACACCTTCTATTCTCTCTAATTCTGGTAATATGCTATTACTAACAAATTCCTTTATTTGGGCATTATCCATGTTTTTAACATCTATTGAAGAGGTCATAACTGCTAACATATTTGGATTTATTTTACTAACAATTGGTGCAGAAATTGCATCATCTTTCCAAGCTGCTTTAATTAAATCTAATTTTCCATTTAACTCTATTAAAGCTGAATCCATGTTTACACCATTTGAAAACTCTAGTATTACCATTGAAGAATTTTCAGATGAAACAGATGAAATGTTTTTTACATTACTAACTGTTGCCATTGATTGCTCTATTGGCTTGGTTACTGTTGTTTCTACTTTTTCTGGGCTTGCTCCTACATATGTAGTTAAAATTAGTGCATATGGTAAATCCATTTTAGGTAGTAAATCTGTTGTCATGTTTGTAAATGAAATAAATCCTAATAAAATAATTAAAATAACTGCCACAAATACGGTAAATGGCTTTTTGACACTATAATTTGAAATCATAATTTATAATTCAACATCCTTTCTTTATGTACAAAGTATAATATATGGTTGTATATTAATTAATATGCATTCTTATTATCTTTCCAATTTCATATGTTTTCTATTATACCAACTTTTACGAAATATGTAAACTAGTCAAGCCCTATTTTTTGTAAATTTTTGGTGAACTATATTGAAAAATAGAGCAACTTTTGCAAGTCGCTCCATTTTTCACATTTTCATTATTTCTTATTTAGCTTCTTCTATCTCTTTTTTAGTTGCTTTTGTTATTGTTTGTATTTCTTTTAAGCTCATCCCATTCTTCAACATACTACTTATAATGCTTTTTCTTCCTTCTTTTCTTCCCTCTTCTCTTCCTTTACTTACTCCTTCTTCCCATACCATTTCTACACATCCTAACATATCTCCATCTTCCCCTTTCATTTCTTTTATTAACTCTTCTACTTTTTCTTCTCCTACTTTTCCTTTCAAATTTGCTCTTATGATGCTAATTAAATCCTTTTTTTCTTCTTTTGTTAACTGCTTTTCTATTTTGGGCAATATTCTTCTTAATTCATCTACATTTTCATATTTTTCTATTAAAAATATTTTGTCCATATATTTATCGCTTTTTAATAAGTCTTCTTTTGTATATCTATTTATATCTATTAAGTTATATTGTTGTAAATTTAAGTTTTCTAGCCTTTCATCTTGCACTGTACTTAGCTTTCTTCTTACTTTCCATTTCTCTTTTCCTGTATATACTACTATTGGTATTACTGTTGGTATTTCATACTCTTTTGTTTTTATTTTTCTTTTATCTATTGCACTTTTCATTATTTCTAATTTGTATTCTTCTAACCTAAAACTCATAGAATAGTCTACACTACTTTGATGTTCAATTAGAAAATAGATTTCTTTGTCTTTCATTTTGTATACTATATCTGTTTCTTTATCTGTATATTCTTCTGTTATGTATCTATTTGTATATTGTTCTATTTCTTCTGCTTCTATTTGTTTTGTTAGGTTTAATGCTTTATTTATAACATATGCAGCATTTGTTTTGTTATCTAATATTTTTCAAAATGTTTTATCATGTACATTGTGTATACTGTTAGAACTTATCGCTTCATATTTTGCTTCTTCTTCTCTTATTTCAGAACAGTGGATTGTTTTTTGCCTTTCTATATACAGATAATCTTGATATGTAAATTTTGCTATGTCCTTTCTTATAAATATATCATAAAACATATTTGTTTTATTGTCAATATGTTTTATGCTGTTTTTCTCTTTTTGACTAGTTTTTATTTTAATTACCTCCTTTAGTTTTCTATTTTTTATTGGATTTTTGTCTGCAACTTTTTTAGAATTTCTTATTTGTTTTTACACTGATGTTTTTGAATTTTAAATTTTTAGATTTAATTCTTTATTATTATACATCTTTTTTGCTATTTTGCAAGAAAAACATTTTGACATTTTTAGACAAAAAGCCTCATAACTAAAAATTCCTGATCAAAAAAAGGCATTTTTGTTAATGCCTCTTTTTAACCCCTATTTATATAATTCCAACTATCTCTACACATTTCATCTATTCCTAAATCTGCTTGCCATCCTAATTCTTCTTTTGCCTTTTTAGGGTCTGCATAGCATGTTGCTATATCTCCTTCTCTTCTTGGAGCTATCTTATAAGCTACTTTTTTCCCTGTTACTTTTTCAAAAGCCTTTACCATATCTAGCACACTATATCCTTTTCCTGTACCTAAATTATATATAAATAAACCTTGTTTTTCTTTTTCTAATTTTTGTAATGCTTTTATATGACCTTTTGCTAAGTCTACTACATGGATATAATCTCTTACCCCTGTTCCATCTTTAGTATCATAGTCATCTCCATATATTGATAATTCTTTTAAAGTACCTAAAGCTACCCTTGCTACATATGGCATTAAATTATTAGGAATTCCTTGTGGTTCTTCTCCAATTAAACCGCTTTCATGTGCTCCTACTGGGTTAAAATATCTTAAAATACAAATATTCCAACTTGGGTCTGATGTATAAATATCTTTTAAAATTTGCTCAATATATAGTTTTGATGTTCCATATGGATTAGTAGTACTACCTGTTTTACAATCTTCTGTAAGTGGAATACGTTCTGGTTCACCATATACTGTTGCAGATGAACTAAATATAAAATTTTTTACACCATATTTTCTCATTGTATCTAGTAAAACTAATGCTCCTGAAATATTATTTGTATAATATTCTATTGGTTTTTCTATTGATTCTCCTACAGATTTAAAACCTGCAAAATTTAGTACCGCATCAATTTTATTTTCTTCAAATACTTTTTCTAGCTTTTCTCTATCTAAATAATCAATCTCATAAAATTTAAAGTCTTTATTTGTAATTTTCCTAATTGCATCTAATACTTCTTTTTTACTATTTGAAAAATTATCAATAATAACAACTTCTTTTCCTTCATTTAATAATTCTACTACTGTATGGCTTCCAATAAACCCTGCACCACCTGTAACTAATATTGCCATTAAAACTTCCTCCTTTTGTTATTTATATAATTCTTTATATATTTTATAATCTCTTACAATCTTTCTTACATAATTATTTGTTTCTTTATAAGGTATATTTTCTATATCACTTCCGTCTTCTTTTATTACACCTTGTTCAATCCACCTTTTTACATTACCTTTTCCTGCATTATATGAGGTTAGTGCAAGAAGTGTATTTTGTTTATATTCTTTTAATAAATCTGAAAAATACTTTGTTCCTAGCTTTATATTTAGTTCTGGGTCATATAGTGAAGATTCTTTTTCAAAAGTAATATCTAGTTTTCTTGCTAGTTCTTCTGCTGTTGCATCCATCAATTGCATAAGCCCAATTGCTTTGCTAGAAGAAACTACATTTGGATTAAAATTGCTTTCCGCTTTAATAATAGCAAATATTAATAATGGGTCTACTTCATATTCTTCTGAATATTTATATACATATTCAGAATACTTTTTAGGATATACTTTTTTTAATACTATGTTTTGTACTTTAAATACAAAAAATAGTACTAAAATTAATACTAGTATTATACTTATTATAATTCCTATTTTTACGCCCTTTCGCACTTTTTTACACCTCTTACATTATACTTATTTGGCATCATACCAGTCGTTTGCTTCTGATAATTCTACTTTTAATGGCACATTTAGTTTTACTGCATTTTCCATTGAACTTCTTAAAATTTCGCTTACTTTGTCTTTTTCTTCTATATCTGTATCTATTATTAATTCATCATGAACTTGAAGTACTAGTTTAGATTTTAGCCCTTGTTCTTGTAACCTATTAAATACATCAATCATAGCAATTTTCATAATATCTGCTGCTGTTCCTTGTATTGGTGTATTCATTGCCGCTCTTGCACCAAATTGTCTTACCATATAATTAGAAGATTTTAGCTCTGGAAGTTGTCTCTTTCTATGGAATAATGTTTCTACATATCCTTTTTCTTTTGCCTCTTCTACTACATCATCCATAAACTTCTTAATACCACTGTATTTTTCAAGATATTGTTCAATATACTGACTTGCTTGCTTTTTAGATACTTTTAATTGTTCTGCTAAACCAAAATCGCTAATTCCATATACAATACCAAAGTTTACAGCTTTTGCATTTGACCTTTGTTCATGTGTTACTTCTTCTATTGGTATATTTAATACTTTAGAAGCAGCTTGTGCATGTATATCTTCATCATTTTTAAAGGCTTCTATCATGTGTTCATCTTCTGAAATATGAGCAAGTACTCTTAGTTCAATTTGTGAATAATCAGCATCTAAAAATACATGGTTTTCGCTTGGTTTAAATGCTTTTCTTATCTTTTTTCCCATATCGTTTCTTGTTGGTATATTTTGCAAATTTGGCTCTGTAGAGCTAATTCTTCCTGTTGCTGTTACTGTTTGATGAAAATATGAGTGAATCCTTTTGTCTTCTTTTATATATGGTAATAACCCTTCTACATAAGTAGAATTTAGCTTCATTATTCCACGGTAATCTAATATTTTTTCGACTACTGGATGTTCATCTCTTATTTTTTCTAGTGCATCTACATCAGTGGAATAGCCACTTTTTGTTTTTTTTGCATATGGAAGCTTTAATTTTTCAAATAAAACTTCTCCTAATTGTTTTGGTGAATTTATATTAAATTCTTCACCTACTAAATGGTAAATCTCCTCCGTTAATTCTTCTATTTGTTGTTTTAAAATATTTCCATACGAAATTAGTTCATCTTTTTCTACTTTCATTCCCACAAATTGCATATCTGCTAATACTTTAACAAGTGGCATTTCAATATCTGTAAATAGTGTGTATGAATCTTCTTCTTTTAACCTTTCTTCTAAAGCTGTTTGTAATTTGCTAATTGCATATACTGATATTATACTTTCTTGTTTTTTCTTTGAATCCTTTGGCACTTCTGTTTCAAACAAGTTTAACTGTGCCTTTTCTTCTTCTACTCCATTTTTTTGTAAATAATCTAAAATATCAATATCAGCATAACTCATACTTAGTCCATCTAATGGATATTTTGAAGAAACTGGATTTAATAAATATGCTGCAATTTTTACATCAAATGCCAAATTATTTGGTGTAATTCCTATTTGTTTTAGCAAAATATAGTCATGTGATAATTCATATCCTATAAGGCTTATTTCTTTATCTTCAAATATTTCTTTAAAAGCATTAATGAATTCTTCTTGTTTGTTTTGAAATTCATAATAATATACTGTGTTTTCAATACAAATACTAGTCCCTATAACTTTCTTTGGTATGATATAGTTATTTGATGTTTCATCATTTAATACTAATTTATAACACATTTTTTTGTCTTTTTTTATATTTACTGTTAATTGTTCTATATCTTCTTTTGAATTTACTTCTTTTACTTCAAATTTCATTTCTTCTTTTGTATTTGTATTTTCGCCTTGTAAAGAAAAACGTTCTATATATCTATTAAAACGATATTTTTTAAATAACTCTAGTACCTTTTTATTATCCCATTCTTCTTTTTTCATTTCATCTAAATTTTCTTCTATTGGAGAATCTATATTAATTCTTCCTAATTCTCTAGATAAAAATGCTAAGTCTTTGTTTTCTACTAGCTTTTCTCGTAACTTCCCCTTTATGCTATCTGTTCCTTGTTCTAATGCTTCGTAAAGCTTATCTATATCTGTATAATCTTTTATTAATTGTAGGGCAGTTTTTTCACCAACTCCCGGCACTCCCGGAATATTGTCTGAAGTATCTCCCATTAAACCTTTTACTTGGATTAATTGATATGGTTCTACTCCATATTCTTCTATTACTTTATTTCTATCATAATAATCTGTTTCTGTTTTTCCTGCTTTTGTTCTTGGTATTTCAATAGTAATTTTATCTGTTGCTAATTGAAAATTATCTCTATCTCCTGAAAGTATAGTAACATCTAATCCATTTTTTTCTCCAAAACGTGATAATGTTCCTATTATATCATCACCTTCATAGCCTTCTTTTTCAATTATTTTAATGTTCATGGCTATCAATATTTCTTTTATAATAGGCATTTGCATAGCTAGTTCTTCTGGCATACCTTTTCTATTTGCTTTATATTCTTTATACATTTCATGTCTTTTAGTTGGTCCTTTTTTGTCAAATGCAACTACTACATATTCTGGGTTTAGTTCTTCTTCTACTTTAAACAGAATACTTAAAAAGCCATATACTGCATTTGTATAAGTTCCATCTTCTGTCATTAACATTTTATTTCCCATTATTCCATAAAATGCACGGTTTAGTATACTATTGCCATCAATTAATAAAATTCTTGCCAAAATATTTCCTCCTTATTCTTTTAATGTCTTTTTCTTTTGAATTACTATTGTTAGTAATGTTAATATTGCAAAAGTATAAATATAGAATTGCCCATAAAAGTAATGTTCTATAAATAAGAAATATACACTTGTTGCAATTGTTGATATAATTGTCATTTTTTGCAATATATCACATGTTTTTTCCTCTTGCCAAAAACATGTTGGTAAAATCCATATAATATACCATGGTTGTAAGTTCGTAATTGTTCCAAATATAAATAATAGTAATAATGTATTGTATTTTCTCATCATTTCTTCCCATGTATATTCTTTATTGCTAAATAGCATTTTTGTAACTTCTACAATGTATATAAACATATATGCTACCATAAATCCTTTTGATATTTTTTCAGCAAGTCCCATGTTTTGTATTGCAATAGATGTAAAACATGAGTTTGCAAATTTTTCTTGTTGGTCTAGTATACCATTTAATACTTTAAAATCTTGCATATATGGCATATAACACAGAATAAGTACAGCTAAAAATACCACTCCATATAACAAACTGTATAATATTTTCTTTTGTACTTTTTCTTGTCTATGGTAATATAACACAAAAAATGGTGCAAGTAAAATTGCAACATATTTTACTGCTGCTCCACATGCTAAAAATGCAATAGCGGGTATTAGTTGCTTTTTTGAAATTAGGTAATATGTTGCTAAAATTATAAAGAATATAAGAAGCATTTCATTATGTACATTAGATAAACATTCAAATAAAACAAGTGGATTTAGTGCATACATTAATGTATATTTTTTACTTTTGCCAGTCATTTTATACACAATATAGCTATTTATAAAATGTAACATTAAATTGAATAGCTTATATATTACTAATGCTAAGCCTAAATTTCCATTTGAACACATACTTAATATTTTGCATACTAGTGGCCAAATTGGTCCATATACTATTTTTTGATTACTCCATGCCCCTTTCATTTTTAATAGCATTGTATCTGTACTTGCTTGTTCATTTTGTAACATTAATTCATCTACTGAAGTATAGTATGGGTTTATTTTGTAATGTGCCTCACTCCATCCTGTTCCTATATAATAGAATATATCTGTACTTGTCATTGGTAAAATTATAGTAAATAAAATCGCAATAATAGCAATTACCATTATAGCACTTTTCCATGTTTTAAATATCTTGTCACTTTTTCGCACAAAATATATGTAACATGTACCAATTCCAATCCATAGCCCCATAAATAGAACTGTTTCTATTATTTTTTGTGGTGTTAGTATTTTGTTTGATGGGTTAATGAAAAATGAAAAACTTGATGTTAAGTTTATAATGGAATTGCCTTTTATTATATACAGACATGATGGTATTGCAAGGCATATGCATAATCCAATAAACAATATTTTAATATTTACTGTTTTCTTTATTTTTTCCATATATTCTCCTATTTTATATTTTCTACATTATATCAAAAGGGCTTTAGTGGTGTCATGTCCTACGATGTATTCCCACAAACGATGCCCCTACAATTTTATATATAACAAAAAAGTATAAAAACTATAGGTTTCTATACTTTTTTTCTTTTTATTATATATCTTCTTCATCAAAACTGCAAAAAGTTAAGTCTTTCTTTACTTTTCTTAATTGTCTTGGATTATATTTTGATACTGACTCTACTTGCAATTCTTTACTTATTTTGCATTCATAGTCTCCTACTACTAAAACTACATTGTCAGTTTCATTATATGCTTCTTTTATTTCTGCATCTTTATCTTTTAACTTCATTACATCATTTAATGTTGCCATTTCTTTTGTTTTTTCAAATGTTTCCATACTTAAATTAGTTAATTTAATCTCTACTTTTTCTTTTATTTCTGCTATTTCTGTATTTTTAGCTGCAAGCTGTGCTTTTTCTATTAGCCCATTTGGTCCAGATAAAACTGCTATTGATACACCTGCTAGTATAAGTAATATTATAATTGTAATAACTAGAGTTGTAAGAGTTACACCTTTTTCATTTATTCCTTTGTTCATAACTTTTTTCTCCTATATTTTCATCTCTATTAGCATTATATACAATTTTATTTTATATTTCAACTTTTTTTGATAAAATTTTTGCATTTTTTATTTCCATAATTGGCATTCATTTCTTATATTTTTATTTTCTGTATTTTCCCTCTCCAAAATATAGATTATTTAGCATGAAAACACCTTATTTTCTTCTTTTTACTAAGTCTTTAATTTTATTTATAATTTTAGTAAAAAATCCCTGTTTATATTCTACTAAAGCAACTGATCTTACAGTTTCATTTTGAACAGGTTTCTTAAATAAATTATCATAACTAAATTTTTTATTTTCTAACTCAGTATTGTTTATATATATCTTCTTTAGCTCATCTTTTTCTAATGAATTATCACATAAGTACTGTAAGTTAATCGCTGAAATTAGTGCTAACCCTTCATATGAAATATCTTTATCTGTTATAACTTGATCTTTTTCATATTTTGGATTGTAATTAGTATCACGTTTTGTTTTTAATGTATTATAAATAGAAGTAGGTATTTTATTAACATAACTATCTCCTAATGCATTTATTAAATTATAAACTTCTGAATAGGCTCTTGGCATTTTAACTGAATTTATCATTTTATCTCCTATCTTTGTTCAAGTTTTTTTGTATCCTTAGTATCAATTTGAATATTTTTACTTTTATTATAATCTACAACACTATGTGCAACCGTTTCAATATCTTTATGAGTTACAGCAGTTTTTGAAGCTTCTAATACTGAAGTTAGTAATGTAGGTGTATTCTCTTCTTTGTTTGCTAAGCGAGCTTCTTTTTCTTTCAAATATCTTTCTTTAAATTCTTTATAAAAACTATTAGTACCATATGATATTTTGTCTTGCTTAGAATCAAATATAAAATCTGTATCAATAACAACAAGTTCTCCTGCATCTAGTACCTCTATTTGTTCTTGACTTTCGTCTTCAATAAAGCCTTTGGCTTTAGCTTCTCCTTTTAACTCTTGTCCATTTATATTATATATACCTGTATTTGGTTTTAATAATCTTCCTACATTTTCTTTTCTAACATCTGTCCATCTAACTCCTCTGTCATACATTTCAGAAAACACTTTATATAATTCCTCTTTTATTTCTTCTTCTGTTAATCCTTTATACCATTCCTTATCAACTAAATTTTGTACTTCTATAAATACTTTTTCGTAATTATCTCCTATTCTACGCCTAAAAAGAGGTTGAATATTTCTTAGATCATTTTTTATTTTAGGTGTACATCTTTCCTCCCCAACTTTAAATACATATTCTCCAATTTTAATTGTTTTGCTATATTTTCCAGAACCATAAATTTGCATTTTATCAGGTGTTAATTCTTGATCTTGCAACATTTCTTTTGCCATACTAGATATTACCCATTGTATATTAGGATCTTTAATATATGAAAATGTTTGTGCTAATATTGTTTCTACATCAAGCTTTTTAATTTCTACATCCATTTCAGAATACAAATGTATTAAATTCATGGTTTCTTCTGGTTTTGTATTATTTGATATAGTATCATAATATTCTTCTAATTTTGCATTAATTTTATTTTTATTAGAAAAAAAGTCTTTTATTTGCCCAAGTACTTTTATATCGTAATATTTTCCTTGTTCAATGTTATCTTTATAGTCTGTAACTAATGCTTTATCTAGTACATTATCGAATTTATCAATAACTGTATCCTCAATAGCATTTTTTGCATTTTGAACTTTTATAGTATCTAATGATGGTATTGTTAATATATCATCTATAATTTCAAGTAATTCTGATATCTCAAATCCGAAAATTACTTAATTCAAGATTTTTGTCTAGCATTTTAGTAGGATCTTGTAGTATTAGATTTGCAATTTTTTCTTTTGTTACACTTTCATCATTTATAATTTGTTCTATAAAATCTGGATATGTATATTCTCCATAAAAAAGTTCAGGAAGGTGCATATCTATAATGTTTTTTCCTTCTTCGGTTGAATTTAAAATAAAAATTAAATCTTTTCTATCATGGTAGAGTATATTAGTCCTTTTAGTAATAGTTTCCCAATTATTTATTATTAGAGATTTATCTTCCTTATTTATTGCTTCTAAAACATAACCACTAATGCTATTAGGATGTTCTATTGCTCTATCAAAATTCTCTAAAAGAATCTTTTTAAATTTAGGGTTATTTTCTGCAATTTGCCAGTTTCTTTCTAAACTTATAACATCTATATTTTCTGCAACTACTTCTTCATGCCCATTATTTATAGTTGACATTATAAAAGGCTCTGTTAATTCTGTTGCGAAAAAGACATTGGTTATAATGTCTCTATAGTTAGCAACAGCATCAATAGTAGTTGCCAAGAAAATATCTTCTACCGTTTTACATTCATCTAATTCAAGACCTTGTTCTTCTGTAAGCATTTTTTATACTCCTTTTCATAAAAAAAATATATATTATAAAACATATTGCACTTATTATAGAAATGGCAAAAGTGATTTTTTCTAATTTTGTTCCTTTATAATTTATTTCTATCAATCCATTGCAATTTTCAGGTATACTAACCTTTATAAAGCCATTATCTGATTCCTCATATTCTATATTATTCTCACTAGCTTTTATATCATATCCTAAATAATATATATATGGTAATTCTACCTCTATTCCTGAAGTATTATTCTCTACTATAAATTGCATATTAGAATCATTTTTCTCTTCATTTTTTATTTTTGCATCTCCTGATAATATAATAACTCCGTCCTTCTCTTTCTGATATATAATCAAGATTTTGACTTGCTTTTCTAGGTAAATATTCATACGCAGCACATTGTTTTCCATCTAGTTTATCATTATCATAAAGATATGAGATATCAAACTCTGTGTCATATTTTACTACATTTGCTATAAATGTACCAGAACATATTAATAAAGCAAGAATTACAATATACATTTGTTCTAGTTTTATAGAATCTATACTTTTATAAATATTTATACCTGATATGATTGATAAAGCAAATGTAGCTATATATAATAGTCTCCATGGAAATTGTATTACTGATGGTAGCACAGGCATAATTTGCCATGGAAATATTGTAGTAGACATTACAGCAAAAAGTATTCCAACTGTAAGTGTTACAATATATAAAACTTTATATTTCTTTTCTATTTTCTTTAAAACTATTGGTGTAAATAATAATGCTACAATAATTGGTGTTCCTAATGAAAAAGACATACTTTCATTAATTTTATTATCATCTAGTTTATATGCCCAATCTAATTGTTCCTTTCCAAAAAATAGCTGTGATGGATATATTCTATGTTGTAAAAAGGCTTCTTTGCTAAAACTATTACTAAAAGCTGTATAATCAGTTGCATTTTTATGTTCTAATAGTGGTCCATAGAAAAATAATGAAATTAATATAATAAATATGGCATTTACCAATAAATTTTTCCATACCATTTTTCTAGTCTCTTTTTGAAATAGTTTTTTAATATTTATTATTACAAATATAAAAGATAGTATAATTGCCAATAATGTACTTATATTATGTGTTAGTACTATTCCTACTGCTCCGAATTGTTAAATAATAATTTTCATTTTCTTTATCATAAAAAATATCATATAATCCATAAAGTAATATTGGTAAAAACATATATGAAATAATTTCTCCAACTGCCATTCTACAATATATATTTGATAAAAAGTATGTTGAAGAAATATATAGAGCTGCCGTTATAAGCGCCATGTCTTTATTCCCAGTTACTTTTTCTATTAATTTAAACATTGAAATTCCTGATATAATCATTGCTATTATTATTGTTAATTTCATTGCATCTAAAGATGAAACAAACAAAGAAAATAGTCCACTTATATATGTTTCTAGTGGTGGATAAAATATATTCCAACCATATCCAAATCCTTTACAAAAATTTGATACTATTAATGGCGGAACTTGTCCAGATAATATTGCTTTATTAGTCGCATAATTTCTTGAAAAATGATATACTCCATCATGAGACTCTATAAATCCTTTAGTATATAATGGCGCACATAATACTAATGCTACTAATATTATGATTATGTAATATACATACTCCTTCTTTCTTATCCTATCTATCATATTTTTCATTTAGATTCTACTCCTTCTCATAAGATTAATTACATTTGTTATGAACATGGTATTTATTGACACACATATATTATTTTTTGTCATCCTTTTTCTCTATATTTTTTGTATTTAATAAAAGCTCGTCAAAATCTGATATGTAGATTTGATCTTGTACAATTCTATATTTTTCAAATTCTGTTTCCGCATGAAGTTTTGCCATTTCTGCTGATATTTTTCCATTATCCTTTAATACTTCGTGATCCCATAATTTTAAAAATCCATTTAGTCTTTCTTCCCAATCCTCCATTGTCATTGGAATATGCCTCATTGCTTGCATCTCTGCTAAATCTAAATATGCTGAAACCATTCTTTCTAGCTGTGCTATTTCATTTTCAGATAAATAATTTTTAGCAATTATAACATCATACTTATGTATTTTAATTGTATTGCTCTTTCATTATCTACTTTAAAACCAATTGCAATTATCATTTGAAGATTATAATGAGTAACATCCCTTGAAACCTCTCTATTTCCTTCTTTTTGAACTATTCGAAAATTTCGAATAGTTGAGTTTTCATTTAATTCGTTATCTTCATAAATTTTTTTTATATGATAATTTATTGTATTTACCTCAACACCATAAACTGTCGCAAGCATCTTTTGAGTTAACCATATATTTTCATCTTCATATCTAACTTCTATTGCTTCTGGATTATCTCCAATAGCTGCTATATATGTTAAATATTCTGCTGCACTTGAACGAATAGTAATTTCATCTTTCTTTTTAGCCATACATTCACCTTCCTTAATTCTTCTCTTTATCCTTTTCTATTTGCTTTTTATACCTTTCCTCCTCTGAAAAAACACATCCACAATATTTCTGCATATATAGCCCTAGTTCTCTTGCTTTACTTTGTCCTTCTCTAAAGCCTATTCTAAAATCTCTATACAAGAATGTTATTCCATACTTTTTTGCAAGTTCTTCTCCTATTTCTTTTAGGCTCTCATGGTTTTGATAGGGGCTTACTAATAATGTTGTTGTAAATGCATCATATCCATGTTCTTTTGCATATTTTGCAGTTTGTTCTAAACGAACTCTATAACAATAGTTTTTACAACGATTTTGTAAATCGCCTATTACATTTTTACAAAATTCTTGTAGCCCATAGTTTTCCTCAAATATTGCCTCTACACCAATTGTATTTGTATATTCTTTTAAACAATCACGTCTTGCCTTATATTCCATATATGGATGAATATTAGGATTATACCAGTATACAACTGGTTCAATATTTTCTTTTCTTAAAGAATCTATACAATAAACACTACAAGGTGCACAACATGTATGCATTAATAACTTCATTTGCCTCATCTCCTACTATTTCTTTATAATTCCTCCACTGCTATTTTCAAAAACGACTTCGTTTCCATCTATTTCTAAATCATTTTGATACATTCCATAATAATCACTACGGTTAAAATAAACTAAATATTCATATTCTCCTTTATTCCAGTTCTCAATATAGTTTATTGTAGTTGCGTAGTTTAAGTTATCTTTAAATTTATATTCTAATAAAGCATTAAACCAATATTCTTGCCTTTGGTTTCCTATTATTAAAGTATTGTTATTTTCTAATGATAATGGATTTTTCTTTATATATTCTAATATTTCTAATTCTTCTTTTGTAAAATCTATTTCTACCTTAGTTAATACAGTTTTGTTAATTCCATAGATATCCATTACATCTGTTATTTTCTCATTTTTATTAAATGTATCTTTTATAATTTGTACATCACTCGTAAAAAATGATACTACCATAAACAAAATATATATTGATACATAACCACATGCTAACACTTGTCCTTTCTTTTTTTCTGCAATATAACATATTCCTCTAAAAAATAAGTAAATTACAAATTGCCATAGTACAAAATATGTTTTAAAGAAATAGTATGTTGAAATATTTAGCTTAAAAATACTAATATATAGTATACACATATACATTATAAATATAATAACACTAATAACATCAAATTGCATTTTCTTTTGCTTTATTAAGTAATATATCATAAAAGGGATAAATAGCAATACATTTGAGTACAAATTTCTATAAATATATCCTTCTAATTGAATCACGTTCCCCACTTGAATTTGACTAGTAGATAGCATCCCTGGAAGTACATGATATAAAAAGCCTACAACTGTTGGAACTACAAGTGTAATTAATGTATATACTACCACACTTTTATTAAACCATTTTCCATTTTGTTTATGGAAGTAAAAAATGTAATATATAAATATTGAAGCATATACTGGTGGTGCAAATAAATAATACGAAAAGAATAATTCAAAACATAATAAAAATATAGATACTGCTTTTTTCCATAATGCTTGTTCTTCTTCCCATTCTTGCATAACAGCAACAATAGCATTTATACATAGTACTCCTAAACCTAAATAGAAATATCCAAAAAGCATGTTATTTAGTGGATAGCCTAATAGATATATAATTGATATTATACCTGCTAAAACATATGTAACCTTATTTTTAGCATATTTCTTTATTGTTACAAAAAATAGCATACCAATTAAGAAAAGAGTAAAAATATCAAAGCCTATAAAGATATTGTATAGGTTCATTTCTCCTATTAAAGGTGCAAACACCTTAAATAGAATTCCAATATTACTATATGCCCCTGGCATCATAGCATTAGCAGTTTCTATGTTTTCTACTTTTAGTAGTAAACTTTCATTTTCGTAAAATTCTCTTGCTGAAATATAGTGAATAGAAGAATCTGTTGTTATGTATTTAATATTAAATGGAAACCCAAAATCTAAGTAAGAAATAACCATAACTATAACTATAAGAAGTATTATAAATATTAAATCTCTTTTTTCAAAATAGTATTGTTGTATTTGCTTTTTATAAAATATTCTACATGCCATAGCTATTACTAAAATTCCATTTATAATAGTTAATGAAACCAAGATAATTGGTATTTGCAAAATTGTAAATATATAACTAATAAAAGTTTGATAGCACAAAAATAATACTAATGTAATTGTAATTGTTTTTACAATATCTAACTTCTTTTCTGTTTTCTTTATTATTATTGCACTACTTAATAATAATACAGTGCAAATACAATATATAACCGACATATTAATCACTATCCTGACTTATAATTTCTAATATTTCTTCCACAGTTTTTTCCCATGAAAACTGTTCACATACTTTTTTATGTAGGTTTTCTGCTAAATTTTTGCTTAATTTATTATCGTTAATAAGCATTTCCAACTTCTCTACAATACTATTTACTTCTGGTTTGCATAGTAGACCTGTATTATTATCTTCTATAACTTCAATTGTTCCTCCTGCGTCAGTTGCAACAACTGCACATTTCATTAATCCAGCTTCTAAAACAGTAGTTGGCAAACCTTCTGCAAATGATGATGGATTTACGAATATATCTGCTTTTGCATAATATTCCATTATTTTGTCATATTCCAATTTTCCAAGTAATTTAAGACTAGTATCTTTTTTTAATTCATCATATAGTGGACCTTGTCCTGCTATTAATAAAGACACATTTTTATATTTTGATTGTATTATTTTGTTTGCTTGTTGTAGTAGTAATACGCCTTTGTCTTTAATTAATCTACCTGCATATAAAATTTCTATTTTTTGTTTATTTTCTTGAAATTTATTTTTGTATTTATCATATTCTTTTATATCTACTGCATTAGTAAGTATTCCTTTTGCCTTTATATTAAAATGTTCTAACCATTTACAACAAGCTCCGTGAAACTCCATAAAAATCTAATACATAGCTTTTTACTTTTTTAGTTAAAAGGTGTTCAAAAATGTGCCCGAAAAAGTCTAAAATCTTATTATATACTGTAAAATGACTACTTCCGTGTTCTATAACACACATTGGAATTCTATTTTTTTTAGCAAATTTTGCACCTACTAAAGTTGTTAATTGGAACCTTGTATTTAAAATGCAAAAGTCAATGTTTTGTTTTTCTAAGTGCTTAATTTGGTTTATATATTCTTTATTCTTTTTTATAATTGGATATCTTTTTGAAAACGCTGAATAAACTGGTAATCTATAAATTGTTGCATATTCTGTATTTTCAACCGACTGTAAAGTTTTATCATCCTTTGTTGTAACAATAATTACTCTTATGTTTTTTTTGCTTAATTGTTTTGCTAGATTATATTCATATTTTTCTATTCCACCTGTATGTGGTAAAAAATATCCCGAGAAAAATGCGATTGTTTTCATTTTTTTCTCCCCTTATATTATATTTACTATAAAAAGTAATCGTATAAAAATTTCGTCTATTATACTATTACGATAAGGTTTTAAATACACTATCTTTTTTATATTCCATGGTAAAATAAATAGTTTTATAATTTTTATTTGTTCATCTTGTAATTGTTCTTCGTATTCATTATAAAAAGATTTTATTTGTTTTTTTACTTTCTTAAAGTAATTATTTGAAAATATCTGTTTTACTCTCCATATTTGTATTTTAAACCAATTTTGTTCTTTCTTTGTTTCTACATTATTATGTCTTCTATATATTACACTTTCATAGTTATCATAAATTACTTTTCCAAAAGAAACACATACCATATACATCCACCAATCATGATAATAGCACTCATCGTATTTTTTAGATAGTATTAACTCCGATGCTTTTTTATTTATTACCATTGTCATTCCTGGTGCAATACATTCTACTAAACTATTTTCAAAAGAAATATTTTTTACTCTTCTATGTTTTCCTTTTATATTTCCGTTATTATCACAAATAGCATAATTACTACAATACAACAGTGGAATATTGGGATTCTCTTTTTCTAGTGCTTCAATTGCTCTTTCAATCTTATCTTGCTTCCATATATCATCTTGGTCTGCAAAAGCATAATAATTTGAATCTTCTTTTTTTAGCAATTCAAAAAAACTATTTACAAACCCTTTGTTTTTACCTACATATAGTATCAATTTTTTTTTAGCTTCATATTGCTTAAGTATAGAAATAGTATTATCGCAAGAGCCATCATCTCTTACAATTAGTTGTATATTAGAATAAGTTTGATTTAAAATGCTATCTATCTGTTCTTTTATGTACTTTTCCCCATTATATGTAGAAAGCAATATAGCTACTTTTTTATCCATTAAATTTCTCCCATATTCTTGTATATATGAACAAAGCTACTACTCCCAATTTGCATTTATGTAAAAACATAAATATTGTTAGCTTTATTCTATTAAATAGTTTTTCTCCTTCTAATTTTGTAAGCCCAACAAGTTTGTTCTTTTTGTAATTTGGATATCTTTCTTCTAACCAACCAAATAATTTATTGTATTCTAACTTCATCTGTCTATAACTTAAACTTTTTCCTGTATATATAAACAACCATATTATAAACAAAAACAAGAATAACTCAACATATTCTCTTTCTTTTAATAAAAGATTTTTTTGTTGTAATACTTTATATGTTTCATCTAACATCCTATATTTATCTACATCATAAAAATTTTTTTGTATTGTATTAGACACACTTTTAGTATTAAAAACCCAATTATATCCTATATAGTCTATTATTTTTATATTGTTCGAGATTATAAGCGCTTGCATATTAAAATAAATATCTTCTCCTATATTACAAGTTAAAAATTTAATGTCATTTTCTACTATATACTCTCTTCTATATATTCTAGCCCATGGCGTAAGTGTAATATATTTTCCCCATATTGTATCTGGTAGTCTTGTTTTAGATAAAATTTCTTTTTTTTCGCTTGTTCTTCTATGTCCTCCTATAACTAAATCATACTTTCCACTTTCTGCCACATTTACGTATTGTTCCACATAGTCATTGTCTATATAATCATCATTATCTATAAACATAATGTATTCTCCTGTTGCAATTGTTATCCCATAGTTTCTAGTTTCTGAAACTCCTTTATTTTCTTGTTTATAGTATTTTATAATATCTTTGTTTTCTTCTTGCATTTGCAAAATAATTTTTTCTGAAGAATCTGTAGAACCATCATTTATTAGTATTAATTCTATATTTTTATACGTTTGCTCTAATATACTAGTAACACATCTATTTAAATACTTTTCTGCATTATATATAGGAACAATTATTGATACTTTTGGGTTCATTACCTTCTCTCCAATTCATTTATTATGTTCAATTTCTTCTACTTTTTCTTTTAAAAGTGCTAATTCTTGTGTAAGTTCTATTGTTTTTTGCTTTTCATCATTTAATATTCTACTTTGTTTAAAGTTTATAAATAGTAAAAATACTATTCCCAATAAAAATACTAAAGATGGAGAATAGCTAATTCCTAATTTAAAGCTTAATGCATCTAAGCTCTTTGGAAATAGTGCAAGTATAATAATTCCAATTGCTGCAATTATCCAAAATATGCTTTCATACATATCAAATGTTTTACCAATAACACATTTAATAATATATATAATTAAAATAATTCCTATAACTATAAATAATATATTCATATACTACTATTCTTCCTTCTAAACAAATTTCTAAGTAAAACTATTATTATATTATACAGCACTTTTATTCCATATTTTATAGGTAATATAATACCTCTGTGCATGCTTTTCCCATTTTTTCGTTCTCTCATTTTACTTGGTATTTCACAAATTGTGAAACCATCTAATAGCAATTCTATAATTAGGTTTGCATCCGGAAATTCTGGATAGTTTCCCATACTAGAAAAATATTTTATTGATTTTTTATTAATACATTGAAAACCAGATGTTGGATCTTTTATATTTTTATGACATATCATTTTTATTAATCCAGATAATATACTTGTCCCTAATTTTCTCATTATTCCATGTTTATATTCTGTCTTTTCTAAAAACCTTGAGCCTATTACTATATCTGGATTATTTTCTTCCATATATTTTAATAATTTTTTTGCTTCACTTGGAATATGTTGGCCATCTGCATCCATTTGTATTACATAGTCATAATTATGCTCATTTGCATATTTAATTCCAGTTTGAACTGCTAGTGCATATCCTAAATTAAATGGTAAAGTAATACATTTTACTTGTGCTTGTTTTACTATTTCTAAAGTATTATCACTTGATGCATCATTAACAATTAATAAGTCTAATTCTGGTAGGTCTTTTTTTATTTCTTCTATTACTTCTTTAATATTCTGTTCTTCATTATGTGCTGGCATTACAATTAATGTTTTCACTTTTAGCAACATTCCTTTCTAAAGGCTCAAACTCATCCTTTATATTCCATTTTCAAATGCTTATATGCATCTGGCATTGCCATTCTTCCTCTTGGTGTACGTGACAAAAAGCCAATTTGCATTAGATATGGTTCATATACATCTTCAATTGTTTCTACTTCTTCTCCAATTGTTGCTGCAAGAGTTTCTAATCCTACTGGCCCACCACCATATTTTGTTATAATTGTATCTAACATTTTTCGGTCTGTTTCATCAAGCCCCAATTCATCAATTTCTAATTTATTTAATGCAATTTTTGCAATTTCTAATGTAATCTCTCCATCTCCTAAAACAGATGCATAATCACGCACTCTTTTTAATATTCTATTTGCGATTCTTGGTGTTCCTCGAGAACGCTTTGCAATTTCTAAAGATGATGTTTCATTAATTTCTACTCCTAAAATAGATGCAGATCTTGTTACAATTTGATTTAATTGTTCAGGTGTATATAGTTCTAAGCGACTTACAATTCCAAAACGATCACGAAGTGGTGTAGTTAGTGAACCTGCTTTTGTTGTTGCTCCAATTAGAGTAAATTTGGGTAAATCTAACCTAATTGACCTTGCACTTGGTCCTTTTCCTATAATAATATCTAATGTAAAGTCTTCTAATGCAGGGTATAAGATTTCTTCTACACTTTTATTTAGCCTATGAATTTCATCTATAAATAACACATCAAATTCAGAAAGATTTGTTAGTAATGCTGCTAAATCTCCCGGTTTTTCGATTGCAGGTCCTGATGTAATTTTGATATTTGAGTTCATTTCATTTGAAATTATATTGGATAATGTTGTTTTTCCAAGTCCTGGAGGTCCATATAATAGAACATGGTCAAGAGGCTCTCCTCTTTTTTTGGCAGCCTCAATATATACTTTTAAATTTTCTTTTACTTTATCTTGTCCTATATATTCTTTTAATGTTTTAGGTCTTAATGAGTTTTCCAGTCTTTCTTCTTCTACATCCTCTAATTCTGGACTAATAATATTATTTTCGTCCATACGTTTTCTCCTCTATTTAACTATTTTGTATTTTTACAAAAGGGCTTAAGTGGTATCTGTCCTACAATGTATTTACTTTAAACAGTGCTATATTCTTACAGATTACTACTCTTTCTAAACTATGAATTTATTATATATCAATAAATCGCTTTTTTCAATGTTTTATAGTAAGATTTTCTATATCATTTAATATCTTTTCATAAATATTTTTTTGTTAAATTCTACAAAAATCTCAAAAAGATTATCTATCTAAATGTTTAATTATTTAAATTACCTATCTTCTTTATTCCTTTGCTATCTTGTAAAATTTCATATTGTTTTTTAGCTACTTCATTTAATCTATTAAGCCTTTCACTTTGTTGTATACCTTGATTTATCATTTCCGCATTTAAGTTTTCTAAATTTATTAGAATTACTAATTGAAGAATATTAGCATAATCTCTCATATTTCCGTCTAAATTTGGGTTTTCATCTTTCCATTTTTTTGCTGTTTTGCCAAACAATGCTACATTTAGTATATCTGCTTCGTTTGCATATATATTAGGTGTCATTGTAAAACGATTATATCCTACTTCATCAATTTTAATTCTGTGTGATTCCACGGAATTAAAATTTTTATTATTTAATTCTTCCCAAAGGTTATAAAAATCAAAAGAATTTTTATTAGACATCCAATTTCTAATAACTCCTGATGGATCATCTTCATTTTGATATTTTGCTAAATCAGTTAAAGAAATGTAATCAATCTCTCCTACTCTCATTACTCGTACCAAATTATTCTTTACTTTCATTTCCGTTTTTATAATTTCTTCTTTCATTTATATCACAACCTTATATAGTTTTATACTATTTTAAAACATTTGTTTTTTATTGTCAATACTTTTGTAACTATTAATTATGAAAAAACAACTTACAAACTTTATAATTTGTAAGTTGCTATAATTGAGTATCACTCTATTTTTCAATTACTACAGGATATCCAATAAATAATCCTGTTTCTACTACTCCTACTATTTGTTTTAGCTTGTCCTCATAAGTTTCATCAACATTACGAAATACTGCATCTAATATAACATTTCCACTTTCTGTTATAACTGGTCCATCTTTTCCTTTTGCAAGCCTTAATGTAACACTTTGGGCTCCTAATTTTATTAATTCTTGTCTTACTAAATTTATAGCTTCTGGATTTGTTTCTATTGGAATTGGGAATTTATCACATATATGTTCTACCATTTTAGAATTATCTACTAAAATATATGTAACCTCACTTGAAGCAATATTTAGTTTTTCTTTATACATTGCTCCACCTCGTCCTTTTACTAACCAATTATTACTTGTTACTTCATCTGCTCCATCATATGCCCAATCTGGCTTGCTTACTGCAAGTGTTGTTGTTGGTATCCCTAAGTTTTCACATAGCATTTTTACTTCATAAGATGTTGGTATTGCTGTAATATGTAAATTTTCTTCTTTCATTTTTTTTGCAATTTCTTTTGTTGCAACAAAAGAAGTAGAACCTGAACCTACACCTATAACATCTCCATCTTTTACTTTTGAAGCTAGTTTTTTTGCAATTCGTTCTTTTTCTTCTAAATTGCTAATTTCTCCATTCCATAATGATTTTTGTTTTACATTTTCTTCCCAATTCATAATTTTTCTCCTTATTACTTTTATGTAGGGGCAGATTCTATATCTGCCCTTATTATAATTTTTCTTTGGGCAGAAATGGATTCTGCCCCTACATTTTTATGGGTTTTGCTCTATAATTGTTGATAATTGTGCATATGTATCTGTTGATAGTAATTCTTTTGATATTACTTCACCATTTAATTTTAAAATTCTATATGCTCTAGATTTATATCCTCCATGTCCTTTTTGTACTGTCTTTTTTGTTCCTTGTGGAAGTGCTGGATTTGTTCTATACTCAGTTTTCATAGGTATTGTTTGTAATGTTTGTGATTGAATTACAACTTCATATTCTACATCTTCTTTACATCCATATATGCTTACTGTAATTCTTCCTCCATTTACTTGTGATACAATTTTTATAGGATGTTTTCTAGAATTTTTAAATACAAATTCTGGTCCACCCCAAGAAACTGTTGCATCTGTACTTAGTGGTACATATCCTGTTGCAAAACGATGATTAGAACGTTTTATTATTTGTAAATTAGCTCTTAGTGCTGTATTATATAATGTTGAAGAAACTTGGCAAATTCCTCCACCAATACCGTTTTCTACCCTTCCTCCTACATATACTGCAGCTGTTTTATATCCGTGCCGCCGCTGTTCTTGGCCCTACTACTGTATTATAAGAAAATTCTTCCCCTGGCATTAATACAACACCATTTATTTTATTTGAGGCAAGCCTTATATTTGTACTTCTATTTGAATTACTTGTTGAAAATGTTGTTGAAAATGTGCTAAGTAAATTTGGAAATGCTTCTGTTCCAATTTGATTTGTTGTAACACTCGGTTCTGTAATTTTAAGTGGTATTGTAATTGTTTGTTCATTTGAGTTATTTAGTAGGTTTGTCGCTTCTTCCATACTAATTCCAAAATCTACTCCATTTACATGTGGATATACTGTAAATGGTTCTTTTGTATAATATGCATCTTTTGCATCTTTATATATTTCATTTCTTATTTTTTGTAAATCAATTGCGTCTGGCTCTTTTTCTAATGTTAAAATTTGTATAACTGCCTTTTCTCCGTAAAGTACTACATTCTTGTACTATTTGTTTTTTTAATGTTTCTTCTTCGATACAAATTCCTTTTTGCCCTTTATCTATAATTAAATTTGAACCATCTATAGAATAACTGCTTTGTTTTACTAGGTTTGGTAAATTTCCCCCAGTAGATGTAATAAAATCTATAAGTGCGTCTTCGTTGTATGAATATCCTACATTAATATTTTGTTTTGATATATTAGCATTAATAATGGAATAATTATCTTTTAAAACACTTCCTGTTCTTCCTATGCTATATGCTAATTTAACTGCTTCATCAACATTAAATTTCATTTCGATTTGCTCTGGAGTAACAACAGTTTCAAAATCTTCATATTTTAAAGTGATATCTTTTTTCCATTGTTCTTCAAATGCATTATTGATTTTATCTGTTGCTTGTTCTATTGTTAATCCACTAACATCAATTCCTTTAATAGAAATACCATATATAATTTTATCACTTACTTTGTTTATTAATGCAAATACTGTTGAAAAGGCCATAATAGCTATTATTACTAGTATAGAAAAAATCACAAACATTTTTGAATGTTTCTTTTTAGGCTTAATTTCTTCATTTTCTTTAGGTTCTATATTTTCTTCTTCCATTGCTACATTTTCCTCTATCTTTTCTTGTTTGATTGATTCTGCTCTTTGTTCTTGCACTTGTTCTTCTTTAACAACTATTTTTTCTTCTTGTTCTATTTTGGGGTCTATTTCTTCTTTTTTAGGCTTTGTTTCCACATTTTTCTTCTTAGTTGTTTGTTTTGGTTGTTTATCTATCTTTTCTTCTTTATTAGATGTTCCTTTGTTAGTTTTATTCTCAGTATTTTTTGTTTTGGAAGTTGTAGTTTTAGTAGAAGTATTCTTTTTAGTTGTTGTTTTGTTAGTAGATGTTTTTGTTTGTACCTTTTTAGTGTCTGTCTTTGTACTTGCTGTTTCTTTATTACTTGTAATTTTTGCATTTGTTACCTTTTTAGTGGCTCCATTACTACTAGTAGATTTTTTTGTTGTAGTTTTACTGCTAGTAGATTTAGTAGTTGCTTTATTATTTGTTGTTTTTACTTCTTCTACTTTTTCTTTATTATTTCCAGTAGCTGGCTTTTTTGTAGTAGTAGACTTTTTAGGTGCTTTTGAACTAGCCTTATTTGCTTCCAATTTTTTCTTTTTTTCTTCATCATTTGTTACCATTTTTTTAACCTCTTTTATTTCTTCCAATTTAAAAACTCTCCTTGTTTTTATAATTACGATATATTTAAAATAAATCGTATTATAACTTTATGCATAATACGATTTATATATTATCATATAAATGAAAAATGAACAATATTTTTTAAGTATTTTAATTGTTTTTTAATATAAATGTTTTAGGCTCTGTTCGAAAACAGAGCCTTGTGGTTATTCATAAACCACGTTTTCTGTTGGAGCAATATATATCTGCCCCTCCATCTGGATAACGGTTGTTGTCTCGTCGACAGCAATGACTACTGCTTCGCCTTCATACTTTGTTGTTCCATCATCGATTGTTACATAGCGCTCGTCGCCTGCATAGGGTATCACTTTGGTTTCATTGTTCACAGCTGGACCTGCCCAAAGCATGTACAAATACATTAATAAGCATAAAGCTAACCCTATTGCTACTCCTTTAATATTTACATTCCGTTCTTCCATTATAAAATCCTCCTTTTTTTGGAATATGTTTTTTGCATAACTTAATTATAACAAATTTCTACCGAAAAGTCAATTTATGTAAATTGTTTTATTCTTGTTCAAAAATTGTTTTAAATATGCCTTTTTCTATAAAGCCAGAAAATAACTCTTTTATAACTATTAATATAATAGGCCCTAACATAAGCCCAAATACTCCAAATATTCTAAATCCTGTATACATTGCAAATAAGGTAAAAATAGGATGTAGTCCCATTTGTTTGCTTATCATTCTTGGTTCTAATAAATTCTTAATAATTGCCCATATTATCCACAATGCTCCAACTCCTATAGCTTCTGGAATATTTCCTGATAAGCTTAAGTAAATAACCCATGGTATCATAACTGTTCCTGCGCCAAATATTGGTAATATATCTACAAAACCAATAAATATTGCCATTATAATAGGATATGGTATGTCCATTCCACATATGCTAAATATGGTTAAACCAATTAATACTAAAATAAAACATATACCAGATAATTTTGCTTCTGCTTTAATATAATTTACTCCTACACTAAATGTTGTTTTTAAATATGTTTTCGCAGTTTCTAACCATTTATGTGGAATATGTTTTTTACATGTTTCTAACACATATTCCCTATCAAAACATATAAATATAACTGCTAAAATTGTAATAAACATATATGTAAGTGATGAAGGAATGGCTGTAATTGTATTAATTACACCTGTAAAGAAATTGCCTAAAAATGTCTTTATTCCTTCTAATAATGCTCCATAAGATTGTTGTGCTATTTGCATTACTTCTTCTGGAATTTGCAATCTACCTTCTTGAATATCTTTTAATACTTCAATCCCATAATTATACGCATTTGTTATATCTCCATTTAGATTTTCTATTAAAGAAATTGATTCTGTTATAATACTAGAAATTAGTAAACTAACAATTACTATAATAATTCCAACAATTAAAATTAATGAAACTATACTTGCTAATTTTCTATTCCATTTCAGTTTATTAACAAATAGCTTTATAAGTGGTTCTGCAATGCTTGCAATAATAAGTGCAATAACAAATGGCATATAAAATATAGCTGTTTTATATATTGCATAAATTGCTATTAAAATAACTGCAAACATTAAGAATTTTGTTCCTATTTTCCAATAATACTCTTTCTTTTCTTCCATATACTTCTCCGTTTTCTACTTTGTTAATTACACATTGGGTCGCATTAATCATGCGGCCCAATACTTTTATTCAAATATTTTGTCAAATTCTTCTGCTGTAATAGTTTCTTTTTCTAATAATAAATTTGCTACTGTATCTAATTTATCCATATTCGCTTTTAAAATTTCTTGCGCATCATTATATGCAGTATCTATTAGTGTTTTTACTTCTACACCTATTACATCTTGTATACTTTCTCCAAATATTGCTACATTTTCATTTTCTTCTAATGAAATTGGACCTAAACGCTCACTCATTCCATATGCAGTTATCATATCTTTTGCAATTTCTGTTGCTACTTGTATATCATTTCTAGCACCTGTAGAAATATCATTTAATGCTAGCTTTTCAGCTGCTCGTCCACCAAGTAATCCAACTAATCTTTCTTCTAATTCTATTTTAGACCTATAAAATTTATCTTCATTAGTTTTGTACATAGTATATCCACCTGCCATACCTCTTGGTATTATAGATATCTCTTTTAATGGGTCTGTTGTTTCTAAGAATTTTCCTACAATAGCATGTCCTGCTTCATGGTATGCAGTTAGTTTCTTTTCTCTATCTGAAATTACTCTTGTCTTTTTTTGTACACCTACTGTCACCTTTTTTACCGCTTCTTCAATATCATCTTGTTCTATTACATCATGGCCATTTATTGTTGCAATAATGGCTGATTCATTTAGGATATTAGCAAGTTCTGCTCCTGTATAACCTGCTGTGTCTTCTGCTATGCTTTTTAAAGATACATTGCTTGCAAATTTTTTATCTTCAGAATGAATTTTTAAAATTTCTTCTCTCCCTCTTACATCTGGTGGTGCAATTGTAATTTGCCTATCAAATCTTCCTGGTCTTAATAACGCTTTATCTAGCATTTCTGGGCGGTTTGTTGCAGCAAGAACAATAATAGTTTGGTTTTCTTCAAATCCATCCATTTCAACTAATAATTGATTTAGAGTTTGGTTATTATCTGCTTCTACTCCAGTTCCGCCATTTGTTCTTGTTGAGCCTATTGCATCAATTTCATCAATAAATATAATACAAGGTGCTAATTTTCTTGCTCTTTCAAATAATTTACGTACACGAGATGTCCCAAAACCTGCAAAAATACTAGAGAAATCTGAGCCACCCATTGATATAAATGGGACACCTGCTTCTCCTGCTATTGCTTTTGCAATTAATGTTTTTCCAGTTCCTGGTTTTCCATATAAAAGTATTCCCTTTGGAACTTTAGCTCCCATTTCGTAAAATCTTTTTGGTTGTTTTAAAAAGTTTACAATTTCTTCTAATTCCTTCTTTTCTTCGTCTAATCCTGCAATATCTTTAAATCTTACATTAGTTTTATTTTCATCACCATCATAAATTTTTCCTTTATCTCCTATGCTTTGCATTTGAAAGAATAGTACTACAATGACAAGCATAAGTAAAGTTGGTAGCATTGTAAATATGGTATTTGGTATTTTTAAAAATACATTTTGTGGTTTTTGTATTAAATTAATTTCATTTCCTGCTAGTTTCTTTTCTTGTATAAATTCCATAAATGATTGAGTATTTGGAATAATTGCATTTTTTTCTTTTTCTACATCTTTTATTTTCACTTTAGCAGTTGTGCTTCCAACTGTCATTTCTAGTTTTTCTACTCTTTGTTCATTAATTGCTTCTATTAGGTCTGTATAAGCCATATTTTGTTCTTTGTCATTGTTTTTTTCATTTATTCCAACCAACAAAGCTATTATTATGGCTAAACCTACTACTATACCAAAAGCTATAAGTGCATAAAGTTGTTTTTGTTTTTTCTTCTTATCTTCATTTTTTTCGTTCATTATTTTTTCCTTTCTCTAAATCAAAAGTTTTATAGTTCTTACTTTTTATTTAGTATTTTGTGGTGCTAGTCCATCATCACTAAGTCCATCATCTTCGTCTTTTTTGTGTTTTTTCTTTTCTTCCTTGTTGTCTTTATTTTCGTTTTTATCTTCTTCGTTTTTCTTTTGTTCTTCTTTACTAATTATTTCTTGCCTAACTTTTTCTTGTTCTTCTATAATTTTCATAAGTTCTGCTTGTTTATCTATAAAGTCTGTCTTTATTAGCAAAATTGCAACAATTACATAAATATATGATATAGTTGTATACATCCAACTAAAGTATTTAATCTCAAATCCTGTTAGATTGTTGATAATAATGTAAACTACATTTAATAAAATTGGCAATGTTAGTGCATAAATTCCTATATTAAATGTTGCTTTAAATCTCATTCTCATTCCTGCAATTCTAGATACAATGAATCCTAGAACAGCTAGCATAAATACATCTACAATAGTGCTTATAGTGTAAATAATATATAGTGAAATGAACATTGCAATAAATATGCTAATATATGAACTAAAATTATTAGCCTTATTTATAAAATTTGACACATCTTGTTTATTAAATTCCTGTATATTATATATGCCTATAATATCACTATACTTATATTCTAAAGCATCACTTAGCAATCCGTTTTTGTATATTATTTTATCTTTTAAAATTATAATTCCAGTTTCATATCCACCTAAGTCATTGCGATATTTTTGTATTTGTTCTTCATTTGCATATGTATCTATCAATACATATGGAATTATAGAATCTTCATTTATAATTTCTTTTTTATCTCCTTTATCTATTTGCAATTCACCATTCGAAAAACTTACTTCATCTATACTTTCATTAAAGTATGTAATTGCTTTTTGAAAAGAATTATAGAATTGATACATAAAAATAGATGTAATAATAAATACAAAAATTAACATTAATTTTAATAAATACTTAATTGCGACTGATATATTTTCAGAAGCTAGTATTACATATTGTTCAAATTCTTTTATGCTCAAAAATATTCTTTTAAAGAATCCTATTTTTTTAACATTTTCTTCCGCCATAATTTTCTCCTTCGTTCATTTGCTTCTAAGCTTTTTTAACAATCATTTCTTCTTTTGTATCTTTTACAGTATACCCTCTTTTTATTAATTCATCACGTAGTTCATCAGATTTTGCAAAATCTTTATTTTGTCTTGCTGTTTTTCTTTGTTCTATTAAATCTAAAATTTCTTGTGGCATTTCTTCTTGTAGCTCATTTATTTCATCTATTTTAAGCCCTAATACTGTATCGAATTTTTCAAGTATACTTGCAATTTCTTTATTCTTCTTTTCAAATCTAGCAGCTTCCCATACAAAGCTCATAGCAAGTGGCATATTTAAATCATCATTTATTGCACTTAAAAAACTTTCTTGTAAATTTATTAGCTTTTCTTTATCAGTATTATCTAAAGTATCGTTTCCTTCTAAATGTATCTTATAGCTGTTACGTAGCCTTTCTAATGATTTAGATGCAGATTCTATTCCTTCCCATGTAAAGTTTAGCTTGTTTCTATAATGACATGAATAACTAAATAATTTATATACGATTGGGTCATATTCTTTTTCTTTTATATCCTTTATTAAATATACATTTCCTAAGGATTTTGACATTTTTCCTCCATCAATTAATAGGTATTCTCCATGCATCCAGTAATTCGCAGGTATTTTACCACATTTACCTTTACTTTGTGCAATTTCATTTTCATGATGTGTTGGTATTAAATCTATTCCTCCTGTATGAATATCGAATTGTTCACCTAAGTATTTTTGCCCCATTGCAGAACATTCTATATGCCAACCCGGATAGCTTAATCCCCATGGGCTTTCCCATTTCATTAAGTGATTTTCTGGAGCCTTTATCCATAATGCAAAATCATATGGATTTCTCTTTTCTTTGTCTACTTCTACTCTTGCTCCTGCTTTTTGGTTTTCTACATCTAAGTTTGTTAATATAGGATATTTATCTAGTTTAGAAACATCAAAATATATAGCAGTTGAAGTTTCATATGCATAACCATTTTCTACTAATTTTTGTACATATTCTAGCATTTCTTGTATATGATCTGTTGCTTTACATACTATTTCTGGTGTTTCTATATTTAGGCTTTCTAAATCATCAAAAAATAGTTTTGTATAATACTCTGCAATTTCCATAGGAGATTTGTGTTCTTCTCTTGCTGATTTTAGCATTTTGTCTTCACCTTCATCTCCATCTGATACTAGGTGTCCAACATCTGTAATATTCATTGCATGTTTTATTTTATATCCATTATATTTAAGTACTCTTCTTAAAACATCTTGAAATATGTTTGTTCTCATATTTCCTATTGTTGCGTTTTTATATACAGTTGGTCCACATGAATATATCTTAACTTCTTTTTCATCTATTGGTTTAAATATCTCTTTAGTTTTAGTAAGTGTATTATATAGTTTCAAATCCACTTTAAGTATCACTCCTCTTATATTATAGGTAAATTTCAGACTAACGTTGTAGGGGCACCGTTTGTGGGAATGCTTAATAGACATGACACCACTGTGCCCTTTTGTTCTGTCCTATCTAATTTACAGTATTTGTAATAGTATTTGTATCTCCTGGCTTATTATCATTATTAACTATTTTAACTGTAATTGTTTTTGTTGCTACATTTTTTGCTGAATCTTCTACTGTATATGTTATAGTATAAGTTCCAACTTTAGAAGTATCTATCTTTTCTTGGGTTTTACCATCTTTTTTAATTTCTGTTTTAATTTTATCGCTAATATCACCATCTACATTGTCTTTTGCTGTTGCTTTTGGCATTGTAAATGTATCATTTATATTTACTTCTATTGTATCTTTGCCATCTACTGTAATAACTGGTTTTTCTGTATCAGGTGAAGCATTGTGTTTATCACAGTTTTCGGTTGGAGCCATGTATTGCGCGTCACCAGTTTTTTGCCATGATAAATCTTCTGTACTATTTGGTCTTGTAATAAATACTTTTTCTTCTGTATCTTTACAAAATTCATTTGCTAATTTTCCAGTTTCTTTACATATTTTTAATTTTACATGTGTAGTACAAGTTTTAGATGGTGCTGTTCCTTTTGCAAAATATTCACCATATGCTCTTGATCCTCTTGGATCTGCCTCACATTCTGCTGTTGCAAGCATTCCAGAATCTCTACATACTCTTGCTGTTCCAATTCCATTTGGTTTGTTAAAACTTGCAGAATCTAAGCCTTTATGAATTTTGTTCATAATTGTACCCCAACGTGATGCTACTGTACCACTTCCCGGTGCCGAATTTTTACTAACATTTGCATTATCATATCCAAAATACATAGATGCTGCATAATATGGAGTAAATCCACAAAACCATGTATAGGTACTATCATCTGTTGTTCCTGTTTTTCCACATGTTTGCATTCCTGTAACTCTTGCTCTTGTTCCTGTTGCACCTTCTGCTCCTGTTAGTCCTGTTCCAGTTGGTTCCGTTAATAGTGATTTTACTAACCAAGCATTTTGTTCTGATAAAACTCTATGTGTTTCTTGTTTCTTTTCCATAATAACTTTTCCGTTTTGATCTTCTACTTTTATATAGAATGTAGGCTCAATATATACACCATCATTTGCAATAGTTGAATATGCTCCTGCCATTTCTAGTGGGCTAATACCTTTTCCAACTCCTCCTAACGCTAGTGCTAAACCTTCGTCTCCTTTAGAAATTGTGCTAACTCCAAAAGATTTTAGATATTCCATTGATTTTGCTGGTGTTAATTTTTGCATCATTTTAACTTCTGGTATATTTCTAGATACTCTTAAAATTGAACGTATATTCATTAACCCTGTAAATCCTCCACCAGAATTCTTCGGTGCATAACTTCCATATCTTACTGGTGAATCATCTACCACAGTTGCTGCTGTAATTATTCCTTCTTGTAGAGATGGTGCAATAACTGCTATTGGTTTTATAGAAGACCCTGGTTGATGTCCTGCTTCTATAGCACGGTTTGTTCCCCATGGTGTTTTTTCTCCTAATACTCCTCTTATTGCAACAACATATCCAGTTTTATGGTCAATTATTGCCATACCAGATTGTATTTGTACTGTTTTCTTTATATTTTTTCCTTCATCATCTTTTTCTGTTACATTTTTTGTTTTTATCCAATCTTTACTATTTTCATAAGCATCATCTACTATTGCTTGTATATCTTTATTTTCAGTAATATATATTTTATATCCACTACTTTGTATTTTTTGTTTTGCTAGATCAAAGTCTAAATCATATTCTTTTGCATATTCCCTTGCAACTTGGTTAACTGCTGCTTCTTCATTTTGTGTTAGTGTATTATTACTTGTAATATTTCCTTCTTTAAATGCAAGCCCTCCTTCTACCTCTGCTACTGCTGCATCATGTTCTTCTTTATTAATTTTTCCTTGTTCTAATAGTTCTTTTAATACTACTTTTGTTCTATTGTTAATCTTTTCTGTATTTGGTGTTTGTTTAAATGGGTTATATACATTTGGTGAATGGTTAATTCCTGCAATATATGAAGCTTGTGCAAGTGTTAAATCTGCTGGTGCTTTATCGAAATAGTAATTTGCAGCTACTTTAACTCCATATACATTTTTACCGCCTCCTCCAAGAGGAATGGTATTTAGGTATGATTCTAGTATTTGTTGTTTTGACATTTCTCTTTCAATTTGAAAAGCTTTTGCAATTTCTCTTACTTTTCTTTTCCAATCTCTATCTTTATCTCCTGTTGCATTTTTAATTAATTGTTGTGTTATAGTACTACCACCATAGCTTGAATCTCCTGTTACAAATTTTGATACAGCACCAAGTGTCCTTGCTATATCTACACCACTATGTTCATAGAAACGTTTATCTTCTATTGCAACAAATGCTTTAGGTAGATATTCTCCCATTTCAGATAATAGAATTACTTCTCTATTTTCTTCTCCGTTTAGAGTTGCAACTTCATTTCCATTTAAGTCTATTAAAACACTATTTTCAGTTTTTATATTTAAGGCATCTGCTGTTATTTTTATGTCATTTCCAAACATGCCAAAAAATAATCCTGCTATAACTCCTGCTCCAATAATACATAACAAAATAATAGATATTACTATAATTTTTATTGTTAGCATAAGTTTTGGATGTTTTTTTGGTTTACCAACCTTTACTTTCTTGTCACCTTTATTACTTTTTACTGTTTTTGCTTTCTTTGTTTTTTGGTTCTCATTACTATTCTTAGAAGTTTTTTTATTAGTCATTAAAATATCCTCCTTTGTAATAAAAAGTTCTGCTTTTCATTATATAAAAATATATGTTTCAATTATATTACATTATTCTAAAAAGATAAAGACTTTTAATAAAATTTTAACTATTCTTTGAAATTATTTCAACTAAATTCACTCATTTTCTCCATATAATTCACAAAAAGACCAACAGTTTAAAATAAACACTGTTGGTCTTTCATTTTGGCTAACGCCACTCTCTCGTCTCAATATTCAGTTGTCCTTCCTATTTCTCGGCATCATTCCCATACTTTTCGTCATAATTTTTCGCATACATATCCGAGAAGAATTTCCCTTCAGATATGCAGCATAAATCTTCTCCATCAAGCATCTGGTAAGCAATGTTTTTGACATACCGCCCTGCATCTTCTTTTGCCAACCTATGTGCAAAACTGTTCTCATCTTCAATCAAACGCTCATTTGACCAACATGAAGATGTCATCCAAAGTGCAAGTGCTGCACAGCCGCCTTCCGGAATTTCTTCGTCTGTTAACATTATGTCATCATTATCCATGTATTCCATAACAGCCTTTGTAATCCTACATTCAACCGCTGCCAGTTCCTCCGCACAGTTTTTCTGGAATAAGTCAACAACATGTTCCTCCTCAACTAACCGCTTTATTTCCTTCCTAAAAAATTTTACAGCCTCATATCTTTCCATTTCATTTCTCCTTTAGAAGTTATTTAAGCCTTTTTGAATTTACGAGAGAGTTTTTCAAATCAGCTTATGTGCATATTATACCACTTTATGTAATCTTTTACAATACCATATATTAAAAGCATATATCTTTGTATCTTTCATATACATATTACGAGGTGTGTTACATTGCTTATTAAATCTGTTAAAATAAATAAATCTTATTGTATCTTTTGTATGGTGGTAATTTGTATTTTAGTTATTCTAATTACAGTATATTTTTTATACCCTATTTCTCTTCCTGTTAATTCTTCTAGCTTAATTTGGGAAAATACAACTGAAAATGAAACAAGTAAAAAATCATATATCAAATGGGTAGATTTTAATGCTACATATGATGCTTTAGATAAAACCTCTAAGCTTGATATTAATTCTCATAACAATAATGATATGATACAATATAACTGGATTGAGCTATTAAGTTATCTTGCTTGCAAATATGGTGGAGATTTTAAGAAATTTAATGCAAAAGATTTAGATACATTAACTCTCAAATTACAAAATGACTCTTCTATGGAAGAAATTACTTCTAATTTAAAAAACTATTCATATTACCACGAAGCTTTTGATGCCATTTTACATGAATTTATAGGTGAATATGAAGTAGAAGTTCCAAATGCTGGAACAGAAGGAAAAACATATATTAAAAAATATGGTGTAAAAGCATTTTTACCAATTGCTAAAAATTATAGTTTTAGTCATTATGACGATTTTGGAAATTCTAGGTCTTATGGTTATAAAAGAATACACTTGGGAAATGATTTAATGGGTTCTATTGGAACTCCTATTGTTGCAGTAGAATCTGGAACAGTTGAGGCTATTGGTTGGAACCAGTATGGTGGCTGGAGAATTGGAATACGTAGTTTTGATAAAAAAAGATATTACTATTATGCACATTTACGAAAAGACCATCCCTATGTAAAAGACTTAACCGAAGGGCAAATTGTAAAAGCAGGAGATGTTATTGGATACCTTGGTATGACAGGTTACAGTACAAAAGAAAATGTAAATAATATTAATGTTCCTCATCTTCATTTTGGAATGCAACTTATTTTTGATGAATCACAAAAAGAAGGAACTAATCAAATTTGGATAGATGTATATCAAATTATAGAGTTTTTAAGAAAGAATAAATCTGAGGTTATGAAAGAAGAAAATGATACAAAAGATTATTCAAGAAAATATGATATTATAGACCCATGTATACTAGAATAAAGGAGTTTGTTTTGAAAGTGCATTTTTATACATTAAAATTAAATTATAAATTAATAATTTTATTTTTAGCTATTTGCCTTATTTCTTCTTGTGTTTTTGCATATTCTTTTGTTATTGCAACACCTAAAGAAGATGGTATATCTCTTCCTATAATTATGTACCATAGTATTTTAAAAGATACTAATAGAAGCAACAAATATGTTATTACTCCTGCTACATTAGAAAATGATTTAGAATATATTTATAACCATGGTTATACTACTATTACAATGAGTGAGCTAATCTCATATGTGTATGAAGATACTCCTCTTCCAGAAAAGCCTATTATTATTACATTTGATGATGGGTATTATAATAATTTAGGCTATGCAGTACCATTACTTAAAAAATATAATATGAAAGCTGTAGTTTCTATTGTAGGTAAATACACAGATACTTACACAGCAAGTGATGAATCAAATTTGAACTATAGCTATTTACGTTGGAAGGATGTAAAAGAATTAATGGATTCTGGTGTTATTGAATTTCAAAACCATACATATAATTTACATTCAAATACAGGTGGAAGAATTGGTTGTTCAAAAAAGTCTTTTGAATCTATAGAAACTTATGAAAACATTTTATCTAATGATATACAAAAATTGCAACAAGAATTTGAACAACATGTAAGCTATATTCCTAATACTTTTACATATCCTTTTGGCTCGATAAGTAAGGCTTCTTTTCCTATTATAAAAAAATTAGGGTTTAAAGCAAGCTTATCTTGTGCTTCTGGAATAAACTATATAACAAAAGATACAGATTGTTTGTATTGTTTAAAACGTAATAATCGTCCTAGTGGCATTTCTAGTGAAGCATATTTTGAGAAAATTTTAATAAAGCATTCGTACAAATGATATTTTTTCTTGAATTTATTAGACTTGTAATATATTTCTTGAACTATGAATAACTCTTATGATGTAAATTTTATTTTGATAAACTTGATAAATAATTCGATACGATTTATAAATTAATTCTCTAATTGTATATTGATTAATTTCAGGTACAGTCCTTCCCATATATGGAAAGGACTCTAATATTCTAACTTTTCCATTTATATCTCGGTTTGTTTTTTGAGCATAAAATATAGAATCTTGCATAATATATGTTACTATTTGCAATAAATCAATTTCTGCTTCCTGCAACCATGTCAATATATTGATGTACATGTGCCATTACTTCCTCTGTTGTATAAGTTTCTTTCGTTTCAATATTTTTTAGCCCTCTTGCAATACAAACCAATACATAATCGTTATATGAAATATTTTCATCATTTTCAATTTCTTTTAATTCTTCTTCTGTCATCTTTTGATATTCTCTCATTTTTCTTCTATTTTCTTTTACATTTATCATTTCATTGCCTCCTATTTCTTTTGTATGAATGCTTTATGAAGTAATTATACTACATTTTCTATTTTTGTCAATATGTTTTTGCAAAATTTTGTTTTATCTATCAAATATTGCTTTTCCTACTCCCTTATCAATAACTGTAGAAAAAATGTTTTTTAGAATAATTAGTACTATAGGACCAATAAACATTCCCATTACTCCTATAGCTTTAAACCCAGTGTACATTGCAATTAGTGTAAATATTGGGTGTATGCCTATATGGTGGCTTACTACACGTGGTTCTGCAAATTGCCTTATTACTGACATAATAATCCATAATACTAATATTGCAATTGCAAGACCTATATCTCCATTTACCGCAGAGATTACAGCCCATGGAATCATTGCCGTACCAGAACCTAAAATTGGTAATGCATCAACAAACCCTATTCCTAATGCTGCAAGAAGAGGATAACCTATCTTAAATCCCATAAATTTGAATATATATAGACCAATTAAAGAAACAATAAATGATATAAGGATTAATGTCGCTTCTGCTTTTAAATATGCTCCTAAACTTGTAATTAGCTCTCTTATGTGTTTTCCTATACGTTTTACCCACTCCTTTGGTAAATGATGTTCTAGTTGGTCTATCATATATAATTTATCTGTACAAATAAAATATGTTGCAACAAAACATATTCCTATATATATTGCAATAGTTGGTATTTGAGTTAAAAAGCTCATTAATGATGTTAAAAAGTTTTTTACCCATTCTGATATTGCTCCTACAAATTCCCATAGAGAGTTTTGTATAACTGTAGTTACTTCTTGTGGAATTTTTATTTTTTCGAAGTTTATGTTTTGTATTATATTTTGAATTTGATAATAAGCGTTTTCTATATATTGGTTTAAACTTTGTAGTAAATTTGTTACTTCTCCAATTAGAACTGTAATGCCCCATGAAATAAGACCAATTATTAAAATTGATACAAGTATTAATACAATAATTGCACTTGTTTTCCTCGTTAGACTTGTCCTTTTATGGACAAATCTTATAAGTGGTTCCATAAATAGAGATATTATAAATGCTACTAAAAATGGCATGTAAAATATAGCCAGTTTAAATGCTAAATAAATGCCAATAATACTTATTATTAGCACAATAACTCTTCTTGCTACTTTTGTCCAATATCCCATATCAATAACCATATATTCCCTCTTTTCGTATGTATATAATAATAGAAGCAGATTTCTCCACTTCTATTATTATATGTTACATATATTAAATTATTCAGCATTTTTAGTGTTTTTACCACAATTACAAATGTTTTCTAATGTTGTACATACTTCTTGTTTTCCAACTTCATGGTCGTAGTGTGCTAAGTCTCCTAAAGATAATATACCTACTATTTTATTGTTTTGGTCACATACAGGAACTCTACGAATTTGATAATCTGACATTAGCTTAGTTGCTTCTTCTACTGTTGTATCTGGCTTACAAGTACACACTCCACATGTCATTACATCTGAAGCTTTAGTTGTTTTTGCATCCTTGTTACATGATATTGTTCTTAAAATAACATCTCTGTCTGTTAAAACACCAACTACACAATTATTAGTATCACAAACAGGAATACATCCTATATGATTGTCGCACATTAATTTTGCAACATCTGAAATGTTTGTTTCTGGTGTACAACAACATACATTTTTACTCATACAATCTTTAACATCCATTTTACATACTTCCTTTCAAAATTTTATATAACTATTTTGCATCAATTTTAAAAAAGTATGTAATATAAAAATTTCTAAATTTTAAAACCTTATGAGATTTTGAAATTTAGAAATTGGAAAATTTTACAATTTATCTTGGTCTAATTGGTCCGTGGTCCTTGTGGCGGAAATGGTGGACGTGGTGGTCTTGGTCCCAGATTTGGTCCTCCCGGAAATGGTGGTCTTGGTGGACGTGGTGGCACCTGCGGTCTATTTCCTCCACCTATAATTTGTTGTAATATTAGAATACGAATTAAATCACGTAAGAAATTGTTATTTGCACCAACTTGCCTATCCTCTTGTTTACTTACATTCTTTGTCTCAATTTTTAAATCAATTTCTATTGATTTATATACATTTTCTGTCATTTGTTCTAATACTTCACGTTTAAGTGGCATTACTATATTACTACATTCATTACAAACTAGTGGATACACTCTTTTATAAATTTCTGGATATAATTCATCTAATTCATTATTGTTTATTTGCATATTAGACATTGGCATTATGTAATAATCATTATTAGAATATATGTTGGTATCACAGCACATTGGCTTATATCCCAATACACTTCTCATATATTCTTCATAAGGTGTTTCATCATACATACTTTTTCCCTCCTATTAATTTTGTTGTATAGTATAATATGTATTTTAGAAAAAAGTGTGAAAAAATGATAAGTAGTTATATATAGAAGAAGTAGTAATATAAAATTAATGTATATAAGAACCCCCAGTCGCCTAAACGGCGACAGCCCCCTTAGATAAAGGGGCCTTTACTCTACTATTTTAGGTTAGAACAGTTATTTTGAAGAGTAGAGAAAAGCCTCCTTTACTTAAGGGAGGTTAAGATAGCTGTTAGCGAGCGCTAGTGAGCATTACAGATATCTTATGCAGTGGCTGGCAGTGCGAAGCACTGACGGAGGGTTCTTAAAACGTATAAAAATCCTCCATTTTCCTTATTAAAGGGGCTTTAGAGAAGGTTTATAGCGAATTATATTCGTATAACCATCTATTACCATTATCTAATAAACCAATATTCACTTACAAATTATCTTCTTTTAATCTAGCTTATTTACTAATTCTTTAAATTTATCTCCTCTTTCTGCAAAATTTTTAAACAAGTCAAAACTTGCACTTGCTGGTGAAAACAATACTACTTGCCCTGATTTTGCAACTTTTCTTGCTACTTCTACAATTTCTGAAAATTCATTACATTTGTAAATATCTAATTCTTTTCCTTGTTCTTGTAATTCATTTGTTACTGCTTCATAAATCTTTTCAGAAGTTTGACCTATTAAAATTAATGTTTTTACTCTTTCTACAATCGGTTTTGCAAGTGGCTCATAATCTAAATGTTTATCATATCCGCCTGCAATTAAAACAATCCCTTCATCAAATGAATTTAAGCCTGCCATAGTTCGTGTTGGGCTTGTTCCAATAGAATCATTATACCATTTTACACCATCTAATTCACGAATAAATTCAATTCTATGTTCTACTCCTTTAAACTCTTTAATTGCACTTACTATTGTATCAATATCAATAAACGATTTAGTAGCAGCAATTGCAGCAGATACATTTTCATAATTATGCATTCCTCTTAAATGAATATCTTTTGTAGAAATTATATGCTTTCTTAATCTATCTTCACATTCTTTAATTACATCTTTATCTACAATAACACCATCTTCTAATTTCTCTTTACTACTAAAATATACTACTTTTCCATTAGCTTCTTTTTTACAGTCTCTTGTAATTTCATTATCATAATTTAATACTAAAATTCCATCTTCTTTTTGATTTTTAAATATATTCTTTTTAGCTTCTATATATTCTTCATAGTCTTTGTGAATATTTAAATGGTTTGGTGAAATGTTTGTAATAACTGCTATGTCTGGGCTTACAGCCATATTCATTAATTGAAAACTACTTAATTCTAAAACTATAACATCATCTTCATTAATTTGTGCTAGCTTTGTAAATAGTGGATACCCAATATTTCCTCCAAGATGTGCAGTAATACCTGCTTTTTTTACTATTTCATATATTAAGCTAGTAGTTGTAGTTTTTCCGTCACTTCCTGTTATACCAATTATCTTACAAGGTGCCATTTCCATTAACATTTCAATTTCAGTTGTAACAATTGCTCCTCTTTGTTCTTCAAGCACTAATTCTTTCTTTGTTGGCATACAACTTGGTGAACGAAAAATTATATCAAAGCCAACTAATTTTTCTAAATTATTTTCTCCAAATGAAAAGCCAAATGCATATTTTGTAATTTTATCCATTGCTTCTTTTGGAATTTGTTTGGTATCTCTATCATCAAATACAGTTACATTTGATGACATTTTATATAGATAATCTAATAATGGTAAATTACTAACACCCAATCCAATAACTGCTACCTTCCTATTTTTTAAATATGTATTAAATTCTTGTAATTTCTGGTTCAAAGAAATCCTCTCCTTTATTTAATTTCTAATGGTAGTTTAATATAGCTTAATACTTTATTAGTAGATTCTTCTACTGTTTTACAATCTGTTACATCTACTTTAATTGTGTTATCAGTTAAATCATAAAAACCTGCTTGTTTTTGTAACTCATCTCTTTTTATAATGTGCTGTTTTAATTCTTCTATACTAACTTCCCCATTATATTGTATGCTTTTTCTTTTTGCACGTTCATCTATACTTGCTGTAATGAAAAAGTGATAATTAGTTTTTGGATAAATTTGCATTATTGATCTTCCTGAAATGATTACATTATACTTAAGCTTAAAATTATCAATTAAGTTTCTTGCAAAAATAAACAGCGCTTCATTCTTAGCTTTTCCTCCAATTTCTGATACAGCCATAGAACTTTCTTTAGATTGCAATTTTTCTTCTTCTAATAGCACTCCATCCATATATATATTTGTTTCATTATTTTCTATTTTAAGTTCAATTTTAAATAAATCCATCATAGTTTTAATATCTATACGGTTTGCTTGTGATTTCAAATTTTCTAAATTTGCACCGCTTTTCATCATAGCATATACAATTGCTCTATATAAATTTCCCCCATTTAATAAAATTGTATTTGGTAAAATTTTTACTAACTCTCTACAAATAGAAGTTTTTCCAGCTCCTACCAATCCTTCTATTCCAATAACAATATTTTCCATATTCTCAATTTCTCCTATTTTTCAATTTATTTCGTTACCAATTATATCATAAATTTTTACTGTTGGTAATTTTTTATTTACTTTTTTACTTTATTTTTTGAATATTTTTTCTTATTTTGTGAAAAATATTATTGAAAAAAGAAATGGAGGTGCTTGTCTCATGGCAAAAAACAATAAAAATAACCAAAACCAAAACAATAACAACAACCAAAAGAACAATCAAAACAATAATAAAAATAATCAAAACAATAACAATAACGAAAACTGCAGATAGTTATTTAAATAGCCATAGAGTTGCCTAAATACAACCTATGGCTATTTTATATAATAGAAAATTACGCTATTTTAAGTTGAAATGTAGGGGCAATTACTAATCGCCCGCGTGGCGAAGCCACTTTTGTTCTATTCCTCTGTTTTTGTTTCTTCTGTAGCTGGTGCTTCTGTTACTTCAGAAACTGGCTCTTCTTTTACTGTATCTACTACTTCTTCTGCTACTACTTCAGTTGTTTCTATTGCTGCTGCTTCCTCTGGAGCTACTACCGTTTCTTCTACTGGAGCTTCTACAACTTGTGCTACTTCTTCGTTTGCAGTAACATTTTCTTCTACAGCTACGGCTTCTTCAGCAACTGGTGCTTCTTCTACCATTTCTTCTTTTAAAGTAATTTCTTTATTTTCAATTCTTGCACCTAATTTTTCTTTTGTCTTAGATGCTTTTCCTACTCTATCTCTTAAGTAGAATAATTTTGCTCTTCTTGCTTTACCTACTCTTACTAATTCTACTTTTTCAACTAATGGTGAATGAACTAAAAATGTTTTTTCAACACCAACACCATAAGAAATTCTTCTTACTGTAAATGTCTCATTTACTCCTCCACCTTGTTTTTTAATAATAATTCCTTCAAATACTTGTATTCTTTCTCTATTTCCTTCTTTAATTCTAACATGAACTTTTACTGTATTTCCAACACCTAGTACTGGAACTTTGTTTTTTAATTGTTCATGTTCAATTGATTTTATAATATCCATTTGAAATTTTTCCTCCTTCTTAATTATTTTTTTCTTTCAAATTTTTGATATATTCTATTTCATCTTCAGTAAAATTTCCATTTTCTAATAAATCTGGTCTCTTCTTATAGGTTATTTCAATAGCTTTTTTTCTTCGCCAGTTTTCTATCTTTTCATGATGACCAGATTTTAATATATCTGGTACTTCTCTTTTATTAAATACTTCTGGTCTTGTATATTGCGGATATTCTAAAATTCCACTTGAAAATGATTCCTCCAAAGTAGATTCTTTATTTAGAACACCATCTACATACCTAGAAACACTATCTATAAGTACCATAGCAGGAAGTTCTCCTCCTGTTAAGACATAATCTCCAATTGAAAGTTCCTCTGGAGCAATTTCATCAATTACTCTTTGGTCAATTCCTTCATAATGTCCACATAGAAGAATTATATGTTCATATCTACTTAAATCTTCTACTATTTTTTGGTCTAGCTTTTTTCCTTGTGGAGTTAAATAAATCGTTTTTGCAGATTTTGTTTTTACAGATTTATATGCATCATATACTACATCTGGTCTTATTACCATTCCTGCACCACCACCATATGGAGTATCATCAACTTTATTATGCTTGTCTTTTGAAAAATCCCTTATATTTGTTATGTTTATTTCAATATAATTGTTTTTTTCTGCTCTTCCTATAATACTTTCTTTAAGTGGTGTAAACATTTCTGGAAATAATGTTAAAACATCAAATTTCATAATTACTCCTTATATAAGACCATCTAACAAGTGAACTACCATTTTTTTATTTTCAATATCAACTGTTTTAATTACTTCACCAATTGCTGGTAATAACACTTGCTTTCCTTCTTCATTTTTTACAACATATATATCATTACTTCCAGTAGGATATACATCTATAATATTTCCTAAATATATATCTTCATCTGTATATACTTTTATGCCTAGTAAGTCTACAATAAAATATGTATCTTCTGGTAGTTTTACCGCATTTTCTCTTGATATTTTTATATAGCAATTTTTATACTTTTCTGCAATATTAATATCATCAATTCCTTTTAGTTTTAATAACACTGTATTTTTAGCATATTTCACTTCTTCTATTTCAAAATTTTCTAATCCTTTTTTTGTTTCAACATACACTTCTTTTAAATCTTCAAACCTGTTAATGTTATCTGTAAAAGGAACTACTTTTACAAAACCTTTTATTCCATAAGTATTTACTATTTGACCAATTTCCATTAGATTTTCCATACTTTTTCCTACTCTTCTACAAATTCAATATTTACTTTTTTATTTTCCTTTGTAGCAATTGCCTTTGAAACAGTACGAATAGCTTTTGCAATTCTTCCTTGTTTTCCAATTACTTTTCCCATATCTTCATTTGCTACTTTTACACTAAAATTTATAGTGTTTTCTTTTTGTTCTTCAGTAATTGTAACTTGTTCAGGGTTTGCAACTAAATTTTTAATTATAATTTCAAGCATTTCTTTCATAAATCTGCTCCTCCTAGTTTGCTTTTTCAATTAAAGCTTTAACTGTGTCTGTTGGTTTTGCACCATTTTGTATCCATGTTGCTACTTTTTCTTTATCTAATACAATTGTAGATGGTTCTGTCATTGGGTTATATGTTCCTATTTGTTCAATTATTTTTCCATCTCTTGCTCTTCTAGAATCTGCTACAACAATGTGATAGAATGGAGCTTTTTTAGCACCAACTCTTTGTAATCTAATTTTTACCATTTTATTCACCTCCTGATAAGTTAGCTGTTAGCGAAGTATGAGCTTTACAGATAACTTATGCAAAAATGCCTAGCATTTTTGTATTTCTTTATAAAAACTCCTTCTGCTTTAGCTATAATTTATATAAATTTAAAAATTTAATAACTATTTTATGTGGTTATACAAAATATTAATAACATTCTCTATATGAATAAATTTTTCAAGAACCCTCCGTCAGGCTCCGCCTGCCACCTCCCTTAGATAAAGGAGGCTTTTCTCTACCATTCAAAATAACTATGCTAGTCTAAGTATTGCAGATTAATGGCCCCTTTATTCAAGGGGGCTGTCTGCGTAAGCAGACTGGGGGTTCTATTCCACCTTACATTTGTCTTAAAAATTTAATAACACTTTTCACATTTTAAAATTCTTTAAATCCTCTGGATTAATTCCTTTTAACATGTTTTTCATACCTTTATCATTTTTCATTTTCTTCATCATTTTCTGTGTCATTTCAAAAGAATTCATAAACTTATTTACTTGTTGTACTGTAACACCTGCCCCATCTGCAATTCTTTTTCTTCTAGAACCATTTAAAATTTTAGGATTTCTTTTTTCTTTTTTGGTCATAGAACAAATCATTGCTTCTATTCTAACAAATTCTTTATCATCTATTTTAACATCTTTTAAAGCATTCATTCCTGGTATCATTTTTAGTATAGCTGAAAATGAACCCATTTTTTTCATCTGCCTTAGTTGTGTTAGGTAATCATCTAAATCAAATTCTTGTTTACGTAGCTTTTGTTCTAGTTTTAGTGCTTCTTCTTCATCAAATGCTTCTTCTGCTTTTTCAATAATAGAAAGAACATCTCCCATTCCTAAAATTCTTCCTGCCATTCTTTCTGGGTGAAACACTTCTATATCACTTAATTTTTCACCTGTTGCTGCAAATTTAATTGGTCTTCCTGTAACCTTTTTTACAGATAATGCAGCACCACCACGAGTATCTCCATCTAGTTTTGTTAGAATAACACCATCAATTCCAATTTCTTCATTAAATGATGTTGCTACATTTACTGCATCTTGACCTGTCATTGCATCTACAACTAATAAGATTTCATATGGTTTTAGATTTGTTTTTAAGTTTTTTAATTCTTGCATAAGTTCTTCGTCTATATGTAATCTACCTGCTGTATCTATAATTACTACATCATTTAACTTAGATATTGCTAAATTCATTGCTTGTTTTGCAATGTGTACTACGTCTTTTGATTCTTCATTTGAAAAAACTGGTATGTTTAGTTGTTTTCCTACTACTTGTAATTGTTTAATAGCTGCTGGTCTATATACATCACATGCAACTAATAATGGATTTTTTCCTTGCTTTCTTAATAAATTTGCAAGTTTTCCTGCTGTTGTTGTTTTTCCTGAACCTTGAAGACCTACTAACATAATAACTGTTGGTGGATTTGGATTAAAGTTAATCTTGCTTTCAGTTCCACCTAAAAGCTCTACTAGTTCATCTTTTACAATTTTAACAACTTGTTGCCCCGGAGTTAGCGATTTTAGTACATCTTGACCGAATGCCTTTTCGTTAATGCATGTAATAAAATCTTTTACAATTTTGTAATTAACATCTGCTTCTAATAATGCAAGTTTTACTTCACGTAACATATCTTTTAAGTCACTTTCTGTAACTCTTGCTTTACCTTTAAATTTTCTTGTTATTTCTTGTAATCTTGAAGATAACCCCTCAAAAGCCATATCTTCCTCCTCTTTAAACCATTGTTAAAATTTTATTCTTGTTTTTATACTAAACAGTTTAATTCTTTTTTTACATTTTCCAAAATACTAGCAATTTTCTTATCAGAGAATTTGGTATCAATTTTAGTTAATTCAGAAAGTATTTTTTCGATTTGCTGTTCTCTTTTTAATGATTGTTTCATAATTTCTAGCTTTTCTTCGTATTCGAAAAGTTTTGCTTCCCCCTTCATTATATTGTCTCTTACTGCTTGCCTTGTAATACTATAATTTTCTGCAATTTCTGATAGAGAATAATCATTATTATAGTAGTCATTTAATACATTGAATTGTTTCTCAGTTAATAAACTTCCATAGATTTGGCAAAGCATACTGACTTTAACATTCTTCTCCATTTATATTACCTCTCTTTTGTAATGCTAATATACTTTACACTATTTTTTGTGTTTTGTCAAGGGATTTTAAGAAAAAATAATAGATTTATTATGAAAATTTGCATACAAAAATTCCCCCTCAAAAAAATCAAACATTTTCTGAAGGGGGATTCTTGTTTAGAAGATTAACCTAATACTCTAATGTAAACCGTTGTACCATCTATAGTGACTTTTGCTTCGTCCTGAGTAAACTCAGTTCTAAAAGCATACTCTACTGCACCAATCTGCGAACCACCTAATCTATACATCGTGATTTTAAAAAATTCTGCTCCATCATCATTTTTTTCCGCAAACGAAAGCATTTGAGTTTCATCTGTAATCACCTGAAATGTTTTTAAATCTTCTAACACCTGTGCTGCTCTTCTAAAATTTGTCTTTTTTTCTGTCATTGTTTTTGTCCTCCTTTTGTTTTAAAAAAATTATTTCGAGGACACTATGCCCTCGAGAGTTACTCAAGAGCATATAAAAAACTCTATCTATTTATATTGTAGCATTTTTTCTGTGTTATGTCAATTTGTTTTGATATTTGACCCACATGTTTTATGCTATAATAAGACTATTTCTATTTTTTTATGATTAATAATTTACTTTTTGTTAAGAATAATATAGAATATGTGTATAAAATATCAAAAAAGGAAGAATTTTAAATGAAGTCTTATATTTCAAACAGTGAAAATGATACAATATTAATTGCAAAAAAGCTTGCTAGGTTTCTACATTCTGGGGATACTGTTGTTTTATCAGGTGATTTAGGTTCTGGTAAAACAAAATTTACACAAGGTTTTTTGTCATATTTTGGTTTAGAAAATGAAATTTCTAGCCCTACTTTTACTATTGTAAATGAATATTATGCAAATGATATTAATATATATCATTTTGATGTTTACCGCCTATCTTCTCCAGACGAATTTTATGCTATTGGCGGAGAACAATACTTTGAAAACGGTATATGTCTTATTGAATGGGGCGAACAAATAAAAGAAGCCCTTCCAAAAGAATATTTACATATTACATTTAATAGAGATTTTGAAGAAGATTCTAAACGAATATTAAACTTTGAAGCTCATGGCGAAAAATATAAAAAAATAATTGAGGAGTTAATATGAAAATTTTAAGTATCAGCACTTCTTCTAATATATGTGCAGTAGCTATTTTAGAAGATAAAACTTTAATAAAAGAACTTATGGTAAATGACGCAAATACACATAGTGTAAAACTAATGCCTTTAATAGATGAATTATTTAAAGTTTGCAATTTATCTATTAATGATATTGATTTATTTGTTTGTGATAAAGGTCCACGGCTCTTTTACTGGTATACGTATTGGCATTTCAACTATAAAAGCCTTTTGCGATGTAACAAATAAGCCTTGTATTGGAATTAGCTCTCTTACCTCACTTGCTTACCTATCTCACCACGAAGGACTTATATGTTCTTTAATAGATGCCAAAAATGATAATGTCTATTGTGGATTATTCGAGCATAAAAGCGGAACTTATACACAAATTCGTAGTTTATTTACAAACTCTATTTATAATGTTACAGAAATATTAAAATTTTGTAACAAACCTGTCTTTTTTGTCGGAAATGGTAGCATAGTTTATAATGATGTGTTAAAATCTACATTGAAAGAAAATGCCATTATTTTAAATGATGAAAAATATTCTAATATATCTGCTTTTTGCACAGGAATTTCAGGTTTTGATACATACAACTTAAATGAAACTTCACCTCTTTTACCTCTTTACTTAAAAAAATCTAATGCAGAAAGAGAATTGGAGGAAAAAAAGTGAATATAGAAATTCGCCCTATGCAAATTTTAGATTTAGAAGTTCTATCACCTATTCTTGAAACGGATTTTGATGATTTTTGGAATTACAATGTTTTTAAACAAGAATTAGAAAACCCAAATTCTGAATATTTTGTTGCATTACAAGATGAGAAAATAGTTGGTTTTGCTGGAATTTGGTGTTCTGTAGATGATATTCATATTACTAATATTGTAACTAAAAAAACATATAGAAACTTACGGAATTGGAGCAAGATTATTAGAGTATTTAATTAATGTAGCGGGTCAAAAAAACTTATCATCTCTTACATTAGAAGTAAACGAAAAAAATTTACCTGCTATTCATTTATATGAAAAACATCATTTTCAAAAAGTTGGACAAAGGAAGAATTATTATAAACAAAATGAGAATGCTATTATTATGACATATTATTTTTAAAAGGAGAAAAACAAATGAAAAAAAATGAACTAGATTACAAACAATTAAAAGATTATTGTAACCCAAATGTATTTAAATTTAATGATACTTCTGAAATTGAATCTATAAATACAGGAATTGGTCAAGATAGAGGAATTAAAGCTTTAGAATTTGGAGTTAGTGTAGATGTAAAAGGATATAACTTATATCTTGAAGGTCCAGATGGTGTTGGAAAAACTATGTATACTAAAAATTACTTAAATCGTATTTCCAAAAAAGAAAAAACTCCATCAGACTGGTGTTATATTTATAATTTTGATAATCCAAATGAACCAATTGCTGTTCCTTTAAATGCAGGTCAAGGAAAAGAATTTAAAGAAGATATGGATAGTTTTATTAAAGATGTTAAAGCAGATATTAATAAAACTTTTAGTAATGAAGACTTTGAAAAAGAAAAAACTTTAATTAAACAAGAATTTGAACAAAAACGTTCTTCTCTTTTAGAAAAGCTAAACCAAGAATCTATGAAATATGGTTTTCAAGTAAAAACTGCCCAAAATGGTATCTATATGATGCCTGTTATTGATGGAAAAACAGTTGAAGAAGATGAATTTGACAAACTAGATGATGCAGTAAAAAAAGAATTTGAAAGTAAATCTGGTATTGTACAAGAGCATATTTTATCTGTAATTGCAGAAATTAAGGCAATTGAAAAAGCTTCTGATAAAAAAATTGAAGAATGGCAATCTAATGTTGCTTTACTTACAATTAATACTCATATTAACTATATCAAATCAAAATATAAAAGAAATAAGAAGATTAACAAGTTTTTAGATAATGTTAAAAAGGATATTTTGAAAAATGTTTCTTTATTTATAGAGCAACCTACCCCTGCTCAACCACAGCAACCAGTAGCAGGACCAAGGCAAGAACCAAAACAACCTTGGTTAAATTATCGTGTAAATTTATTTATTGATAATAGTGAATTAGAAGGTTCTCCTGTTATAATGGATTCAAACTATTCTTATCATAATTTATTTGGAAAATTAGAATATGAAAACTACTATGGTGCTTTAAAAACAGATTATACCATGTTACAACCAGGTCTTTTACACCGTGCAAATGGAGGATATATCATTTTACAAGCAAAAGACTTATTATCTAATTCTTTATGCTATGATGCATTAAAAAAGGCATTACGTATTAAAGAAATAAACATAGAAAATGCTGTAGATCAACGTTCTTCTATGGTAATGATATCTTTAAAACCTGAACCTATTCCTCTTGATTTGAAAGTCATTTTAATAGGAAGTGGTAATATTTATCATACATTACTTGCTATGGATCCAGATTTTAAAAAATTATTCAAAGTAAAAGTTGAATTTGAAGATGATGCTCCAAAAAATGATGAAAATAAATTAAAACTTGCACGTTTTATACATGGTTTTTGTGAACAAGAAGAACTTCCTCCTCTTGATGCTGGTGCTGTTGCAAAAATGGTAGAATATTCTTCAAAACTTGCTAATAGTAAAAAGAAATTATCTACTCGTTTTAATGATTTATCAGAAATTGTTGCAGAAGCCTGTACTTGGGCAAAACTTTCAAAAGCAAAAATAGTAACTGCTGATTATATAGATAAAACTTTGCTAGAGCGTATTGACCGTGTTAAAAAATATGATGCTCGTTATACAGAAATGATACGTGAAAATACTTTATTAATTAGTACTTCTGGTTTTAAAGTTGGGCAAATTAATGGACTAACTGTTATGACTATTGGAGATTATTCTTTTGGTAAACCTTCTAAAATTACTGTAAATACTTATACTGGAAAATCTGGTATTATCAATATTGAACGTGAAGTAGAACTTTCTGGTTCTTCTCACTCAAAAGGTGTTTATATTTTAAGTGGATATTTAGGAGAAATGTTTGCACAAGATTTTCCTTTATCACTTACAGCAAGTATATGTTTCGAACAGTTATATAACGGAGTAGATGGAGATAGTGCTTCTAGTACAGAATTATATGCACTACTTTCTAGCTTATCTGGTGTACCTATTAATCAATCTATTGCTGTTACTGGTTCTGTAAACCAAAAAGGAGAAATACAACCAATTGGTGGTGTAAATGAAAAGATTGAAGGTTTTTACCAAATATGTAAAATGAGAGGTTTAGATGGAAACCATGGTGTTATGGTTCCTGTACAAAATATTGATAATCTTAGTTTATTAGATGAAATTGTAGAAGAAGTAAAAAAAGGTAATTTCCATATTTATGCTGTTTCTTCTATTGAAGAAGGTATTGAAGTATTAACTGGTGTTCCAGCTGGAAAGAAAGATAAAAATGGTCATTTCCCATCACGGCACAATAAATGCGTTAGTATATGATAAACTAAAAAAATATGCTGAAGTAAGCAGTAAATAGAAAAACATAGGGACAATCTTTTGTTCCTATGTTTTTTGTAGGGGCACCGTTTGTGGGAATACCAGTTAGACATGACACCACTGTGCCCTTTTCGCTCTTTTTATATTTGATTTTTTATTCATATGTGATATAATTTTAATATAAAACCCTTAATTTAAAAGGAGATGTATCAATGAGAAAAATTATTGATGTAAAGCCATTGGAAGACTATAAACTACTTTTAACTTTTGATAATAATATAAAAAAACCGAAACTAAGATTTTGTACGCAGTGGAAACTGCTTACAAAATCTTACTTCCCCCATAATTATCTAGTACGGAAACCCATGCCACTGGCATGACTTTCCTACTATATAAAAAAATTAAAGATATGAAACCATATCTTAATAAAGGTGTGTTTAAAGTTCTTCAAGATAAAACTATTTTCAATAGTGTAGAAATAGTCCTAGGAACAATTGCTTGGGGCGATATTGATATGTGTCCTGACTCTTTATATGAAAGTAGTATAGATATATAATTCAATAAAAGGGCACAGTGGTGTCATCTCCTACGGTGTATTCCCACAAACGGTGCCCCTACATTAGCTAACTACCTTTTTATTCTAAATATTTCTTTAAGAACCTGCCTGTATGGCTTTGTTCATTTTTTGCTATTTGTTCTGGTGTTCCTATGCTTATTACTTGACCACCTTTGTCTCCTCCTTCTGGTCCTAAATCTATTATATGGTCTGCTGTTTTTATTAGATCTAAATTATGCTCTATTACGATAATGCTATTTCCTGTATCTACCAATCTTTGTAATATATTTACTAATTTATGAACATCTGCTATGTGTAATCCTGTTGTTGGCTCATCTAATATATATAGCGTTTTTCCTGTTGGCTTTTTTGATAATTCTGTTGCAAGTTTTACTCTTTGTGCTTCTCCTCCAGATAAAGTAGTTGATGGTTGTCCTAATTTTATATATCCTAGCCCCACATCATGTAATGTTTGAATTTTAGTTTTTATCCTTGGAATATTCTCAAAAAACTCTAATGCTTCTTCTACTGTCATATCTAGTACATCAGCTATACTTTTACCTTTGTATTTTACTTCTAGTGTTTCTCTATTATATCTATGCCCATGGCAAACCTCACAAGGTACATATATGTCTGGTAAGAAATGCATTTCGATTTTTAATATACCATCTCCATTACATGCCTCACATCTTCCTCCGGGTACATTAAAACTAAAACGCCCTTTTTGATATCCACGAAGTTTTGCTTCATTTGTATTTGCAAATATATCTCGTATCATATCAAATACACCTGTATATGTTGCTGGGTTAGAACGTGGCGTTCTTCCAATTGGAGATTGATCTATATTAATAATTTTATCTATGTTTTCTAACCCTTTAATTTCTTTACATTTTCCCGGTTTTTCATTAGAACCATAGATTTCTTTTGCTACTGTTTTATATAAAATTTCATTAATAAGTGTACTTTTACCAGAACCAGAAACCCCTGTTACACAAGTAAATACACCTAATGGAAACTTGACTCTTACATTTTTTAAGTTATTTTCTGAAGCTCCTATTATCTCTATACATTTACCATTAGATTTCCTTCTTTTTGATGGTACAAGAATCTTTTTCCTACCACTTAAATATTGTCCTGTAATAGATTCTGGAATTTTCTTAATTTCTTCTGCTGTTCCTTGTGCAATTACATTTCCACCATGCACTCCTGGACCTGGCCCAATATCTATAACTTGGTCTGCTGCATACATTGTATCTTCATCATGTTCTACTACAACTAAAGTATTTCCTAAATCTCTTAATTTCTTTAATGTTGCAAGCAATTTGTCATTATCTCTTTGATGTAACCCTATACTTGGTTCATCTAATATATATAATACGCCACTTAGTCCTGAACCAATTTGTGTTGCTAAACGAATACGTTGTGCTTCTCCACCAGATAAACTTCCTGCCGCTCTTGATAAAGTCAAATATTCTAACCCTACATCCATTAAGAATTGCAACCTTTGGTTTAATTCTCTCATTATTTGGTCTGCAATCATCGCTTCTTTTTTAGTTAATTTTAAAGAATTTAGATAGTCTTTTATTTTATCAATAGACATATCTGTTAATTCATTAATGTTTTTATCTCCTACTTTTACAGAAAGAACTTCTTTTTTTAGCCTTGCTCCATGGCATGTTGGACATGCACTATAACTCATGTACATTTCGTAGAAATCTCTCATTCCTTGAGATTTTGTTTCATTATATCTCCTATCTAGTGTAGGAATAACTCCTTCAAATGGTGCTTTAAATCTTCTAGTTCCGTGCTGCTGATGTATATTCAAAGTCAATTTCTTCATCACCTGTACCATATAATATTTTATCTAAAAACTCTCTTGGCAATTTTTTTATTGGTTGTTTAATATTAACCCCATAGTGCTTTGCAATACTTTCGAAGTACATTTTTGCCATGGTGTCACCCTTTTTCATTGTACTTGCTCCAAAAGCCTTTATTCCATCATATAGAGTTTTATTTTTATCTGGCACAATTAAGTCTTCATCCATTTTCATTAAAAATCCTATACCTGTACAAGTAGGACATGCTCCTACTGGATTATTAAATGAAAACATTCTTGGTGATAATTCTGGAAAACTAATTCCACAATCTGGACAAGCATAATTTCCACTAAATAGTTTTTCTTCTTGTCCTACGATATCTATTAAAACTAACTCATTTGCATGTTTCATTGCAATTTCTACAGATTCTGCTAGACGATTTCTAATATCTGGTTTTATAACTAAACGGTCTACAATTATTTGCACTTTGTGTTTTTTCTTTCTATCTAATTCTAAATCATCTGTTAATTCAACAGTTTCTCCATCAATTCTTGCACGAACAAATCCTTCTTTTGCAAAATCATTTAGTAGTTTTGTAAATTCTCCTTTTCTATCATGAATAACTGGTGATAATACTTGTATTTTTGTTCCTTCTTCTAGTTCCATAATATTATCTACAATTTGGTCTATAGACTGCTTTTCAATTTTTTTACCACAGTTTGGACAATATGGAATTCCTATTCTTGCATATAGTAAACGTATATAATCGTAAATTTCTGTTACAGTTCCTACTGTAGAACGTGGATTTCTTGATGTTGTTTTTTGGTCTATTGAAATTGCTGGTGATAATCCTTCTATAGATTCTACATCTGGTTTTTCCATTAACCCCAAAAACTGCCTTGCATAGCTTGATAAGCTTTCTACATATCTTCTTTGCCCTTCTGCATATAATGTATCAAATGCTAAAGAAGATTTTCCGTGAACCTGAAAGCCCTGTAATAACTACTAGTTTATCTCTTGGTATTTCTAAATTTACATTTTTTAAATTGTGTTCCTTTGCTCCCTTAATTACTATTTTATCATTCATTTTTAACCCCCAACATGTATATATTATATTATTAATACATGCAAGAATTATTATACTACATTTATTTATTTTAAACAAGTGTTTGTTGAGATATTTTTTAAAAACCTGGCAAATTTCTCTGCCAGGCTTTGCAAACTATACAGTTGCTCTTTCTTGTGCTTACTCCTGCTTACGCAGATGCTCGGGAAAACTGTGCAGTTTCCTTACACACCGGTCTACTCCGTTTACCAGTTCGACCATTCCGTTTCCCAAATCCGTTACATGGGTACGTTCCCAAACTGCCTTTACCTGCTCTTTTGTTGGTTCATTAGTGTTGTTACTGTTGTTACTCATTTTGGAATCCTCCTTGCATAGATTATTTTTAAGCACATTATAAACACTTAATCTGTGCTATTTCTATATTTTATCACATTATGTTTACTATTACAATGCTTTTACTTACTTTTTTACAATTTTTCCGTGGTATTCCTACAACTGTTACATTATCTTCTGTATTCTTTGTTACTACTGCATTTGCTCCAATTTTTACATTGTTTCCAATTTTTATTGGTCCTAATACTTTTGCACCACATCCTACCATAACATTATTTCCTAAATCTGGATGACGTTTATATTTGTCTTTTCCTGTTCCTCCTAAAGTTACACCATGGTAAATAGTACAATCATCTCCAATAGTAGTAGTCTCTCCTATAACAATTCCCATTCCATGGTCAATAAATAGTCTCCTACCTATTTTTGCACCTGGATGAATTTCAATTCCTGTTAAAAACCTTGCGATTTGCGAAACAAGTCTTGCTATAAAATAGCATCTATGCTTATAAAAAAAATGCCCTATTCTATGAAATATTAATATATGAAAACCTTGGTATAAAAAAATAACATACCAAATATTTTTTGCTACTGGGTCTTTCAATTGTATGTTTTTCGCATCTTCATATAATTCTTTAAATAACTTTATCATAGTTCTCACCTTTATGTATAATATGAAAATTTTTTTCCTTTGTTTCATAAATTTAATTTTTGCATATAATACTATAAATTGTTTTTTAAGGAGGATATTATGTGTGGTTTCGTTGGTTTTGTAAATTTGAAACATGATTTACAAGATAGAAGAGAAATTTTAACACGTATGACAAAGAAATTAGCAAAACGTGGTCCAGATGAAGAAAATTTTTATCTAGCACCAAGAGTTAATTTAGGACATCGTAGGCTAATTATTATAGACCCTAAAAATGGTGGGCAACCAATGAGTGCAAAATATGATGACATAACTTATACTATTGTTTATAATGGTCAATTATATAATGCTAGTGAACTTCGAGATAAATTAAAAGAAATTGGATATGAATTTAAAGGGTATTGCGATACAGAAGTTATTTTAAAAGCGTACATTGAATGGCGGAAGTGATATTGTAAAAGATTTAAATGGTATTTTTAGTTTCGCTATTTGGAATGATAAAAAGCAAGAACTATTTTTAGCAAGAGACCATTTTGGAATTAAACCTTTATACTACACTATATCACAAGATACAATTATTTTTGCATCTGAAGTAAAAGCTATTTTAGAACATCCTTATGTAGAACCTAGAATTGATAAAAGTGGAATTTGCGAACTATTTGGAATTGGTCCTGCACATACTCCGGGTTCATGTGTTTTTAAAAATATTTATGAAGTAAAACCTGCTCATTTTATAATATACAATAAAGATGGAATTTACGAAGAAGAGTACTGGAAATTAGAATCAAAGCCGCATACAGATGATTTTGAAAATACTTGTGAACATGTGCATTACTTATTAGAAGATGCCATAAAAAGGCAATTAGTTTCAGATATGCCTTTATGTGCTATGCTTTCTGGTGGGTTAGATTCTAGTATAATTACTGCATATATTTGTAATTATTACAAAGAAAATAACTTACCAAAATTAAATACTTATTCTGTAGATTACGTAGATAATGATAAAAACTTTGTAAAAAGCGATTTTCAGCCAAACTCAGATAATTATTATATTGATATCATGCTACAAAATTTCGATACTATTCATCATAAGATTGTTATTGATACTCCAGAACTTGCGTTAGCTTTAAAAGATGCTATGATTGCAAGAGATTTTCCTGGAATGGCAGATGTAGATTCTTCTATGTTACTATTTTGCAAAAATATCAGAAAAGATATGACTGTTGCAGTATCAGGAGAGTGTTCTGATGAGATTTTTGCAGGATATCCTTGGTTCTTTAGAGAAGATGCACTAAATAGTAATACTTTTCCTTGGTCAATTGCACTTAATGAGCGTCAAAACTTATTAAACTCTGATATTGCAAAAGAAGTAAATTTACGAGAATATATAGACTTTCGTTATAAAGAGAGTTTAGATAAAGTAGAAATTTTAGATTGTGATTCTAAAGAAACAGCCGAAAAAAGAAAAATATCTTATTTAACTTTAAATTGGTTTATGCAAACATTACTTGATCGTTCTGATAGAATGAGTATGTACAATGGTTTAGAGCTTCGTGTTCCTTTTTGTGATTACAGGTTAGTAGATTATATGTGGAATGTGCCATGGGAAATGAAAGCTTTAAATGGTAGAGAAAAAGGATTATTACGTTATGTTGTACGTGATCTACTACCAGATGAAATCATAAATAGAAAAAAGAGTCCTTATCCAAAAACTCATAACCCAACATATTTAAAAGCTGTAAAAGAAATGTTAACAGATATTATGCAAAAGCCCGATGCTCCAATTAATGACTTATTAAACAGAAAATATATTTTAGAAATACTAAGGTCAGATGGAAAAGCATTTACAAGACCATGGTTTGGACAGTTAATGACAGGTCCACAGCTCATGGCATACCTTTGCCAAGTAAACATGTGGCTTGAAAAGTATCAAACAAAAATTGAATTATAATATGGGCAAAGAGGTCGCAATTAGCGACCTCTTAAACAATCTACACATAATATCTTTTAAAAAAGAAACTTTTCTCTAAATTCTTCTTCCGTGTACAATGTTCCTCTGCCTTTTACTGTACATATGAAAAATCCACAAACCTCTTCTACTTTATCGACTTTTAGCTTTTTATTAGCTTCAACTTCCAGTGATAAATAGAAATCGCCTTTATATCTGCGATAATAGCAGGTTCTTTTTTCATTTTTTATGTACTCTTTTTCAGATAAAATAACCACATCTTTTGGTGCATTTTCGTATTCAGCATAATAATTCCATTTATATACATCATAGTAAATTTTATCGCCTTTTATCTTACTTTCACATATATTAATTAAAATATAATGCTGACCTTGCCGAATCCTTTCATCTTTCCATTGCCTTTCGTAATATTCTGTTGGTGATATTTTTTCTCCTTCCCAGTTTTCATAATAAAAACCATTAATAAAATCGTGGGTCCATGCCATGTTCATATACCTCCTTTTGCAATAGTCAGTAGTTACTTTCCTTTTAAATCAAGGAATAAAAATACATTATAACAATATTAACATAATTTTACTGCCATTTCAACAAAATTTACTTATTTTCTCTATTTCCCTTGTGGTAACTTTTTACTAGCCATTTTCTTACTTTCAATTTTTACTCTTCTTTCTAATTTTTTTAAATCTTCTGCTTTTTTTAGATTTTCTGGCTTTATTCCTCTTTTATTTAACATACTTCTTACACTCAAATTATTATCTATGTGTTCCCCTGTTATGCTTTCTTCTCCATACATATCTTTTTCTGTTACATTATAATTTGTCATTTCTGTTGCTAAATTTTTTGCTGCTATTGTTAATGTTGGCAAAAAATCTGCAAGAGGTCTATTTTCTTTTACACCATATTTTACTTTCATTTGCATTGTATTTAAGCCTCCAAATAAAGCAGAATCTCCTTTTGAACGAATTCTTGCAAATCCTAAATCATCTACTCCTCTTTCATAAATATTTTTTGATAATTGTTTTTCTGATTCCTTTAATTTTTCTCTTGCTTCTATTCTGTTCATTAACTTTATTCTATCTTCTATTATTTCTTGCTTTCTAGTTTGTACTGCAAAATAAGTTTGTGCAAAAGCTATTTCTTCTTTTTTAGAATCTCCATTTTGAGCAATTAAGTAACATGCATATCTTGTTAACATGTAATCTTCTACTTGTCGTTTAGCACTTTTTCCTATATCTATCATTTTGCTGACCTTAGCAAAATGATCCTTTTCACTGATACCAGCATTTTTACAAGCTTCAACTGCTTTATTAATTACTTCTAAAAAGTTTCTCCATTGAGTATAACCTAATTGTATTTGTAAATCTCTCGCATACCAAAATTCCACATTTTCCTTTTCTTCCTTGTTAATTATAGAATCAAATTTTTCCTTTAACTCTACTAATTTTGCTTTTTCAAATTCCATAAACATCACTCCATATAAAATACTCATAATAGCATATAAATTTATATATTACTGTATTTATTATTACATTTATTTTACTATTTTTTATGATATTATTGTATTTATATTTTAAAACATTTGTTCTTATTTGTCAAGTGATTTTTTATACTTTATTTAACTTATTAAGTATTATCTTTTCCATTACTTCTTGAAATTTTGGTCCATCTTTACTAAAAGTACAAATTACTTTATATTCATTCTTTTTTGTTTCATCTATATTTTCTTCTTTTTCCATACTATTCTTCTTCCTTTCTTTATTATTTTTAGGCAACCACAGTATTAATTTTTGTTATTTTTACAAAATTTATTAAAAAATGCCCATTTAGTACTTTTTGTGTTTTCTTACAGGCTCTAAGCATATCTCTTCGTGTTGTTTTCTAATACCCAATGACAGGTCCACAACTTATGGCATACTTATGCCAAGTAAACATGTGGCTTGAAAGGTATCAACCAAAAATTGAATTATAACATGGGCAAAGCGGTCACAACGTGACCGCTCTTTCGTTATGACAAAAAAATAATTGCTAAAGCTCCCAACTCTAAAACAACAGCCGCAATATAATATGTTTCTTCTAATGCATCTGGTTTTACTTTGGTAGTCGCTAAAAAACCACAATTCCCTTTTTCTACTCTTATATTTCTTTCTTCAATGTTTTTATTCCATACATCATCATCAACATCTATATAATGCCATTCTATTTTTATATTATTAGTATGAAAATATTTTGTTATTTCGTCTCTACTTTTAATTGTCCAAAATCCCCAGTCTAAAATAACACTACTTCCAGTTTCTAATATTTCTACTGCTTTTTTCATCAAATAATTATTTGCTCTATTGGCTCATTCTTAATACTTATCTCCTTGCTCATTATTAAATAGACTATAAGTTAATTCATCTGTATTCAAAATAACTGCTCTTTCTTTATTTTTTATTTGATTCGCATAATATGATTTACCACTTGCTATTTTTCCACATATTAATATTACTTTTGCCATGTTATCTACCTCTCTTATAAATTACTAATTAGCAAGCCAATTAGCTATATCATATATTTGTATCCCTTCATACTGATAATCTTCATGTTTTGTTCTAGCAATTATTACCTTTGGATAAGCGTCTTTAATTTGTAATAATGGCTCAGCTTCTCTTTCTAAAGTCTTTTCATAACTTATATCATCTAATACTTGAATATATAATTTTTCATTTCTTTTCATTGCAACAAAATCTATTTCTTTGTTATATAAAGTTCCTACATAAATTTCATAACCTCTTCGTAATAATTCTATTGCAACAATATTTTCATATACTCTTCCATAATTAATGTTTTTTGTTCCTAATTTAGCAAATTTAAATGACTGGTCTACTAAATAGTATTTATCTACTGAAGATAAGTATTTTTTACCTTGAATATCATATCTTCTTACTTTATAAAAAGCAAATGCGTCACATAAATAATTAATATATGAACCTATGGTTTTATCATTTGTATTTATATTATTCTCATTTAATTTATTAGCAACATTTCTATATGATGTTAAATTTGAGATATTATCCATCATAAATTCAGTAAGACTATTCATTAATCCAATATTTTGTATATTATATTTTTGCCTAATATCTCTTACTATCAAAGCATTATAAACATCATTTATATAATTATATCTTTTTTTAATATCCTCATATTCATATGAACCAGATAATCCACCTTCAAAAACATATTTATCAAATGCTTCTTCAATATTATTATTTTTAAAATAAGTTAAATATTCTTTAAAAGAAAATGGATAAATTTGTAATTCATAAGTCCTGCCAGTAAATAAAGTAGCTAAATCACTACTTAATAAAAAAGCATTTGAACCTGTTATATATATATCATATTTTTCCTCAGCATGTAAGCTATTTATTGTTCTTTCAAACTCTTTACACATTTGAACTTCATCTATTAATACAAAATTTCTTTTACCTTCAACATAGTTTGATTCTACATAATTATTTAAAGATAGATAATCTCTTAATTTATCAAACTTAACTAGATTAAAATTTATATTAATTATATTCACATTTTCTATATTCTCTTTAATATAATTTCTAAACATTTCTAATAATTTTGATTTTCCACTACGTCTTACACCTGTTATTACTTTTATATCAGGTGTTCCAATTACATCAATTAATTCTTTCAAATAATTTCTTTCTATTATTTTCATAATAAATCACCCCAAAGCAATTATAGCATTTATTTCGCAAAAAGTAAATATTTTTATTTTTGCGAAGTATTACTTCTATTATTGTATTCAATTTATCTTATTATATACTACATTTTAATTCCGAGTTTTACAGAATTGAGGATAACTTACATCAAAACTAAAATAATATTGATACTTTTATAAAGTACAATTTTCCAACTAGTGGCTGGAAAATCATACATATTTCTTCTATATTTTCTTTCATAAAGCAAATTAAATCACATAATTTCTTAAATATTTCACTTTGCTTTTTTTCTTCTTCTATAATAGTCTTAAGAATGTGTTTATTACAGTTAGGTATAATTTGATCTAAGTCTTCTATATCTTTTAGCGCAAGTCTTATTATTTTACTTATTGCAATATCTTCTTTTGAGAGAATATAAACATTTATATATTTGAATTCTTTTAACTTTATTGCCCTTTTTTCCTATACAATAAAAAATACAGGGATTGAGCATTGCTCTCTCCCTATTTTTTCTCTTACTTTCCATGCACCACTCTATACACTTTGTGTACATATGCTTTTTTAAGGTCTCCAAATAAGTTTTCTTCCCCTTTTCCATTTAATCTTGGAATTGGATTTTGGGCTATTTTTCTTTCTTCAACACTTAACAGTATTATAGAAACAATTGTGAAGATAAGAATAGTAGTACCTGCGAAGTACATTAAAGTAATAAACATATATCTTCCTCCTTCTTAACACTTGTCCTGCCTCAAAAAGCACAGGAGAATTTTTGCTACTTTGATGCTATTATATTAACATAATTTTACTAACATTTCAACAAAATTTACTTATTTTCTCTATACAATCCATATCTTCTATTTTAGAAATTGCAAAGCATTTCTTTCCTAAATCTTTTAAAGATGCTCCTATATGGTATAATTCTTTACTATCTATTAATATAAACCTATCGTGGAATTTCTTTATATATGAAAGCTTTAATCTAGGATATTGCTTATTGAACTTTCTGATATCTAATTTATTAAGATTGCAATTTTGTGATGTTAAAATAGCTACTTCTACATTTTCATTTTTCTTTGATAACATTTTTAATATGCTATCATCTATATAATTGTCTATTATTACAATTTTTGCTTTTGCTTTTTTTATAATATCTATTATTAAGCTATAACTATCATAAATCTGCCCTTCAAAGAAAACCTTTTGCTTAAATTCTGTTCCTTTATCTTTTTGTAATTCATCAAAAACTATATTAAATTTTTTATCATACTCCAATAGTTTATATTCTACTTTTGTTAATCTTTCAAATACTTGTCCATTATTTAATATAAATTTTCTCATTTCTGCAAAAGCATTCATAATATTAATGCTTACTTGTACAGCAATATCATTTTTTAATAGTCCAGAAAGCATTGCAATTCCTTGTTCTGTAAATACATATGGAAGATATTTTCTATGCCTTCCTCTTCCAGTTTTGTTTAAGGTCGCAAATTGCGACCTTAAATTTTCAGATTGCTTTTCTACTTTTAAGGTTGCAAATTGCAACCTTAAAGATTCTAGTTCTTTTTCATCTAGTTGAAAACAAAAATTTTCTGGAAATCTCTCTATATTTCTTTTTACGGCAAGATTTATATATTTAGTTTCATAGTGATATAACATTGCAACATCACTATCTAACATTACTTGCTTTCCCCTTACTGTATAAATTAAGTTTCTAATATTTTCTATTTCATATGTTGCTACATTTAATTCTTCATTTATTGGTGCAATACTACTATTGTTTTCTTCCATTAATATCACATCCTATTTTAAATTTGATATCATTTTAAAACATATGTTCTTATTTGTCAATAGGTATAAAATAAAAACTTGAAATTTTTACCTCAAGTTTTTATTATGGTCTATTTTATTAATTCTTCTACTAGTATTCTCATATCTTGTCTATTTTGTTCATTCATTCTAGAACGAATAGTAATTACTGGATTACATATTGTTATATTTTTCATTGTTTCTATTATTTCTAGCATTTTCTTTGCAGCAGATGGTGCCCATGTACCATTTTCTATTACTGCGATTTTTCTATTTTGATAATTTTTTCCTTGTAATGCACGCAAGAAATTAGACATTGGTGGGAATACATCTGCATTATAGCTTGATGCTGCAACTACTAGCCTATTATATCTAAATGCATCTTCTATTGCTTCTGCTAAATCATCTCTTGATAAATCAAATACAGATACTTTTTCTACTCCTTTTTGTTTTAACATTTCTGCTAATTCTTCTGCTGCTTTTTTAGTATTTCCATAAATAGAAGCATAACAGATTGTTACACCTTTATCTTCTGGCGTATAACTACTCCATATATTGTATTTTTCAATATAATGCTCTAAATTTTCTTTTAAAATTGGACCATGTAATGGACATATAGTTTTTATATCTAATGTTTTTGCTTTGTTTAATATAGCTTGAACTTGTGCTCCATATTTTCCAACAATATTAAAATAATATCTTCTTGCTTCACAGTCCCAATCTTCTTCTACATCTAATGCACCAAACTTTCCAAAGCCATCAGCAGAAAATAGTATTTTACTAGTTTTTTCATATGTCATCATTACTTCTGGCCAATGTACCATTGGTGCCATTATAAATTGTAATGTATGTTTTCCTATTGTAAGTGTATCTCCTTCTTTTACTACAACTTTTCTATCTTGTAAATTTTCTACATCAAAAAATTGTGATATAAATGTAAATGTTTTTTCATTTCCTACAATTTTCATATTAGGATATTTACTACATAACATTCCAATGTTATATGCATGGTCTGGTTCCATATGAGAAACTACTAAATAGTCTATATTTTCGCCATTTAGAGCCTCTTGCAAATTTTTATACCATTCATCTGTAGCACGCTTGTCTATTGTATCCATTACTACGTTTTTTTCATCTTTTATTAGATACGAATTATATGAAATTCCATTTGGTACTACATATTGACTTTCAAATAAGTCTATAGTTTTATCATTTACTCCTATATAGTAAATAGAATCTGTTATCTGCTTATTCATAAAAACCTCCTATGAAATACTTTCTTTTAATTTTACTAATGTGTTTAATGCTTCAATTGGTGTTAAATCATTTAAATTAATCTTATCAATTTCATGTGCAAGCTCTGCTAATTTGTAATTGTACATATCTAATTGACCTGCACTCTTACTAGTTTCTTTTTCTTGTTTATTAAAAGCATTTGTTCTTTCTAAACTTTTTAATATTTCATTTGCTCTTTTTACAACAGGTGCTGGAACTCCTGCAAGTTTTGCTACATGTATACCATAGCTTTCATCTGTTCCACCTTTTACAATTTTCCTTAAGAAAATTATATCTTCACCTTTTTCTTTTACTGCAATAGAATAGTTTTTTACACCTTCTACTTTATTTTCTAGTTCTGTTAGTTCATGGTAATGTGTTGCAAATAAGGTTTTGGCACCACATTTTTCTTTATCTGCAATATATCCTGCTACTGCCCACGCAATAGATAACCCATCATATGTAGATGTTCCTCTTCCTATTTCATCTAATATTACTAAGCTATTACTTGTAGCTTCTTTTAAGATATTTGCTACTTCCATCATCTCTACCATAAAGGTACTTTGCCCCATGCTTAAATCATCTGATGCACCTACTCTTGTAAATATTTTATCTACTACCCCAATTTTAGCAGATGTTGCTGGAACAAAACTTCCTACTTGTGCCATTAGTGTAATAAGTGCTACTTGTCTCATATATGTTGATTTTCCTGCCATATTTGGTCCTGTTATAATAGATAATCTGTCCTCTTCTTTGTTTAAATATGTATCATTTTCTACAAAACTTCCACTTGGAAGCATTTTTTCAATAACTGGATGACGTCCACCTTTTATATCAATTTCTCCTGAATTATCTACTATTGGTTTTACATAGTTTAAATCTTCTGCAACGGTTGCAAAAGAAGTTAATACATCTAATGTAGAAATTACATTTGCTGTTTTTTGTATTCTTACAATTTGTTTTGATATTTCTACACGTACTTGTAAAAACAAGTCATATTCCAAATTGATCAATTTTTCTTCTGAACCTAATATTTTTTCTTCTAGTTGTTTTAGTTCATCTGTAATATATCTTTCTCCATTAGTTAATGTCTGTTTTCTAATAAAATGTGTTGGAACAAGGTTTAAATTTGATTTTGTAACTTCTATATAATAACCAAATACTTTATTAAATCCTACTTTTAAATTTTTAATTCCTGTTTCTTCTTTTTCTTTAGCTTCTAGTTTCATAAGCCAGTTTTTGCCATCTGTTGTAGCTGCTTTTAGCTCATCTACCTCTTGGTTATATCCTTTTTTTATTAACCCACCTTCTTTTACTGAAATTGGTGGTTCTTCTACAATGGCTCTATCTATTAAATTACATACATCTGTTAGTTCGTCTAATTCTTTTTCTAGCTTTTTAAGCATTGGAGATTTTACATCTTGTAAGATTTTCTTAATACCTGGTAATTGTTTTAAAGAATTTTTTAAAGATATCATATCTCTACCATTTGCATTTCCATAAGAAATCTTTCCTATTAAACGTTCAATATCATATACTTTTTTTAGGCTCTCTATAACTTGTCCTTTTAACATTAAGCTTCCTTTTAATTCTTCTACAGCATCTAAACGCATTTTTATTTCTTCTACATCAATTAATGGATCATTTAACCATCTTCTTAAAAGACGTCCTCCCATAGATGTACTTGTTTTATCTAATACCCAAAGAAGTGTGCCTTTTTTTGTTTTGTCTCTCATTTTTTCTGTAATTTCTAAATTACGTCTTGCATTAATATCTAGTGCCATATATTTAGTGGTTTTGTAGATTTCTATTTTATGTATATGTTCTAATTTCATTTTTTGAGTTGAAGTTAGATAATTTAAAAGTCCATTTATACTACATACTGTAAATAACCCATTTTCTAAGGAATCTACCTTTTTACCGGATGTAGTAAGAACTTCATAATTGTTTTGTAATTCTTTATAATCTTCTGCAAATGAGTTATCATCTACCTTTGAAATATATAAACCAAAACGTTCTTTTATAATGCTTATCTCTTGCTCACTTTTATAAAATATATCATTTGCAATAATTTCTGCTGGTGAGAAACGTGAAATTTCATCTAATAAACGTTCAAAGTTGTTTTCTTCATTTATTTGTGTAGCATAAAATTCTCCTGTAGAAATATCGCAAACAGCTACTCCAAAGAAAATTCCTTTTTTATATATACTCATAATGTAATTGTTCTTTTTTTCATCTAATAAGTTAGATTCTATTACCGTTCCTGGTGTTACTACTCTAATTACATCTCTTTTTACAATACCTTTTGATTGTTTTGGATCTTCTACTTGTTCACAAATTGCTACTTTATATCCCTTTGAAATAAGCCTTGCTATATAAATTTCTGCTGCATGAAATGGAATTCCACACATTGGGGCACGCTCTTCTTGTCCACAGTCTTTTCCTGTTAAAGTAAGCTCTAGCTCTCTTGAACATGTAGTTGCATCATCAAAAAACATTTCATAAAAATCGCCTAAACGATAAAATAAAATGCAATCTTTGTATTCTTCTTTAGTTTGCAAATAATGTTGCATCATTGGTGAAAACTCTGCCATTACTATTATCTCCTTTTCTTATATATTAGTTTCTTAACCAAGTAGTAATATAAAATTAAAAATTCCGTTCTCCACGGCGTTTAAGTATAATTGGTTTTACCAACATTCGAAACACACTATACTTTTAGAAAAAGAAATATGACGCCTTTGGCTAACAGGTCGAACTCGTTTTTAATTTTATATTACTACATGGTTTAATCTACATTATTTCTCCTTTTAAATACCACATATGTTCTGATACTATTTTTAAGTCTACTACTGTGTTTATTAAATCTTCTTTTCCCTCAAATACTACTACTTTGTTTGAGTCTGTTCTTCCTGTTAGCATATTAGGATTATTCTTGCTTTTTCCTTCTACTAGTACACTTTGGATAGTTCCAATGTATTTTTTATTATTTTCTTCCATCATGCTTTCTACTAGTTCTTTTAGTCTATTAAACCTTTCATGTTTTATTCCTTCTGGTATTTGAGCTTCCATTTTATCTGCTGGTGTTCCTACTCTTCTTGAATATATAAACATGAAAACTTGCTCAAAATTTACTTTTCTTACTACATCTAATGTATCTTCAAAATCTTCTTCGGTTTCTTCTGGAAAACCTACTATGATGTCTGTTGAAAATACTACATTTTGTATTTTTTCTTTCATTCGTTTTACTAGGCTTAAATATTGCTCTTTAGTATATCTTCTATTCATCTTTTTTAATATATTGCTACTTCCAGATTGAAGTGGTAAATGAATTATTTTTGATACTTTTTCGCAATCTTTTATTGCATCTATAACATCTTCTTTGAAATCTTTTGGATGTGGTGATACAAATCGTATTTTTTCTATTCCTTCTATTTTGTTTACATCTCTTAGCAAATTTGAAAATTTATAGCCATTTCCACCGTCATATGAATTTACATTTTGCCCTAATAATGTAATTTCTTTGTACCCTTCATTTGCAAGTTCTTTAATTTCTTTTAATATGTCATTTGGAGTTCTACTTCTTTCTCTTCCTCTTACATATGGTACAATGCAATATGTACAAAAATTATTACATCCATACATAATAGTAACAGATGCTTTAGTTTTATCATTTCGTTTTATAGGAATCCCTTCGTAAATTTCTCCATCTATTGTTATTACATCTTGTATTTTTGCTCTTTTTTCTAAAATGTGATATACATCTTCTGATAGTTTATGCATTGTATGTGTTCCAAATATAATATCTACAAATGGATAGCTTTTGTTAAGTTTTTCTACAATGTGTTCTTCTTGCATCATACATCCACCAATAGCTATTATTGTGCCTTTTTCTTCTTTTTGTTTTTTCATTTCACCAATTTTTCCAAATAATTTGTCTTCTGCATTTTCTCTTACACAGCAAGTGTTAAAAACTACAATATCTGCTTTTTTAATATCTTCTGTTTTTGAATATCCCATTTTTTCTAGCATGCCAGAAATTTTTTCAGAATCATTTTCATTTAGCTGGCATCCCATAGTATATATGGCATACTGCAAATTTTGCCCTTCATTTATTTTATTTACTTTTTCCATATATTCATATTGCTTATCTATCTCATTTTTCAATTTATAATCCACCTTTATTTGACATTTTTCTAATTTTATCACAATTTAATTTGAACTGCAAGAAAAAACTAAGGTTAGATTACACTTTACACCTTAGTTTTTATATACATTATTCCTTCTTATATATTCTTCCACTTCACATGGAATTATGTTTGATATATGGTTACTATTTCCATTTTTCAAAGCATTTCTTGCACTAGTTGCACTTATGTTTTCATATGGGTTGTCCTCTAATATATTAAAATGTGCCTTAAAGCGTTCTAAAATTGGATTTAAGCTAATTTTTTCTTGTATGTTAATACTATTTCGTCCTATTACAATAAATTGATAATTTCCCGCTAATATTTCGAAATCATCTAAACTTATTAACTTTTCTAAATTATCTGCTCCTATTATGAAATATGGCTGTATATTAGCATATTGTTTTTGTATTTTTTCAAATGCTTGTAACATTGTTAAGGAATTTGGTAAATTTAATTCAATATCAGATACTTCTATATTATCTTCTTTATTTGTTACTATTTTTAGCATTTCATATCTATATTCTTCTTTTGCTAGTTCTAATTTTGGATAATGGTCTCCCATAGGAACAAATACAACTTTATCTAAGCCATATTTTTCTTGTACCAATTTTGCAATATTTAAGTGAGCATTTGTTACAGGGTTAAAACTACCTCCAAAAAATCCATATTTTTCTTGCATTCTTGCTCCTTATACATTCTATTTTTTCATGCAATATTTAATATTATAGAGTAAAGGCCCCTTTACTTAAGGGGGCTGTCAGCGTAGCTGACTGGGGGTTCTATGCTTCTACAAATATTTCTTTACTTCTTCATATATTTCATTATGTATGTCATCAACTGTTCTAATTGAACCATCATCATTTACACATTTTACTTCATACCAATCATAGTCTTTAACTAAACTACATGCTGTTTCATAGCTATCTACTATATGTGATTTATCTCTTTCATGAATGTCCTTTTGTGCTGCATGTGTAAACTTATTCTCACGGTTTTCTATTAGTTTTAAAGCATAATTTGGTGGCATATTTATAAAAAATGTTTTTGTAGGTACTGGTAACCCATATAGATTAAATTCAAAATCCCATAGCCATTTTAAAAATTTATCTCTTTCATCTTTATCTTGTATTTTTCCTGCTTGATGTACCATATTTGCTGTTGTATAACGGTCTGCAAGAATTATTCCTCCATTTTTGTAATAATCCTCATAATAACGTTTATATGTTGCATATCGGTCTGCCGCATAAAAGGTAGATGCAATGTATGGGCTAACATCTTTTGCGTTTTCTCCAAATTCCCCTGATAAATACATTTTTACTAAACTTGATGATGCATTATCATAGTTTGGAAAACTAACTACACGATATTCTATATTTTCTTCCGATAACCTTTCTTGTAGTTTTCTAAATTGTGTTTGTTTTCCACTTCCATCTGTTCCTTCTATTACAAATAATTTTCCCATACTCTATTCCTCTTTCCTATTACATTTTATCTATAAGAACCCTCCGTCAAGGCTACGCCTTGCCACCTCACTTAAATAAAGGAGGCTTTTCTCTATTTTTCATATTTACTGTGCTAGTCTAATTTTTATAGAGTAATGGCCCCTTTACCTAAGGGGGCTGTCGTTCGAAGAACGACTGGGGGTTCTTTTATTTCATTCCTTCTTTTATATATTCTATTTCTTCTTCTACATTTAATCTCATAAACAATGGCTCACCTTTTTTTATTACAGCTGTATTTTCTGGAATTTTATCTACATCATATATACTTTCCCATGAATTCTCACCATTCTCTAATCCAATTTGTTTTAAAATGTTCTTTGCTGTTTCCTCCATAAATGGTAATAGCATAATTCCTATTTTCCTTAGAGCTTCTATTAAATGGTTCATACATGATTGTAATTTTAAGGTTTCTCCCTCTTTTTCTAGGCTCCAAGGCATTGTTTCATCAATATATTTATTAGTTCTTGAAATTATACTCCAAAGCTCTTGTAAACAATTTGCAAATTCAAATTTTTCTAGATGTTCTTCAACAAGTTTTATTTGTTTTAAAGTATATTCTTCTAGTTCTTTATCTACATCATTTACTTGTCCTACATATTTTGGAACTACTCCTTCAAAATATTTATTTACCATTGATACTGTTCTATTTAATAAATTTCCTAAATCATTACATAAATCAAAGTTAAAACGTTCTACAAAACTTTCTGGTGAAAAGATCCCATCTTGTGCTACTGGCATTTCACGAAGCAAGAAATATCTTGTAGCATCTAAACCATAACGGTCTATTAGTAGCTCTGGATATACAACATTTCCTTTAGATTTACTCATTTTTCCGTCTTTCATTGTAATCCAGTTGTGAACTAGTATTTTTTTAGGAAGTGGTAAATCTAATGCCATTAAGAAAATTGGCCAATATATTAAGTGAAATCTTGCAATATCTTTTCCAACAATTTGTAAATCTGCTGGCCAGTATTTTTTAAATTTACTATCATCTTCTGATAAGTATCCAAGTGCTGTTATATAGTTCGTTAAAGCATCTAGCCATACATATATTACATGATTTGGATCACTATTTACTTTAATTCCCCAGTCAAAATTAGTACGGGTTACGCATAAGTCTTCTAGCCCCGGTTTTATAAAGTTATTAATCATTTCAGTTTTTCGAAATTCTGGTGTAATGAAATCACTTTCTTCATATAGCTTTATTAAACGGTCAGCATATTTTTTCATGTTAAAGAAATATGCTTCTTCTTTCATAAGCACAACGTCTCTTCCACAATCTGGACATTTTCCATCTACTAACTGTGTTTTTGTAAAATATGTTTCGCAAGGTACACAATACATTCCTTCATATGTGCCCTTGTATATGTCTCCATTTTCTAGGAATTTTTCAAAAATTTGTTGTACTGGTTTTATATGTCTTTCTTCTGTTGTACGAATAAAATCATCATTTTCTATTTTCATTTTTGCCCATAATTCTTTTGCAACATCTGCCATATGGTCTACATGCTCTTGTGGTGTCATATTATTTTTTTTCGCTACTGTTTCTATTTTTTGTCCATGTTCATCTGCTCCAGTAAGAAGATATGTGTCATATCCCCTTAAAGTTTTGTATTTTTTAACTGTATCTGCTACAACTGTTGTATATGCTGTTCCTATATGATACCTTCCACTTGGATAATAAATTGGTGTGGTAATATAATATTTATCCATCCTCTTCACCTACTATTCTATTTTAATTTTTGTTCAATTAAGTTTGCAAGTTCTTGCGCTTTTTTTGTAATATATCCCTCATCTTCTCCTTCAATCATAACTCTTATTAAAGGTTCTGTACCAGATGGTCTTATTAAAACTCTTCCATTATCACTAAACTCTTTTTCTAATTCTTCTATTTTTTGTTTAATATCTCCATTTTTATCATAATCTTGCTTTTTGTCTGGTGATACTTTTGCATTAATTAATACTTGTGGGTATATATTAATTATGCTACAAAGTTTGGATGCTAAAACACCTTTTTCTAATAAAATTTGTATTACCATTAATGATGTTAAAATGCCATCTCCTGTTGGGTTATAATCTAAGAAAATAATGTGTCCAGATTGCTCTCCTCCTAAATTATATCCGTTTTTTAGCATTTCTTCTAGTACATAGCGGTCTCCTACTTTTGTTTGTTTAAGGTTTAGGTTGCTTTCATTACAGTATTTCTTTAATCCTAGATTACTCATAACTGTTGCTACTACTGTATCATTTTTTAGAGTTCCTTTTTCTTTCATATAATTTGAAACAATTGCTAATACCTTGTCTCCATCAATTTCATTTCCTAATTCATCAATTAATAAACATCTATCTCCATCACCATCATATGCAATTCCTAAGTTTAATTTATGGTCTACTACAAATTTTTTAATCTGTTCTAAATGAGTAGAACCACAGTTTTCGTTTATATTAATACCATCTGGATGATTGTTTATAATTATATGTGGAATTCCTAAACCAGAAAATACTTTTTCGGCTATTTTATATGTTGCGCCATTTGCTGTGTCTATTCCAACTATGAAATCTTTCTTTTTACAATTTCCAATTGTACTATTAAAAGTATCAAAAAAGAACTCTGCATATTCATCTATTAAGTCTTCTCTTACTTCTGATATTCCAATTTTGTTATGTGGTGCATTCATATCTGAAATTTTGTCTGAATCCATAATAGCTTCAATTTCTTCTTCTAATGAATCATCAATTTTCATACCTTTGTTACTAAAATATTTTACTCCATTAAATTCAAATGTATTATGAGATGCAGAAATAACAACACTTGCATCTGCATTTAGTTTTCTTGTTAAATATGCTACTGCTGGTGTTGGAAGAACTCCTAATAATTTTACATTTGCACCATAACTTAAAAAGCCTGCTGTCATTGCACTTTCAATTAAACTTCCAGATATACGTGTATCTCTTCCTATCAGTATAGTTGGTGTATGGTCTGCATGTTTCGATAATACACATGCTCCTGCTTTTGCTACTTTATATACAAGACCTGGTGTTAATTCTGTATTCGCAATTCTTCTAATTCCATCTGTTCCAAAATATTTTCTCATTACTTATCCTTCTTTCTATTAAAACAATCTTTTTATTGGTTTTACCTCTTCTATATTTATTTCTTTGTTTTCTAATATATTCTTTGGGTTTATTAATGTAAGCTCTTCTAACTTACTATGTGGTATTATTTTTTCTATTTTTTTTATATCTTCACTTATATTCTCATATTTTTTACTATTATGGCTATCAGACCCTAAAAAGTGAATTGCATTTGCCTTTAGTAGTTTTATAAGTGTTTTTTTGGCTTTTCCACCATAATATCCACTAATACTTGCAAAGTTTGCTTGAAATAGTACTCCATTTTTAACTAGTTCTACTACTAAATTGGGTTCTTTTTGTACATAGCTATATCTTTCTGGATGTGCAATAACTGGAATTAGCCCATTTGCTTTTATTTCGAATATAACATCACTTAAATAATTTACCACACTATTCATTGGTAATTCAAATAGTACATATCTACTATCTGCTAATGTTGATGCCTTTTTTTCTTTTATTAATTTTACTATGTTTGGTGTAATATAAATTTCGCTTCCAGTATGAAGCTTTAATACTAAGCCCTTTTCTTTTATTACTTTATTCATAGCTTCTACTACTGCATGTCTTTTTATGGAATCTGTTTCATAATATTCTTCTATATAATGAGATGTTGCGATAATGTCTGTAAATCCAGCTTCTACTGCTTTTCCAAACATCTCATATGACTCTTCAAAGCTAGAAGAGCCATCATCTATTTTAGGAATAATATGGCTATGTACATCAATCATTGTTTGCATTTCCTCTTTCTTTATTTTCATAATAATATGTATGTTCATATTTCTTAGCATTTACTGGTACTTTATTTATTACAACTCCTGAAATATTTCCGCCTACATTTTCAATCATTTTTTTAACTTTTTCCACATCTCCCATTTTAGTAGTTTTATATGATGTAACAATTAATGTAGTGTCTAATTGCCTTGATAAAATAACTGAATCTGTTACTAGAAGTGCGGGTGGTCCATCAAAAATAACCATATCAAATGCATTTTTAAGTTTTACTATTAATTCATTCATTTCTTCTGAAACTAGTAGTTCTGATGGATTTGGTGGAACATCTCCTGATGGCATAATGTGTAGCCCTTCTATATTTGTTTCTCTTATATATGAAAATATGTCTTTTTTGTTTTCTAATTCACTTACTCCAGACAAATAATTTGATAATCCTGGTCTTTTTTCCATACTGAATATGGTATTAATCCTTCCTTTTCTCATATCTGAATCAATAAGTAATACTTTTTTGTTTTCTCCTGCAAAGGCTATTGCAAGGTTAGTCGATACCCAACTTTTTCCCTCTCCTGGCACACTACTTGTAACTAATAATGTTTTTAGCCCTTGGTTTGATGTCATAAATTGTATATTTGTTCTTAATGTTCTAAAAATTTCTGCAATTGGTGATTTTGGGTCTTTATTAATTATTAATTCTTTTCCCATTACTTTTCCCTTTCTTTTTCATCTCATAGTTATATTGTGGAATAGATGCTAGCACTGCTAGTCCTAACTTTTTTTCTACTTCTTCATTATTTTTTATTGTGGTATCAAATAAGCTTTTTATATAAACTATTCCTGCTGCTAGAATAAATCCTATACTTGCAAATATTAGTATATCTTTTTTATAATTAACATTATATGGTTCTTCTTCTATTTTTGCTTCATCTACCATATGAATATTTTCTAGTTTATAAATTTCTTTTGTTTTTTCTATAAATACTTTTACTATTTCATTTGTAAGTTCTTTTGCTTTTACATTGTCTGTATTTTTTACTGAAACTTCAATTAGTTGTGTAGTAGATACTAGTTGTACTTCTACATTTTTCCTTAAGTCTTCTTCTGTAATATCTATATATTGTAAGTTATTTATTACTTGTCTTAGTATATTGTTGGTTTTAATTAGTTCTGTATATGTTGCTACTAATTGCTGGTTTAGTGTTACTTCTGATTGTGTAATTGTGCTAGTTTCTGTATTATTGCTTTTTGTAAGTACAAGTGTTGCTGTTGATTTATATTCTGGTATTACTATTTTTGTTGCATAGTACAGCCCTAAAACTGCAAATGTTAGTGTTACCATAATAATGAATAATTTTTTACTCCAAAAAATATTAAATAATTCTTTTAAATCTATCTCTTCCATAATATCTCCATTCATTTTAACTTTACGTCTATTATATCTATTTTTACCTTATTTTGCAATATATTTGTAAAATAAATTTTATGACGAATTTTGTCGAAATCTTTTTATTTTTTTGTATTGCTTTTTGACAATAGCACATGTTATAATAAATATATTAATTAGACAAACTAATGAGAGGAGGAATAATATGCAAGAAATAACATTAGAGACTATTTTTAATAAACTATTACAATTTATAGAGGAAGTTGATGGACATTTCAAAAAGTCTGACAGCCGTTTGGATTCTCTTGAACGTTCTATTGCAAAAATAGAATTTGAACATGGCGAAAAATTAGCATTTTTATGCGATAATGCGAAAATAAACAATGAAAAGCATGAAGAATTTGAAAAAGAATTAAAAAGCATTCAAACACAACTTATGGATCACGAATTACGAATTCAAGTTTTAGAAGAAAACTTTCGGGAAAGCTTTATAAGTCAAAAATAAGCTAAACTTAAAATGGTTAGCTTATTCATTAAAATTTCATTTTACTATCTGTAAAATAATATAATTATATGACATTAGTTTGTCTAATTAACTTTTTAGTTCTATTATATAATAGCACCCTATTTTAACCAATCTGAATTTTTTAAGTACCAATCTATTGTTTTTATAATTCCATCCTCAAACTTAGTTTTTGGCTCCCATCCAAGTTCATTTTTAATTTTTGTAGGATCAATAGCATATCGATAATCATGCCCTTTTCTATCTTCTACAAATTCTATTAGGTCTTCACTTTTATTTAGATGTTTTAAAATTAGTTTTATAATGTCTATATTTCTTTTTTCATTGTGTCCACCAATATTATATCTTTCTCCTGCTCTTCCATTATGAAATACCATATCTATTGCTTCACAATGGTCTTCTACATATAACCAATCACGAATATTTTTTCCATTTCCGTATACTGGTAGTTTTTCGTTATTCATTGCAAGTTTAATCATATGTGGAATTAGTTTTTCATGATGTTGATATGGTCCATAGTTATTTGAACAGTTTGTAATACTTACATTCATTTTAAATGTTTCGAAATATGCCCTTGCAATTAAGTCTGAACTTGCTTTTGATGCTGAATATGGACTATTGGGATTAATTGGTGTAGTTTCTGTAAAATATCCTTCTTCTCCTAGTGTTCCATATACTTCATCTGTTGATATATGTACAAATTTGTTAGTGCTTCCTTCTCCCCATACTTGCTTTGCTACTTCTAATAATGTATGTGTTCCTATAACATTTGTGTGTGTAAATATAAATGGATTTTTTATACTATTATCTACATGTGATTCTGCTGCGAAGTGGATTACTCCATCAATTCGATATTTTTCGAATAGTTCTTTTACAAATTCAAATTCACAAATATCTCCTTTAACAAATGTTATTTTATCCATTACTTTTTTTAAGTTATCTAAATTTCCTGCATATGTTAGTTTGTCTAATACTATTACATTATATTCTGGATGTTTATTTACAAAAAATTCTGCAAAATTTGCTCCTATAAACCCTGCTGCTCCTGTTACTAAAATATTTTTACTCATACTATTCCTCCTATATTTCCTTCTTTGTAATTAAATTTCTATAAACTAAAATATTAAAATTTGAAAAGAAGCGTCTTGAAAGTAAATTTTGTATACGTATGTTTTAAAAATTTGTGGGAGAATCTCACATCCTTGTGAGAGGGGCCTACAAATTTTTATTACATACTGTGCAAAATTTATCTTGAACAAGCGGATTTGAAAATTTTACATATTTTAGTTTATAGAAATCATGTAATATTCTACAAATTTTTAAATAATCCTGTTCTAGGTAGTTCTTTTAGAGATGGCCATTTTGCATCTTTTTTAGATGTTATTAAATCCTCTTTTTTCATATTACCTAAAGGCCAAATAATACCTACATCTTCATCATCCCATTTAAGTCCACCTTCTACAGCACCATTATACATATCATCACACTTATAAGTAAATTCTGCTTCATCAGATAATACTAAAAAACCATGTGCAAACCCTCTTGGTATCATAAACATTTTTTTATTTTCTTCTGAAAGTACTACGCCTTCCCATTTTCCATAAGTACTACTATTAGGTCTTAAATCTACTGCTACATCAAATACTTCTCCTTTAAGTACTCTTACAAGTTTTGCTTGTGTGTTTTCTTTTTGAAAGTGTAATCCTCTTAAAACACCTTTTTTTGATTTTGATTGGTTATCTTGTACAAAATCATAATATAAACCTAGCTCTTCAAAATCTTTTTTACTATATGTTTCCATGAAATATCCTCTATTGTCTCCAAATACAGTTGGCTCTATTATATATACTCCTTCAATAGAAGTTTCTGTTTTCTTAAATTTTCCCATGTAATCCTCCTTTTTGTTATTTCTTTTACGAACCCCCAGTCCACTTCGTGGACAGCCCCCTTAAGTAAAGGGGCCTTTACTCTACAAATTAGACTGGCATATTCTGCATTTTATTCTTCTCCAATTCTACCTTCTGCTAAGTCTTTTAAGTATTTTCCATATTCAGTTTTCATAAATTTATCTGCTAAAATAGAAAGTTGTTCTTTTGTTATCCACTTTTTTCTATATGCAATCTCTTCTGGGCAACAAATTTGCATTCCTTGCCTTTTTTCAACTGTTTGTACAAAACTTGCTGTTTCTAATAATGAGTCATGTGTCCCTGTATCAAACCATGTCATTGCTCTTCCTAATTTTTCTACCTTTAGTTTTCCTCGTTTCATGTATTCTTCATTAATTGATGTTATTTCTAGTTCTCCCCTTGCTGAAGGTTTTACTTTTTTTGCAATTTCTATAACATCATTTGTATAGAAATACAATCCTGGTACTGCATAATGAGACTTTGGTTTTTCTGGCTTTTCTTCTATAGATATAGCATTTCCTTCTTTATCTATTTCTACCACTCCATATGCTTTAGGATCTTTTACATAATATCCAAATATAGTAGCTTCATCTTCTCTTTCATTTGCATGTTTTAATAATTTAGGTAAATTGTTTCCATAGAACATATTATCTCCTAAAATCATTGCTACATTATCTTCACCAATAAACTCTTCTGCTAAAATAAAGCTATCAGCAAGTCCTCTTGGTTTTTCTTGTACTTTATATGTAAATTTCATTCCCCATTTAGAGCCATCTCCTAATAATTCTTTAAATGTAACTATATCTCTTGGCGTTGATATAATTAGTATATCTCTAATTTCTGCTTCCATAAAAACAGATAATGGGTAATATATCATTGGTTTATCATATACTGGCATAATTTGTTTTGAAATAGCAAGTGTTAGAGGATATAACCTTGTAGCACTACCTCCTGCTAAAATAATTCCTTTACGATTTTTCATTATTTCACATTCCTTACTTTAAAAAATTGACATTACATTTCTAATATAACTTGCAAGTGCTGCTCCAATTGTTCCATAATATATAGGTATTATATTCTTTTCGTTTTCTTTTAAATAATTTATTATATATACTATTAACACAATAAATGTTGTATATAAAAATATCGTTGTACGTTCTGCAGAAGCAAATACTGTTGGCGATAACCCCATTACTAACCTAGATATTAGTCCTAATCCTAATATAGAAATTGATATAATACTCTTATTTGTGTTTTTAAAAATACCATATAATGATACTATAATGCATCCTAAAATAATTAAATAATACAATAACATTAAGTATAATAATACATTGCTATATGTATCAGAATTGATAACTAATTTTTCTAATCCAAATTGATTAATTGTATCTTTTATAGCAAATAACCCTTGTGGTATAAATTTATTTATTATATTTAATGGCATACTACCTATAAATTGAATTATTGCTATTGTTCTAAATATTTTTGACTTATTTGTAATAAACACTGCATACATAATAACAGCAGTCATTACCATAAATACAATTCTACCTTTTATAACGATATATCTCATCATTGAATTAATTGCAAGTTGTGCTTTATCTATTATATTAAATGTTGCAAACTCTGGAAACCAAGTTTGAATTTCAGAAACTTTCCTTTTGCTATTTCCTGGGCATGTAAATATAAATAGCAAGTTTACTAAAATTAATATAGCATAAAAAATAATAATTTTATTTGATTTCTTTTTAATTAAGTTATAACACATAGTTCCTATATATGTTATTGCTAAAATTCCTGCCATTTGTTCTTGGTTGCATGCTATTATAAGAGAAATGCAAGATATTGCTATTTCCCATTTAGTCATTTTCTCATCACTAAAATTCTTCTTTATTGGTATACAAGCTAATAACCCAAAAGCTAATGGCCATAAATAGTTCATTGATGTAGCTACCCAACCTGCATCTCCATAACAACTAGATGGAATTAAAAATAAACTCATACAAATAAGCCAATCTATTTTTGTATCATTTTTTGAATTGAAAATTTTTCTAATAGCATATGGTAATATAAGAAATACTCCTATATTTAACACTTTCCAAAAATTAAATCCTATACTTAAAAGTGTTACCATTATACCTTCTATTAATACTCTAGAACTCCATGTATTATATCTTTCAAATATCCAGTTAAAAAGGTTATTTCCTTGTAATACACTAGAAAAATAAACGTCATCTCCCACCAAGGACATTCTCAAATGTATAACAATTAGTAAAACTGTATACGCTATAAATGGTAGTGATTTAATAAGCTTATCTTTTAACTGTATTTTGTTTTCCATAATTTCAATCTCCCTTTCGTAATTTAAAATGTATTTTAAGAGGGCACAGTGGTGTCATGTCTTTTTGGTATTCCCTTTGGACGATGCCCCTACAATTCTATTTTTAAATATCTATCAAGTGCATCCTCATAATTTGGTACTTCTATTCCTGCATCTATTAGCTTTTTCTTAGATAATTTTGAATTTTTAGGACGTTTGGCTTTACTTGCAAATTCTTCACTTGTTACTGGATTTACTTTACATGTGTATCCTGCTTTTTGAAAGATTTGTTTTGTGAATTCATACCAAGTAGTATATCCTTCATTTGTTGCATGATATATTCCATATGGTATTTGTTTTTCAATTGCCTGATGAATTATACTTGCTAAATCTACTGCATATGTTGGGCTACCATGTTGATCATTTACTACATTAATAGATTCTTTCTCTTTTCCCAATTTTAGCATTGTTCTTACAAAATTGTTTCCATCTCCATATAACCATGCTGTACGGAAAATATAGTATTTAAAACAACTGTTAACAATCTCTTGTTCTCCCTGTAATTTAGTAATTCCATAAACAGAATTTGGACTTTTCTCTTCCATTTCGAAATAATCCTCTTCTATATCTTTATCTCCACCAAATACATAATCTGTACTAATATGGATTAAAGTAGCATCCTCTTCATTAGCTACAATTGCTAAGTTCTTTGGTCCAATAGCATTTACTTTTCTTGCAATTTCTTCTTGCTCTTCTGCTTTATCTACTGCAGTATATGCAGCACAATTTATAATGTATTGTGGCTTATTTTCCTCTACAAACTTTCTTACTTCATCTATATTGGTAATGTCTAGATCTGCAACGTCTGTTAAAATAAGCTCCTCTTCTTTTAATTCATTTATAACAGCCTTTGCAAGCATTCCATTTGCACCTGTAATTAAAACCTTCATTTGTTTACCTCTTTTCTATATCTCACTCTGCTATAATTATCCTTTTTTTTATGATATTTGTCAAGTTATAAGTTAAAAGAATTCATAATCCTATATGAATTCTTTTTTTATACACATTAATGCCTCTTCTATTACTTTATCCATATCATAATACTTATATTTACCTAGCCTTCCACCAAAAATAACCTTTGTATCTGTTTTTGCTAGTTCCTCATATTTTTTATATAATTTGTTATTTTTATCATCATTAATTGGGTAATATGGCTCCTTTTGGTTTGTCCATGTATCTGGATACTCTTTTGTTATAACAGTTTTAGGGTTTTCTACATCAAATTCAAAATGCTTATGCTCTATTATTCTTGTGTATGGAACTTTAAATTCTGTATAATTAACAACTGCATTTCCTTGAAAGTTGTCTTCATTTAATATTTCTGTTTCAAACCTTAAACTCCTATATTCTAACTCTCCATATTTGTAGCTATAGTATTTATCTATCATACCAGTAAACACAATTTTATTTGCTATATTTTCAAAATACTCTCTATTTTCAAAAAAATCTGTATTTAATTTTACTTCTACATCTTTTAGCATTTTTTCTATAATTTGTGTATATCCGCCCATTGGTATACCCTGATATATATCATTAAAATAATTATTATCATAAGTAAAACGAACTGGTAATCTTTTAATAATAAAATTTGGTAATTCTTTAGCTTTCTTCCCCCATTGTTTTTCGGTATACCCCTTTACTAGTTTTTCATATATAGTTTGTCCAACCAAACTTATTGCTTGTTCTTCTAGATTCTTTGGTTCTGTAATTCTAGCCTTTTTCTTTTCCTCTTCTATTTTATTTTTAGCTTCTTTAGGTGTTATAACACCCCATAGCTTATTAAATGTGTTCATATTAAATGGCAAATTGTATACTTCATTTTTATATATTGCAATTGGAGAATTTGTATATCTATTAAATTTTGCAAATTGATTTATATAGTTCCATACTTCATTATTACTTGTATGAAATATATGTGCACCATATTGATGTACATTTATTCCTTCTATATTTTTCGTATAGATATTTCCACCAATATGATCTCTTTTATCAATTACAAGGCTTCTCTTTCCTCTTTTTTGTGCTTCATATGCAAATATTGAACCAAATAAACCAGCTCCTACTATTAGATAATCATATTTCATATTTACTCCTTTCTCAACTTTTGTTTTATATTGTCTAATATAGAATAAATAAATTCATTTTTTAAAATTAGCAAGCAACTTATGTATACTATAGTTCCTACACATACTTGTGTAATAATGCAATACAAACTATTATTTATAAGCTTACCTATAATGCCACAAACACCAAACATTATTGTTGAAGACACGAAATACTGTATTGAAAGTTTAAAAATAGCTTTTATTTCGAATTCTTTTTTAATCAAAATAAATTGAGCAATTGTTACACAAGTTTCAGCAATCACTGTACCTATTGATGCTCCTACCCCACCATATTTTCCTATTAATAGCAAGTTTATAAAAAAGTTAGTAATAGCTCCTACTGTAACCGAAATAGTAAATTCTTTTTGCTTTTTCGTTGGCAATAGATATTGTGTTCCTATCACTCCACTTAATCCTATAGCAATTATTATAGGACTAATCACATTCATTAATATTGCAACTTTTTCATACCCTACGCCAAAAAATATTGGTACAAAACGTTTCGATACTGTAATTAATCCAAATACCATTGGAAATGATAATAAGAATACAAAGTTGAAGGACTTTTTCATATATTGTTTCATTTTTTCATTATCACCATTTATAAATGTATTTGCCATTCTTGGAGCCATAACTGTTACTAATGAAGTTACTATAGTTAATAGCACTTTTACTATTTTTTGACTTTGTTCATAATATCCTACTTCAGATTTATCTAAAATAATACTTCCTATCATTACTTTATCTAAAACTGTATATATTTGTATTGCTATTTGAGGTATAAATAGTGCTATTGTACTTTTAAAATGTCGCCATATTTTTAAGTCTTTTATATATACTTTTTCTAGATATTTAGGTAAATATAGCCATAAAGAAACGTTTCCAATTAATACTGATAATACATATATCCAAAAATATAGTTTTAGGTCACTAGAACTTTTTACAAAAGTAAATATACAAATAATACTTATAATCTTTACTATTATATTTCTTGAAACTGTTTTTTTAAATTCTTCTAGTCCACCAAAAAACCAACTTATGTCTATGCAATTTGCTACCAACTCTAGTAATAAAATTGTATAATACAATTTATATTGTCCAAAACTTACAAATGTAATATAGAATATAAGCATAGCTATGCTCATAGTAATAAACCTTAATATTACAACTTCCCAAAAAGTTTTACTATATGCTTCTTTTTTATCTTGAAGGTATGCAATTTCTCTTTGCCCATATAGTGCTATTCCTAAAGAGCCAAATAATATAAAATATGTAGATATTGATATAGTATAACTGTATATTCCTATATTTTCTGCTCCCAATACTCTAGATATATATGGCGTTGTAATTAATGGTAATGCTAAAGTTAATATTTGATATATTAAATTGTATATATAGTTTTTAGTTATCGATTTTTTCATTTGAAACTCCCACATTTACAAATATTGCATCTACGTCCTTTTTAAATTGCTCTTTTTCGCCTTTTATATGTTCTTTATAACTGTCAAACTCTTTAATTTTTGTATCATAATTATTTAAACATTCTCTAATTTTTATTACTATTTTGTCCGTATTTTCTCTAGAATACTTGAATTTAAATTCATCACTAATTGGAACATCTTTGTAAAATTTAGCAGAGCCCCTTTTCCCTGTTATTACACAGCAATTACATATAGCTGCTTCTCTTGGAAATCTATCTTTACCCGGATGGCTTCCAAAATCAATATATACTTTACTTTGTAATAATAAATCTTTAACTTGCGAAGTAGTTAAATTTTTAATTGGCACCCATTTTAGGTCACTTGCTCTTTTCATTATTCTTTTAGTGAATCTATAACCTTTTTTAGGATTATATAATACTATATCTTGTTTTTGTTTATTATCTGTTATTTGCATAAACGCATCATTTATATAATCTGATAGATATAATACATTTTTTACCTTTTTACGCTTTAAAAAATCTATTGCATAATACGACTGGCATAAATGATAATCTGCCATTTTATAATCATTTCTATGAAATAGAAGTGTTCCATTTTTTAGCAAATATAAAACATGTACAAATCCACCTAATATCGCTTTTTTAAATGTGTAAATTCTTTCATAGTTATCTACACTAAGCCACCATATTACTTTTCTTGCATTCTTAAAATTATTTATCATCCTTACTCTTGTTTCAGGAATAATAATAACATTTTCTTTTTTATCTTCTACATCTTTTTCTAATATGTAATTGAAATTATATACTTTAAAATCTTCTGGTGTATAATTTGTATTATCATTTTGTACCTCAGTATATACAATATATGCCTCTATTCCGTTTTTTTGATAATGTATGTACTAATTGATGTAGTAGCTCCGGCCCACCTGTCTTTGAATATGCTGGGCATAATACATATACTTTAGTTTGTTCATAAATCTCTATCATTACTTTTTCTCCTTCTTTAGCTACTGTGTATATTATCTAGTTTTTTAGAATAATTGTCAAGTTTTAGAGTTTCAAGATATATGGATTATTCTTTTATCTTTCAACAGTAAATTTTCTTAATCTAAAATGATTTATAACTTTAGCAGTTATATATGGATTTATAAAATATAGTAATCCTTTTATCTTCTCTTTTTTAGAAATAGGAGCCTTAAACACACATAAAGCATCATTTCTACATACTTTTTTTAATTCTTTATATTTTTGTGGATATTTTTTTGTTACTTTACAACCAATCATAGTATTTAAAAAATCACAATGTGTATGCCAATTTGAATATTTGCAAGCCTTCTCTAATTTAGGATCAATTTCTAAAACTTTTCCTTTAATCGTTTTTTGAGAATTAATACTACTATCTACTACTATCATACTAAATTTTGTTACTCCACTATTTGGATTATCACAACGATAGTTATATACTTTTTTATTTCCAACTACTACTTTATTTGCTTTTATAAAACATTCTATCGAAAATAAGAATCCCTCTCCTCCAAAATAACGTGTATCAAACCTTATTTTGTTTTTTTCTATTAACCCCCTACTAATCATTTTATTCCATGGAGCAATTACCAAATTATAATAAAGCATTTGCATAACTGCTTTTTTCCCATTCCATATTTCTACTGTATCATTTGATAAGTCAATCGTTTCAAAAGATATATCATTTTTAAACTTGTTTGCTTTTGGTGTAAGTGATATATCAGCATTTCTCACTTTTATTAAATTATAAAAGTAAGAAATATAATTCTTTGATATACAATCATCCTGATCTATAAAGCAAATATAATCCCCACAAACGCAATCTATTGCTATATTTCTTGCAGCACAAACACCCATATTTTCTTGATGAATTACCTTTATTCTAGAATCTTTATTGGCATATTCATCTAAAAGTATAGCTGTATTATCTTTAGAACCATCATTAACTAAAACTATTTCTAAATTTTTGTAATCTTGGTTTATTATTGAATCTATACATTGATTTAAATATTTTTCACCATTATAGAATGGAACTATTACTGATATTATAGGATTGCCTTCTCTTTTCATTATTCTTTTCTCCATTTCTTTCTACAATTTGTTTTAAATAATCATCTACCTTTTTTCTTTCTTCATTTAATATTTGATTAACTTTGCTAAAATCAATGTATCTATTTATTACATCAAAATCTTCATAATTTTCTACATGTTTTTGTGTTGCATTAACTAAAGCTAAAAAATCTGATATTCTACTAGAATAATTATGAGGATATATACATATTGGTTCTGTTTCCATATTAATAGAAAACGCAGTAGCATGGAATGAATCTGTTAAAACATATTTTGCATTATCTACTAAAGTTATAAAATCCAAAATTTGTGGCATTACCAAACTCTTACCTGTTCTAAATATTTGGTCAAATCTAGTACAGAACCTATAAATGGGTAAATTTGTCCTTTTTGATAATTCACCTGCATATTTATCAAATTCTTTACTTCTATTTAAATTATATATTAATATGTAGTCTCCCTTAATTTTACTTTTTGGTGCTATATTCCTCCAAAACTCAGCTGGCATTGCAAGTGTTGGATCTAATATTCTAATTGCATTATCTATTTTTAGTTGCTCTTTAATAATACTTAATCCACTTTCTTCACGTACTGATATTATATCATATTTTTCTAAATATTTTTTTACTTCTGTAATTTCATTTTCATCTAATTTTGTTTTTCCAAAACTACTTGCATATGCATATTTAGGTTTATTATCTGGTACAAAGCTTAAATAAAATGGCGGTATAATACCATTATTCCATCCAGTATTCCACACTTGGTCACTTCCAGAAAAATATATATCTGCTATATCTTCAAAATTACTAAAATCTTCTAGTTTTAAATATCTTTTCTTTGTAAACTTAAAAAATCTTCTCTGAAAACTTCCAAAGTTATATTTCCAATAAAGTATAGTTGGTAAAATTGCAGGTATTTTAAATATATTGCCTTTTGTGAATGTTTTTAATAATTTGATTCCATATGTATCTGGTCTTCTATAATCAATAAAGATAACTTCATCAAAATATTGCTTTAGCTTCTCTTGTGTAGCATATGCTTGAAGTTGTGTACCATAATTGCAAACTGAATGTAATGTTATAATTCCAGCTTTCAAAATAAATCCCCCCACTTTTTATTTATTTTCTTTTACTAATACATAAGTAACAATTCCATGTAAATTTATAAAATCCTAAACCAAATATTGAAGCATAAATTCCTAACCTATCACGTTTTGGTATTCTTTTATCTTTTAGTACTACTTGCCTATTTTTTCTTATATAATCTAACAATTCTTTTTCTATTTGTTTGTTAGTTTCTTTAGATTGCGCTAATTGTGTTAATGTACTTAAATATGCATACATAAGCCTTCGATTACAAGCATTTGTTAACTCTGGATATTTATTTATAATAAAATCTGTCATTTCTTTTGTAGAAGTTATTAAGTCTAATTTCTTTTTCGAGAATTTACTCTTTGAAATAGAATTTTTTCTCATTACATAGTTGTATACCGCTTTAGACAATACTGCTATGTTACTACTTATATCAATTAATTTGTATGTTGTTGCAGAATCTTCATAAAACCTTCCTTTTGGAAATTTTATATTATTAAATAGTTCTATTTTATAAAGTTTTCCCCATGTTGATATGTCAATTCCATCATCATACAAAATTTTTTCTAATATTAGCTTTGAATCTGCACAAAATTCTTCATTTGTAGATTTATCTATACATCTATTTTCATATAGTATTCTATGTGAAGCAATTGAAATATCTGCACCATATAATATTATTGTTTTGTAAAGTAATTCTACATAACAATCATCAATGTAATCATCTGAATCTACAAAAGTAATATATTTTCCTGTAGCATTTATTATACCTGTATTTCTAGCTTCAGATAATCCTTCATTAACTTTATGTATCACTTTTATTCTTTTATCTTTTTTCCTATATTCCTCACAAATTTCTCCACATTTATCTTTTGAACCATCATTAATAAGAATAACTTCTAAATTAGAATATGTTTGCTTTAAAATACTTTCTATGCATTTTCTTAAATAAGCTTCTACATTATAAACTGGAACTATTACACTAATTAAATCACCATTATCTTTTTTCATTTTTATCTCCAATACAATCATTGTTATATTCTTCTTGTAGTGACGTTTTTAATAATAAGTTTACAAATATAAATGAAATTATATATGATGGAACTGCAGTTTGTGCTCTAATAAATGTTAAAAACATTCCATAAGTTATTAAAGCATATATAGTAAAGCTTTTAACATTAATATTTCTTTCAAATTTTTTATATGAATTTGAAAGAACATAACCAAATAAGAATGATACTACAATTACAAAGGCATACCCTCCATCAATTATAAAATAGTATATTGGTGTTACAAATGCATTTGCCACTCCATATCCTACATCTTTAAATAATTCTGCATTAAGTATGTTAATATAAGAATAGTTATAAACTTGAGGAACTAAAAAGTCCATTCCTATAGTATCAAGTACTCTAAAAAAATAACTATGTACACCAAAAAATGTTGTCATTCCATATGTATGTTCAATATTCTTTATATTAGGTAACCATTCGCTCAAAAGTGTAGGAGGTAATGCAAAATATGTATATACTTGCTTAACAAAGTTTCCTTTCCCAGTTCTAATTGTAGTATACACAAATGTAATTAATAATCCCAATATAAGCAATAAAATTATAAATTTTTTATATTTTTTTATCTTATCTTTAAATGCCTCTTTATTTCTATAAAGTACGGCAAATGCTAATATAAAGCATCCAAAATAATAAATAAGTCCCAATCTTCCTCCTCCTCCAGCAAGGCTTGATGTAATTAATACTGCCAATGAACTTATTAATAGTTTATATCTTTGTTTATTATCCTTAGAGTTAAAAAAATAGTATGCTGTTATTGGAGGAATAATCGTTGCACATGGTGCTAAAATTATACTCCTTAAACATTCTTCAATAAAATTTCTTCTATCTAACAATGGATTACTAGAACCATATGGTTGTAAGCTCCAATTTCTTATTTGCCACATTGGAGTTCCTTTTATTGATTCTTTTATTATTATGTATAAATCAATTAGATTGAATATTACAATTAAAATACTTAAAATGTAGAATATAAATCTTGGTTTGATTCTAACTTTTGAATCTTGAGACTTTTTTCTTAGTACAAATATACGCTTGTTTTTAATTAACATATTTAAAAAACTTCCCATAAAAAAGAAAGTTAACATTAGCATAATTAAAAAATATGCCTCATCTGATGGTTTATATATATCATATAAGTTTAACATTGATAAAAACAGTATAAATGACCATATAGCATAAAAAATTACTATTGGACTAATTGATTTATTTTTTCTTCTAAAAAGTAAATTTATTATAAGGAAAATTATACTTACTATAAAAGCAATATTGCCCATTATTCCTCCTTACTTTTAATTCTATTATATATCTTAAATTTTGTTTTAAAAACTTTTCATATACTTCTTATGAAAAAACTTTGCTTTCATAAAAGAAATACATTTTTTGACTTTGTTTATATTTTGCATCTCTATAACATTTATTTCTTCATACTTAAGCTTATTTGTTTTTATCCAAACATCTAATAACCTTTCAGATATCCTTCCAAAAAATCTTGCATGAAAATTATCGTATTGCATTACATCTATCCTCTTTTCTAGTTCAAATAGTATTTCAAATAACCATTCACAGTATCTGTTTAAGTATTCTTTTTTCATAATAAACATATTAAATGCATGTAATGTTGTTACTTTTTTCAAATTTTCAAACTCTTTATAATATTTAGGAAATTTCTCTTGTATTATTTTTCCTGTCTCATCTAGTGGTTGTATATACATTGTATGTTTATAATGAGAATAAACACTTTCTATAATATAGTTTCTTTTTTTAGGTAACAATATATCTAATTTTTTCAATTTTTCTTCTATTTCATTTTTGCTTAATATAATATCAAATTTTTCATTTTCATCTTTTGGAACATGCTTTTTTAATGTAAAATGTCTTCTATAATGAGCTAGACCTATATAGTCTGCATCTAAATTTTTCCAAGCCCAATATAGCCCTGTAAGTTCACAAAAATATGGGTTTTTACTAGAAATATTATCCCCATTATCATCTCTTTGATAGCCCATATATTCCTTTCCTTCAGCTCCTACTTGAATAGGTAAATATATTTCATCTTTTGGCATTTGATATTTTTTATGTGTTGCTACAATAATTTTAATGTTTTGCACTTTAAACGGCTCCTTCTTTTTTTATTACAGATAAAATTGTTTTTAAAAAAACTTTTGTATCTAGCCATATTCCTCTATTTTCTACATAGTATAATTCCATTTTCATACGATCTTCGTATGAGGTTAAACTTCTTCCATTTACTTGCCAATATCCAGTAAGTCCTGGTTTTATGCTTAAGAACTTGTCTTTGTCTTTCCCATATTTTTCTAGCTCATTTGATACTACTGGTCTTGGTCCTACTATCGATAGTTCTCCTTTTAGTATGTTTAGTATTTGTGGTAACTCATCTAGGCTTGTCTTTCTTAAAAATTTTCCTATTTTTGTTACTCTTGGATCTTCTTTTAATTTATAGTTTTTATTATATTCTTCCAATTGCTCTTTTGAAAATTTTGCAATCATGTCTTCTGATCCTTCATACATTGTTCTAAATTTGTATATATTAATCATTTTTCCATTTTTTCCAATTCTTTTATGTACAAAAAAAGCAGGTCCTTTTGAATCTATTTTTATTGCAGTTCCAATTAGCAAAAAAATTGGTGCAAGTACAATAATTCCTATACTAGATAGACCTATATCACACGTTCTTTTTATTAAATCATATGGGGTCTTTATATCTTTTACTTTTGGTAATTTTGCTTTTGTTTCTTTTAATGAAGTATTATTCATTGTTAATTCTGATAATACAGTATTCAATTTATTCTACCTCCTCTTTTATGCTTTTTATTATCTTTTGTAAAAGCATAAATACCATAACCCCTGTTAATATTCCTAATGTATCTATTAAAACATCAATAAAATTTCCACTTCTTCCGTGGTATTAATAACTGATGTATTTCATCTATTGCTGCATATAAAATACCTATAATAGAACTTGTTAAAATTTGTATGTTTTCTCTTAGTAGAAATAGTCTTACAGCATTCATTAGTAAAATTCCGCCTAGTGCATATAAACTAAAGTGCGCTAGTTTTCTTATGTATGGTTCTATATTAGAAGCAATTTGTTGCTTCTTTTCTTCTTTATATTCATGCTTTATATCTATAATATTAACAATTATTTTAGATACTTTTTTACTTGTAGAACTGGATGATTCTCCTTGTTGGTTTGAAAAACTAAAAATAGAAATCATCCATATTAATACAATTATAATTGATATTGCCTTTTTCAACTTCACACCTCTAGTTAACATTATACCAAAAATAGGTAAACTTTTCAATAGTTATGTAACCTTTTTGTGGGTTTTTTGGAAACTTCTTGTAATAATTAGGTAAAAGCTTATGGCTAAAGTAATTAGAATAAAGGGCACAGTGGTGTCCAGTCCTACGATGTATTCCCACAAATGGTGCCCCTATGTTTTTTTAGCTTAAAATATCGTACTTTTCTATACAATACAAAAAGTTTCTAGAAAATTTTATTTTCTAGAAACTTTTTTTGTTAATATACCTTATATGAAATATTCATATCTACTCTACCATTTATTCCTGTTACAAAACCATTAGATGTATATTGCCACATTGTATAATTTCCTGTATAGTTTGACGGTTTTTCTAATGGATTATCTTGTGTTGCTCCTGTATAATGTGCAAGCCATAAATCATATTGTGAAAGTTTATCCATTTCAAGATTATCTATTGCAAAATTCTTTCCTGTGTATATCATTGGTTTATATCCTGCATTTTCTATTGCACCACAAAAAGCTTGTGCTACCCTTGTTCTTTCTTCTTTTGTTAGAGCATCTGCTCTACCTGTTCTTGTTGGAGAGCTACTATATTCTAAATCTATTGCAACTGGATATGTAATTTTATATTTTTTTATGTGTTGTATTACAAAATTTGCTTCTTCTACAGCTTCTGCTTCATTTTTAGCTTGTGAGAAGAAATATACTCCTACTGGAATGTTATATTTAATAGCTTCACTAATGTTATAATCATATGTAGAATCTTTTACTAATTTTCCATCTATTCCATCACTAGATATTCCATATCCTCTATATCCCATTCTAATCATTGTAAATTGTACATTAGATTTTTTTACATTAGCCCAGTCTATAGTTTTTTGAAAGCTTGATACATCTATTCCATGTATTATACCTTGTTTTGGCTCTAGTTTTATTTCTATTGCTTCTAATCTAAGTCCTCTACCTGTCGTTCCTGCCTCATCACCATTTTTCTTCCATTCTTGCCATCCTATACTTTCTACATGTACACGGTATAAAATATCATATTTTTGTTTAATTTCTCCTGTTAAATCAATTTGAATACCTTCTAGTCTATAACCGTAAACCAACTGTTCCAGCTGATTCGCCATTTCTTTTCCAATCTTGCCAACCTATATTTTGTACATGTGTTCTATATTCAACAGAACCTGGCATTATATTATGGTTTATATCTATTTTTATTGCTTCTAATCTAAGGGATCTTCCTTCCGTTCCTGCTGTTTTACCATTTTTAAAAGTTTCTTGCCAACCTATATCTTGCACTTGTGTAGAATATGCTACATATGGCTCTTTTGTTGCATCTTTAAATGGAACTGCTACTGAGCCTGGTGCTTGTCCACCTTTTTTTACTAATTTTATTTCAATTGCTTCTAAACGATAGCTATATCCTGCTGTTCCTGATTCATCACCATTTTTTGCCCAATCTAACCATCCAAATTCTTGTGCATGTACTCTATAATAAATATCATATAATGTTGCAATTTCACCTGTTAGGCGTATTCTTATTGCTTCTAATCTTAAACTTTGTCCACTTGTTCCTGATACTTCATCATTCCCTACAAAATCTTGCCAACCTATATTTTGCACATGTGTACAATATTCAATACTTCCTCCTATTCCTAAATTATCTAGCTTTATTTTTATTCCTTCTAATCGTAAGCTTCTACCACTTGTCCCTGATTGTAACCCTTCTTGCACATAATCTTGCCAACCTATATCCTGTACATGTGAAGTATATGTTATATGTGGTGTGCTTACTGCTTTTACAATGTTTATATAACTTGATATTATGATAGATAATACCATAACTACAATTATACTGCATGTTAGTTTTTTCATATAATTTCCCCCTATATTATTTCTTTTAATTATAATTTTTAATAATACACTAATGTTATTATTTATACTATAAAATAGCATATAAGAACCCTCCGTCAGTCCTTTGGACTGCCACCTCCCTTAAATAAAGGAGGCTTTTCTCTACTCTTCAAAAATAACTATGCTAGTCTAAATATTATAGAGTAATGGCCCCTTTACTTAAGGGGGCTGTCGTTCGCAAGAACGACTGGGGGTTCTAGACTGCATATTTACATAGCACTCTAAACCTATTTCTTTTAATTCACTTGCTTGTTTTTCTTTAATATTTGCATAACTAAATCTTTACCTTCTGTTAATGCCATTTTTATTCCATCTCTCATTAGTATAAAACTTGTAATAACTACTAATATAACATATGTAATACATCCCATTATACTACTTGGTATTTGACCACATATTAAAAACATTATTAATATACTAAATATATAAATATAATTCTTAAAATCTAATCTATATTCTTTAAAATCAATTTCTCCTATTATAAACCATATTGTACTTGTTATTAAAGTTGCCAGTGCTATACCCTCTATGCTTCTAAACATCAAGAACAATATGATATTTAGTATTACAGATAACCCAACTATGAAAAGCATTATAATAAAATACTTTTGCTGTTGTTTTCTTACTTTATATGTATTAATATGAACACATCTTACCATTATTGTAATATATTGTGCTGCAAATAGTATAAATAGCACATTTAGTACATCATTATATTTTTGTATCCATGTTTGTATAACAAATTTAGCTGGAAATACTACTGCTATAATAATAGCTGCTAGTAATACTATTATTTTCTTTATTTTTAATACGTCATCTCTTCCGTTTCTATTAGACAAATAATTATACATTACTGTACTTATAGGCATAATAAAGACATTCATTAAATTTTCTATGCTTGCTGCAAAAGAATAAACTGCAAACTTTATTTTTCCTAATAAACCTTGTACAAAAAGCCTATCTATACCCGTAAAAATGTTATTGCAGAAATTACCTACTAGTAGCAAAAATCCACTTCTTATGTTTTGTACAAAATACTTTACGTTTGCTTTAGCTTTATCTTTTCCAAATATCTTTCGTGCTTCTATTTCTATGGAAATCCAATATATCATATATACTATAATGTATCCTACAATATATTTGATAGAATCATCTGTTTTTATAACTAATAGTAAAAGTACATTTACTATAAAGATTAGTACTGTATTTACATTTGTAAATATAGAATACTTTTTAAATAACCCTGTTGCTTGATATAGTTGCCTTAAATAATCACCTATGTTTATTGGTAGTATAACTAATGCACAAAATAGTAATATTTTATTTTTTAGTATTAAACATATGATAATTGCAATAATAGCTTCGATTATTTGAAATATTTTGAAGGTTTTAAATTCTTCTCGTATTTCTTTTTTATCTACTTGATCTATGCTTTTTCCACCTAATCGCAAATACATTCCATCAGAAAATCCCAAATGTAGAACTGTTACATAGCTTACATATAATTGGAACAATCTAATATTTGCATATGTATCAACTGATAGTAATTTAGGTAGCACAAAACCAGTAAATAAACCTATTATTAAGTTTATTGCATTAGCTATAAATACATATACTATTCCTTTTTTTATGCCCACCTTTTATCACCTCTTACGCTAGAATGTCCAATTTTCTTCTTTCTTTTTAAAGTCAAAATCACTTAATATGATTCCATATATAATCCAACATAAAGGATTAGTAAAATATGTTCCCATAAATTGATATATAATAATAAATACTGATAATGCTATTTTTATACTTGAGTTATCTTCTACTGATTTCTTTAAGATACTTGCTATTACTATTGCTGATAGAACAATACCAAATATTCCACCTTCTGCAATTAGGTTCATGTATGAGTTTATAACACCTTCTTTTTCTAGTCCTAGGTATCCATATTTTTGAACATTACTTTCAAGTTCAGCATTTCCTAACCCAATACCTATACCATAGGTATCCATGATACTTTTAGTTGCTACTGTAAATGGTACTGTAATTCTATAACTATTTGACATATCTTTACCATTAAAAGTATCCATTATTCTTAAATATATTGAACTTTTAGTAAGTGCTAAGCCTCCTAATAGTATGACTCCAATTAATATTAAAACAAGATATATCTTTAACTTTTTTTTCGAAAAGTTTATTATTAAGTCTGCTACGCATAGTACTGCAACTGATATAGCTCCTATTCCTATTGCTCCTAACGGTTTTGCATAAAGTAGTGCTACTATTATAGGGAATGTATACATTATGTATGATACTGCTTTGTTAAAACTTTTTGTATTTAACATCATAAAAATATATACTAATATAATTGGCATCGCATGAAGTCCTAATTCACTTGGTTCTGTATATAGAAATTGCAATCTATTTAAGTCATATTTATTAATTATATCATTATGTCTCCATAGTGGACTGTTTGGAAGCACAATTGCTGCAAGTAAAAGTACCCCACAAATTATAGAAAATGCCTTACAGATAAAACTTATATCAAATTTATTGTAATATTCTTTTATATATTTCATTACAAAGTAGCATACTATAATTTTTGCCATATTTATCATTACTCTTAATATGTTCACATTTGGCACAAGTATTATTTGTACAATTACATAAAGAACACTACATACTATAAGTACTTTTGTAGGTTTACTTATTTTAATATCTTTTAGCTTTTCTTTTTTATCTTTTAACTCTTTAAATTTATTAAATAAGTACATAGGTGCAAATAGATAAAATGCATCTAGATTTCCTACTAAAAAATATCCATTTGTTGGGTTTAGTAAATATATTCCTTGTCTAAAAAAATACATTAAGCTTACTACTATACTATATATTTTACTTTTTATCTTTTCCATTTGGCAACGTATATCCTTTCCATTTTGCTCTGTATATTATATTATAACAGAAAATGTCTATATTTTTCAATGTTTCTTTTACAAAATTTGTTTTATAATTATGTTTATATTTTATTGTTCTTTCTAATTTTTTAAAATCTTTTTTGTTATATGAGTTATTTTTAGCTAAAACTTCTAATAATTCTAGTTGAGATTTATACATGTTGTCTGTTTCTAATGATACATTTTCTCCTGTATATTTATGCTTATATACGCATTCAAAATTCATTGTTACTTTACAACCGTCATTAAACATTAGTAGCCATAGTAAAAAATCATCTGTACCATTATTTTTTAATGTGTTTTCTTTCCATTCTTCTGGTATTGCTTCTTTTTTTATTAGGCATTGACCTGGAGAAACAATGAAATCTCTTACGAAAATATATGGCTTTTTCTTTGTTGCAAATTTAAGTGAATATTCATTTTCAAATATTTTATGACTTCCATTTTCATCTTCAAAATATCCATTTGTAATTACTAAATCATATCCTTTAACTTTAGTATATTGAGATAGTAAACAATCTTTAGTAATTTCATCATCTTGATCTAAAAATAGTATATATTCGCCTTTTGCTTTTGTTAAGCCATTTACTCTTGATTTATGTATTCCAGAGTTTTTTTCATTTTCTATAATTTGCAAATCTATATTTTTTGCTAGTTCTTTATCATATTCTAGTGGTACATTTGGGCTATCATTTACCCATATTACTTCTACATCACTAATGATAGAAGTGGCATCTTCTATCATTTTTAAATAGCTATTCAAATACTTGTTTCCATTATAAATTGGTGTTATTATCGAAATATCCATATTTCCTACCTACTCATTAAACCGTTTCTTTACCTTTATCATGATATTTAATAAAAAGTACATATGGTATTTTGCAAGTAATAGTGGTAATTTTCTTGTAAATGGTAATTTTACATGTTTGCTATTTTTTATTATATCTTTATATGGTTCTTTTTTTGCTAATTCTTTTGTAGCTTTTACCTTACTAAAATATGATTTACCATATTCTTTTGTAAATATCATGTTTAAACAAATCATAAGAAATGCAACTGCTCCAAATGAATAATATGCATTTATTTGAAGTTTGTTTTGTTCTTTTATATCTTTTTTCATATATGTAATTGTTTTTGTGTATTTTTCTATTGCTTGTTCACTATATTTTCTAACAGATGAGTCCTCACGTATCCTATAATGATATAAAAATTCATTAAGTGCTAATATGTATTTTACTTTACTAAATATTCTAAAGTTAAATTCTACGTCTTCTCCACTTGATAGGTCTTCATTAAACCATTCATCTTTTAATATTTGTTTAGTATATAGTTTTGCCCAAGTGTTTCCTATAATTTTCATATCATAATAATTTATGTTTGTGATATTACAATCTATTAGTTCTCTATTAGTAAAAATAACGTTTTTTTCTTCTATATTTGTATATGTTTTATAATATGAGCAACATACAATATCTATTTTTTCATCAGCCTTTATAGACTCATATAATTTACTACAACAGTTTTTATCTATCCAATCGTCTGCATCTACAAACATTATATAATTAGAGTTTGCATTTTTAATTCCAACGTTTCTTGCTGAAGAAACGCCTCCATTTTCTTTATGTATTACTTTAATTCTTTCATCTTTTTTAGCGTATTCATCACATATGTTTTTTGTTTCATCATTTGAACCATCATCTACTAGTATTATTTCTATTTCTTCTAAAGTTTGCTGTAATAGTGATGATATACATGTATTTAAATAGTCTTTTTGCACATTATAGATTGGCACTATTATTGATATTTTACTCATATTACTCCTTTAAGAACCCCCAGTCGCGTTTCACGCGACAGCCCCCTTAAGTAAAGGGGCCTTTACTCTACTGTTTTATACTCCCATGCATATGGTTCTTATTCTCCTTTTTTAAAGTATAATTTCATACTCTTGTATGATTTTTTCCCAACTATATGCTGTTTTTATTCTTTCTTTTGCTTTTTTTGAATAGTCTTGTATTTGTTGTTCATTCATGTTGTCTAATTCATTTAATAACCTAGATAAGTTTCCATCTTCTTTATCCCAATAAAATGCTGCATCTTTACCTACTTCTTTATTAAAGCCCACATCTAGCAAAAGGTTTAAGTCTGTTGTTGCTAGTGCTTCAAGTAAAGATGGGTTTGTTCCTCCTACTTCATGTCCATGTATATATCCATACGCATTTTCGCGAATTTTCTTTAGAAGTTGTTTATCATACACAGTTCCTACAAATTTTATTCTTGGATCTTTGTAGAATAATGTTTTTTCTTTTAAGGTTTCATAGAATTTATTTTCTTCTACATTTGTAATAAGTACAAAATCTTTTGTGCTTTGTGATTTCATATATTCCGTAATCATGGTTTCATAGTTGTTTTCTGGTACAAAACGTCCTACTAATAAGTAATATTCTTTTGGCTTTATTTTGTTTTTGTTATACCAATCTACTAGTTTTTCGTCATCATCGTTTAGAGTGCTTTTCTCTACATCTGAACCATATGCAATAAAATTTGTACGTGGCTTATATTTTTTATAATCTTTTTTTATGTATTTTTCAATGTTTATAGAATCACAGATTAGTAAATCTGCATGTTTTACCATTAGTTTTTCAGATAGTTTCCAATATTTTTTAATAGCTCCATTCCATTTTGCTCTTTTCCATTCATGACCATCTGGATTTACATATAGTTTTGCTTGTAATTTTTTTAGTTTCTTTTTATAATGTCCTATAAATGGACCTATTCTACATGCTAATATGTATATAGTTGCATTTTTGATATTGTGTTCTTTAATATAACTTATACTACGTTTAAGTGCCATAATATCATAGTAGACTGCTTTTGCAGGTCCGATATTAGGCACTTTAATGTTAAAGCATTTCGCATTATTATGTTCAAATTCTTTATTATCTTTTCCCATACAAGCAACATAATATTGTATACTATTGTTTTGTCTTTTTAAAGTTAGATTTTCTACAAATGTTTCAAACCCTCCATATTTTGCTGGAATTCCTTTTGAGCCTATTATAAATACATTCTTTTTTAATTCCATTATATTGCTCCTTCTCTTTTTATAACCTTTTTGAATGTTTTTAAAATGATATTTATATCTCTTCTATTACCCCTTCTATCAAAATATTCTTTATCTAATTTTAATCTATCATCAAATTCTAAGTTGTTTCTTCCTGCTACTTGCCATGGCCCTGTAACACCTGGTTTCATTTTTATAATGAAATCATAGTATTCTCCCATATCTTCTTTTTCTCCTGGTAGATATGGTCGTGGTCCAACTAAACTCATTTGCCCTTTCATTACATTTAAGAATTGTGGAAATTCATCTAAACTAGTTGCTCTTAGGAATTTTCCTACTTTTGTAATTCTTGGATCATTCTTTATTTTTTTATGTTCTAAATATTCTTTTCCAATATCTGTTTGTTCATCTAAGTGTTTTTTAAGTATATCTTCTGCTCCAACTACCATTGTTCTAAATTTGTACATATTAAATACTTTTCCATTTTGACCTATTCTTTTTTGTGTAAAAAATATTGGTCCATTATCTTTATATATAACATTTGATATTGCAACAAAAATAGTTATTGGAACAAGTAAAATGCATCCACATATTCCAGATATTATATCTATACTTCTTTTAATAATTACACTCATATTATCCCTTATTTCAAGTTTTTTTACATTATTATTTGTTTTATTTAGCAACTTATTCTTGATTTTTTTAGCTATAAAAATTTGTTTTTCAATTATAGACAAATTAGGTTGTTCTATTACCAAAATATTCTCCTCCTTTGTAAATAGTATTTTCCAAATAAGCTTTTATATTATATCAAAAATTTGCCATTGTTTCATGTTTTTTCCTTTGCTTTTAAATAATACTACAAAATTTAGGTTTATTCAAGGCATTTCACAAAAATGTCATGTGAATGTAATATAAGGAGAATATAACACTCCTTATATTACATATTATTAAGTTGTTCTACTATTTTATATGCACTTGTATGAGGATTAGCACCCTCACTATCTATTTCTTGTCCATTATTTGTATAATATTTTTCAATATTTTCAGCATTTTTTATTGCTTCATTTGTTTTTTCTTTAATTAATGGATATATATTCATACTTTCTGAATAGTTATGTATTTTTGTTTTTAAATATGATTTGACTTGTTTGCTACTTGTAAATTTTTTCGTAGTATTTTCAAAATGCAATATGTACCAATATTCAAATGTTGGAGTTGAAGTAATTAGTTCAATTCCATTCTTTTTACAAATCTTCTTTGCTTTATCTATTTGCTTTTGTTTATTTTCATTTATGTCTGTATCTAGTAGCAAATAAATTTTGTCATCATATTCTTTTTTAATATCTTCAGTTTTTATGAAATCAGCTAAATCATTTGCCATTCCTATTGGATCAGTATGCCTTCCAGTAGAGAATCTAATCATATATTCTCTACTAGAAAAATTTTTAAAATATGTTGTTTCTGTTTTATTTTTTCCTTCACATCCTATTGCTATAACTGGTTTTCGACTTTTGGTAACTCTGTTTCTTTTTCTTGGCTCTAATCTTCCCATAAAGTATCACCTGTAGCTACAAAAGGTATTGCACCATATCTACCATTCAAATATCCTTTTTGTATATTTTCTGACTTTCTTACAGAAAAATCATCTAATGGATATAAATCAGTAGCTCCTTTCTTTGTATCTTTTTCAGCAAACCATATTTGGTCTCTTCTAAAAATATCTAGTGATAATAAGTTTGTATCATGTGTGTTAAAAATTAATTGTGCATTGTTTTTATTTATATTACTATCATGGAATAGTTTTATTACAAATTGTACTAATAATGGGTGTAAACATTTATTTATTTCGTCTATTATAATAACTTTTCCCTTTTCAAATGAATCTTTTAAAATTGGACTAAAGAAAAATAGGCTTTGAGTTCCCAATGATTCTTCAAGTAAGTCTAATTCATATTTTTCTATTTCTCCATTTTCATTCTCTATCTCATGTAAAGTAGATATTTTTACAGATTTCGCATTTTGGCTTGAAATTTTTCCACTATTACTAAATGTTAATAAATTATTAACATTTACATTTTCTATTTCAAAGTTGTAGTCATCTATTAGTATATCTGCTTCTTTTAATAAATTTATAGTAAATTTTTTTAAGCTTCCTTCTGTATCATTTTCAAATTGATTAAATGCAAATCCATTTGCCTCCATATAATTATCATACGTATCAATGTTTTCTGCAAACCACATGTATGCATCCCTTGTTTTTTCATAATTCCACTCTGTTGCAGTAGACAAAAATAACTTTTTTTCTGTATTCTTTGTTGTAAGTTCTTTAAGTTTTCCTTGTTCTTGTTGTGTAAATTTGTATTCATTTACATTTGTTCTATCGAAAATCAAACTTGGTTTTGCTGTTAAATATTGATACAAATACTCTGTGTAAATTCGATTTGTATCTGCAGAAAATCCGTATTCATATTTTATATTATTTTTAATAAATATAAACTTGAATTCACATGGTTTATTTATTGTATTTTTATCGAATTTAAATGGTTGCATTTCTATTAAAGGTTCATTTATATTTCTTAAATTTGATTTTCTAACCATTAAAATTGCTGCTGTAAGTGCTTTTATAAAATTGGTTTTTCCAGATGCATTTGCTCCATAAATGGCTGTAGACTTTAAGCATCTTTCGCTTGTATCTCCAATTTGTATAGTATTTTCTATATTTTCATCTCCTGTACCTGCTAGCATACTAAATATCTTTTCTTCTTTTATAGACATAAAGTTTTTTACACTAAACTCAATTAACATACACACACCCCTTGTATATTATATTATACATTTTCTAAATTGTAAACATCTTCTAATATTATTTTTAAACTATTTGCATTTTTTATTCATTTTTTACTAAAATATTTCTAATTTTACTTATTATAGTCATATTAAATATATTTAAAATTACATGTTTTCAGTTATTTTTTTGTAAACATTAAATTGCATTAAAAAAGCTGAGACAGAAAACTTTCAAAGTTTTCCACCCCAACTATTGACTTTCATCCACAAAAAAGAGTTCATACGAACTCTTTTTTTGGTTCTATAATAAATGTTGGGGTGGGTTAAACTACTTCAACATTTTTTTGTAAAA